>NZ_JACVPH010000001.1:0-613218 GCF_018882015.1 Polynucleobacter sp. JS-Fieb-80-E5 | reverse complement strand
GATACAAACTTGAGCTTTTCATCCATCTTCGTACTTTCATTCCACGGCATAGTAAGGTCCCTCCTATGCCAAAAACTGTAAAGTATGTGTCCGGTATAAAGTGTTAACTATGTGTCGAGTCGTACACAACGACTTAGGGAGAAATTCCTAAGTCGTTTTTCTTTCTGTGCAACAAAGTGTGTAAGCAATCCTCACACATCTTCCATGGCAACCCCAATAAACATATAGGTCTGCCATTGGAGCAATGAACTACTTTTAGACTGCGGTATTCCGACTTTTTCATTTGCAACCGCAGCAAATATTCTCGTATCGTGCGATCTGCCTAATTTTTATGCCTTTTTCTGGTGCATGTGCTCTCTTTTGGGGATTTGTTAAATTTGCACCAACTTGAACCATTCTCTAATGACTGTAGGCATTAGGTATTCCTGCCCACATGATTAATTTACTCAAGAGGTGAGATATGAAACGTAGATCAATATTGAAGTTGTCAGCTTTAGCAGCGGCTTTAAGTTTTACAGGCTTAAGTCATTTAGCAATGGCTCAAAGTAAGGAGCCAATTAAGGTGGGTATCTTGCATTCACTGTCTGGAACAATGGCTATTTCTGAAACATCACTGAAAGATATGGATTTGATGGTTATTGATCAGATCAACAAAAGTGGTGGTGTTTTAGGTCGTAAATTAGAGCCGGTAGTTGTTGACCCAGCTTCTAACTGGCCTTTATTTGCCGAGAAAGCCCGCCAAATGCTAACCAAAGATAAGGTGGCTGTTGTATTTGGTTGCTGGACTTCTGTATCGCGTAAGTCGGTATTGCCAGTATTTGAAGAGTTGAATGGTTTGCTGTTCTATCCAGTGCAATACGAGGGCGAAGAAATGTCTCGGAACGTGTTCTACACCGGTGCAGCCCCTAATCAACAAGCAATTCCAGCAGTTGAGTATTTGATGAGTAAAGAGGGCGGCGGCGCTAAGCGTTGGGTTCTCTTGGGCACTGATTATGTATATCCACGTACAACTAACAAGATCTTGCGCGCATTCTTAAAGTCTAAAGGCGTGAAGGATGATGATATTCAAGAAACATACACCCCATTTGGTCACTCTGACTATCAAACTATTGTTGCCAATATTAAGAAGTTCTCTCAAGGTGGCAAGACAGCAGTTGTATCCACTATCAATGGTGACTCGAATGTTCCTTTCTACAAAGAGCTGGGTAACGCAGGCTTGAAAGCAAAAGATGTTCCTGTAGTTGCATTCTCCGTTGGCGAAGAAGAGTTACGCGGGGTAGATACCAAGCCATTGGTAGGTCAGTTAGCCGCATGGAACTACTTCATGTCAGTTAAGAATCCAGTGAATGACGAGTGGAAAAAACAATGGGCTGCTTATTCTGTAGAGAAGAAGTTGCCTGGCGCCAGCAAGCCTTTGACAGACGATCCAATGGAAGCCAGTCGAACCGGCATCTTGATGTGGAAGGCGGCAGTTGAAAAAGCAGGCACAACTGATGTTGACGCTGTTCGTAAAGCAATGATTGGTCAAAAACTGAATACTCCAAGTGGTTATCTTGAAGTAATGGGTGCGAACCACCATTTGTCTAAGCCAGTCATGATTGGCGAGATCAAAGCAGATGGCCAGTTCAATGTGATCTACAAAACTCCAACAGCAATCCCAGCTAAACCTTGGAGCCCATACATTGATGGCAATGCAGGCAAGCCTGATTCAGTACAGTAATTTTTAATAGAAATCCCCTCCCTCAAGTGGGGGAGGGTTTTCAAAAATCTTAATGAGATCCTCCTTTTTTCTAAAACCACTCCTTTCGGCGATTTGTCTTCTGAGTTGTGGGGTTGTTTTTGCAAAGATTACAGTCACAGATTTAAAGCCATTATTCGGTGAAAACTTTGATGCAAAAGTAAAAGTAGTTCAAGTCTTATCTAAAGAAGATAGTCCTGAAGCTATAGAAATTCTTCAAGCATTGAGTGCAGAGGTGCTGTTTCTATCACCTCAGGGTGCGGTTGTCCAAAAAGGCGATCATTATGTTGATGTGCTTACAGGGCAAACGGTTTCCGTAAAATCTGACGAATTACAAGACGTAATTTTGAACAACCAATTGCGTGGCAAGGTTGATAATGCTTTGCTGGGCTTGCAGCTTGCATCCACAGATTCACAGATTCGTACCAAAGCTGTTGATGCTTTGATTAAGGATCCTGAGCCCGATACTTTTCCAGTGGTTGAAAAATTACTTTCAACTGAAAACGATCCAGTGCTAAAGCCAAAAGTAGAAAAGCTTTGGGCGCTATTGGCGTTGCAATCAGATAATCAAGAATCAAAATTGAAAGCTATTGCCTTATTGGGTGATAGTGGTGACCCTCAAGTCGCTGCTTTATTGGCTCCGCTAGCTAAAGAGGGCGGTCCAGTTCAGGAAGCTGCCGAGAAGGCTCTAGCTAAAATTAAGAAATCTGAGTTTAGTGGCGAGATTTTAGGTAATGTCATTGCCGGCTTTAGTTACGGCAGCATCCTTTTGCTGTGTGCATTGGGCCTAGCGATTACGTATGGTTTGATTGGCGTCATTAATATGGCCCATGGTGAGTTCTTGATGGTGGGTGCTTATGCAACCTATGTTGTTCAGGGCTTCTTTAGGCAATATGCCCCAGGCTACCTGGATTGGTATTTGCTATTTGCACTACCTGTAGCCTTTCTTGCGGCCGCTTTGGTCGGCATCTTAATCGAAAGAACGGTCATTAAGTTTTTATATGGCCGCCCACTAGAAACTTTGTTGGCAACATTTGGCGTTAGTTTGCTAATGATCCAAATGACTAGAACTATTTTTGGTGCTCAAAACGTAGAAGTTGCTAACCCGACATGGATGTCAGGCGCTTTGCAGGTACTGCCAAATTTAGTGGTGCCATATAACCGCATCATTATTTTTGGATTTGCGATTGCAGTGGTCGCCGTTACCTGGCTAGTGCTTAACAAAACTCGGCTTGGGCTTTTCGTTAGAGCGGTCACTCAAAATCGGACAATGGCGGCCTGTGTTGGTGTTAAAACAGTTCGCGTAGATATGTATGCTTTTGCCTTTGGGGCAGGCATTGCTGGATTAGGTGGGGTTGCACTTTCACAAATCGGTAACGTTGGACCTGATCTAGGTCAAAGCTATATCGTCGATTCATTCATGGTGGTAGTGCTTGGTGGTGTCGGTCAACTTGCCGGCACAATATATGGCGCATTTGGACTTGGCATCACGAGCAAGCTACTAGAACCCTTTATCGGCGCTGTATTGGCCAAGATTGCTATCTTAGTGTTCATCATCATCTTCATCCAGAGACGTCCTCAAGGCCTCTTCGCATTAAAAGGCAGGAGCGTTGATTAGTATGGATATTAGAAAACTTGCCCCTTCATCCAGCTTTAGTCTTTTGGTGCCAGAGCGTGAATCCATTCTGAGCAAGCGATCCTATATTGCATTGGCTGCGCTTACGTTGTGCGTATTGATTGGTGTGCCAATCTTCTCATTGTTGGTTCCCGATACCAGCATGTTTTATATGTCAGCTTATGCGCTGACTTTAATTGGCAAGATCATGTGCTTTGCGATAGCGGCATTAGCGCTCGACTTAGTTTGGGGCTACTGCGGAATCTTGAGTCTGGGCCATGGCTTATTCTTCGCCATCGGTGGGTACATCATGGGCATGTATCTCATGCGTCAGATCGGTACTGACGGTGTTTACAAAAGTGAATTACCCGACTTCATGGTTTTCTTAGACTGGAAAGATTTGCCTTGGTTCTGGAAAGGTAGCGAGCATTTTTGGTGGATGCTCATGATGTTAATTTTGGTGCCTGGTATTATTTCTTGGATATTCGGATACTTTACTTTTCGATCCAGGATTAAAGGAGTGTATTTCTCCATCATTACACAAGCCCTCACATACGCTGCCATGCTTTTGTTCTTCAGAAATGAAACGGGCTTTGGTGGAAATAATGGGTTCACTGACTTCAAGAGAATTTTGGGTTACTCCATTAGTGCCCCGAGCACACGTGTCACACTCTTTATTATTACTTTCCTGGTTTTGTTAGGTAGCTTTATTCTTTGTCGAGCCCTAATCACTTCTAAGATGGGTAGAGTTATTACAGCAGTTCGCGATGCTGAGTCACGCCTTATGTTCTGTGGTTACAACCCATTAGGATTTAAGCTTTTTGTTTGGGTGGTGTCGGCTATCTTGTGCGCCATTGCGGGAGCCTTGTTTGTACCTCAGGTTGGCATCATCAACCCAGGCGAGATGTCTCCAACCAACTCTATTGAAATGGCTATTTGGGTTGCAGTTGGTGGCCGGGGAACTTTGCTCGGACCAATCATTGGAGCCTTTGCAGTCAGCGGCGCTAAAAGCTTTTTTACCGCCAACTTTGCAGAATATTGGTTGTTCTTTTTGGGCCTCATGTTTGTTCTGGTTACTTTGTTCTTGCCTAACGGCTTATTAGGGATATATCACCAGTTCTTTCATAAGAAAGGCGGTTCGGAATGAGCGGGCGCTTTTTAGAAAAAGGGATTGATACCATTCATACGGGCATTCTGTATGTTGAAGATTTGTCGGTCAATTTTGATGGCTTCCAGGCCATTAATAAATTGTCGTTGACGATTGATGTGGGTGAGTTGCGTTGCGTGATCGGTCCTAATGGTGCAGGCAAAACAACATTGATGGATGTGATCACTGGTAAAACCCGTTCGAACATTGCTGGCATTGAGGGTTCTGTGTATTTAGGATCAACCATTGATCTCATGACAATGAACGAACCGCAGATTGCTCAGATTGGTATTGGGCGTAAGTTTCAAAAGCCTACCGTGTTTGAACAACATCCTGTTTGGGAAAATCTTGAGCTGGCTATGGCGGGAGATAAGTCATGGCATCACTCACTAGTCGCTAAGGTGGATTTAGAGGGGCGCCGTTTAATGGAGGCTGTGCTTGCACTTACTCAGCTTGAGTCGGAAGCCTATCGTGAAGCCGGCCTTCTATCTCATGGTCAAAAGCAACGTCTAGAGATTGGCATGTTGTTAATGCAACAACCAAAACTCCTATTGCTCGATGAGCCAGTAGCAGGTATGACAGACGAAGAAACCATGCGCCTGGCTGAACTGCTCAATTCTTTGCGTGGCCAATGTTCTATGGTCGTGGTTGAGCATGACATGGAATTTGTTGCTGCATTGGCGGGCGATGAGGGCAAGGTCACCGTGTTGGCTGAGGGTTCGGTATTGGCTGAAGGCACCCTAGATGAAGTTAAGCGCGATGAGCGTGTTATTGAATCGTATTTAGGACGTTAATTATGTTGATCGTCAAAGACCTCAATCAATACTATGGCGGTAGCCATATTTTGCGTAATATGAATTTTGAAGTGCCTAATGGGCGGCTTACTAGCCTCCTTGGCCGCAATGGCGTTGGCAAAACAACTTTGCTTAAATCCCTGATGGGTGTAGTGAAGGTGAAGACAGGCTCGATTGCTTGGGATGGAAAAGAATTGGCTAATTTGCCTCCATGGTCGAGAGTCGACAATGGTTTTGCATACGTTCCCCAAGGCCGAGAGATATTTCCAAGACTTACTGTCGAAGAAAATTTACTCATTGGGGCAGCAAAATTCTCTAGTCCTAAAAATATCCCCTCATATATTTATGAATTATTTCCGATTCTTTTAGATATGAAGGGGCGTCGTGGTGGAGATCTATCCGGAGGGCAGCAACAGCAGTTAGCAATTGGGCGTGCGCTCATGTCGCAGCCAGACTTGATTATTTTGGACGAACCCACGGAGGGCATTCAGCCATCTATCATTCAGGACATTGGGCGCTGCCTTCGTAAGTTGGTGGATGAGATGGGCATTACTGTCTTGTTAGTGGAGCAGTATTACGACTTTGCCAAAGAGCTCTCGGATCACTATATTGTGATGCGTCGCGGCGAAGTGGTTGCCCAAGGAAAAGGCGCCGATATGGACCTCAATGGTGTACAGGAGATGATTTCGGTTTAAAGTGGATGCTGATATCCACTTAGATAGTTTACCCATATGTTTTTGGCTCCAGACAGCGCAGTGAAGCATCTAATTAGGTCTCTAAGTCCTAGTTGGTTGGCAAAGCTAAATCTTTTATATGAGCGCACTCCAATTGGGACCATCCTAAAAAGTAGTCTTCACGAAGGCCCACTTCGTGTTCAAAAAGCCCTATATCCGGAAGGCGACGATATTTGTCATACGGTAATCATTCATCCGCCAGCAGGCATAGCTGGTGGCGATACTTTAGATATCCAAGTTTCTGTTGCCAAAGACGCTCATGTGGTTTTATCAACGCCGAGTGCAACAAAGTGGTACAAGTCTTTCAAGAATCCCGCTACCCAGGCTATTCAATTTGAGTTAGGTGAGGGTGCGAAATTGGATTGGCTGCCTCAAGAGAATCTTTTTTTCAAAGGTGCAGATTCTAACCTTTTAACCAAATTGGATTTAGCATCAAGTTCCTCATTTATTGCTTGGGATGCCATGATGTTGGGTCGCCATGCCTCTGGTGAAGAGTGGTCTAAAGGCCGCATTCATATACTTAATGAAATTAGGCGAGATGGAAAGCTAATTTGGATTGAGAATGGGAATATAGATGCAGAAGATATTTATTCTAGATCTTTGCCTCAACTGGGGTCGTGGCCTGTTTGCGTCACTTTATGGGCCGTAGGGCCTAGCTGTTCAAATGCTTTGGTTGATATATTTGCCGACATGATGCCGTGGACTGATTCATTGCGGGCAGGTGTGACATTGATGCCGCAAGGCGTCTTATTAGTTCGGGCAGTTTCCAATGATATTGAGATTGCTAGAAACTTTATGATTGATGTATGGACCAAATTGCGACCAATGGTTCATGGTGTGCCAGCTCAGCCATTACGGCTTTGGGCTTCTTAGAATTTTTACAGAGGTGAGATATGGAATTAACTCCACGCGAAAAAGATAAACTTCTAATATTCACAGCAGCACTGCTAGCGGAGCGAAGAAAGGCTAGAGGTCTGAAGTTGAACTATCCAGAATCAGTTGCTTTGATTAGTGCTGCGATTATGGAGGGTGCTCGTGATGGCAGGACGGTTGCGCAACTGATGCACGAAGGTCAAACGATACTAAGTCGCGGTGATGTAATGGAAGGTATTCCGGAAATGATTCCCGATATTCAGGTGGAGGCCACTTTCCCTGATGGTACAAAATTAGTTACTGTTCATAACCCAATTGTTTAGGAGTTTTCACAGATGAACTTTTATATGAAAAATAGGTTGTTAGCTTCAGTTGCATTAATTGGGGCCCTCTTCTCAGGAGTCGCCTCTGCCCATGCAGGACATGATGTTTCAGTGAGTTTTATGTCTGGCTTATTACATCCTTTTAGCGGCCTGGATCATCTGCTGGTGATTGTGCTTGTTGGATTTTGGAGCGCTTTTGTATTGAAGAGGATCTGGCTTGGTCCATGCATCTTCATATTGGGAATGTACCTTGGGGTGCTGATTGGACTAATCGGTTTTTCCTTGAATTTTTTTGAATTCGGGATTGCTGCATCAGTGATTGCCATTGGCATATTGCTGTTGGTTAAAAACCAATATTCCCCTAAGGCGATTCTTTCGCTAATTGGGGCTTTTGGCATGTTTCATGGCTTTGCTCATGCAGAGTTATTTTCAAGTGCGTCCTTTGGATTCACGTTGGTTGCGCAAGATTTGGCAGGTCTGCTATTAGCAACAGGTATTTTGCATTTATCTGGTGCGCTGTTGGTTAAGGCGCTAAAAGAAAAAACATCCATCTTTGCTAAGATTGCCGGCTTCTCTAGTTTGGTCTACGGCCTTCTGTTGATAGGGCAACTTACTCTTACCATTATTAGTGGAGCTTCTGTATGAGCTCTTCTGTCAATTCAAATGGTCAGCGATTTATACCGGGACAAATGTTTGTTGAGCCTGGTGATATTGAGTTTAATGTAGGTCGTCAAACACTTTCGCTTGAAGTTTCTAATAGTGGCGATCGCCCCATTCAGGTCGGCTCACACTTCCACTTCTTTGAAGTGAACGATGCTCTATTGTTTGATCGCGAAAAGACGAAGGGGATGCGATTAAATATCGTTGCAGGTACTGCTGTTCGTTTTGAGCCTGGACAAAAGCGCACCGTCGAACTGGTTGAGGTAGCTGGCGATAAGAGAATTTATGGCTTTGCTGGTCGTGTGATGGGAGACGTGTAATGGCTAAGATTGGTCGTCAAGCCTATGCTGAGATGTTTGGTCCTACCGTGGGTGATCGCTTGCGGCTGGCAGATACTGGCCTCATGATTGAGGTCGAGAAAGACTTCACGATCTATGGTGAAGAGGTGAAGTTTGGCGGTGGCAAAGTCATTCGTGATGGCATGGGGCAGAGTCAGCGAGAGTCAAAAGATTGCGCTGATACTGTCATCACTAATGCAGTAATCATTGATCACTGGGGAATTGTCAAGGCTGATATCTCTATTAAAAATGGTCGTATTTCCAATATTGGTAAAGCAGGCAATCCTGATATTCAACCTGGTATTACTTCAGTCATTGGCCCTGGAACAGAGATTATTGCTGGCGAAGGAATGATTGTCACTGCAGGTGGAATAGATACCCATATCCACTTTATTTGCCCACAGCAAATTGAAGAAGCTTTGATGTCTGGTGTGACCACGATGATTGGTGGCGGTACGGGTCCTGCAACTGGAACTTTTGCGACTACTTGTACTCCTGGGCCTTGGCATATCCAAAGAATGTTGCAGTCGATTGATGCCTACCCCATGAATATTGGATTATTGGGTAAAGGCAATGCTAGTTTGCCAGCTGGCTTGCGAGAGCAAGTGGATGCAGGTGCGATCGGTTTGAAATTGCACGAAGACTGGGGAACTACTCCTGCTGCGATTGATTGTTGTTTAGGCGTGGCGGATGAGACAGATACTCAGGTCGCCATTCATACTGATACTTTGAATGAATCTGGGTTTGTAGAGACTACCTTGGCTGCATTCAAAGGCCGAACGATTCACACCTATCACACTGAAGGTGCTGGCGGCGGTCATGCTCCAGACATTATTCGTGCCTGCGGTGAGTCAAATGTATTGCCATCCTCAACCAATCCTACGCGACCGTTTACTGTGAATACTCTGGATGAGCATTTGGACATGTTAATGGTATGTCACCATCTTGATGCATCTATTGCTGAAGATATTGCATTTGCAGAGTCTCGTATTCGTCGCGAAACGATTGCCGCAGAAGATATCTTGCATGATCTTGGCGCGTTTTCGATGCTCTCATCTGACTCTCAGGCAATGGGGCGCGTTGGCGAGGTCATTATTCGGACCTGGCAAACTGCTGATAAGATGAAGGCACAGCGTGGTTTATTGCCTGGCGATACTAATCGGAACGATAATTTCCGCGTAAAGCGTTATATCTCTAAGTACACCATCAATCCTGCGATTACCCATGGGATTTCACATGTTGTGGGCTCTGTTGAGGTAGGTAAGTATGCAGATTTAGTATTTTGGAAGCCGGCTTTCTTTGGAGTGAAGCCTTCATTGATATTGAAGGGCGGCTCTATTGCGGCTGCGGCGATGGGTGATCCTAATGCATCTATTCCAACACCTCAACCTGTTCATTACCGCAATATGTTTGCAGGCATTGGACAAGGAATTCGCCACAGTTCTTTAACCTTTATTTCGCAATCGGCGATGAAAGCCAATATTCGCGATACTTATGGTTTGGAGAAACAAGTTGAAGCGGTAAAGAATTGTCGGTCTATTACTAAAGCAGACATGATTCATAATGATTGGCAACCCAATATCACTGTTGATCCAGAGACCTATCAAGTGATCGCTAATGGTGAATTGTTGACCTGTGAGCCTGCCAAGGTATTGCCAATGGCCCAACGTTATTTCTTGTTCTAGGGAAAGCAATGTTAGAACCTATCCGAATTGAGAAGATTATCCCCAAAGGACAAGGCTTAGCCAAAGCAGTCTTGGCTAGAGCGCTCGAACTAAAGTTGCCATTTGAGGTGCGTAACAAAAGCCGCTTTTCAGAAAAACTTTCTGATGGTCGCGAGGCGCACTTTTTCTTGCCAAGAGGAAATGTATTAGTAAGCGATGATATTTTGATTGCGGATGATGGTTCGATGATTCGTATTTCTGCAGCAGATCAAGAAGTGGTAACAATTAATTCTAGCGATGTTCATCAGTTGATGAGAGCTGCTTACCACTTAGGAAATCGACATATCCCTGTCCAAGTGGGCCAAGGTTTTTTAAGAATTGAACCCGACTCAGTACTTGAGGGGATGATTCATCAATTGGGTCTAGAGTCCAAATATGAATCTGCCCCTTTTGAGCCTGAAACAGGTGCGTATGGAGGTGGGCATCGCCATAGTCATGCAGAGACATTTGATAGTGACTATGCACTAGCGCAAAAGGTATATGCCGAGCATGAGAAGCCACATGTTCACGGACCCGGCTGCTCTCACCATCATCATGGCGATCACGATCATCCTCATGAGCATTGATCTAAATGAAATCACTGCATTAATGCAGTTAGCTTCGCCCGCCTTACCTATTGGTGGATATAGCTATTCTCAAGGTTTAGAGGCTGCTATTGATTCAGGTTTGGTAAAGGATGCTCCAACTGCAGAGGCATGGATAAAGGATGTATTTCTAGGTGTGTTTGCTAGATCTGAAGCCCCACTTTGGCTTCTCAGTTACGAGGCTTGGATAAAAGAGGATATTGATTCAGTCCAAAGTCTGAACGACTATTTCTTAGCAAGTCGCGAAACCTCAGAACTTAGATCGGAAACTGAGCAGATGGGGTGGTCTTTATTGCAAATTGCTCAGTCTTTGGATTGGGGTAGCGAAAGCCTCACCCAATTGTCTGAAATCAAACCTTTGTCATTGTTGACGGCCCATAGCTACGCCTGTTTTCATCTAAAAATACAGTCAAAGAATGGACTTGCAGCTTATGCATTCTCATGGGTAGAAAACCAAGTAGCAGCTTCGCTCAAAGCTATACCGCTAGGTCAAGTGGCAGGGCAACAGGCGCTGACAAAGATCCGCTTGCTTGTTCCTGAAATGGTTGAAGAAGCCCAACATCGAGCTAAATCCGGTTTATCGATGATTGATAATTTTTCACCGATGATGGCTATCCTATCTTCAAGACATGAGACTCAGTACTCCCGATTATTCCGTTCGTAAATAAAATCAAATGATGAGAACTAAAAAGAATCCCCCGTTACGAGTTGGCATTGGTGGTCCTGTCGGATCAGGCAAGACAACTTTGCTTGAGATGCTTTGCAAAGCAATGCGCAACCAGTATGACTTGGTAGTCATTACTAATGACATATACACCAAAGAAGATCAACGCCTTCTTACTGTTGCTGGCGCTCTAGATCCCGAGAGAATTATGGGTGTAGAGACAGGGGGTTGCCCCCATACCGCTATTCGCGAAGACGCTTCCATTAATTTGGAGGCAGTTGATCGGATGCAAAAACAGTTTCCTGATGTAGATATTATTTTCATTGAATCAGGTGGGGATAACTTAGCCGCAACCTTTAGCCCCGAACTTTCCGATCTAACGATTTATGTGATCGATGTTGCTGGGGGCGAGAAGATTCCTCGTAAGGGTGGCCCAGGAATTACACGCTCAGATCTATTGGTGATTAATAAGACTGATCTTGCCCCTTATGTAGGAGCATCTTTACCTATTATGGAATTAGACGCTAAAAAGATGCGCGGTGATAGACCCTTCATTATGGGTAGCGTGAAGTCTGGTGATGGGCTAATAGGAATTATTGAGTTTATTCAGGAAAAGGGGTTATTAAACTAGTGTTACTTAAAGTAACGCCTACCAATTTCAAGAAAAAACTATTTGCAGCAACAAAGTGCTAAATGGTTGCTCCAAATATCCTTTAGTTTTGAAAACCAAAGAGTGAGAGATCAGTTCCTTTAAATCCACGAAATTGCTCACACATTTGCTTGCACACCGATACTGACCATCCGCAGACCCCCTGTTTATATGGGTCTATCTTGGGCTTCTGCTCTCATAACCAGAGAACCTAAAGTTAATCTAAACGTCACAAAAAGCTAGCTTTTGAGACAAAAGGTGAGATTTGGTCATTTGAGCGTTACTTTAAGTAACGCTGGGCATGCTAAAAAGTGTGTAGGCAATTACTACACATTTCTCCTGGCAATGCCATTAGGTGCAAAAGTCTGTCAGTGAAGGGGTGGGCTGGATGTTGATTATGGCGTGTGAGTCTAATTAACCTTGGCTTTGTCTTGCAGCAGACATACAAACAGTTTCTGACTTGTTAGTCTAATAGGTGTTGTTTTCATCTAAATAGAAGGCTAGAAATGAAAAAATATATTGCTTTTCTGTATTTGGGTCTGATTCCATTACTATCAGCCGCTCAATTACCCCCATTACAAATGTCAAATGAAACTCGCTTTATAGAAGGTGGTGTTGGACAGAGTGAGTCTGATGCTATCAAAATGGAGGCGAAGCGCTGGCCACTATTCCTCGAATTTTCCCAGACAAATGGTAATAAGTCTGAATGGGTATCGAATGTTTTATTGGTGCTTAAAGATGCTAACGGCGTTCAATTGCTCTCCCATCAGGTTGATGGCCCATTTATCTTGGTCGACTTAAAACCTGGTAAATATTCATCTGAATCCACATACGGGACTCAAAAATTATTGAATAATTTTTACGTGACAAATGGCCAGCATAAAAAAATGAATATTAATTGGAGGTAATGAACATGTACAGTTCTCTGACTGTCCAGCCTGCTTTATGAAGAGTTATGTTGGCTAGCGCACAGTTTTATCTGGCCAATTCTTTAGGGTGGTGAATAGATTAACTTTTTTGATTATTTAAAAGAACAAAAATAAGGATATGGATACCCAAAATCAGTCAATTATTCAAACAATTTTTGCAAGACATTCTATTCGGTCTTATTTGTATAAAAATATCGATAAGGAGACGATTAATGTTTTATTGCAATGTGCAGTAAGAGCGCCAACTGCGATCCATGAAGAGCCATGTGAATTTTTAGTCATTCAAGATCAAGAAGTTCTACAGGAACTTTCTGATATTGCTAAGCCTTTATTCGTCAAGTCGATGAATACAAGTATCCGCACTAGTGATCATGTTACTCATGACTTTAAAGATCCCAATTTCAATATTTTTTATGGCGCAGATACCTTAATAGTGATTCTGTCAAAGCAGCAGGGCTATTATGTAGAGGCAGATTGTTGGTTGGCAGCAGAAAATTTAATGCTGGCAGCTACTTCAATGGGTCTCGGTACTTGTGTAATTGGCTCTGCAGTAGAGGCTCTTAATTTGCCATACTTGAAAGAATTGCTTGGCATTGCAGAGCACATCCGTGCAATTTGCCCAATTATTGTTGGCTTTCCAAATGGGAATCCTCCCCAGTCACTTCGCAATGATCCAAGGATAGTTTCTTGGATTAGTTAAGGCATGACTCAATTAGCAATGATGACAGGCAACGTTAGTCAATAAGATGAAGATTAAAATGACTCATGAATATGAAATGATAAATCAAAATATTTTGCTCTATGAAGCCCGTCTAAAGCATATCGATGAATTTTTTCATCAGTCTGAAAAATTAATACTTACTCATCCAGAGATGGATATAAAGACTCAGTTAATCCCTATTAGAGCTGCTCGAGAATCTCTAGTAACCTTAATCAAGTTCGCCAAGGCTAATTTAGAGAAGACGCCTATAAAAGAATCTGATCAACCTCATCATAGTCTCCTATGGCAAGAAATTACAATGGAGCTCGAAAGATTATTAAAGCCATTTGAGGCTTTATTACCTATTGTGCAAAGATCTTCAAAAAATGACTGAAATTCACTTAAGCGTGCAAGATATGGAGAGTCAGGCATGCATCAAGGTGGTAACTCAAGCTCTTCAAGATTTTCAGGGAGTCAAAAGTATTCATGTAGATATTCAGTCAGGTCGTGTTGAAGTTACCCGAACTGTAAATAAATCAGATGATTTAATCCACGCCCTAGATATCGCAGGCTTCCCCTCAAGCCTAGATTTAGATGAACAGTGATCAACCATATCAAGGACTGTCAATTAAAGAGCATTAATCAGCAAGCAATAGCGTCGTTCTTTTACACGCTGGCCTAATAGCTATGGCCTCTGAACTGCTGATTGAATATTGGCATGCTCATTAATAGCATCTTCACTATTCTGTAATGCCTTAAGTGCATGGACATGTGCTACAAGTGCATGGACATGTGCTACAAGTGCATGAGTAGCAGAAGCCTCGTGATTATCTAAATCTCGCATCCTAGCAGCTTCAAGATGACTCTTCATGGCTTGCTCGTGATGATTGGCTGCTTTTCCATGAAAATGCTGGGCTGCACTTTGATATTGTGCATGATTTTGATCTGGTGGATGTGAATGACTTGGGTCTTGATGAATCATTAAGCGCTCCTGAGGTTAAGTTGTTTAAGTTTTATGGCTTTTTACTGTCTTCTTAGCTGCTCTGGCTTCAGAATAGGCAATTGCAACAGCTTGCTTAACGGGCTTACCAGCTTTGATTTCAGTTTTGATGTTTTCTTTAAATGCTTCTGGACTGCTTGATTTCTTGAGTGGCATTTTTTCGATTTTAGATAAGAGTGGTCTTATTCCAATTTACTGCAATTATTTCCTTTAGATTGTCTGATAGCATACAAAGTCAGACGGTTAAATTAAGAGATGATTGGATAAAGTGAAACTATGAAAGCCAAAAGCAAAAGCCATTCAAGGGTGACTTTCGTATTATTGGCAGATAGGGCGAAATTTGAACTGGTTAAGCTTTACTTTAAGTAATCTTTAATTTCATTAAAAAGTCTTTGGAGCAACGAAGTGTTAGATGGTTGTTCCAAATATCCTTTGGTTATGAAAACCAAAGAGCGAGAGATCACTTCCTTTAAATCCATGAATTTGCTTACACATTTGCTTACACACCGACACTGACCACCCGCAGACCCCCTGTTTATATGGCTCTATTATGGGCTTCTGCTCTCATAAGAAAGAAGCCCTAGGGGTCTTGTAACAAAGACCTCAATAGATTCAAGCGGTTAGTGGTGGTTTAGACATATAAAATTGCTTACACACCGCTTACACACCGGAGCAAAAACCGAGGTGTGTAGTAAATGCGGTTTTCATGTGGTTTTGTAGTAGAAGGCACCCCTCAAAAGGTGTGTAGTAAAAGTAAAGTTTTAGGGCCCATAGCTCAGTTGGTTAGAGCAGAGGACTCATAGCGAAAGTTGTGCCTTATGCGTGGAAACTGCATAAGGGATGGTGTCAAATTCGGAGAAAGCTAAATGCAGCCAAAAGCTGCACAAGCTAACGCCGAGCCAAGCTTCAGCGTGAAAGTGCTGTTGAAGGTGTAGAGACTAGACGGCACCCATCTAAGTTGAGCAATCAATATGATGAAGGCATAGTCCAGGGAGTAATGAAAATTACACAAACCGGAATCCTTTGGTCCCAGGTTCAAGTCCTGGTGGGCCCACCAGAAAAGCAAGCCCTCATCAGCAATGGTGAGGGTTTTGTCTTTTGAATATTGCCGTATTATCAGAGCTTGAATCTCACTGAGGAAGTTAATGAATACATTTGATGCAATCCGCGAACGTAGGGCCGTTAAGTATTTTGACCCAAGTCATGAATTTACTAAGCAAGAGACAGAGCAGTTGCTTGACCTTGCCATGCAGGCGCCATCCTCATTCAATATCCAACATTGGCGTTTGGTGAATGTTACAGACAAGGCTTTAAGGGCAAAATTACGAGAAGCTGCTCATGATCAGGCTCAAGTTACTGATGGATCTCTATTATTTGTAGTAACTGTGGATATCAAGGCTTGGGAAAAAGATCCTGCCCGATATTGGGTAAATGCACCCAAAGAAGCTCAAGATATCTTAGTTCCTTGGATTCATCCTTTTTATGCTGGAAAAGAGCAATTACAAAGAGATGAAGCAATGCGTTCAGCTGGCATCATGCTGCAAACGATGATGCTCTCAGCCAAAGCGATGGGTTATGACTCTTGCCCAATGGTTGGCTTTGATTTTGATAAGGTCGCCGAATTGATTCATTTGCCTAAAGACTATGCCATTGCTGCAATGTTGGTCGTTGGTAAGGGCATTAAACCAGCATGGCCTAAGCCTGGATTTATCCCTAAGTCAGAAATGTTGATTGAAAACCATTTTTAAGCTGATATTTTCTGAGCGGGTTTGAACGGCATGAGAAATTCAGCCTAAGCCCAGGCCCTATTAGGCTGATTAAAGCCCTCATCAGAAATGGTGAGGGCTTTATTTTTATATGGTTCCGTTAGGTTTGGCGCTCAAATGAAACCTTATTGCTTGCAGACTCTATTGGCAATACCAGTGTAATTAAGGCTATTCTCTTGACGCTTCAATCACTATATTTAAGCTGATCTCATCGCCAACAAATGGCACATATTTTCCTAGATTAAACTCTGAGCGACTCAACTTCGCGCTTGCGTTAGCGCCACACATATATTTCAAAGTAATCAAGTTACGACTGCAAGAAAAGTTAGTCACTTCCACATTAACGGGCTTAGTAATGCCTTTGATGGTGAGCTCGCCTGAGAGTGACGTAATGACCTGATCATTAAATACAACGTTATCGGAGATGAATTTGGCTACGGGAAATTTTTCAGAATTAAAGTAATCTTCACTTCTAAGTAACTTATTAAAGGTATCGGAGCCTGTGCTAATTGAGCCAGTCTCAATGTCAATATCTATAGTGCCGCCATCCATTTGATCATTGAGTGTAATAGTTCCATTCACCTTATCAAAACGACTAGTTTGAATCGAGTAAGCTAAATGTTTGTAGCTAAAGCTAACAAAGGTGTGATCAGGGTCAGTAATATAAATTTCTGCCGCTTGTACCGAGGAGGTTACCAAGGTTAGGAGCAAGGCGCTTATATAAAAAAAGTTCATTAGACATTTTAGGTGTTGATAGGAGAATGTGCTGAGTCAGTGACCCCATCCTCAATACAGCCCTAAATACCTTATTTTTTAGTCTTTCCGACAATTTAGGCTTTAAAAATCTGGCACGGCGAGCATAAAATCCATTTATATGAGTTAATTCATTTAATTAACGCTTATACCAAGCTTAATGCCAATACTACTAAAGCAGAAGCCGTTAGCGATGCCTCTCCGAAATTCGCCAAGTCAGATACGAGATTTAGATGATCTCAGTCAATTAAGTAATATTGTTACTGATAAGCGCAGGGGTCAACGCTCATTAGCCAAGAAATCAAGGCGTAATCGACATTATGAAAAACAATTCATTCGTAATACGCTCATGCGTGCACCTATCAATGCATCTGAAGAGCTGATAGAGCTTTGAGTAACATTTCTGTATTTAATTAACCTAATAGGAAGAATTATGTTTAGTCATATTATGTTGGGCGCAAATGATTTAGAAGTTTCAAGGGGCTTCTATGATGCCGCTCTAGGAGCCCTGGGTGTGAAGGCTGGAAGCTTTAGTCATGACAAATACTTTTATCGTGGTCCTGGTGGAGTATTTGCTATTACTAAGCCTATCGATGGTAATGAGGCCACTCATGCTAATGGCGGCACAATCGGTTTTAGTGCCAAATCAATCGCTGATGTAGATGCATTCCATGCCATCGGTGTTGCTCATGGAGGAACTTCCTGCGAGGGGGATCCAGGTTATCGAGAGGGCGTGGCCGGTACTGTTTATATTGCTTGGCTTAGAGATCCTGCCGGCAATAAAATCTGTGCAATGCATAGGCCACCGAAATAAATACTTGCTTCACATCCCTTGGGTTGGATGTATCAGACGACATTGGCTAAAACTCAAGGGTTAGCTGCGGGCTTGCCTCGGTAGTTTTAATTATAGGTTTTTTACGTACGACCCTGCTTGCCCGAGAGGCATGTTTATCGACAACTAATTTTTTACCAGCCCGAACCTCCGATAGGTTGCGTCTAGCATGCAAGCGATCTTTAGATAGCTTTGTAGCCACAGCAATATCTACTAATGGTTGGGGGATGTCTGTATCAATCTCAATACCAATATTGTTTTGCACTTCTTGAGGCATATTCCAGGGTTCAAAAAGCCACATATCAGGTACTTTGCGCATATAGGGAAGCCATTTTCTAACAAAAAAGCCCTTTTGATCATGGTCTTGCGCTTGCTTGATCGGGTTGTAAACGCGTGTTAAGTTGATTCCTGTCGTGCCCGATTGCATTTGTAATTGACTCCAATGGATTCCCGGTTCATAGTCCAAAAATTGGGTAGCTAACCAATCTCCTACGGGTTTCCAGTGCAACCAAAGTGGGTAGGCCGCAACTGAGACTAGCATCGCACGCATTCTAAAATTCAGCCATCCCGTTTCACGTAGCATCATGACGCAGGCATCTACCATGGGCCACCCTGATTTACCTTCCTTCAGGGCATTGAAGTGGTCTTTATTAAATTCATTCTCGCGTAATGCATCATATCCACGGTGCATATTTCGCCATTCGATTTCAGGCTCGCTTTCGAGCTTTTGAATAAAATGACAATGCCAATATAAGCGACTCATGAAGGCAGTTAAACCTGACTTTCTTCTACTTGCGTCTGGCGACATTTGAAGCAGCTCTTCATTGGTCGCTTGCACTACTTCTCTGATGCTAAGACACCCATAAGTTAGATACACGGATAATCGAGAGCATGCATCTGGGGCTGATAGTGGAGATGAAATCCCGCCTCGGTAACGCATACTTCGCTGTTTTAAAAAACTATTAAGAGTTCTAAGTGCAACTGATCTCCCGCCGCGTTGTCTTAATGGCGGATTATGTCTCAGGTACGCAGGTGCCTGCATAGTAGACGGCGTCAGATAATGAGTGCTAGGATTCGCCACTGGCGCGCTGGAAAGCGGGGCTTTCCAAAATTGAATGGGTGGCAGCTCATATAAAGGCGCTTCCATGTGCGCTTGCCAGTTAGCCTGCCATTCATTTCGATTTTTTAGACCTCTAGTAACTCCAAACTGGGCATATTGACCCCAATGAATGCCACGAGACTGACACCATTTACCAACCCCTTGATCTCTGGAATACGTAAATCCATTGCCAGTTTCTTGATGTGAATACAAACCTTGAAAAGGGATGGCTTGCCAAATTTTACTCAGTACTTCAGTCACTTCACCTTCATGAACCTCCAAAGTGCCGCCACGTAGTCGCAATTGGGCATCTAGATCTTGAAGACACTCTCGAATGAACTCAAAATGCTGGAGAGCCACATCTGGCTGCGTCCAAAGTGTTGGCTCAAGCACATAAACGCAGCGAATGGGACCT
Organism: Polynucleobacter sp. JS-Fieb-80-E5; assembly: GCF_018882015.1. Lineage (NCBI taxonomy): Bacteria > Pseudomonadati > Pseudomonadota > Betaproteobacteria > Burkholderiales > Burkholderiaceae > Polynucleobacter > Polynucleobacter sp. JS-Fieb-80-E5. The sequence goes on along the minus strand of NZ_JACVPH010000001.1, from coordinate 593,881 downwards.
AACTTTGCGGCCTCGACAAGAGCAGCATGGTCCTCACAGCGCAAATCACGCTTAAACCAGACCAGTTGATAACTCATAGTTAATTAGTAGAGAGGATGAATTTATATTGATGTTAGATGATTAAGCCAATTTTTTCTTGCTAACGCAAAAATAAGGTAATCAATCACTACTTATTTATAGCTTTACGTTTGGGAGTCAGGACGACTTGTGCGAGTAGGGCTAGAATGGCAGCCGGTATGGCACCAGCAAGCATTAAGGCTTGATCATTCACGGCAAGCCCAGCCACTATGCGGTCGCCGAAGCCACCCGCACCTACTAATGCTGCAAGAGTGCAGGTGCCGACGCCAATCACAGTAGCTGATGCTAAGCCAGTCATAATGATTGGCTTAGCATACGGTAGCTCAATAGAAAGCAATAATTTCCGCTCATTACAACCAAGAGCCAAAGCTGCTTCTTTTAAAGTGCTTGGAACCTCCATTAAGCCAATGTGGGTAGCACTCACAATTGGTAGAAGGCCATAAATAAATAAAGCCAAAACGGCTGGTATGGCCCCTATTTGATCTAATACAGCAATCAAAATAGTAAGTAATGCAAGAGAGGGTATCGTTTGTAAAACACCAACAGTCCCTAGGATCCAAGTCGAAAATCGAGGTCGACGGTATGCAACAACTCCAAGAGGAATTCCAACGAGAAGAGCCATTGTTGAGGAAATTGCAACCAACAGAACATGATCTCGGAGTGCGGTAAGAAAATCTGGGCCAAAAAGTAAATTAAAAAACCTTGAGATCTTTGTAGGACTTGGTTGATCATTAGTGGATTTATTCAAAAATCCACGAGCAATCATTTCAAAGCTAATGCCAGACTCAGCCGCATTATTGAGTTTTGCCATTGTTACTTCATTTAATGCTCCCGCTAATTTTTGTAGAGGCTTCTCATCAAAATCAGAGCGCATTAATAGGATTGCATCGTAGCGAGGAAATGCTTTTCTGTCATCCTCTAATAAGGTCAGATTATTTTTCGTAATTGGTGCATCAGTCGAGTATGCATCCACAATATCGACATCGCCACGAACAAGAGCATCATATGCTAGGCCATGCTCCAGTACTTTTTTGGGTTTTATTTTGAGGGCGTAAGCCTGAATAAGCGCAGACCAACCATCATTCCTGGTTTTAAATTCTGGAGATAAGGCAATTCGAAGTGTAGATTGCTGCTCAGTTGATAGATTTGCGATATCACTGATTCGTTTTATACCTAGCTTACTCGCTTGTTCTGGTCTCATAGCAAGTGCATAAGTGTTGTTAAAGCCAAGTGGTATCGCTGCTTTTAATCCCATGGGCTTGAGCCAGGCATTAAGGTCATTTATTGAAGCTTCGGTTTCTGGGCGCTTGAGTATTTCCCGCAGAATAGTGCCGGTGTACTCTGGATACACATCAATTTGACCCGTTTTAAGCGCTTGAATAACAATAGCAGTATTACCAAGACCTTGGCGATGTATAGATTTTAATCCAGCATCACGTAATGTGAGATTAACAAGCTCTCCAAGTACATAGCTTTCTGTAAACCGTTTTGAGCCAACTACGGTCGTTTTTTCCAGGGGCTGAGCGAACACACAGCAGCTCATAGTTAGACCAAAATATAAGCTGAGCCTAATCCAAAAAGAGAAAATGTACCTAGTGAAATACAAGCGAGATTATCTTCATTAAAAATATGAGATCTCATCATATAAGCCTTTGGCTTATTGTGCTCAGCCCGTATGTACTTTTGCAAGAATCACTTAGTAGTCTATTTAATACCCAGTAAACGACAGTTTTGATTGATTAAAATACTACCCTTATAGGGCTGGGTATCGTTGAAGCAACATCCCTGACAACTTAGTTGGGTTATTACGTACTCATCTTTGAGTCGGCCGAGAGACAGGATTTCATCGCTTTCAACTCAATTGTCTTTAACCACTGGGGTTTAGCTTTTGGGTTCATCACTAACTCATTGACTTGTCCATTAGTTGCATTTTTATTAATGAACTCGGCCTGACAAGTACAGTAGGCAGTAAAGTCTTCTGCACTCAGAGTTTTACCCTTAAGATCTTTATGCTCAGCCACTTGTTCACTTACGCAATTTTTCTGATAATCCGTTGAAATTGCTTGAGCAAAAGACTGATGGGATATTGCTAACAAAAAAGCTAACGATAAAGTAGTACGAAATATTGACATAGTACGCTTCCTTTTCATTTAATCTAAGCAGTAGAGATTCTTCCATAAACATCAAGGTCTGACTCATCAACCTCCAAAAAGTCATCTTCGATCACAGAGGCTCCTTCTAAGTTTTCGATATATTCCCGGATAGCGTAGTAAGGAGGCATCTGTGCTTCATTGTCATCCTGGGGATCCCAGACTTTGTAGCGAAAAACGGTTAATTTCATATGATTTTTGTTGAACGTAACTCATGAGCCTAAAAGATGATTCATATGGCGCCTGAAGTAAGCCTTGCGAGCCTCGACAAAAACTATGACCAAATTACTCAGAAACTGTTTGAACTGTCTCATTTAAGGCTCCTTTGATTAGAAATACTAGGGTTATTACTTAATTAGTATGCGCTTTAAGATCATAGATTGCAGGGCAGCAAAAACCCCTCTATTAGTAGTTTTATACGTAATAACCCTAATAGGTTCAGAATTAAGTTGTCTCCCGACCCCTATTTAAGGTCCTTCAGTCGCCTTCGGGCGACTTCTTTTTAAGTCATTTCTATCGTGTCGTTAATAAAAGGAAAGTGTCATGCTGAAGTACATCAATAGGTCGCTTGAGCAAACTATCAATACCTTGATTGATATCACCGCCTATTCGCGCTTTGGTGTTCCGGTTAGAGCAATTGACATCGCTAAACGTCAGCACCTTTCTTTAAGTCGTATGGAGATAGTGCTATCCGCACTCAAGTCTGCTTATTTAATACGAGCTGCCAAAGGACGAAGGGGCGGATACTACTTAGCTAAAGACCCACAAAGTATGACGATGAAAGATGTATTTTTAGCGGTCAATCACTTTAGATCCAGAAAAGTAGTTATCGCAGATTTTGCTAAGGAGATCGTAGAATCGTTTGAATCTTATATGCGTGATTGTCTATCTAAGATTGCCGTAGCATCATCTTCAAAACATGCGAGAACAAGACCCTTTCAAATTGAGATCATTCCAGCCTGGGACTCGCAAAAGTATCAGTTACAAGAAATCTCCAAAAAGGGTAAATGGGATACTCAAAGCGTTCTGATTACAAAAGCCGGATTACAAAAAGCAGAAAAGCTCGGGCCCAACTCTATATTTGATTTTAGTAATTACCTTCAATAATAAAATGAGATTGATGAAAAAGATGCGACAGTTTTATGATGAAGTTATAAGTTACATCCGGGCTTATCTCAGATGAGCGGTGTAATCGAGCGTAGTAATGCTTATTCCGTCTATTTGGAGCGTGAGTTGCGCTCAGATCATGCTGGCGAAACGGGCGCTATCTATATCTACAAAGGCATTATTGCCATTGCAAAATTACGTAAAGATCAGGGGCTCATTAGTTTTGCCAAGCATCATGGAGCCACTGAGGCTGAGCATTTACAGCTAATAGAGTCTATTTTCGAGGTCAAGCATCGAAGTTGTTTGTTGGGTCCCTGGCGCATTGCAGGATGGTTAACTGGGGCAATACCAGCGCTATTTGGAAGGAAAGCAGTTTATGCAACGATTGATGCTGTTGAGACATTTGTAGATCAACATTACCAGCAACAGATTGAATATCTGCAAAAAAATGGTAGTCATGATGATTTGCTTAAGCTCCTAACGCGTTGTCAAGCCGACGAAATAAATCATAAAAATGAAGCAAGATCAAAAGTTGTGAGCCCTATGCCCTTAACTCTAAGGCTTTGGTGTACTTTAGTAGGGGGTGGATCGGCAGTAGCTGTTTCATTGGCTAGGCAGATTTAAAGAATATGATGTTGGTAGTTAATTAAACGAGGTGGAGAAGTAATGATTCAGATTCAGATCTGGGCTGACTTTGAATGTCCATATAGTTACTTTCAGACTATAGTTCTTGAAAAGCTCCAAACAAAGTATCAAGACAGACTAGAGATAGTATGGAGAGCATTTGAATTAACCCCAGTTGAGGGCAATATCTCTCCCCCACAATCCTATATAGATAATCTTGAGGCTGCTAAGTCTGAGTCCATTGTCATGCAAGAGAATCTTAAGCTTCTAACGCCAAAATTTCTAACCTATACATGGCTTGCGCAAGAGAGTGTTTACTTTGCTAATACTCAGGGCTTATCTTTAAAATTAGCCAGAGCTTTATTTGATACATTCTTTCTGAGTGGGTTTGATATCAGCAGCGAAGAAATAGTGATGAAGATTGCCTCTCAAGCAGGAGTAGACACCCAGCAGCTGAGGCAAGCACTTGATAATGGTGAATTGACTAAGTATGTCATGGCCGATGAGCAAGAGTTTAAAACCTATGGCTTTCAGGGATTACCGGCAATGCTTATTGGTGAGAAGAATTTTTCACCGCGAAGTTTCATGCCTATGACAGGGTACAAAACCCTTGAAGAATTACTTGAGATCTTGCCTAACTAGTGTAGCAATATTGATGATCTTCATTTTCTAAATCCAAATGACACAGTTTGACTATCTGCGCTACGAGCCTTGGCCATTGCCAAATAAGCTTCTAATAGATTTGGAGCGATCGACTCACGTGACACAAAACATTATTGGTAAGCTTGATCACGGTCAGGAAAAAGTCGCCTTATTGCCCGGATTAAACCCCCCGCATTGGGAGTTTGGTCATCTGATTTGGTTTCATGAATTTTGGGTTCATCGCAAAGGGGTAGCATCTAATTCTTCTTTTTTAGCCCATGCAGATGCTTTATTTAACTCTTCTGAAATGATTCATGATGATCGCTGGCAGGTACAAATACCCCCTATCGATATCTTGATGAATTACTTTTCGGATGTGATGGAGCGTACATTTATCATCCTCAGATCTGGAACCTTGAGTCCTGAGCAGGCTTACTTTATTCAGTTAGCTCTCTATCATGAAGATATGCACAATGAAGCGTTTGCTTATATGTGGCAATCTTTAGGTTACGCCTGGCCTCTTGAGCAAGATCTTGGCGCTAGTCAAGACCAACACAATGATTTTGAGTCAAGATATATCCATATTCCTCAGTGCCAATTTCAGCTTGGGTCAGCACCAAGCACGGGCTTTATTTTTGATAATGAGAAATGGCAGCATGAAGTATTGACTCATGATTTTTCAATTTCAAGCCATGCAGTTAGTAACGGTGAATATTTAGAGTTTTTAAGAGCTCTAAATGATGCAGGAATAAGCTTTATAGAGCATCAACCTGCGTATTGGAAAAAAGAGGGTAATGCCTGGTTTGAGCGTTTTTTTGATCAGTGGCGAGAGTTGGATCTTAATGCTCCAGTAAGACATATCTCTGCCCATACTGCTGAGCAGTATTGTTTATGGAAGGGTGTTCGACTCCCTACTGAAAATGAGCTTAGCCTTTTAATGACAACAGTACATGAGCCATGGCAACCCTCCAGTTTATGGGAGTGGACTAGCAGCACTTTTAAGCCTTTTGAGGGCTTTAGCTCTGATCCTTATCAAGATTATTCGGCCCCATGGTTTGACAGCAGGCATCGGGTTTTGAAGGGTTGGAGTGTATTTACTCCTGACTATCTGCGTCGCCCCCAATTTCGTAATTTTTACCTACCTTCCCGCAGTGATTTTTTTTGCGGCTTTCGTATCTGTTTGGCATAAATTAGGTAAGCTCACATACTTAGCTGCCATCCTCTTACTTTTAAATTGAGTTCTTCAACATGACATATAACGGTCGTCTTACCTCCCTCTCTCACGGCGGGGGCTGTGGTTGCAAAATTGCTCCAGGTGTTTTGAGCGATATTCTGAAATCTTCCCCTATTCGCCAGATGCCTGCTGCACTGCTGGCAGGCTCTGATAACAATGAAGATGCCGCTGTTTATCAAATCAACGAACATCAAGCGATCGTGGCGACCACAGATTTCTTTATGCCGATTGTCGATGACCCCTATCAGTTTGGGCGAATTGCAGCAACAAATGCGATTTCAGATATTTACGCTATGGGGGCGCAACCTCTTTTTGCCTTGGCGTTATTGGGTATGCCAATCAATGTTCTTCCTTTAGAAGTCATTCAGCAGATTACTGCTGGTGGCGAGTCGGTCTGTGCAGAAGCCGGCATTATGATTGCTGGTGGCCACTCAATCGATACTGTAGAGCCGATTTATGGTTTGGTCGCAATCGGAGTGGTCGATCCTAAAAAGCTCAAGCGTAATAGCGGCGCAAAGTTAGGCGATAGCATCATATTAAGTAAACCTTTGGGTGTAGGTATTCTTTCTGCTGCGCTGAAAAAAGAGCAGCTTTCTGACTCTGCTTACCAGGAGATGATTGCCTTAACGACTAAGCTGAATAAACCAGGCGTAGTACTATCTCAACTCGATAGCGTGCATGCGCTCACGGATGTGACGGGGTTTGGCTTAGCAGGGCACTTATTGGAACTATGTCGTGGAGCAAAGCTTTCGGCCCAGATTCAGTGGGACTCTATTCCAGTAGTTTCTGAGGCGGTCAAACTAGTAAAAGAAGGTATCTTTACTGGCGCATCACCGCGTAACTGGCTGGGTTATGGTCATGAAATACAGCTAGCCTCTCATTTGAATGAGTGGCAGCAAAACCTCTTGTCTGATCCTCAAACAAGTGGTGGTTTATTAATCTCTTGTAGTCCAGAAGCAACCGAGCAGGTATTAGAAATTCTCAGAGCAGATGGATTTAGCCAAGCTCAAAAAATAGGTCAATTTGTACAGGGCTCAGGCGTTTCTGTAGCCTAAGCTCTACTTCTTTAATTCAATAGAAAGCTAACCAATATGAAATTAAATATCTCGAAATTTTCTCTAAGCATTGCTTTAGCAATCCTTTGCTGCAGTGCGCTGACGCTTCCAGCTCAGGCGCAAGCCGTCTTACGTGTCTCCGCGATTCCGGATGAATCACCAACTGAGTTACAAAGAAAATTTCTTCCTTTAGGCGAATATCTTTCTAAAGAGACGGGCATGAAAGTCGAATTCACGCCTGTGACGGACTATGCCGCAGTTGTTGAGGCGCTGGCAACAAATAAAATCGATATGGCATGGTTAGGCGGGTTTACCTATATTCAAGCAAAAATTCGTACGAATGGTGCCGTCAAGCCGATCATTCAGCGTCTTGAGGATGAAAAATTTACGAGTAAATTTATTATTCCTGAGGCTAGCTCGGCAAAGAGTTTGACAGATTTAAAGGGCAAGACCTTTGCTTTTGGTTCGCCATCATCTACATCGGGTCATTTAATGCCGCGTTTTTACTTAATGAAGGCGGGTATTAACCCAGATAAAGACTTTAAGAGCATTGCTTTTTCTGGAGCCCATGACGCAACAGTCGCATTTGTTGCTAGCGGTAAAGCAGATGCTGGCGCTTTAAATGCATCTGTTTGGGATAAATTGTCTGATGCTAAAAATCCTAATACTGAAAAAGTAAAAGTTTTCTATACAACGCCCCCGTACCATGATTACAACTGGACCGTACGAGGTGGTTTGGATGCAGCGGTAACTAAAAAAATTAGTGATGCTTTTTTAAAGCTGAATGCTAATGATCCTGCCCAAAAAGAATTAATGGATCTTCAGAGAGCTAGCAAATATATTCCTACTAAATCATCTAACTACGATGAAATTGAAAAGGCTGCAATTGGTGCTGGTTTGATTAAGTGAAAAAAATAGCATTTGCGTTTAGGCAAGTTAGTTTTAGTCATAGTAATGGCAAAGAGGCGCTGAAAAATATCAACATTTGCGCCTCAACTGGGGAATCAATTGCAATTATTGGATCATCTGGCTCTGGCAAAACGAGCTTGCTTAACTTGGTAGCGACTTCACTGCGCCCTAGTATTGGATTGATATCAGTATTGGGCATGGATCCATGGGCGATTTCAAAAGGGCAATTACGCCGTTTACGCTCTCAAATAGGCTTAGTACATCAAGCAGCCCCGATTCCACCGAGGCAAAGAGTGATTACCGCTGTCTTAGCTGGTCGACTTGGTCAGTGGCCACTTTGGAAATCTCTTGTGTCATTAATCTATCCGGTAGATATTCCAGGTCCGCAGTTGTGCCTGCAAAAACTTGATCTTGCAGACCGCCTCTTTGATCGTTGTGATCGCCTGTCTGGAGGCCAATTACAAAGAGTGGGTGTCGCACGTGTGCTGTACCAAAGGCCTCATTTATTGCTGGCTGATGAGCCAGTATCAGCAATGGACCCTGTTCTTTCTGATTTAACGATTCAGCGTCTTTTAGAGGATGCTCGCACCAGAGATGCTTGCTTTGTAGCAAGTCTTCATGCGGTAGATATTGCTTTACGGTGGTTCCCAAGAATTATCGGACTGAAGGATGGAGAAGTGTTTTTTGACTTACCTGCATCTGAAGTAAGTGAGGGTTTGCTACAGCAGTTGTACGCATCTGAACGCGGTGTTCTGCCAAAACAAGGTAGTCCGAATACATAACCATGAAAAGAGTGGTTTATTTTAGGGATCCAGATGCGCTAAGGCGTTTTGTGTTGACGTGTATTGCATTAGCGATCTTATGGCCAATGATGCAATTGGCACAGTTTGATGTATTTGCATTATTTGAAGTAAGTAATCTCAAAGTTTTTACTAACTTCTTAATTCAGTTTTTTCCGCCTAATCTGCAATTATCATTTTTAGCTTTAGTGCTTAAGGCTACTTTGGAGACTTTAGCCATGGCAACGGCAGGTATTGCCTTGGCAATGCTAATGGCAATTCCACTGGGCCTTATCATCACTTATAGTCTATCGATTTCGCGTATTGGTCCCGCCTCAGGTCATCGCATCGCGAAGCTCGGTAGATATCTTGCCCGAATGCTGATGTTATTACTCAGAGGTATTCCAGAAATTGTATGGGCTTTGCTGTTGGTGAGAGTGTTTGGTTTAGGCCCAATCGCAGGCGTGTTAGCAATCGCTATTACCTATGGCGGCATGCTCGCAAAAGTGTATTCCGAAATCTTGGAAACTGAAAACACCCTACCTGCTAAGGCGCTACTGATGCTAGGTAGCGGCCGTATCAACGCATTTTTATATGGGTTATTGCCAAGCGCCTCACAAGAGCTAGCCTCTTACACCATCTATCGCTGGGAATGTGCAGTGAGGGCCTCGGTTGTCATGGGTTTTGTGGGTGCCGGGGGTTTAGGGCAGTTAATGGACCAGTCAATGAAGATGCTCAATGGCGGTGAGGTATCTACCATCCTGATTATGTTTTTATTGCTTGTTTTGCTTGCAGACTACCTCAGTCTCATCATTCGTCGGCAGCTCGCATGAAACAATATCCTGCTCGCGAATTTTGTCTAAAGTGCCTTATTACGCTTGTGTTGATTGCGCTTTTCATTGTGGTGAGTTTTGTTTATCTTTCATTTAATCCGCTAGCTTTGTTTACTAAGCAAGCTATGAGTGATGTTGTCATTTATACGGCACGCTTTTTCCCGCCAGATCTCTCACCATCTTTTTTACAGAAGGTGTGGAGTGGCGTATTGCAGACCTTGGCCATTTCTGCCTTGGCCACCTTATTAGCGGCAATTGCAAGCCTTTTTCTGGCGCTACCAGCAGCTGGACAGTTTGGTCGTAGCGCAAAAGTAGCAACCCGTTTTTTCTTAAATTTTCTGCGCTCGGTGCCAGAGCTTGTATGGGCGGTATTAATGGTCTTAGCAGTAGGTTTAGGTCCGTTTGCTGGAACCTTAGCTCTCGCCTTGCACACCACAGGGGTGCTAGGACGTTTATTTGGCGAGACCCTGGAAAATCACTCTCCCAATGCATCACAAGCGCTGAGATTGGCTGGGGCAAGTAATACTCAAGCATTTATCTACGGAGCTTTACCGGGGATCTACTCTCAACTTCTCTCCTATAGTCTTTATCGTTGGGAAATGAATATACGTATGGCCACGATATTAGGATTTGTCGGTGCAGGCGGTCTTGGACAAATTCTGTACTATGAACTCTCTTTATTACATGAGCAGCAAGCCTCAACAGTGATCATGGCGATGCTTATATTGGTTATAGCTGTAGATATGATTAGCAATAAACTCCGTAGAGTACAAATGCATAGTCTTGGCTAATCTGGGTCGTATGAAAAAGGAATATTGAAGTGAGTCAAGAGAATTTGCCTGATCAAAAACTGATTGATGAAATTACTACCGGTCTTTCACGAGAGCAGCCATCGATATCTCCAAAGTTTTTCTATGATGAAATTGGCTCTCATTTATTTGAGGCAATTACTTTTTTAGAAGAGTATTACCCAACCCGAACTGAAAAACAAATCATGATGCAATACGGCGAAGCAATAGCTTTGGCGATTGGAGAGTGCGATGTTTTATTGGATTTAGGGGCTGGTAACTGTGAAAAGGGTAGTGCATTATTTGAGACCCTATTACCCAAAGAATATCGGGCTCTAGACATCTCAAAAGAATTTTTAGAGCAGGCTATTTCAGGCTTGCAAAAAGAATTTCCACAAATTCAGATGCAGGCGCAAACCTGTGATTTACAGGAAGAAATGGCGTTTCCTGATTTGGTGGGTCGAAAGAAAACCTTCTTCTATCCAGGCTCTTCCATCGGAAATTTTGACCCAGATGCTGCGCTAGAATTGTTCCGAAATATTGTGACAGTTTGTCAAGGTGATGGGGGTTTATTGATCGGAGTTGATTTGGTTAAGGATTGCGAAGTTCTATCTCGAGCCTATGACGATGCCCTTGGAATTACTGCAGCTTTTAATAAAAATATCCTACTACATCTCAACCGCCTGGTTAAAACGGATTTCAATTTAGAGTATTGGGAGCACTACGCAATTTTTAATGAGCAACTTGCTAGAATCGAAATGTATCTTCGATCCACTCGGAGTCAATTAGTTTCGTTCCCCGGTGGTGAAAGGCGTTTTGATAGCGGTGCGCTTATTCATACTGAAAATAGCTATAAGTACACGCAAGAAAAATTTGAATCTCTTTTAATGAGTGCCGGTTTTAAAGCTGTACACTTCTGGACTGATCCAAATTGCTACTTTTTGGTAGCTTATGCGACAGCATAGGGCCTGATTGATTATTTAATCAGGCTTTTAATGAGCTTTTGAATAGATTTTTGCTCTAATTCTGGTTTGGCAATCTTCTGACGCAAGGCAATCGCCCTGCACAATTTTTCATAAAAGGCTGGATTGGTTTCAGCCTTGGTTAGTAGTTTGCTTAAAGCAACTTTATCGCCTACTGGATAGTAGGCGGGGTAGGCATCTCCCAGTAAGCCTCGATTACCTGGAATGTCTGATGCAATTACTGGGATGCCAATAGCAATAGCTTCAGACACCACATGGGCGCCACCTTCCATAATGCTGGATATGATCATCACGTGTGAGCGGGAGAGCCACTGAAGCGTTTTAGAGTGACTCAGTTGGCCTAACCATCGATAACGCATAACGTTTTTTTCAATAGAGAGTGCTTGCTTTTTAAACTCAGGACTCATTGCCTTGCCGAGTTGTACCAGCTGAATCTTGCTGTTTGAGGGCAGCAAAGATAGGCATTGCGCAGCACAAAAGGGATCTTTTTCAGACCGCAGATGGCCAATGATGCTGGCTAAAAAATGACGTTTTGGTGGCGGCTTTCTAGTGATGCCTTTTACTGACTGGTAAATCACTTGAACTTTATGATGAAATTTCTTAGGTAGAGATTGAATGGCATCTGGTTGAAGAACCACAATAGCATCAGCCATCTCCATTGACTTGATAACCTTAGTGGAGTTTTTTAGGTCTCGGTAGATGTCTGTTCCAGTCATGATTAATATGACTGGTTGCCTGGGGAAGGCTTTTTTAAACCTTTGAATAGAGTCATGGCTTCGTAGCCCATGCAGTGCAATCAAAACATCACATGGCTTTCTAGACCATTGCTCTGTAATAGCGCTTTGGTAATTGAGGCGTGACAAGAATTGATGCCACCGTAAAGCAGTAATACGGTTTCCGTGAAGGGTGCCAGGGGGTGCGGGCGTTACGATTTCAATACGCAGTTTCAAGTCAATAAATCCGAGTTTGCCTAGGTTTAAATGTAATGTACAAGGTGATTCTAGGGTAGATAGTAAAGATGCGTATAAAGCGAATTAATTGTCATGATTTATGCCTGTGGGTATGATAGTCTGAGGATTCGCTAACCCGATTGGAGATATAGATGAAGATTAATCATGTTTTTGCTAAAGCTGCTTTGGTATTTAGTGTTGGGATTGCCTCACTTGGTGCATCAGCGCAGTCTATGAAAGTAACCCTAACCGGGTCTCAAGAGGTGCCACCAGTCACGACTTCTGCATCTGGAGTGGGTTCAATTATGGTTGCTCCAGATGGCTCTGTATCCGGAACTATCACTACCATGGGTATGGAAGGGACTATGGCGCATATCCACGAAGCCCCTATGGGTCAAAATGGTCCGGTCATTGTTCCATTTAGTAAAACTGCAGATAATGTCTGGTCGGCTCCAGCAGGTGCTAAATTAACCGAGGCTCAGATCCAAAGTCTGAAGAGCGGAAATCTTTATCTCAATGTTCATAGCGCTACAAATAAATCTGGTGAAATTAGGGCGCAGCTTAAGTAATGAGAATATAGCTGCATCCTCAGCCTCATGTAACTAAGAATTGTATAAGCCACCTTCGGGTGGTTTTTTTGAGCGCTACTTTGTATAGCGATCACGACTTAGGGATCTCGTGATTAAAAGATTCAGTGTCCGATAGGGCAGAAAGTGAAAATTAATCAGCGCCCTAATATCTCCGACGTTTTTTCCATGTATACGGCTCGCCATTTGGGAATTTACCGCTAGTAATGCCGTCTACCCCAAACTTGCCTGCTATCTCTAGATCATTAAATTTGATCGTAACAAACTCGCCTAGCTGCTTAGCCCAATTCATTGCCTCATCAAGCGTCTCAAATTCATACGTCTTCGAATGGTGTTCTATGGTTATCACTTTAATCTTGGTAATGTTGATGGAATTGAATTGCGTAACAGTCCCTAGCTTAGTCTGCTTTAGGAAATTCCTTCAGGAAACTCAAGTAACTACTTCTTCTTGTTGTTCTGAAGGGCTAGGGAAGGGATAGTTTCACTATACAAAACGCTATACATCGAAACAATAAATCCCTCGGCAGAAATGGTGGGGTTTTTGTCTTTTGGGGTTATTTCTTAAGACGGTAACCGGTTCTAAAGATCCAAATGACAACGGCAATTGATATTGCTAAAAAAGACATTGTCATTCCTAGGCTTACCCAAAGTGACACGTCCTCAATACCGTAAAAGCTCCAACGAAAGCCGCTAATCAGGTACACAACTGGGTTGAGTAAGGCTACTTTTTGCCAGAAGGGTGGCAAAACAGAGATTGAATAAAAGCTTCCACCTAGGAAAGTTAGCGGTGTAATGATGAGTAGAGGTACCACTTGTAGTTTTTCAAAGCCATCTGCCCATACACCAATGATGAAGCCAATCATGCTGAAAGTGATTGAAGTGATCACCAAATAAAATAGCATCCACAAAGGATGATCTATTTGAAGTGGAACAAAAAAAGTTGCAGTAGCCAGAATGATTAAGCCCAAAATAATCGATTTACTTGCTGCAGCGCCAACATAGCCCATCACAATCTCCAGTGGAGATATTGGCGCAGAGAGAATCTCATAAATAGTTCCGCTAAATTTAGGAAAGTAAATTCCAAATGAGGCATTAGAAATACTTTGCGTGAGCAGTGAAAGCATGATGAGGCCAGGCACGATAAATGCCCCATAGGAGATCCCCTCCATCTGAGTCATACGCGAACCAATAGCAGATCCAAAAACAATAAAGTACAAGGAAGTCGAGATAACAGGGGCAATAATGCTTTGCATTAACGTGCGCCGCGTTCTTGCCATCTCAAATTTATAAATAGCACGTACACCGTAGTAATTAAGCTTCATGTGTATCAGCCTTTGAGTTAACAAGATTTACAAAGATTTCTTCTAGTGAGCTCTGTTTTGTATTGAGGTCCTTAAAGATAATGCCTAGGCTGGTGATCTTTTGTAGTAGCTGCGCAATATCAATATCTTCGTCTTTGGAGTCAAAGCGATAAGTAAGTTCATATTTATCTTCTGAAAGACTTAGACTCGGTAAATCCAACTCCTTCGGCAGGCTCTGGAGCGGGCTTTGTAGCTGAAGGGTTAACTCTTTTTTACCTAGTTTATTCATCAGCGCTAATTTATTGTCCACCATGATGAGCTCGCCGCTGCGAATAATGCCAATACGATCAGCCATTTCTTCAGCCTCTTCAATATAGTGAGTGGTGAGAATGACGGTAGTGCCGTTGTCTTTCAGAATTTTGACCAAATTCCACATATCTTTTCTGAGGCTAACATCAACTCCTGCAGTGGGCTCATCCAGAAAGAGGATGCTGGGTTCATGAGAGAGCGCTTTCGCAATCATTACTCGGCGTTTCATACCGCCAGATAGCGTCATAATTTTGCTGTGACGTTTATCCCACAAGGACAAGTCTTTCAGGATCTTTTCAATGAATGCTGGCTTAGATGGTTTTCCATATAAACCTCGACTAAATGTTACGGTATTCCAGACGGTTTCAAAAGAGTCGGTAGAGAGCTCTTGAGGAACAAGGCCAATTAACTCTCTTGCTTCACGGTAATCGCCAATAATATCTTTACCATCCACTAAAACCCGACCGCTACTGGGGCTCACGATTCCGCAAATAATGCTGATTAGGGTAGTTTTTCCTGCGCCATTTTGTCCAAGTAGAGCAAAGATCTCACCTTTGGATATCTCTAAATTAATATCTTTTAGGGCCTCGAAGCCAGATTGATAAGTCTTATGAAGATGAGAAATGGAGAGTATGTTGGTCATAAGCGCTAATGATATTGGAAATCAAGTCACCTCAACAAATCCTAATCAGCAGCTGGAAGGGGGCTTAAGGTCACGAGAGGTCCTGTAGTCGAGTACTAAATTTGGAGGCGGAAACCTGGAATCGAACCAAGGTAGCGAGATTTGCAATCTCACGCATAACCACTCTGCCATTCCGCCATAAGTAAGAGGATAGCTCAAGAATTCATATAAGGCATTAAGGCCTTAAGGCAAAAAATTGAAAAAGTTAGCGCTGTTATTGAGAATGCAGAGCTTCTATCTACCCGACTCAAGCGCCCACTGAAAACTACAGGGAGTTTATCCTTAGCTCTTTTGAATTAGTTGTTCGAATGTTTGTACAAATGACTCAGTAGGTTGGGCGCCTTGCAAAAGATATTGATCATTCAGAATGATTGAGGGAACTGAGTTTATGCCTGCATTTGTGTAGGTAGACTCTTCTTCTCGAACTTCCCTAGAAAATTCATTGTTCTTGAGCACGTCTTGAGCCCTAGCCGAATCTAGGCCTGAGCGTATTACTGCATCTATCAAATTTTCTTGGTCATCTAAATTAACTGCTAAACAAAAGTAAGTATTGAGCAATTCCTTTTTGAGTATCGCCTGTCTCTCTAGTCCAAACTCCTGCCCTGCCCAATACAATAGTCGGTGAGCATCAAATGTGTTGTACACCCTTTTTCGACCTTCTGGATGAAACTCAAATCCTGCCTCTAATGCTTTGGAGCGAATGTTGGCTTGATTGGCTTTGACCTCTTCCGCTGTTAAGCCATACTTTTCGGTGAGATGTTCAATGGCATCTTGACCGCCTAAGGGCATATTGGGATTGAGCTCAAAGGGGTGAAAACGCACTTCAAAATTGGCTTGATCCCTAAACTTGGCAATAGCTTGATTAAGATTGCCTAGGCCTACAGCGCACCAAGGACAGGCAACATCCGATACATAGTCTATTTTGATAGTAGGTTTCATGAGTTTTATTCTACAGAATCTTGTTGAAGAAAATTTTTGAGCAACAAACTCTTTCTATTGCCGCTACAAGGATGTTTTTTAAACTGGGGGAGAATTTTTACAAGGCAATTCCTATAAAGGGACGCTCACTTCCTCTAAACTACCTATTCCGTCACTAAATGCCACTGCGGGACTCTTGTAGTCCTCTGGTTCTACCAGGGTAGCTTTTCTCCGGAGTAAGTCAGAAAACTGCCTGTATCTTCTTTATTTACATTCGCAAGAACGTTGAACATATCAGTCACAGCCTCTAAGGGATCTCTGCCGATTTGCTGTCCACGAAAAGGTTGTGATAATCCAGAGTTCACGGTGCCTGGGTGGAGGGCAATCAAAGCAATATTGGGTTTCGTTCTTGCAAATTCGATAGAGGCCGTTTTGATGATCATATTGAGCGCGGCTTTTGAAGCTCTATAGCTATACCAGCCTCCGAGGCGGTTATCTTCAATGCTGCCAACCTTGGCAGACAGCGTTGCCATGACGCTGTGCTTTGGATCCAAGAGTTTTGAGAAATGCTTGATTGTTAGAGCTGGACCAATGGTGTTTGTATTGAACATCTCGGCCAATTGAGTTGAATTTAAATCACCCAATTTCTTTTCTGGCATCCATTCTTCTGAATGCAACATACCAATAGTGTTGATGATCAATTGAAATGGTCCTAATTCAGTCAGACTGTTTGCAGAAGCTTCAATAGTCTGTGGGTGATGGTAATCAATTGCATGAGCAGAGTTGCGATGTATGCCAATGACTTTGGAGCATGATGGATTGCTTTCTAGGAGTTTGACAAAATTGGAGCCAATAGTGCCCGAGGCGCCAATGATGAGAGCATTAAATGGATTGGGAAGTAAGCTCATAAAGTCTTTTGAAAGCATTAAGTGAATTCAGGGTATTTAATAGACTTTAGCGTAGTTTGTGTGAGAGGGTATGGACCCCTTTTTCTCCTTTAAGCACCTATCTCATTAGCTTGCTATGCTTATGGGTCTTTACCTATGTGAAATTAACCAAGTGAATATCAATTCTGATTACAGCCAACGAGTCGTCATTAACCACCATGATTTGCCTTGGATCCCGAGTCCTGAGCCAGGGGTTGAGCGGCGTATGCTCGACCGTATTGGCGATGAGGTAGCAAAAGCGACTTCTATCGTACGCTATCAGCCTGGCACCCAATTTAAAACCCACACCCATGAATTCGGTGAGGAGATCTTGGTTTTAGATGGGGTGTTTAGTGACGAGATTGGTGACTACCCTGCCGGCACATATCTGATGAATCCTCCGGGGTCCTCTCATGCGCCATTCAGTAAAACTGGCTGTACGCTTTTCGTGAAATTGCGACATCTCGGCCCAGATCAGGTCGCGAGAGAGGTAATTGATACTAAAACTGCCCCTTGGTATCAAGGTATGGTGCCAGGGTTAAATGTGATGCCGCTGATGCAGCAAGGTAGTGGTTCAACTTTGGTTCGTTGGGCACCGCAAACCTATTTCAATCCCCATAAGCATTACGGTGGTGAGGAAATCTTTGTAGTTGAAGGCGTATTTGAGGATGAGCATGGGCGTTATCCCGCTGGCTCTTGGATCAGAAGTCCTCATATGAGCTTGCATCAACCCTTTAGTAAAGAAGGTTGCATCATCTTTGTGAAAACTGGACATCTTTTGGAGGGTGATGATAGCAAGCAAGGTGCGTACTATCGCTGATAAATACTACAGCAATAACCCATCAACTAAATAAGATTTAGCTTTTTAATTGTAATAAAGCTTCCTGATCCAGACTTAGTCTAACGCCTAGTGAACCAGAGCAATTGCTTACTGGAGATTTTCTGAGGCTGATGTCTAGCGATTGAATTTGTGAATATCTAGCGCAGGCTTCAATGATTCTACTCATCAGTCTTTCCTGGGTTTCATAATGACCATCACTAGCTAGCCTCGTAATCTCAAGTACGAGAGGGTCGTAATCAAAGACCTTGCTCATCTTGTCCTCAGAAATCAATACGAGATTCGAGTCAATCCAAAGTGTGAGATCCAATAAATGACTATCAGGGATGATGTCGCCACTTTTGTACGTGCCAATCTGAGTTTGTAGCTTGAGATCTCGCAATTCGATTGATGCCTTACGCGACATAGTGTGATCCTTATAGGTTCGTTTCTGCGGAAATATTGATTGCATTTGCTAATTTGTAGCCACTTAACCACGCTCCCTCAACTCTGCCACCATTAAGCCAATCGCCACACAGACTAAGCTTGTTATTTTCATTCAGAATAAATCCCATTTCTGTAGTGATTGCTCCGCTTGCGTAACGCCAGCGATGGATAGAAATTTCAGCATTCTGGCAATTGAGTCCAAGCTTCTTTGCGGACTCTAGAATGCGCTTGCTAGACTCCTCTTTATCTAGCTCAATCCATTGCTGACTCCATTGGGGGTTTGCATGTATTGTCCAGGTCTCGTGGCCAGTACGTCCAGGTTTGGAATTATTTCGAGAGATCCAGCTAATGATTTCACCATTAATGAAGGCGGCATCAAATGGCATATCCACTTTTTCTGAGAGCCGTGCCATCGCCGTCCAACAGCCTTGCATATTTACGCTAGAGCAAATTACTTCAATGGAGTGGTCTACTAATTTGGTAAGAGCGAAGCTCTGAGGCGCAGGAATTGCTAATACCAAGTAATCAAAGGATTGGGTAACATCGCCATTCTCTAGGCTACGGAGAAACCATTTACCGCCTTGCTGGTAAATTTTATCGATAGTCTGATTAAACTTAATCGATATGGTTTTGGCTAAAAATTGACCGGGTGAGTTCATGGCGGGAATGCCCACATAGCGATGCTCGGAGGAATTGCCCTCTCGCCATTGCTCACCTTCATATACAGATAAGCGTGGATTCCAGTCGGCGGCTACACCTGCCTTTATCCATGTATTGAGTGCCTCAATAAACACAGGATCTCTTGCTGTGAAATATTGAGCTCCATGATCTGCCGACCAACCCTCGCCATGACGGGTGCTCATCCGACCGCTTGGTCCGCGACTCTTTTCATAAACCTGGACTTGAAAGCCTAGCGTTTGCAATCTGTCAGCGCAACTAAGGCCTGCTAAGCCTGCACCTATGATTGCTACAGATGGTTTTGGTTTGAGCTCATTCATCACGAATATTAATTTTTCTAAACGTTAAATTTATGCGAATATCTGACGCAGTTTTGGATTTCAGCAAAGCGTGCTGCCAATATTCTTGAGTAGGTGGATGCATGACGAGAGCACTACCGTTCCCCAAAAAAAGAGAAATCGTTTCTTTGTCCTTTTTATGGCGAAAGGCAAACTTGCGCTGCGCCCCAAGACTTAGCGATGCAATGGGTGATAAGGGGTCAAGCTCTTTTTCATCATCACTATGCCAACCCATACCATCATTTCCATCATGGTAGAGGTTTAGTAGACAAGAATTAAACTCGGACTGTGATATTTCTTCTAATTGAGCTTTAATGAACAAAAGTTCAGATGTCCAGTTTTGGGGAATCTTTTTTATCCCAGAATAGGTATAGCTGCACTTTGGATCACCAACCCAGGCCACTTTACGACGAGTAGTCACTAATTTCCCAAACATCATGAGTTGTTCTGGCCCCCATGTAAGGGATTCTTGAAGCTGGCTCATGAATAGGGTAGAGCTTTCCTCGTTAAAGATATTGGGGTAGTAATGAGCGCTCCCATCCTTCGACAAAATATTCACGGCATGGTCGCTGAGGCAGGTTTCAAATAAAGAGTTTTGCATCATTTACTGCTTGCAAGATCAAGCGCTAGTTTCATAAAAACTCTAGAATAGCCTTAATTTCAATTTCTTGATTAGGCTAATGTATGAAGACCCCGGATAAGCGTTGCTGTGGCTCAGGTGTATGCATCATTAATGATGCGGGCGAGTGTTGGTGTGGGCAAGTTTGGGATGGTGAAAAAATGTCCGCCCCTAGTTTGAATTTACCTATCAAGCAAGATAAGGCTGAAGAGTCAGATCCAAACAAGCTTAAGTCTGGATCTTAGTCACTCATCTATTCATGATCATTTGACTAAAAGATAAATGAAGGTAATCAGCTGAAATAAGTTGATAACAACGCTTGCACCATGTAATAAATGAAAGCGACGACTTTGTCCTTGATCTTTGGCCTCGTTAATTTTTCCAGTCAAGTAGAGCAAAGTAAAGGCAAAGAGTAGCGCGCAGATCGCTAGTAAGACCTTGCCGACTCCATCGGGTGCCGTGAAAATACCGACGATAGTAATTAAGCCCAGGCAGGCATAGTACTTGGGAAAAAAATTCCGAACGTACTTGCTGGACCATTCAACGGGGAGCACCTTAAATACAGTCGGAGCTACTACGATAGTAAAGAAAAGCATGATGCCAACCATGCCTGATATTAGGTAATTAGTGATCATGATGTCTCTCTAAATAAATTATCCATTAACTCTGCGGAGTGAGTGGGCAGCCACCCCATCTTTAAGGGCCTCACGAATGGGCACTGCAATTAAATCGATACTCTTTTTGACTGCTAAACGCTCAATCAGGCTAGGGGTAGGCCTCTTGATAAAGGGGTAGACCCAATCCGGAAGATTCAGATAGCCAGCGCGAGTAATCAGTTTGATAAACGGCTTTGCAGCAAGCTTGCCAGGAAAGTTCTCGAGCAAAGCAAGGATACTTTTTGCACGCTCCCCAAAGTAAAGCTCAGGAATATAGTTTTGAATCGCTCTATCTGTTTTAGCGTAGGTGCTCGGTAAATGATCGGCACCCATTCTTTCCCCAAGAGATTTCATTTCAATAAAGTATTGATCCTTCTCCTGTGGGCTTAATTTCTCTTTTCTATAGTCTTCAAAAGCCTGCATAAAGCTATGCGTTTCTGTGAGATGAACCCAGGCCAGTAGATGTGGATCGGTAGCTGAATAGGGTTTTCCGAATTCATCAAAGCCATGAATCTTTGCATGAATCTGATTAACCTTTTCAATCACTTTTTCTGCCATCTCGGTTGATCCATAAGTAGTAGCAGCAATGAAGAAAGCCGTTCTACCGAGCCGGCCCTTAAGATCCTCTCTAAAACTGGAATGATCCCAAACTCCTGCTAAGGCTTGTGGATGAAGGGCTTGCAAGATTAGTGAGCTGATGCCGCCAATCATCATTGAGATAAAGTCTGCGTGTACTTTCCAGGCAATCGATTCTGGGCCAAAGAGGCCGCGATCGCCTGCTGGCGTTAAAAAAGCAATCGGTGGTCCACCGCCCCCCACCATTTCACGAATCGTTTTACGAATAAGCTCATCAAGCATGGATTTAGTGCAACATGAGATTGCTCAAACCATCATCTTCGATAATTTCCGTAACCAGATCAAGTCTGATTCTGGGATTGGTTTGGGCTAGCAAATGGTTCTTTTGGGCCAGGGAGATGGGTAATAGTTCTGCAAGGCGATTTGATACCCAGCCGCAGTCATCTGTCTTGAAGGGCTTCTTAAATGGGGACTCCTCTAATAAATCTTCACTCTGAATGACTGAAATAATTTCATTTAATAATTTCACGACCTTTTGATGTTCTTCAGGGATAGGGGTAACGGGATCATTCGCTAGAAGCTCAACTTCACCAATCCACAGGCCATTAGATTCTTGTTGGCTATGAAGAAGTCTAAAGCGCTGCGTTCCAGATGACCTAGTCATATATAAGGCGGGTTGAACGGGGTCAAAATCTTCAATTAGGGCTAGAGTTCCGATTTGGGAAAAAACAAGAGGCGAATCTCCTTTGGGGTCCTGGTCTTTCATGATGCTAACAACGCCAAACTCTGTTTTTTCACGCAAGCATGTCTTAATCATGTCGAGGTAGCGTGCCTCAAAGATCTTGAGGGCAATTACGCCGTCTGGAAACAGTACGGTTCCTAGTGGGAATAGCGGTATTTTTCGAGTGGTGGAGTCTAAATTAGTCATCTAATCAATTTAATGGATTTGAATAATTTTTGCTGACGCGAATCTCGCGGTAAATACCCCCCAGTTTTAATCTCCGCTCAGCAATAAATGCGTTTTCCGTTTACATTTGAGGTTCACCAATCAGAGGTAAAAAATGGTCCAAAAACTACGCATCAAACTCGCTCGCTGGATTCTGGGTAAGCATTGCCCTTGTTATCAAATGGGGTATCACTCCATGGTGGATTTTCAACAAAGAAGCGCCGACCAGTTAGCGAAATCTCAAGAGCGTAGTAAAGGCCAATAGGTTCTCACTAGTCATTTCCAGAACTACATCAATATGAAGCGCTGGCAAATGCGCAGAAACTGCGCGCTGACTCCTAAGCAGCTCCTCAAGTTCTATATTGTTCTAGTTTGTCTCTCGCTGACAGTCGCAACTGGGTTCTTCTTAGCGGGAGTATGGGTCATTCCCATTTTTACAGCCTTAGAGCTTTTTGCAGTAACACTCGGATTTATAATCTACTGTAGACATGCGTTAGATTGTGAAACGATTGAGATTGATGGCAAACGTCTTTTGGTCAAAAAATTCATTGGCTACAAAGAGACTGTGTATGAACTGAATACGCAGTGGGCCAAAATTGAAATGCCCTCGGAAGGGTCAAAGGTCTTTCACATAAGCCAATCAAGCTTACGTATAGAGCTGGGTCAGTTTCTAAGACCAGAGCAGCAGATACCCTTGATTGTTGCGGTTCGAGCGCATCTAGGTTGATTCTGATTTAGTCAGGCGCCATGCCACCAGGATGCCGGCAATGATCTGCGTTAACAGCAGCATCAGCACTAAGATATTCAAAACCTGAAAGTAGTTGGCAAACGGCGAGAGCATGACTGGCATACCATCTATTAGCGCTGTTTCCCTCAAGTAATCCATGCGCGGTATGAGAAGAAAACTTACCACTGCAACTGCCATCATCAGTATTAGTAAAAGTAGGCGGATATTTTTAAGTGGAGACGAACCCCTTTTAATGAGAATGTTGGCAATGCTTAAGATTGCGAACGCACATCCTAAAAAGTAGTAGGAAAGTTGCTGAACTACTATGTGCGCCACCATACCCGCAGCTTGTGAATCGCTAATTAATAAATAAGCCGCTAGGCAGCTTATGGCTTGAGAAATGATTCCGCCGGCCAGAATGCAGGCTAGAAAGCGAAGTAGCCGATGGGTAAGGGGGTGCTGGGGTCTAGTTATTTCAACCATAAGTTAGATAGGGTTAATTAATGCGCTGCAGCACACTTTTCGGATCAGTTTCATACTAGCCTCAATCTAACTTTTATGCAGAAACTCCCATGGAAGTCACCAAAGCAGTCAGGGTAGCTCTCAATACCCTCGTAGATATTGCAAGCCATTCAGCTAATGGGCAGCTTGTCCCTGCTCCAGAGATAGCAAAAAGACAGCATATATCAGTCAGTCGTATCGAACTTTTGCTGCGTCCACTAAGGGAGTCGGGTCTTGTGACTGCAGTTAGAGGTCGGGCAGGCGGGTATCAACTTTCAAAGGATCCTAGAATTATTACCATCAAGGATATCGTTCTAGCAATGAACCAAATTAAGAAGAGAAAAGTTGAGGTATCGGATATTGCTAAAGAGCTTTATCAATCGCTTGAAACATATATGATGAGCTGCATCTCAAATGTGACTCTAGCTTCTGCAATCAAAGATTACATTCCACGATTTAGTGAAGTACAGACGGCGCCAGAGCGGAAACCCTACTTGCAATTAGAAAAGCAAGTAACCCCTAGTCAGGAAAAAAAGAAAAAAGGCGAATCTCAGAAGGTTGTGAAAACAAGCTTCAAAAAAGTTGAGGATGTGGCTCGCGGCCCCAATTCCATTTTCAGTTTTGCTGAATACCTAAATAGAGGTCCATCGGCAAACTAAATGGATTTTATGTCTCTCGCGTGAACAGTCAGCCTGGCCCTTACCCCGATTTAGCTTTTGTTGATATTGAAACCACAGGGTCTCATTTCGATCGTGATCGCATTACTGAAATTGGAATTAAAACACTAGCGGGTAATCAGATTCAGGTATGGGAAAAGTTAATTGATCCGCAGACCTATATCCCACAAAATATTCAAAGACTGACTGGTATTTCACCATCAATGGTGCAAGGACAGCCCTGTTTTTCTGAACTTGCGGAAGATTTAAAAAAAGAGCTTGAGGGAAAAATATTTGTTGCTCACAACGCTCGCTTTGATTATGGCTTTATCAAAGCCTCTTTTAAGAGGGTTGGCATTGACTTTAAACCTAAAGTTTTATGCACCGTAAAGCTATCTCGATTACTTTTCCCAGATCAGCCCCGCCATAATCTCGATACCATCATTAGCACCCATGGACTAAAGGTAAGCGCTAGACATCGCGCACTAGGGGATGCTGATTTATTGCTTCAATTTTGGCGTGTGTGTGAGTCAAAGTTCGGGCAAGAAAAATTGAATGAGGTTATAAGTCAGCTCATTGGTAATGCCAGTCTGCCCTCGAACATAGACCAGAATTTAATAGACTCCATACCCGATGGTCCGGGTTGTTATATCTTTTATGGGGAAAATAAGACCCCTCTTTATATTGGCAAAAGTATTTCCTTGCGGAGCAGGGTGATGGGGCACTTTCAGGGCGCTTTAACGCAACGCAAAGAAATGAAACTTTCTTTGCAGGTTCGAGATATTGATTGGATCGAAACGAGTGGAGAGCTGGGCGCTTTAATTCTAGAGTCGAGATTAATAAAAGAGCGCATGCCCTCTCTCAATATTAAGCTGCGTAGATCTAAGGATCTTTGTGCTTGGAGCTTGGAGGAGGATGCTATTGGAGTTCTGACGCCTTCTTTGGTCACCCATCATCATTTAGCCCCCGGGTTACAAGATAATTTATATGGCTTGTTTTATAGCAAGCGAGAAGCACATTCTTATTTAAAAGCGATCGCAAAAAAATACAATTTATGCGAAGCATTGCTTGGTCTAGAGAAGCGTATTGAAGGTAAATCTTGCTTTGGCTATCAAGTAAAGCAATGCAGTGGGACCTGCATCAATCTTACCCCTATTGCCTTACATAATTTACAGTTAAAAACAGCCATGGAACTCTTTAAAGTTCAGGTTTGGCCTTATTCTGGAGCCATCGCCATTAAAGAGGGCGGCGAAATGATCGTAATTGATAAATGGTGCTATTTGGGTACCGCGATTAATCAGGATGAGCTTTATGAGTTGGCACAGTCAGGTGAGGCTGAATTTGATCTCGACATTTATAAGATAGTCAAAAAAGCGCTATCGGGTACCTATAGGAATCAAATAATTCAGATTGGCACAGATAAATGACAACTGCATTCTATTGGTTTAGAAATGATCTCCGTCTAGAAGATAACCCATCGTTTTTACAGGCATGTAAGTCTGTGGATCATTTGCTACCAGTCTATATTCATCAGCCCAACCTAGGACAAGATACTGCATGGGGATTTCCGAGAATAGGAGAGCATCGCAAGGTATTTTTGGATCAATCTTTGCGGGAATTACGCAGTCAGCTTCGAGACTTGGGATCAGATTTATTTGAAATGACTGGTAATGTCTTATATGTTTTTGAGAAGTTAAAAGCACAGATTGATACAGACATTATTTATTGTGAGCAAATTCAGGCTCCCGAAGAGCTGGAGCAGCTGGCGCTATTAAGAAGTGCTAGTTTCCAGATTAATCCATTATGGCAATCAAGCATGTTGGACGCCCTATCTCTTCCATTTTCATTACAGGAGATGCCAGATATCTTTACCCAATTTCGTCAGCAAGTCGAAAAACAAAAATTACGTTTTGCTATTCCCGTAGATGCTCCCAAGAGCATTCCTTCATTGCCGGTCATTGAGACGACCTCCATCAAAGGGTTGGGCGGTAATACTATGTCTGGTGGTAGCAAGTTTCGGGGTGGGGAGCGGAGTGCTCAAACCCATATTCAGCAATATTTCGAGCGACGCCTTACCGATACTTATAAACAAACACGTAATGAGCTGATTGGTATGGATTACTCCAGCAAATTCTCCCCATGGCTAGCGCAGGGTTGTTGCTCTGCAGGATTCATTGCAAAGCAATTAGCGGATTATGAAATTTGCTATGGAGCAAATGATGGGACCTACTGGCTTTGGTTTGAATTACTTTGGAGAGACTACTTCCGGTTTCTCCACTTTAAGTATGGCAAAAGGCTCTATAACTCCAAAGGTTTAAGTAAGGCGCCTAGCAATCAGTTTGATGGTGAAAAATTCTCCAAATGGTCGTCTGGTAATACAGGGGAATCGCTGATAGATGCCGGTATGCGTGAATTGAAAAAAACGGGATATCTATCCAATCGCATGCGTCAAATAGTGGCAAGTTATTGGATTTATGACATGAAGGGTGATTGGCAAGGGGGTGCTGCTTGGTTTGAATATCAATTGATTGACTACGATGTTTATAGCAATCAA
This sequence comes from Polynucleobacter sp. JS-Fieb-80-E5, assembly GCF_018882015.1. Taxonomy (NCBI): domain Bacteria; kingdom Pseudomonadati; phylum Pseudomonadota; class Betaproteobacteria; order Burkholderiales; family Burkholderiaceae; genus Polynucleobacter; species Polynucleobacter sp. JS-Fieb-80-E5. The sequence continues at coordinate 567,511 of NZ_JACVPH010000001.1, read as the reverse complement.
GGCAACTGGTTATATATTGCCGGAAAAGGCACCGATCCTAGGGGAGGCAGATCTTTTAATGTAGCCAAGCAAACCCAAGATCATGATCCGGATGGCATTTATCGCCAAATGTGGCTAACTTAGCCTTCAAAGACATTCTGCAGGTGGTGCTGGGATGGATAATGGTGCTCACAATATTTTTTGCGCCATTTTGGAATCATTCCCATGGAAATTAAAGTCAATTTTCTCGATAAGTTTCGTCTAGAAGCAAAGTTTGATGACTTTACGGTCATTACTGACCAACCAATCCGCTATAAGGGCGATGGATCTGCGCCGGGACCATTTGACTACTTCTTAGCTTCATCAGCTTTATGTGCAGCTTATTTTGTAAAGCTGTACTGCGAAACTCGGAATATTTCTACTGAGAATATCCGTCTATCGCAAAACAATATTGTTGATCCAGAAAATCGCTACAAACAAATCTTTAAGATTCAAGTTGAGCTGCCGGCCGATATTTCGGCAACTGATCGACAAGGTATTCTCCGCTCAATTGAGCGCTGTACAGTTAAGAAGGTAGTACAGGAAGGCCCCGAGTTTGTTATTGAGCAGGTTGCCAATCTTGATGCTGATGCGCAGAGTCTATTGACCTTAAGGCCTGACGTTAGCGCTAGCACCCGTATTCTGGGTAAAGATCTGCCCCTAGAGCAAACCATTGCCAATATGTCAGGTCTTTTGGCTAACCTGGGTATTAAGATCGAAATCGCGTCGTGGCGCAACCTGATTCCGAATGTATGGTCCTTGCATATACGTGATGCGCATTCCCCGATGTGCTTTACCAATGGTAAAGGTGCAACCAAGGAAAGTGCTTTGGCTTCTGCTCTGGGCGAGTATATCGAGCGCTTGAGTAATAACCATTTTTATGCCGGCGCGTATTGGGGTGAGGATATTGCCAATGCAGAGTTTGTGCATTACCCCAATGAGCGTTGGTCCAAGCCAGGTAAGAAAGATGCATTGCCCACTGAAATTCTAGATGAATACTCTCAAAACATTTATAACCCAGATGGAGAGCTAAAGGCTTCGCATCTAGTGGATACTAATTCCGGTAATGTAGAGCGTGGCATCTGTTCATTGCCGTATGTGCGGCAATCGGACGGCAAGACTGTGTATTTTCCATCTAACTTGATTGAGAATCTGTTCGTCAGTAATGGGATGAGCGCTGGCAACACACTAGCTGAAGCGCAGGTGCAGTGCTTGTCAGAGATTTTTGAGCGAGCAGTAAAGCGTGAAATTTTGGAAGGCGAAATTGCATTGCCGGATGTACCGCAAGAAGTGCTCTTGAAATATCCCAGCATTCTGGCTGGTATTCAGAGCTTGGAAGAGCAGGGCTTTCCGGTACTAGTTAAAGATGCATCACTTGGCGGAGTTTATCCAGTGATGTGCGTCACCTTAATGAACCCAAGAACAGGGGGCGTCTTCGCCTCTTTTGGTGCTCACCCAAGCCTTGAAGTTGCCTTAGAGAGAAGTTTGACTGAGCTATTGCAGGGGCGCAGCTTAGAGGGCTTGAATGATTTGCCCCCGCCTACTTTCGCCAGCGAGGCCGTGACTGAGCCGAACAACTTTGTTGAGCACTTTATTGATTCCAGCGGCATTGTATCCTGGCGTTTCTTTAGCTCTAAATCAGATTATGAATTCGTAGAGTGGGATTTTTCTAGCAAGGGCGAGGATTCGAATGCTAAAGAAGCCCAAACTCTGTTTGGTATTCTGAAAGCGATTGGCAAAGAGGCTTATGTAGCTGTCTATGATCAACTGGGCGCAATAGCTTGTCGAATCTTAGTCCCAGGATACTCTGAAGTCTACCCAATTGAAGATTTGATTTGGGACAACACTAATAAGTCTTTACTGTTCCGCAAGGATATTCTCAATTTATCCCAACTAGATGATGCTAGCTTAACTGCACTTCTGGATCGTTTGGAAAATAACGAACTAGATGAGTATGGCGACATCGCCACATTAATTGGCATTGAGTTTGATGAGAATACCGTTTGGGGCCAACTTACTATTCTGGAGTTAAAGCTGTTGATTCATCTTGCGCTAAAGCAATTTGAGGAAGCACATGAGCTAGTGGGCGCTTTTCTTCAGTACAACGACAATACAGTAGAGCGTAAATTGTTTTACCAAGCTCTAGATGCTGCCCTTGAAGTTCACTTAGATGATGAATTGGAGATGGCAGACTATGAATCGAACTTCCGCCGTATGTATGGTGATGCTAGGATGGATGCCGTTTTGGGTTCAATCGATGGAAGCGTGCTTTTCTATGGTTTAACGCCAACGAGCATGAAGTTAGAGGGGCTAGATAGGCATCATCGTTTAATCGATAGTTATCGGAAGCTACATAAAGCAAGAGCTAAGTAGCGCTAAACCTAAATAAAGCTAAGGAATCTTTATGCAGACATTAACTCCAGCCGAGGCAATTACTTCGCGTATGTCGGTAAGAGCATTTACAAAAGAAGCCGTCACCAAAGAGACCGTGCTCAAGTTACTCAATATTTCTGCGCGTGCACCCTCCGGTACTAATACGCAACCTTGGAAGGCCTATGTTGTAGAAGGCAAAGCTCTTGATGATTTATGCAAAAAGGTATGCGCTGCTTATGATGACATTGCACTCAATCCCGATTTAGCAAAAGAATATCAATCCGCCTACGACTATTACCCCACAAAATGGTTTAGCCCTTATATAGACAGGCGTCGTGAAAACGGTTGGGGCCTGTATGGTTTATTAGGGATTACTAAAGGCGATAAAGATAAGATGCATGCTCAGCATCGAAAAAACTTTGAGGCATTTGGTGCGCCAGTTTGCATCTTCTTCACTATCGATAAAGAGCTTGGTAGGGGCTCGATGCTTGACTATGGAATGTTCTTGCAGAACATGATGGTTGCAGCCAGAGGTGAGGGCTTGGATACTTGTCCACAAGCGGCATGGAATGACTATGCAAAGATCATCCTGCCTTGCATTGGTGCGAAAGAGAACGAGATGCTTGTGTGCGGTATGGCACTTGGATATGCCGACAAAAACGCATTAGTGAACAGTTTTCACACTCCTAGAGTCAGTGCAGAGGAATTTACCACCTGGGTAAAGTAGGAACGCCTAACCCTTTATTGCTAATGATTTTTGGAAGTTCCTAGCTAATTCCCCTAAAAACTATATGGGAAAATTAGAATTTAATTACCCAATAAACCCTATTTAAAGCCTTGAAATGGGGTTTTAGAAAATATATGTTGCTTTGCAACAAAAATATCTTGCTTTTGGAAAATAGGGATCTTAGAATGGTGCATTGCAATATAAATACCCATTTAACAAATTAAGGATAAATCATGTTCCAAACTCAATTAAACGACCAACTCGCTGCTGCACAAGCTAAAGCAATCGAAACTGCTAAACATTTGGCACAAGTTGCTGTTGAAAGCGCTCAAGAATTAGCTGAAATCAACCAAGCTGCTGCTAAAGATGCTTTAGTTGCTGCTCAAGATACAAGCTCACAATTGTTGGCAATCAAGGATGCACAGCAATTAGCTAAATTAGCTCAGCCAGAAGCTGCTCAAGAAGCCGCTAAATACGCTGCTGCTTATCAAGCTAAAGTAAACCAAGTAGTTCGTAACGGTAACAAGGAAGTAGCTCAAGTAGTTGATGCTTCTGTTAATGACGCACGTGCTGATTTGGTTAAGTTTGTTCAAGAAGCTACTAAGACAGCTCCTGCTGGTTCTGAAGCTTTTGTTTCTGCATTCAAAACTGCATTTGATTCTTCACTCCAACAGTTTGATCAAGTTCGCGCATCTGCAACTGACGCATTTGCTAACTTTGAGAAGAGTGTTGATGCTGCTTTGGCAAATATTCAAGGTCAATACGCTGTTACTAAGCCAGCCGCTAAAAGCCGTAAAGCTGCTTAATTAACTGAATAGTTAATTTTGCTGTTAAAAAAGCCACCCTCGGGTGGCTTTTACTTTTTCTATACTTCTATTTCTTACTCAATCCAAGTAACAAAGTCTTCCTTAGGCTTTCTGACTTTTTTCAAGTTAAGCAACCAGTCTTCATCTGCCTTTCTATAACCTAGCGGCAGCATGACAACACTGCGCAAACCTTTTGCTTTGAGGTCGAGGATTTCATCGAGAGCTGCAGCATCAAAGCCTTCCATTGGTGTGGAATCAATCTGCTCGTACGCTGCCGCAATGAGGGCAGTACCAAGTCCTATATATGCTTGCTTTGCAGCATGGGTGTAATTGGTTTCAGCATCTCTCGCGGTATAACCATTAAGTAGCTTCTGGCGGTAAATGTCACCAGCTTCGCTTTTGAAGTTGCGCAGCTTCTCAGTCATATCAAATGATTGATTAATTCGCTCTGCCGTATAGGTATCCCAAGCGGCAAAAACGAGCAAATGAGAAGAATCTACTACTTGGGTTTGGTCCCAGGAAATGGCTTTAATCTTCTCGCGAATAGCTTGATTGGTAATCACAAGCACTTCATACGGCTGTAATCCACTAGAGCTGGCAGTCAGGCGAATCGCCTCTAGGATTAACTCTACCTTTTCATGTGGTACGGACTTTGTGGAGTCCATTTTCTTGGTGGCATAGCGCCACTGTAATTTGTCAATTAAGCTCATTCTGATTTCCTTGGATTTAATAAAGCAATAGATGGCACAGTGTAATTTATAACGGAGGCTAGTGCTAAACGAGCTAATATGTAGGCATTCAATCTCAAAAGACCGGAACATGAATCAAATTGAAATTATTCGCGATGTCAGTGATGTGATGGATGCCCTTGGAGTCGCCGTAGTATCCATCGGTGTTTTATGGGGCCTCTTCTGTTTTGCAAAAGGCCTGATTACGCAGACGGCCGATATCGCCTATAAAACTTTTCGTATTCAGATCGTTCGCTCTTTGATCCTTGGTCTTGAAGTCTTGGTTGCGGGGGATGTGATCCGTACTGTAGCCATCAGCCCAACCTTGACAAGTGTGGCAGTATTGGGCGCCATTGTTTTAATTCGTTGCTTTTTGAGTTGGTCACTCACATTAGAAATCGATGGTCGCTGGCCATGGCAAACACCTAGACCAGGTCAATCAGAGTAAGAGGTATTTACTTCAATAAGAGAAAGGGAGTCGAAAGACTCCCTTTGTTTTGCTGCAAATTGATTATTAGTTATGCAGCAACCGCTTCTTCTGGCTCGGTAACCGATGAGCGAATGAGGTAATCAAATGCTCCTAGAGAAGCTTTAGCACCTTCACCCATAGCAATAATGATTTGCTTGTATGGAACAGTGGTGCAGTCTCCAGCTGCAAATACTCCCGGCAAAGAAGTTTCACCTTTTGCGTCGATGATAACTTCCCCGTGCTTAGAAAGATCAATAGTGCCTTTGAGCCAATCAGTGTTTGGTAACAAGCCGATTTGTACAAAGATACCTTCCAGTTCAATATTGTTCTCAGTGCTGTTGGTGCGATCTTGGTAGCGCAAGCCATTGACCTTGCCATTGGCACCCAATACTTCTTTGGTGAGTGCGCTCATAATGACAGTAACGTTTGGCATGCTAGCCATCTTCTTTTGCAATACTGCATCAGCCCGCAACTTACTATCGAATTCAATTAAGGTCACGTGACTAACGATACCCGCTAAATCAATGGCAGCCTCAACACCGGAATTACCGCCGCCAATCACCGCTACACGCTTACCTTTAAATAAAGGGCCATCACAGTGAGGGCAGTAAGCAACCCCTTTGCCGCGGTATTCTTGTTCGCCAGGAACATTCATTTCTCTCCAGCGGGCACCAGTACTGATGATCACAGATTTGCTATTCAGAACTGCACCGTTGGCTAATTCCACTTCAAGACCATGATTCGTTTTGCGCAAAGCATTGGCGCGCTGTAAGTTCATGATGTCGACTTCATAGCTCTTCACGTGTTGCTCGAGCGCTTGCACTAATTTAGGTCCTTCCGTTTCTTTTACAGAAATGAAGTTTTCAATACCCATAGTGTCCATGACCTGTCCGCCAAAACGTTCAGCCACAATGCCGGTGCGAATACCTTTGCGTGCCGCGTAGATAGCAGCAGCAGCACCGGCAGGCCCACCGCCAATGACTAAAACATCAAAGGACTCTTTAGCAGAAAGCTTTGCAGCCTCTTCTTTAGGGGTAGAGGTATCAAGCTTGGCAACAATCTCTTCAACACTCATGCGGCCTTGACCAAATACTTCGCCATTGAGAATCACAGTTGGTACAGCCATGATTTGGTATTGATCTACCAAGCCTTGGTAAAGAGCGCCATCAACCATTTCATGGGTAACGTTTGGATTGAGAGTTGCCATTAAGTTCAGTGCCTGAACAACGTCAGGGCAGTTGTGGCATGACAACGAGATGAAGGTCTGAAAGCTAAGCTTGTCATCTAATTTAGTAATGCGATCAATGATTTCTTGCTCTACTTTGGCTGGGTAGTCGCTAGCCTGCAAAATAGCCAAGATGAAAGATGTCATCTCGTGACCCATTGGTAGGCCGGCAAAAGTAATGCGAGCAACTTGATCAGTCTTGCTAACGGTAAAGCTAGGCTTATGTTCAGCTTGACCATCTGTTTTAAGGGTGATTTTGTCTGACTGCTCAGCTACTTCATTTAAGAGTTCAAGCATCTGCTTGGAGCTGTCGCTGTCATCTAGGCTAGCCACGAGAACGATGGGGCTAACAATCTTTTCAAAATATACCTTTAACTGGGATTTGATATTGGTATCGAGCATGATGATTTCCTTGGGTATTTTTTAGGTGAGTCTATTGGGCAGGATCTAGTCCTCTCCAATAGACTCTCCGAAGAGAGTCTATGGATTACTGATTCAACTTAGATCTTGCCTACGAGATCCAAAGATGGAGTCAATGTTGCTGCGCCTTCTTTCCACTTAGCAGGACATACTTCACCTGGGTGTGCTGCCGTGTACTGAGCGGCCTTCAACTTACGCAAAGTTTCAGAAACATCACGAGCGATTTCATTTGAATGAATCTCTGCTGTCTTAATGATGCCTTCTGGGTTGATGATGAATGTGCCACGCAATGCCAAACCAGCTTCAGGAATGTGAACACCGAAAGCGTTTGTCAATGTGTGTGTTGGATCGCCAACGAGTGGGAACTTTGCTTTCCCAACAGCAGGAGAAGTCTCGTGCCAAACCTTGTGTGAGAAATGAGTATCGGTTGTCACGATATATACTTCAGCCCCTAATTTTTGAAATTCAGCATAGTTCTCAGCTGCATCTTCAATTTCTGTTGGGCAGTTAAAAGTAAAAGCTGCTGGCATGAAAATCAAAACTGACCAATGGCCTTTGAGGGTTTCATCAGTAACAGTTACGAACTTGCCGTTGTGGAAAGCTTCGGTTTTGAATGGTTGAACTGCGGTATTAATAATGGACATACTGTGCTCCTAGTGTTGGTTAATCAATTTCTTTAGTAACTACTGCAACTGGATGAATTTTGAACCTCAGTTGATTATTTGTCTAATGAATAAATTTGATATTTATGATCGAATTTATAGATAATTGATTTCAGGGCCTGGGGTGTGCTTAAAACGGGTTATTTCTAGATTTTTCATCAACATTACGATTTTTTAGGTATTAGAAGGGCGTGGGTTGGTCTTTGGGCTATAGTGGTCTTAATGCCTGCAAGGCTAATTTTTTTACTGAATCTGGAGAAATGACATGAGTCTCATGAAACAAGGATTACTAGCCTTATCTATTGCAGCACTTGCGCTCTTAAGTGCCTGCGTCACCGAAGGTAAATACAACCAATTGGACCAGGCGTATAGCCAGCTCCAACAGGCTTACCAGGGCGATGAAGTAGAAATTCGCCAATTACAAGGTGAGTTGCGCATCACGATCCGCGACAAAATTTTGTTCCCAGAAGGCGGCTATCGTTTGAATGCCAAAGCTGAGCAGGTATTAGCAAAAATGGCGCCCACATTATCTGGCTTCAAAAATACTAAGGTAGTGGTTCGTGGCTATACAGATAACGTTGCTATTGGTGCTGAGTTACGTAATCAAGGCATTACTACTAATCTCGATCTGTCATCCAAGAGAGCGGATAACGTGGTTGACTACCTTATTCGCAAGGGCGTAAGTCAGAGTCTTATTTCTGCGCAAGGCATGGGCGAATCTAATCCAATTGCTTCTAATGCAACTCCAGAAGGTCGTGCACAGAATCGTCGCATTGAAGTTACTTTGGTTGGCCCAGGTAATTAATTCGTAGCTTATATAAAAGGATCAACAATGAAATATTTATTAAGACTTTGCGCAGTAGTAACAGTTGCATTGGGATTGGCTGCTTGCTCGGGTGCGCCTGATGTCAAAACATCTTCAGCAGATTTTATTAAAGTAACCAATGGTATTTTGACTAGTAGTTATGGCAAGACCATTTATACCTTTGATAAAGATCAGGCAGGCTCAGGCAAGTCAGAGTGCGTATCAACCTGTGCGACCAACTGGCCTCCAGTCTATGTGGAGCCAGGCATTAAGCTCTCCGGTGACTTTTCCTATATCAGTCGTAACGATGGTCAGAAGCAATTGACCTATAAAGGCAAGCCACTGTACTTCTTTGTTAAGGACAAAAACCCTGGCGATAAGACGGGTGATAACGTCAATAATGTTTGGCATGTTGTAATGCCGTAAGCTGCAAAATATTTAAAGAGCTATATTTAATAAATGCCACCTTAGGGTGGCATCGCCTTTTTATGAAATTATTTTTATTACTCATCATCAGTCTTTTTGCTTCAGCAAGTTATGCAGAGGGCTTACTGGTTCCCCTCTCAAAATTTGATAATGATTCTCAGCAGCTGACGAACAGCAAGGTGTTAGAGTTTTGGGGTTATCACAATTACGACGGTAACGATAATTATCAAAATATTTTGAAGTTACGTTACTACAATCCCTTGGAGGCAGGTGATTGGCGAGGGCGTATACGTCTCGATAGTTCTTACGCATCCAATTACAACTCCATTTCGTCCGCTAATAATTCAGGGCAATTCAGTGCGGGCAACACCATGGTCACTATCTGGGGTCAAGACCGAACTTTTCTTAAGTCATTGGGTGCTTTGGTTGGTGGTCGTGTTGTATTTCCATTTGGTAATAATGGGCAGTGGGCGGTTGGCCCGCAATTAGGGTGGTCATTTGTTCCTGAGGTCGATAGTCTGTTGGGTGTGACCGATTTCTCGCCCTTATTGCGCTATATGTACGGCTTCGATACTAAAAACAATAATCAGACCATTAACCCCAATCAACCTGCATTGGTCAGAAACCTGCAAATATTCCCAACTATTGGCTTCCAGCTATCTCCAAACACAATGCTGCGTTTTTGGGATGAAAACGGTGCGGTTTACAACTCTGCTGGAGGGGGCTGGTTTGTGCCGATTGATGCTATGGTGACCCATCGCCTCACTAAGGACTGGGTATTTGCAGTGGGTGCTAGTAAACAAGTGGTTCAAAGTTATCACCAGTACGACTGGTCTACCTACGCGAAGATCTCCTATAACTTCTAGAGCGCAGGTCTTTTACGGTTAAGCCTACAGACTATAATTAGTACCAAAATTAGTATTAAATATTTCCTTACCAACCTTATATCGCATCGGTCCTTTTATGAATAAGAAAATTCTTGCATCTCTAATAGCTATATCTGCAATCTTCATGTCTGTAGGTGTTGCTCATGCAGATGAGGCGCTCACACCGATTCCCAAGATCTCTAATCAGTGGACTGTTGATGTAACGCCTTATGTCTGGCTTCCTAATATTAGTTCAACACTGAATTACAAAGGTAAGTACCTTAATACTGCAGACGTGAACATGAGCGATATTATTAGCAACCTCAAATCAGGAGGAATGATTTCTGGAGAGGCTCATTATGGTAGCTGGGGAATAATGGCTGATCTGGTTAGTGCTACATTGCAAAAGAGTGGTACTACTTCAGTCACTCCAGCGCCGGGTTACAACTTTAAGCTGGCGATGAAACCTACGGTTCAGCAAACTATGCTGACTGGTGCTGCTACTTATAATTTAGTCAATAATCAAAATGCCAATATTGATGGTTTATTAGGGGTTCGCTGGATTAGCATGACTGCTACGATGAACCTTGCACTTGATGGCACCAACTATTCATTAAGCGACTCTAAGACTGTCAGTACTGTCGATCCGATTGTTGGCTTTAAAGGACGCTATCGCATCGCAGATTCCACTTGGTATATTCCTTTCTACGCTGATATCGGCAGTGGCGGCGGAACAACTAACGTGACTTGGCAGGCAATGGCTGGTGTTGGTAAGACGATTGAAAAGTGGGTTGATGTCTCCTTGGTTTATCGCGGTCTTTACTATGACATGAGTAGCTCGAAGACTAACGGTGCAGGCCTTCTTCAGAAGACAACCTTTCAAGGCCCGCAATTATCAGCAACATTCCACTTTTAAATCTCTTTTAAATATTTTATGAAATTTACTTTAAAAATATTTACTCCTTTAGTGGCACTTGGATTCATAAGCATTTCAGTTTTTGCTCAAGAAATTCCTGCGCGTGCAGGCACAATTTCGGCTGAGAAATCTGGCGAAGTGAGTGTTTCTGCCAAGCCAGAGGTAAACAACGTTGATATTGCCAAGAAATTGGCAAACCCAATCGCTAATATGATCTCTGTGCCACTGCAATATGAATTTAGTCGTGGCGTAGGTAAAAACCAAGGCGGCTCAGAGCAGTCACTCCTATTTCAGCCGGTAGCGCCATTTAATATTGGCGGTGGGGATGTCTTTATCGTGAGACCAATTGTTGCGGGTGTGAGAGAAGTTAGTGTTCAAGATGCTTCAGGCAAGTCATTCTCTGGCTATGGCATTGCTAGCGTAACTCTCGAGTCTTTCTATGCGCCTAATACCAACTCCTCTTGGATTTGGGGTATTGGCCCCTACGCTCAATCACCATCAGGTAATAGTGGTAAGTTTGGCTCACAACAAACAGGTGCCGGCGTGACTGGGGTAGTACTAAACCGTGATGGCCCATGGACTTATGGCCTGCTTGGTTATCAATCATGGAATGTAGGTGGCAATCCAACTTTTGGTACACAAAATAATTTGTATGGACAACCTTTTGTGGCCTATACCAACAAAGAGGCTTGGACTTATACGGTGAATATGGAAGCGCTTTATAACTACGATGCTCACCGTACCTCCAACCCTCTTTACGCTGGCGTCTCTAAATTAATGGTGTTTGATGGTGTTCCTGTTTCTTTCGGTGCAGGCCCGATGTATTACGTGAGCAATACTCCGGGCGGACCATCTGGTTGGGGTGCTCGTGCAACAGCAACACTAGTTATTCTGAAGTAATTTGCCTTAGAAGTACTAACTTATACAAGATAGGAAGTTAATCATGAAACAAAAGATGTTCAAAAAAGTACTAGCTGCTTCGGTTTCGGTTACTTTGGCATTTGCTCCATTAGTGAGTAATGCCTGCACTAGCTTCTTGCTAAAAGGGAGCGATGGCGGCTATGTTTATGGCCGCACAATGGAATTTGGTTTGCCATTGAATTCTCAGTTAACGACTATTCCAAGAGCTTATGCCCATCAGGGAATTGGTGTTGATGGTAAATATGGTTCTGGTCTGAATTGGAATTCAAAATATGCGGTAGCTGGAATGAATGCGCTTGGCTTGCCTGAACTTGTCGACGGCATGAATGAGAAAGGCCTCGTTGGAGGTGTACTGAATTATCCCAATAGTGCCGCTTACCAAGCAGTTACTCAAGCTGAGTCATCCAGTAGCATCAATTCAGTTCAGGTGCTCACTTATGTGCTGACGAATTTTGCTACTGTTGATGAAGTGAAGGCCGGTCTACCAAAGATTAAAGTCAATGGCGCAAAGTTGGCTGTTTATGGAAATCAAACTCCACCAGTGCACTATACGTTGCACGATGCTAACGGTAAAAGTATCGTAGTAGAGTACTCCAAAAATGGATTATCTATTATGGACAATCCAACGACTGTTTTAACAAATGATCCTCCATTTCAGGATCACCTCAATAGCATTGGAAATTATGCCAATCTCTCTAAGGTAGAGAAGCCACCACTAGTTATTAATGGAGCTACCTACGCAGCACCGAGTTCTGGTAATGGATTGCATGGTCTTCCTGGCGATTTCCTAAGCCCAAGCCGCTTCATTCGCGCACTGTTTTTATCTAACTCAGTGCCAACAAACTTTACCAACGCCCAAATGGACGGTGCTGCTTGGCACATTCTAGGAAGCTTTGATATTCCTCCTGGATCAGTGACCTTGCCAGCTAGTAACCCTTATGGTGGCGGCACTGGTGGCTATGAGGTAACTGAATGGAGCATTGTGGCGAACAATAAAACCATGGTTTACAACGTCAAGATGTTTGAAAACAATAATACGTATGCATTTGATCTGAAAAAAATGGATGTGAATGCTAAAGAAATAAAGTATGTCAAATTAGCTCAACCTAAGATTTTGGTTCCAGTGAATTAATTAATTGAAGTTTGGATATCCATGATTAAAAGGGGCTCGCTTGTCGAGCTTCTTTTTTTAATAGATTGATGATTGCAATTGACGCATGCTTAGTATTTTATAAATGAAGGTTTGATAGAGGCTCCCAGTGAATCTAAAGTCTAAAATTATTTATGCCGGTGTACTAGGTCTATTCTCTGGCCTTGTTTCAGCGGTTCAATTGCTTGATCCTCCATCAACACCTAAGGTCACCAATATCACTGTATTTGTGGCCAAAAAAATTGTCACGATGGATCCGGCGATTCCTAATGCAACTGCTGTTGCTGTTGCTGATGGACGTATTTTGTCTGTAGGCTCTTTGGAAGATATGAAGCCTTGGACAAGCAAGTACCCAACGCAGATTAATAAAGATTTTGCTAATAAAGTCATGTACCCGGGATTTATTGAGCCACATGCGCACCCTTTGTTGGGTGGTATTTTGTTCAACAAACCATTACTGACACCATCGCCTATGCCAAATCCATGGGGGCCAGCGTTTCCTGGGGTTGCTAATTTACAGTCAGCAATGACACAGCTCAAAAAATACTCTGATGACATCAAGGATCCGAACAAGACACTATTGGCTTGGGGCTTTGACGTAGTGGCTATGGGGAAGATGCCTGATCGTCAGCTCTTAGATCAAGCTTCGAGCACGAGACCCATTGTTGTATGGGATGCTTCGGGCCATGATATGTATGTCAATAGTGCTTTCATCAAGTTTTATGGCATCACGCCTGAGAAGGTGAAGAATGTGAAAGGCGTAGGCATTGATAAGGATGGTCAATTAAATGGCCAGTTCTTAGAAATCCCTGCGGTAACTTATATTTTGGGCATTGCTGGAAAAGATGTTCTCAACCCCAGTGAAATTCCGACTGACTATTTATATATGAGTGATCTCATGCAGCAGGGCGGAATCACCACTTCTGGTGATTTGGCATTTGGTACTTTGAACATCGATATGGAGCTCAAGATTGCTAAGGCCTTTAGTCAATCCTCCGCAGGCGCCTTAAGGATTGTTCCTGTCGTTTACTCAGAGCCCTTTATTCAGAAGTATGGTGATAAGGCGATTGCAGAAGCACAGGCTCTACAACAGCAAGACAACGACCGTTTGATATTCCAAGGCGTGAAGTTCTATAGTGATGGCGGTTACTTACCAGAAACCATGCGTATGGAGCACCCAGGCTATACCGATGGAAGTCTAGGCTCGTCAAACTATAAGTCTGCACAAGACTTTGCTACTGCCATGAAGCCATGGTGGGACGCGGGTTATCACATTCACATTCATAGCAATGGGGATATTGGCAATCAAAATTCTATTAACGCTTTACAGTTAATGATTGATGCCAAGCCACGCTTTGATCATCGGTACACGATTAACCATTTTGGTATTCCATCGACTGCAATGGTGATGAAGATTAAGGCCCTTGGTGCTGTAGTCAGTGCCAATATTTCTTATATTTCTGAGCGCGCTAAATTGGAATACCCAGCCTTAGGTATGGATCGCGTATCTTATGCAACTCGACTTGGTACTTTAGTTCGCAATGGCATTGTTACTTCTATTCATTCAGATGCGCCTGTGTCTGCGCCTGTGCCCTTAAAAGAGGCGTGGACTGCAGTGACTCGTAAGGATGTGTACAACGATGGCAAGGTGTGGGGCTCAGCTGAGGCGGTAACTGCCTCTGATGCAATGAAGATGATCACCATTAATGCTGCTTACACTTTAGGAGTAGAGGATAAGGTAGGGAGTATTGAAGCCGGCAAGTTCGCAGACTTTGCGGTCTTAGATGCGGACCCACAAACTGTTCCCGCAATCAAAATTAAAGATGTTGGAGTGTATGCGACAGTTTTGGGCGGAAAAGTTATTCCGGTATCGGAAACCAAGAAGCCCAGATCCTTAGAGTAATACTCTCAATTGAGACTGACTATTTAAACCCTATCAATCACCTAAATATGACCAATACACATAAATCTTTTTTGAAATACCTTACCTTAACTTTGTTGTCAGCAGCTTTTCTAGCTGGCTGCCAATCCACTGGTCAAGATGGCAAGCCGCTCACTACTGCAGAGATTATTCAAAAGCGCGATGCTACTTTGAAAATGTCAAAGACTGGTCTTGATGCATTAATTAAGCAAAACCCTTCTGTTCGCAAAGAGATTGACGAGGCAGCTGGCTATGCAGTCTTCACTACTACCAATGTCAATATCGTTTTGCTAGTAGTGGCCCGTGGTGAAGGCGTCCTTTTTGATAAGCGTCGCAAAGAACCTATCTTTATGCAAGCGCTCAAAACAGGTGAAGGTTTGGGGGCTGGGTATCAGGATCAATACCAAGTGGCGATCTTTAAGACTCCCGGTGCTATCGATCAGTTTTTGTTGACTTCAATTGATGGGCGCCGTGGCGGTATCGATGTAGATGCGAACTTTTCTGCTGGTTCTGGCGGTACGATTCGTTCCTTCAACCCAGATATTACTTTCTACACAGTAGGTCTCTCAGGATACGATCTGCAGGCCAACTATGGGGGTACGCTCTACTTAGTGGATCAGCAGCTCAATAGTGCCGAGACTCTGAACAGTCTTCCAAAGAAGAAGCCAGATACAAAGTAAGTTTGGAGTAAAGCTAAAACCAGAGTCTATCCATGTCTCAGCAGTCTTAGAGCCCCAGCTAGCAATGTCTGGGGCTTTTCTTTTGCCTGTATCGGGTAGATCTACTGGTATTTCTCTATAGAAACCCGCCTGAACGAGAGTAGATTGGTATCTGACATTTCCCATCTGAAAGGCTGATATGACCAAGAAATCACTTGATATGAATGCAATTCCAGGACAACAAAGAGCTATTGATGCAACCAAGGCAGCTGGGCGCGTGGCGATTGAAAGTGCTCAGGCAATCGCACAGATTAATCAGCGGGCGACGCAGGAATTAGCCGGCATGATTCAGAAGAGAGTATCTGAGCTAATGAAAACTCAGGATCCTCGATCTGCATTTGAGTATGTTCATGCAGAGGTATTGCAGGATGCTGCCAAAGAGATCTCCCAATATCACAACCAATTACTTCAGGTGCTTAAAAGCGGTAATCAAGAGCTCGCCGATATTGCCGAAACCATGATTCAAGAATCTAAGGCGGATTTAATTCACTTTGTAAATGATGCTACAGATAATGCTCCGCTTGGTAGCGAGGCTTATGTCTCAGTTTTTAAAACCTCATTTAATAATGCCCTGCAAAATTTTGAGTTGATTCGTGCCGCAATGGCAGACTCATTTACGAATTTTGAGAGCAGCGTTGAGAATGTCAGTAGTCTCGCTAGCCCAAAAAGCGTCTCAAAAAAGAAGAGCTAAAGATTTAATATTGCTTCTGAAATTGCAGGGCGGTCTTAATGGTCTGAAAGTGAATATCCACTGTAGATGTCACTTCCTTTCCGTAACCGCCCGCCATTGAAAACGCGATGGGTAGTTGTCTATCCAAGGCATACTGAAATACAGTCTCATCGCGCAAGCGCATTCCTGCTGTACTGACATTCAGCCTTCCTAGGCGATCACCTTCATGGGGGTCGGCACCAGCTAAAAAAATGAGAAAGTCTGGCTTAAAGCGTGAATCCAGTTGATCTAGGGATTGGCATAGGGCATGTAAATAGGTGGCATCATCGCAACCGTCCTCTAAGCCCAAATCAAGATCGCCCTTTTCCTTTTTAAATGGAAAGTTATTTTCTCCATGAATAGAAAGGGTAAAAATAGAATCGTCATTTTGCAAAATAGACGCAGTGCCATTTCCTTGGTGCACATCCAAATCAATCACTGCAACTTTGAGGGATGAGCTAATCTCTTTTTGTAAAGCGCGGGCAGCAATAGCTGAGTCGTTGAAAACACAAAACCCACTACCAGCATCTCGATATGCATGATGGGTACCGCCCGCAAGATTGGCGGCAATACCTTCTCGTAAAGCAGTTTTGGCTGCAGCAACCGTGGCGCCTGCTGAGCGACGTGAACGTTCCACCATCTGCTTGCTCCACGGAAATCCAATCTCTCTTTGTTCTTGTGGAGAAAGCTTGCCCTCAATGACTTTTATGAGATAGCTTGGGTCGTGAGCATACAGAATTTGGGTATCTGTTACAGGTGGTGCTTCTACAAGTTCAATATTTCTTTCTCCACTCACCAAATCACGTAAGCGAGAATACTTTTCCATCGGAAAGCGATGACCCTCTGGAAGTGGTAATACAAAATGGTCGGTATAAAACGCTTTCACACTTTTACATTTCTCTGGAATATTCTTTCAGGATATTCAAAGGGACAGTCTCTAGTGCTTTGATGTGAGTACTTTCTAGTTTGATAGAGGGCGCGCATTGGGCATTGAATGCCTCCACCCAGCGATTGATGCATAGGCACCATTGGGCACCAGCCACTAACCCTGGAAATTGATACTCTGGTCTTGGGGTGATGAGGTCATTTCCTTTTTGCAGGCTAAATTGCAAAAATTCATTTGTCACAATCGCACAAACTAAGTGACTGCCCACATCCTCTTCATTGGTTTTGCAGCAACCATCCCTAAAAAACCCTGTTAGGGGATCGAAAGAGCAGGGAATGAGGGGCTCACCAAAAACATTTAGCGCAACTTCTTTTTGCATAGCAACCTTAAAAATATCCGTGTCAGCCAGTTTATTGAATAAGCCGTAAACTTGCTGAACAATGACTCAATTAGAAAAGCTTACCTTGTTTTACGATGGCGCTTGCCCGTTGTGCCAGGCGGAGATTCTCTTTTTATCGGGACGCAATCAAGACAATCTATTGGGCTTTGTCGACATTAACTCAGATCAGTATGATCCTCAAAAGGTGGGCGTCTCTTGTGAGGCTGCATTGGCGGCGATGTATGGTCAGTATGCTAGTGGCAAATTGACTCAAGGCGTCTCAGTTTTTCCTGAGGCCTATCGTCGTGCAAACTTACCTCGTATGGCCTGGTTTTTTTCAAGAAAGCCGCTCCAACCATTCTTGAAATTGGCTTATCTCTTTTTTGCCAAGAATCGGCATGCGATATCTAATCTTTTTGGGCCAGCAGCATTACGATTAGTCAAGGCCCGTTCAAGGTCTGTAAAGCAATGAAGAAAATTCACCTACTTCTCATCGCTACTCTACTGAGTTTCTTGGTGCCGACCAGTTTTGCGCGCGATCCTTTGGAAGTGCCAGCATATTTAAGCACTGCAAAACTGCAAGGAAGCGGGCGACTGACTTGGTGGGGCCTACATATTTACGATGCTTCCTTTTATAGGGTAGGCTCATTGTCTTCCTCTGAGTTTGCCTTAGATATGCGCTATCAAAAATCCTTCTCCGGTAAATCAATTGCCAATCGGAGCGCAGAGGAAATGAAGCGCACTGGCGTGCCTGATGATCAGGCTGCCCTTTGGGGTAAGGAGTTGGCGTCATTCTTGCCTAATGTTGAGTCAGGGCAGACTTTGACTGCTATCTATTCCCCTAAGCAAGGGACAGTTTTTTATCATGATGGTAAGCAAATTGCGCAAATATCTGGACCTGAGTTTTCAAAAGCATTTTTTGGAATTTGGTTAGATCCTAAAACAAGCTCCCCTAAACTGAGAACAGAACTATTGGGGCAAACCTGTCCACCACCACTTTTTAATGAGGCTTGTTAAGTTATGAAATCTTTTTTTACGCGCCTTGCATTCACAATATTTTGTGGAGCGCTTTTAGTCTCATGCTCTTCACCTCAGGTATCTCAATATGCGGCTGAGAAACCAGCCTTAGAGCTGAGTGAATACTTTTCTGGAACGATTGATGCCTATGGCATCTTTACTGATCGTAGCGGTGAAGTGAAAAAGCGCTTTACTGTGCTGATCAAAGCAAATTGGACGGTAGTTGAAGGTAAAAAAGTCGGCACCTTGGATGAACGTTTTGAATACTCTGATGGCACAAAGCAAACACGCATCTGGACGCTAACTGAGCAATCTCCAGGTAACTATATTGGTAGGGCCGATGATGTGGTGGGGGATGCACAGGGTCAGCTCGCCGGAAATGCTCTGAACTGGACCTACACCCTTGCATTGCCGGTGGATGGCACCATTTATAACGTGCAATTTAATGATTGGATGTACTTAGTCACCCCCAAGGTAATGCTCAATAAGGCCAAGATGAGCAAGTTTGGGATTGATTTGGGTGAGGTGACTTTGAGCTTCTATAAGCGCTAAGCAAAAGCGCCCGATTTGTGTCACACTTTCTTGGAAGTCGCCTTTGGGCGCCTCATCCAAGGAGATCTAAATGAACAAGAAATTCAAGCAAATTTCGATTGCTTTGTCCGCTGTGGGAATGTTGTCATTAGTAGCATGCCAATCGATGGAGCAAGGCACGGGTCAAAAAGCCAGCGCTAGCCTCGATTCAAGATCAGGCTCTCAGGCAAAGGGTGATGTTATGTTTACCTGGCAAGGAGATGACGTTCTCATCAATGGTAAGTTTTCTGGATTAAAGCCAAACTCAGAGCAAGGTTTTCATGTTCATGAAAAAGGCGATTGCTCTGCTCCGGATGCAACCAGCGCAGGTGGTCACTTCAATCCTGAAACAAAATCTCATGGCATGCCCAATAGCGGTATGAATCATGCAGGAGATTTGCCCAACATTAAGTCCGATGCCAATGGCAACGCAACTTACACGGCTAAGTTACATGGATTTGCTGTAAATACAGGCCCAACTGGAATTGTCGGTCGCTCTGTGGTTGTGCATAGAGATCCGGATGATTACAAATCTCAGCCTGCAGGAAATTCTGGCCCACGTATTGCATGTGGCTTGATTAAGTAATCACATCTATTTATTAAATTAGTACATATAGGGCATTTCATGAGAATCGAAGATACCGATCCAGCGCGACATGCAGGGATTGAATATCCAATGGAGGTGGGTGCTCCCGTGTTTGCGCCCATCAAAGTAACTGAGGAAAAAGATAAGGCTGTAAATGTAGCTCGCCAAAATGCCAAGCTTGAGTACGATCGCATTATGGAGCAGGCTGAGGTCTTGATGAAACAAGCTAAAGCCCTGCAAGCAAGGCTAGATGCTACGGAAATGGTGCATAGCGCTAAATTTGGCTTTAATCCTATTCATGGAAAAATTTATCATCTGTACTATGACGGTAGAAATAACACCAATGTATTGATTCAGAATGGTCCGAAAGAATGGAGCTGTGGAATTCCAGGTGGCTGGACTTATTCAATGGCAGTAAAGAAGTTGGGTGACAGTACTTGGGCGGTAATTGAAGACGATTCTGTTGGCGCCCTTACTGTATGATGTTTTTTCTATATATAAAAATAATTAGGTGACCTGTGACAAAAGCTCGAGTCGTTAGTCTTACTGAACTAGGTAGTGCAGACGTAATCAAAGTGATTGATAAAGAATTGCCACCACCTGCAAAAGGTGAAGTGCAACTCCGTCAAACTGCCATTGGATTTAATTTCATTGACGTATATCAGCGCTCAGGCGTTTATCCATTAGAGATGCCTACGGGCCTTGGGCATGAGGCTACGGGTGTGGTTGAGGCTTTGGGCGAAGGCGTAACTGATTTAAAAGTGGGTGATCGCGTCGTTTATATGAATGCTGGGATTGGTGCTTATGCAAGTGCACGTAATGTAGCAGCCGACAAATTGGTTGTTCTGCCAAGCAATATTTCTGATGAAGTAGCCGCAGCCGTTTTCTTTAAAGCAATGACTGCACAATATCTTGTGCAAAAAACCTATAAAGTAAAAGCGGGTGATGTAGTGCTCGTGCACGCAGCTGCTGGCGGCGTTGGTCAAATATTAGCTGGTTGGGCAAAAGCATTGGGTGCATTTGTCGTGGGCACTGTGGGTTCGCCAGCAAAGTTTGCGGCTGCTAAAGAAGCGGGTTGCGATGCTGTTGTTGATTACTCTCAAGCAAATTGGGTTGAAGAAGTGCTTAAAGCCACTGGTGGCAAAAAAGCCAATGTGGTTTATGACTCTGTTGCTAAAACTACTTTCTTAGGCTCTTTAGATTGTGCTGCTCCTTTTGGAACAGTCGCTTTGTTTGGCGCTGCTTCAGGCCCAGCTCCAGAAATTCAGCCAGAGATCTTAAATAAGAAGGGCTGCCTGTTTTTAACTAGACCTTCTGTATTTCCGCACAACGCTACTGCAGCTTTGTTAAAAGAAAATGCCAAAGCAGTATTTGATGCAATTGCCAAAGGGCAGGTTAAAGTACAAATCGGTGCTAAATTTTCTTTAGAGCAAGCTGCTGATGCGCATCGTGCTGCTGAGGGACGAAAAGTTTCAGGCGCCATTGTGATGACTCCATAAGCTTAAGTGTTCTAACGCACATAAGCCCCGTGTATGCGGGGCTTTTTTTATGCATCAATCAGACGTAAGATAGAAGTATGAAAACACTTCTCAAAATACTGATTGCCACTCCAATCATCTTATTGAGCTGTTTGTCCTTGGCACAAATTCCTGAGACACAACATTCACAGGGAATTTCTTACATCACTGGTGGGGTAGGCGAGAGTGAGACGGTTGCGATTTTAGCTGATGCAAAGCAATGGCCATTGCTATTAGAAATGTCTCAAATAGAAAATGGCAGGGGAGTCTGGATCTTCGGAGCAAGTATCAAAATCATGAGTTCTAAAAAACAGCTCATTTTTGATGCCCAAGCAGATGGGCCTTATATGCTGATTAATCTTGAGTCTGGTGACTATGTGATCGAGGCAACTTATCAAGGGGTGGTTCAAAAGAGGGCGCTTTCTATTAAATCCGACTCACCACAAAAGGCTTCCCTTTTCTGGAAATAATGCCTTGAAAATTGACGCATTGCGTCATAAGCCTAAACATTCAATTTGGTCTATAGTTTCCTGATTACTACAATCATCAGGAGATGAATGAATGAAATGCTTTTCAACTAAAAGCGGTTTGAGCCTATTGCTTTCGGCAATATTAGTTTCAACAGCCTCACTCAGTAATGCGCAGAATTCTTCAGCTGTAGGTGCTCAGGGTAAGACTGAGGCGCTATGGCTTGGACAGGCAGGGTTTCGGATTAAATCTCCTCAGGGAAAAATAATTCTGATTGATCCCTGGATTACTGGCGGTCCTAAGACACCGCCGATTTACAAGAATGATTTGGCAGCGATTGGTCCGATTGATGTGTTGCTAGTGACGCATGCACACGTTGACCATCTTGGCGATGCGCCAGCTGTGGCTAAGATGAATAACATCAAGTTATATGGTCCAGCCGATATGGTGACGCCACTAACTACTTTGGGAATTCTGCCAGCAGACCTGGGTCATCGCTTTAATAAAACGGGTCGCGTAACACCTGCGCCTGGAATCAAGGTAACTGCAGTTCAAGCAGAACATTCTTCTTTATTGGTTTGGAAAAATCCTGCTACAGAAAAATTAGAATCGCACCCTGCTGGCGAGCCTATGGGCTTCATTATTGAGCTTGAGAACGGCTTTAAGATTTGGCATATGGGAGATACCGGCTTATTTAGCGATATGAAATTCATTAGCGAACACTACAAGCCCGATCTAGTAATGGTTCCAATTGGAGGCAATTTCACAATGGCTCCGGATGATGCTGCATATGCATTGCGCACCTGGGTGAAGCCAAAGATGGTGATCCCAATGCATTACAATTCTAACCCGATGACTAAAGGTACGTTAGCCGAGTTTCAGGAGGCTATGAAGGGTAGCAATATCAAAATTATTCCGATGACTGAAGGTGAAATAGTTCAATTCTGAGCAGTCTCTAACTTTCAATCCTAAGGATAATTTTGAATTCAATTGCTTCTGAAGTGAGGGCGCAGCTTGCCCCTCACGGTGTACTTTCTGCTGCCGTCTATCTTGGTAATTTCTTGTTAGTGACTGGTCGCACGTCTTCAGGAGAGCCTACGGGTATTGCGCCGGATATCTGTCGCGCGATAGCAAAGCGTATGGATGTGAAATTAGACCTAAAGGGTTTTGAGACTCAAGATGAGGTGGTTGATGCTGCCGCTAGCGGTAGGTGCGGAATTGTTTTAGTAGGATCTGATCCAGCACGTGCACAAAAGGTGATATTTACTCCTGCTTATGCGGAGCTAGAGGCAACTTACTTGGTGTCTGATGAGTCACCAATACAAGATATTGCTCAGGTGGATCAACCGGGGGTTCGAATCGCATCTTTCTTTAAGAGTGCGTACGATCACTGGTTACAAAGAAATTTAAAGCATGCCTCTCTAGTTCACGCAGATAGTCTCCAGGCAAGTAATGAACTTTTTCTTAGCGAGCACTTAGATGCGCTGGCCGGCCTTAAGACAGGCTTAGTAGCCTTTGCAAAAAAACATCCAGGTTTGCGAATATTGGAGGGTCAATTCACTGGAATTCAGCAAGCAATCGCAACCAATAAATCTAATGTAGAGGCAATCGATTTTCTGAGTGCATGTGTAGAAGAATGCATTCGTAGTGGTCTGGTGAATGATCTGATTCAGAAATACCAAGTTCAAGGCTTATGTGCAGCACCCATTCATCACGGATCAGTAGCAAAGTAGTATGAAAAAAATTACATTCGTCTTTACTCTGATGCTCGGCTTGTTTGCTTATCAAAACACCTTTGCCCAAGCAAGCACTTACCCGAACCACCAAATTAAAATCATTTCTCCTTTTGCCACAGGTGGGATTGCGGATGGATTCTCACGCATCATAGCGCAGGGCTTGAGCGAGTCTTTTGGGCAGCCAGTTATTGTGGAAAACAAGGCAGGTGGCGGTGGAAATATTGGTGCCGACTTTGTGGCTAAATCGCCAGCAGACGGCTACACCTTAATCATGGGAAGTATTGGCACACATGCTGTTAATCCCTACTTGGTTAAAAACATGCCCTATGATCCCCTGAAGGATTTTGTGCCGGTGGTATTCGTATTGGATGCAGAAGGTTTGTTAGCGGTTAATCCAAATTTACCCGTTAAAAATGTTGCCGAGTTAATTGCTTATCTGAAAGCAAACCCAGGAAAAGTTTCTTACGGTTCTGGGGGCATCGGTACCGCTAGTCATTTGGCTGGAGAGCTTTTTGTAATGACTGCAAAAGTAGACATGACGCATATTCCTTATAAAGGGAATGCCTTAGCTATTACTGATCTCATTGGGGGTCAAACTCAAGTGATGTTTGCAACCATGCCTACTATTCTTCCTTACGTCAAAAGTGATAAGTTGCGAGGTTTGGCTGTCACTGGCGCAGGGCGAGATCCATCTATGCCAGATTTGCCAAGTATTAGCGAAACCTTGCCGGGATTTGATGTAAAGAATTGGATTGGTCTATTTGCTCCAGCAGGTACCCCACCTGTAGTTGTTAAAAAATTACACGATGAAGTTGCCAAAATCATGCAGCAGCCAGCAGTTCAAAAGAAGTTGGAAGCAGAGGGCGCAAAGTATTACGCTATGACACCAGAGGCATTCGGAGCATTTCAAAAGAAGGAATCGATTCGCTGGGGCAAGATTATTAAGAGTGCTGGCATCAAGCCGGAGTAGAGCCCTCTAAAGGCGGGCGTGTCTCGCTCTGTGCGCTAAGCGCTAGCCAAGGAAGCTAACAGAGGCTAACCTAGTGAGCTAGCACTTACTAATTGCAATGTAGTACTGGCTTTAAACCCTATAAATTGAAGGTTTCTTAGTTTTTTATTGCAAATAGTTCGTATTAGTACTATATTAGTTCTAACTAGTACTTTAAATAGGATTTATGAACTTTTTACCCGTCCTGAGAAACCTCGTTTCTGCCTATCAAGCTTTTGAGCGTTATTCAGCTCCGCACATAGCGGCAATGGGTTTAACGATGACCCAGTTTGATGTGATTGCCACGTTGGGTAATCAGTTGCCGATGTCTTGTAAAGAGTTGGGTGAGAAAACACTGGTGACCAAGGGAACGTTAACGGGAGTGCTAGAGCGCTTGGAAGCAAAAGGTCTCATTTTTCGTCAGATAAATTCTGAAGATGCGCGTAGTCAGCTGATTGGTTTAACGGCATCTGGACAGTCATTATTTGAAAAAGTATTTCCAGAGCATTTGGAACATCTAAATGGCGCATTTAAGAAATTATCATCAAATGAATTAAAGCAATTAGAAGAGTCATTGCGGTTGCTGAGAGACGCATTTAAATCATAAACATCAAGTCAAGATTTTTTTAGGAGAAATTGATGAGTAAAGTAGCTGTTGTATTTCATAGTGGTTATGGGCACACCGTAAAGCAGGCTGAGGCTATTGCTAAAGGCGCTAATGGAACATTGATTGCCATTAACGCTGAGGGCAATATTACTGATGCACAATGGGCGACACTCAATGATGCTGACGCTATTGTGTTTGGCTCTCCAACCTATATGGGTACGGTGAGTTGGCAGTTTAAGAAGTTTGCTGACGCTAGCTCTAAGCAATGGTTTTCACAACAATGGAAAGACAAGGTCTTCGGTGGTTTTACGAATTCAGCAACAATGAATGGTGATAAGCATTCAACCCTACATTACTTCTTTACTTTGGCTATGCAGCATTCTGGTCTTTGGGTTGGCACTGGATTGATGCCTTCGAATTCGAAAGCTGCAAAGCGTGATGATATTAACTATGTGGGTTCATCTGCGGGTGCAATGATGCAAACACCATCTGATGCAAGTGCTGACGAAGTAAATGCAGGTGATCTGGAGACTGCACGACTGTATGGCGAGCGTGTTGCAAAAATTACCAAACAGTTGCGCGGATAATGGATAAAGTCAGATACACCTCTGTTGCCATCATCTTGCATTGGGTGATGGCGCTCTTGATATTTGCAACATGGTCAATTGCAATTGCCGTGGATGATATGCCATTGAGTCCACTCAGAATTACAGGAATCAGCTGGCACAAATGGCTTGGTGTCACCATATTCTTTTTGGTGGTTCTGCGCTTATTGTGGCGCGCAATTCACCCAGCTCCTGCATTAAACCTCGCAATGCCAGCATGGCAAGAGCATGCAATGAAGCTAACCCATCTTGCACTGTACTTATTGATGCTTCTGATTCCGATTGTGGGCTGGTTAATGAGTTCTGCTAAGGGCTATACCGTCAACTACTTTGGCTTATTTGAATTACCGGATCTGGTAGATAAAGATAAGGCACTTGGCCATCAGTTGAAGGAGATCCATGAGTTTTTGGCTAATGGATTAATAGCTTTGGTTGGACTTCATATTTTGGCTGCTCTAAAACATCAATTTATCGATAAAGATGGCTTATTAAGTCGTATGACCTTTGGAGGGTCTACCCGTGAAAAGTAAATTTTCATTTCATTTAGGAATGTTGGCACAGGCTTTATTGGCGATGCTATTTATTAGCGCTGCAAGCTCGGCTTATGCAGTGGAGTATTCATCTATTGATGCCGCGAAAAGTAAAATTACTTTTACAAGCAAATTAATGGGTTCAAAAATCTCTGGAAGTTTTGGAAAATTTTCTGGGAAGGTTTTATTTAACCCAGACGAGCCAGAAAAAGCGAAGGCTAACCTCATTATTGAAATCTCAAGTTTTAATGCTGGTGGGGAAGAGTTGCAAGAAGAGGCAAAAGGAAAAGACTGGTTCAGTACAAAGCTCTTTCCAACTGCCAGCTATGTAACGGATGCTGTAAAGATTACGGGCCCCAATAGTTTGGATGCCCATGGAACCCTAACCATCAAGGGCAAAGCTGCGCCACTGTTGATATCCGTGAAGTATCAGCTGCAAGGCAAGCAGATGGTCTTTGATGCTAGCTTTCAGGTGCTGAGGTTGGATTTTGGCTTGGGTGCTGGAAACTGGGCAGACACTTCTGCAGTCGCTAATGAGGTGCCAGTCAATGTTCACTTAGTCTTAAATCCAAAATAGTTTTACAAATTAACTTACTTACTCAATTTTTAATCAGGAGAATTACATGAAATCAAAATTACTTATCGCTTTATTTACAACTATTGGCCTTAGCTCTGCTTTTGCTGCGCCAGTAACTTATGCTACTGATGCTAACCACACCTTTGCTCAGTTTGAATATAACCATTTAGGATTCTCTAAGCAGACCAGTCGCTTTAATGCAGTTGCTGGAACTGTAGCGATTGATCAAGCAGCTAAAAAAGGCAGTGCAGATATCACCATTGATACGAAATCTGTCGATACAGGATCGACTGTATTCAATAATCACATCCAGGGTGAAGATTTCTTATCGACTACACAGTTTCCAACTGCTAGCTTTCAATCAAACGATATGATTTTTAAAGGCGACAAGCCAGTTGCTTTAAAAGGGGTGTTGACATTGAAGGGTGTAAGCAAGCCAGTTACATTGAATATCACTAATTTTGAGTGTAAAAAACATCCAATGTCTGGTGCTGATTATTGCGGTGCCAATGCTGAAACAAAAGTGAAGCGCACAGAATTCAATATGGGTAAATACGCGCCGAACGTGGGTGACGATGTAACCATCATGATTGCTATTGAGGGCTCTAAAAAGGAGTAATTCCTTTTGTTGGGCTGATGTCATCTGAAAAAACCACCTACGGGTAGTTTTTTCATTCTCGGCCGACTCGGTTTATAATTACATAAGTAATTGAATTAAAAGGGATTATTCCTTTAATTCCACTTTTGCTGGTTTGACAGCTCTTAGGGGCTCTTGGACAATGCCATGGGTGGTTGATTCAAGCCCCAAGTCCACATGACAGCTGATACTCATTCCTCTTCCAATACACCACATTTGACGCTCGAAGCTCGTGCGCTGACATGTATTCGTGGGGAGCGACAATTATTTCAGAATCTGAATCTCACAGTAACGGCTGGAGAGTGCCTACATGTGCGCGGCGAGAACGGGGTTGGAAAAACTAGCCTCTTAAGACTCCTGACGGGACTTTCTAAACCAGAGACGGGAGAGGTTCGTTGGAATCATCAGTCAATCACTAAAGACCCTTCTACATATCATCGGGAGCTTTTATTCCTGGGGCATCGTGATGCTCTGAAAGAGGATCTCACTGCATTGGAAAATCTACAGTTATATGCAGTGCTGGACGACATTCATTTGCCAGGTGATAAGGCTTTAGCAGCGCTCTGGCGTTTTGGTTTGCGTGGGCGCGAGAGCCTGCCGGTCAGTTGTTTATCGGCTGGACAAAAGCGTCGAGTCTTAATGGCGCGTATGTTGACACGTCAAGCGAAGCTGTGGATTTTGGATGAGCCATTCAATGCGCTGGATATTCGTGCCGTTCAAGATTTGCAAGGGTTAATAGCAGAGCATGTGGAGCAAGGTGGTCTAGTGGTACTGACTAGCCATCAAGCAGTGGATCTTTCGCGTGTGAGGGTGCTAGACCTATGAACGCTCTGCTCGCAATCATTCGCCGTGATTTGCTCTTGGTCATGCGCCGCAAGAGCGAGGTACTTACGGCCCTCTTCTTTTTTGTCGTGGTGACTAGTTTGTTTCCATTAGGTATTGGTGCGGATGCTGCTTTGCTGCGTAAGATTGCTCCAGGCGTTCTTTGGGTTGCAGCCTTACTGTCTACTCTATTAGGCTTGCAGCGGATGTTTGCTGCCGATTATCAAGATGGCGCTTTAGAGCAGCTTGCCCTGTCACCGCAGCCTATGGTCTTGTTCGTAACTGGAAAAATTATTGCCCATTGGATGGTGAGTGGGCTACCACTCGTGCTCTTAGCCCCGATCATCGGCATTCAGTTTGATCTGGATGCTAGCTCTTTGTATGTACTGATGGGAACTCTATTATTAGGTACCCCAGTGCTATCCTTGCTAGGCTCCATAGGTGCAGCCTTAACCTTGGGTGTCAGAGGCGGCAGCGTGTTATTAAGCTTATTGATATTGCCTTTATATATTCCGGTTCTCATTTTTGGCGCTGGCGCCGTATATGCTAATAGTGTGGGTTTGGATACGTCAGGCCATTTTTCATTGCTTGGCGCATTATTGATTTTGGCTTTAGCATTTGTTCCTTGGGTAAGTAGTGCTGCTGTAAAGATTGCAATTGAATGAATCCGATAAATACTTTTTCTAATCACCGCTTAGTTAACTGGTTTAAGTTATCTAGCCCCAGCACTTTTTATCCGGTGGCGGGTAAGCTCATCCCATTCTTCTGGGTATTGGCTTTTCTATTTGGTGCTGCTGGTCTGTGGGTAAGTTTCTTTGTTGCGCCGGTAGACGCTGTGCAAGGGCAGGGCTATCGCATCATTTTTATTCATGTGCCCGCATCCTGGATGTCGATGTTTATTTATTTAGTTATGGCTACATGGGCAGGATTAGGACTAGTCTTGAATACCCGTTTGTCTGCCATGATGGCGCAGGCTCTTGCCCCTATAGGTGCTTGGATGGCATTTCTATCTCTGTGGACCGGAGCGTTCTGGGGCAAGCCCATGTGGGGTGCCTGGTGGGTTTGGGATGCTCGGCTGACTTCAGAGTTAATTCTTCTCTTTCTGTATTTGGGCTTTATTGCCTTGCGAGCATCGATTGATGATCCTCGCCGTGCCGATAAGGCGAGCGCCATTTTGGCTTTGGTAGGTGTTGTAAACGTACCGATCATTTATTTCTCAGTGAAATGGTGGAACACCTTGCATCAAGGCGCCTCCGTTTCTCTCACAAAAGCCCCGGCGATGGCACAAACCATGCTCTGGGGAATGCTGTTGATGGCTTTATGTCTTTGGATGTACACCATTGCAGTCACCTTAATGCGAGTGAGGGCAATCATTTTGGAACGTGAAGCCCATGCTGATTGGGTGAGACAATCAATTGAGGTGAAAATCTGATGTGGAATAGCCCTTCTGAGTTTTTTGCCATGGGCGGCTACGCACTGTATGTCTGGAGTAGTTTTGGTGTTTGTGCGCTGGTATTGATATTGGAATCCCTCATGGTGCGTGCTCGATTTAGAGCAATCGTACGTCGGTTGAAGCAAGAGCAATTAGCTGAGCAGTTTGATAAAGAGATTAGTAAGTGAAGCCTAGACATAAACGTGCATTGATGATTGTTGCAGCGCTGATCGTAATTGGTGTAGCCGCACTTTTAATTTTGAATGCGCTTAATAGTAATATTGCTTTATACGTCACCCCAAGTGAAGTGTCAGCAGGCAAAGCGCCTCAAGGTCAGGCTTTCCGAATTGGTGGCATGGTAAAAGACGGCTCTTTAAAGCGCGATGGCCTAACCGTGCACTTTGTGATTACTGATCTGGTGAAAGATATTCCAGTAGCCTATACAGGCATCCTTCCTGATTTGTTTAAGGAAGGTAAAGGTGCCGTGATCCAAGGCCGTATGAATGCGAATGGTGAATTTATTGCCAGTGAAGTATTGGCTAAACATGACGAGAACTACATGCCTCCTGAAGCAAAACATGCTTTAGAGCAAGCTCAAAAAAACGGAACGAATAAATGATTCCGGAGTTTGGACATTACGCACTAGTTCTGGCGCTTTGTATTGCCTGTATTCAGGGGGTTTTGCCATTACTAGGCGCGCACTATGGCCGACGTGATTGGCTAGTATTAGCAAGACCTGCTGCGCAAACGGTTTTCTTATTGCTGGCGATTGCTTTTGGAATCTTGGCCTGGAGTTTTTACGCCAATGATTTTTCTTTACTCTATGTTGCTGAGCACTCCAATTCACAACTACCAGTGATTTATCGGTTAGGCGCAGTATGGGGTGGTCATGAAGGATCGCTTTTATTGTGGATTTTCTTGCTGACTACCTGGACCATTTTGGTTGCTCAGCTTTCGAAAGCATTAGATGACTTTATGGTGGCGCGAGTCATTGGTGTTTTGGGGCTGGTCACTAGTGGCTTGCTCCTGTTTGTTTTAACAACCTCAAATCCGTTTGAGCGTTTATTGCCTGCTGCTCAAGATGGCCGCTCATTAAATCCACTCTTGCAAGATCCGGGCTTAGTATTTCATCCGCCAATGTTGTACATGGGTTATGTTGGTTTTTCAGTGGCATTTGCATTTGCAATTGCTTCTTTATTGTCTGGAAGATTAGATGCCGCCTGGGCTCGTTGGTCACGTCCTTGGACAACCGCTGCTTGGGTTTTCCTGACCCTCGGTATTGCTTTGGGTTCATGGTGGGCCTATTACGAATTGGGTTGGGGCGGCTGGTGGTTTTGGGACCCCGTTGAGAATGCCTCGTTTATTCCTTGGCTCGTGGGTACTGCCTTATTACATTCTTTAGCTGTTACTGAAAAGCGCGGTGGCTTTAAGAGTTGGACTGTGCTCTTAGCAATTACCGCCTTCTCTTTATCGCTACTAGGAACCTTCTTGGTTCGTTCGGGTGTTCTAACTTCAGTTCATGCGTTTGCAACCGATCCAAGGCGCGGCATCTTTATTCTGATCTTCTTATCACTCGTCGTTGGTTCGTCTCTGATGCTTTACGCATGGCGTGCGCCTAAGAGTTCGATGGGCGGCAAATTTAGTTTGAGCTCCAGAGAAACATTGATTTTGCTCGGCAATGTCTTTTTAGTGGTTTCTGCCGGATCTGTTTTACTGGGCACCCTATATCCATTGCTGATTGATGCTTTGCATCTAGGTAAGATTTCTGTAGGCCCTCCTTATTTCAATAGCGTATTCGTGCCCATCATGGTGCCATTGCTGGTATTGATGGGTATCGGTCCATGGGCAAGCTGGAAGCAGAGTAATTTAATCAGCATCATCAAGCGCTTATGGATTGCAGGCGCAGTCGCTCTGATTGCAGGCGTTGGAATTCCCTTAATCATGGGCCAATTTACTTGGCTTGCAGGCATGGGCTTCATGTTGGCATTTTGGGTAATCGCTTCGGGCTGCATGCAAATTATTCGCCAAGCTAAAGCCGGTAAACCAACCCGTTCTTTTATTGGTATGCAGGTGGCGCATTTAGGTATTGCGGTATTTGTGATTGGCGTCACAATGGTCGGCGCTTATCAAGAAGAAAAAGATGTGCGCATGTCAGCCGGCGATACAATTAGTGTTGGCGGATATCAAATCCAGCTGCAGGGAGTTAGCGCTGCTCGCGGCCCAAATTACCAGGCAATGCGCGGCACATTTCTGCTGTCTAAAAATGGTAGCGAACAGATCAGCCTTTATCCTGAGAAGCGAAGCTATTTTTCATCGACGATGCCAATGACTGAAGCGGCGATCGATGCTGGGCTTACCCGCGATATTTATGTATCGCTAGGTGAAGAACTCAGCGATCAATCCTGGGCTGTACGCGTTTACTACAAGCCTTTCGTGGATTGGATTTGGGGCGGTTGCTTGTTGATGGCTTTAGGTGGCGTGTTGGCTATGTCGGATAAGCGCTATCGACTGAAGTTAAAGAGCAAGTTCGTATGAAAGCAAAATTTTTAATCCCCCTGATCTTATTTGTAGGCTTAGTAGTCTTCTTGGCGATTGGCTTAAATCGTGATCCACATGAAGTACCTTCACCATTAATTAATAAGTCTGCCCCTGCATTTGAAGTTTCTCAATTGGCTGATGCCAATAAAACGTTCTCGCCAGCAAGCATGAAGGGTCAAGTGTGGATTCTGAATGTTTGGGCATCCTGGTGCGTAGCCTGTCGTGAAGAACATCCGGTATTGGTTGAGCTTGCTAAGTCCCAAATAGCGCCAGTGATTGGTTTGGATTACAAAGATAAGCGTGAAGATGCTCTGGCAATGCTGGCAAAACAAGGTAATCCTTATTTACTCTCTGCTTTTGACGGCAATGGGCGTGTTGGTATTGATTACGGTGTCTATGGTGTGCCTGAGACTTACATCATCGATAAGGCCGGGGTGATTCGCTTTAAACACATTGGCCCGTTAACAATGGATTTATTGAATCAAAAAATTTATCCTATGCTAAGTGAGTTAAAGAAATCATGAGGCTGATTTTATTAATCGCCGTTTGCTTATTTAGTTTAGGCAGCGTGTTTGCCAAAGATGCTGCACCACTCGCAGATGACCCTGTAACAGAGCAGCGTCTTATTAGTATTTCAGAAGAAATGCGCTGCTTGGTGTGTCAGAACGAGTCATTGGCAGGCTCGCGCTCGGATTTAGCCAATGATTTGCGTCGTGAAATTCGCATATTGATCAAAGAGGGTAAGAGCGATGATCAAATCCGCTCGTTTATGGTCGAGCGCTATGGCGATTTTGTACTGTATCGTCCGCCAGTCAAGCCAGTGACCTGGTTGCTATGGATTGGCCCATTTGTTATTTTGGGTCTGGGCATTGCTGGTTTATTAATGTATTTAAGACGTAGAGATAGCAGCCTGCCTAATGTCACGCTGACTGATGCTGATAATCAAAAAATCGATGCACTATTAAATGCAAGCGATAAGAAAGAGGGATGAAATAAGTGACTAGCTTTTTGATCCCCGCCTTTTTACTCCTGGTTCTGGTATTGGTGCTATTGCTGCACCCATTCATCTTTCCCGCGAAGAGCTCGTCGACATCGCGTCGTCAGATGAATGCCACCATATACCGAGAAGAGTTGGATAAATTAGAGCTTGAATATAAAGCTGGTGCAATCACTTCAACTGATTATGAAATTGCGCATGCTGAAATGCGTCAGAGACTCTTTCAAGACACTATTGAAGAGGATGACCGAGAGGTTGCGGGCTCTTCAAAGAAGACTGCAATCGGCCTTTGTATCTTTATCGCGTTGCTCTCATCGGCACTGTATTTCTCCTTGGGGGATGTTGTTCGGGTAGCCCAAAACAATTCTGAAAAACCAGTCACCCAAGAGGGTGTCGAAAAAATGGTGGCTGAATTTGCCATCAAAATGGAAAAAGATCCTGGCAACTTAAAGGGCTGGGCGATGTTAGCTCGCTCCTATCGAATCTTGGGCCGTGATGAGGATGCTGCCAAAGCGTACGCACGTGCTGGTAGCTTTATTGATTCTGATCCGCAATTGTTAGCCGACTATGCAGATATCTTGGCAAGCAATGCAAATGGGAGTTTTGTTGGGAAGCCTTCGCAGTTGATTAATCAGGCATTAAAGCTGGACCCCAATAACATGATGGCACTTTGGCTTTCTGGAACCGCATCTTATAACGCTAAAAATTACAAGGCAGCGTTGCAGTCCTGGGAGAAGCTTGCGCAACAACTCCCGCCCAATACGGATGAGGCGCGTGCTATTCAAGAATCCATTGCTGAGGCGCGCTCTAAGGGTGGCCTAAATAGCTCAGCGCCGATTGCTTCAACCGGAAATGGTATTAGCGGTAAGATTGAATTGTCTGCTGATCTTAAATCTAAGATTAAGCCTGGCGACATTGTGATGGTGATTGCACGTAAACCTGGTGAGCGTATGCCGGTGGCTGTCTTGAAAGTGCCTGCAACCAACTTTCCTATGAGCTTTACATTGAATGATTCCTTAGCCATGAATCCCAGTGCACCCCTTTCTCAACTATCTGAGGCAAGTATCGAGGTGCGGATTTCTAAGACTGGGATGGCGAAACCGGAAGCGGGGGATTTAATCTCTTCAGTGCAGACAATTAAAGTCGGCACAACCAATGTTCGCCTACTAGTCGACCAAGTTCGCCAGTAAGGTTTTAGCCTCTACCCACAAACGGCATGTTGGTTGCCATAATGGTCATCGACAGAATATTGCTTTCGAGTGGCAGTTGGGCCATATGCAGTACAGCCTCACCAACATGATCAACATCCATGCGTGGCTCTACCTTAATCGATTGATCTGCCTGCAGGATTCCAGCAGCCATACGTTCAGTCATCTCTGTTGCAGCATTGCCGATATCGATTTGACCGCACGCGATATTAAAAGGGCGCCCATCTAATGCAATGGTTTTAGTTAAGCCGCTGATGGCATGTTTGGTTGCCGTGTAGGGTGCTGACATTGGACGAGGTGCATGCGCAGAAATTGAACCATTATTGATAATTCTGCCACCTTGTGGAGATTGCGCTTTCATCATACGAATCGCTTCTTGTGAGCACAGGAATGCACCACAGAGGTTGGCATTGACTACATTCATCCATTGCTCATAACTCAGGTCTTCCATTGGTATGGCCGGGGCTCCAATACCAGCGTTATTGAAGAGTACATCAATGCGGCCAAATTTATTGCTAAGTGCCGTGAATAGCTTTTTGACTTCATCGGGTTTGCCAACATCGCAAGCAACCGCTAGACAGTTACTTTGATTACCGCCAATATCAGCAATAGCCTTTTCTAATCTATCTAGATTGCGTCCAGTAAGGACCACTTGATAGCCTCCCTTGAGGAGGGCTTTGGCAGCCGCACGCCCAATACCAGTTCCCGCACCGGTGACTAGGGCTACCTTAGTTTTTGCTGAATTCATCATGTTCTTTAGGGCTGCTTAAAAGCATCATCTTATCGTGATTTATTGGGCCTGTTTTGAAACCTTTGCCTATTGCTTTGCTCGGGGCATAATGCAAAAAACACAAGAGATTTCCATGAATTTCATCAAAAGACAAATTTATAACCCTATAGCCCTTGTAATCAGCTTTTTTGCGCTACTGATCATTTTCTTTGGCGTACTCTGGATCTTGGTTCCTCCGCCTCCCAAGTCGATTGAAATGGCCACCGGCTTTCCTTCTGGGCTTTATTACCAGTTTGGTGAACGCCTAAAAACGGAAATAGCTAAAGAGGGTGTTGATCTCCATTTGCGATCCACTGGTGGAACCTTGGATAACTTAACCCTTTTAAATGATCCTAAGTCTGGGGTTGATTTTGCAATGGTGCAGGGCGGTGTTGCTAATGTTGCCGAATATCCAAATTTGGTTTCGATAGCCGGTATGTTTTATGAGCCTATTTGGGTGTGGTATCGAGATGCTGCATTCAAAAGTGATGGCGGGCAACTCACTATCTTGAACCAATTAAAAGGTAAGAGAGTTTCGATAGGTAATGAAGGAAGTGGTACTTTAGTGCTCGCTAAAGATTTATTTCGAGCTAGTGGCATTTCTGAAAATGAGATTAGTCTAGAAAAACTCAAGCCAGATGACGCAATTGAAAAATTAAATAATGGCCAATTGGATGCAGTATTTATTGTGGCCGCAGCTGAGGCACCAATTCTGCATAAGTTTTACTCTGTTCCGGGTATTCGTTTGATGAACTTTGATCAGGCGGATGCTTACACTCGTAACTTAACCTATCTCTCTAAGGTGGTTGTACCTAGGGGCTTGTTGAGTATTGAGTTTGACCAACCACGTCAAGATATTCAGGTGATGGCAGCCACTGCTACTTTGGTTGCCCATGATAATGTCAGCCCGGCCTTGGTATCGCTTTTGCTTGGGGCTTCCTATGATATTTTGAAAACCTATTCTCGCCTACAAAAAGTGGGTGAGTTTCCATCTAGCTCAGGCTTGGATTTCCCTTTACATGTAGATGCAGAAATCTATTTAAAAGATGGACCTTCATTCTTACATCGCCACTTACCATTTTGGACGGCAGTTTGGGCGGGACGCTTTGTCAAAATTGTGATTCCCCTATTGGTTATTCTGATTCCGCTATTTACTTACATTCCTTCAACCAAGAACTTCTTCTTACGTTTGAAGTTAGCTCAGGTATATGAAGAGCTCAAGGTGATTGAGAAGAATTCCCAAAATCCAGCGTTAAAAGAAAAGAATTTCAAAGATCTTGAGGATATAGAGAGGCGCGTTGGAAATATCAAGGTATCCATGTTGGATGCCAAAGAACTATACGACCTCAAAGGGCATGTGGGTGAAGTGCGTCACCGCCTAAATTTGGTTCATTAAAAAGGATGTAGATATGAGTAGGCTAATTCAACATCTATTTTTAGCTTTAGGCTTACTTGCCTCTATTGGAGTTCAGGCACAGACCTACCCAAGCAAGCCTATATCCATGGTGGTGCCTCAGGCGGCAGGCGGCACTAACGACATTGTGGCGCGTTTAATTGCACCATCATTTGGTGAAGCTATTGGCGCCTCGATTGTGGTTGAAAATAGACCTGGTGCTGGCGGTAATATTGGTACCCAAAGTGTTGCACGCTCACCTAAGGATGGCTATACCTTACTGCTCACCATTAATAGTGCGCAAGCTATCAATCCTTCTTTGTATAAAAATCCTGGCTTTGATCCTGTAAATGATTTTGTGCCTTTGTATTACATTGGAGCAACGCCTTATGTATTAGTTTCTCCACCAGGATCTCCTTATAAAACATTGGCGGATGTCGTGGCTGCGGCTAAGAAGAGGCCTGGAGAGTTGTCATATGCATCAGCTGGTAATGGCACGATTAGTCACTTATTAGGTGCCATGCTCAATGCGAGCGCTGGTATTGACATGCAACATATTCCTTACAAAGGAGTAGCCCCAGCAATTAATGATGTATTAGGTGGACAAGTGCCACTTGCATTTGCGAGCTTACCCTCTGCACTCAACTACATTAAAGCAGGGAAGCTTCAGGCGATTGCGATTAGCTCTGCGAAGCGTTCTAGTGCTGCGCCTGAAATTCCAACGATTGCAGAAACTTATCCTGATTGTGTTGGTGAGGTATGGGTAGCCATCTTTGCCCCTGTTGGTGTTAGTGCGGATGTAATAAAGAAGGTACAGGCAGCGATGGAGAAGACCCTATCTAAATCAGAAGTGCGTGAGAAACTATCTGCACAGGGCTTGGATCTTGCACCCGTTCCAACTAATAAGTTGAGCGCTTTACTAAAGGATGAGTTGGCTAAGTGGGCAAAAATTGTGAGGGCATCTGGGGCACAGTTGGATTAACGCATTTTTGCTGCTTGACCTAAAATAGACCCATGACAATTACTGGCCTTGCGCCAACACTGACCCCCCTCAAGCAGATTGATCAAGCTTTGCGTGATGACGGCTTTGCAGTGGTGTCCGCTGAGACGGTTGCTGAGTTTAGCAACGTAGATCTATCCAAGCTTCAAACTCTTACCAAGTATTGGGAAAACTTGCCCCGCGACCCTTATTTAAAAGATGGTGGGCGCTATCGCTTTCGTCGACATGCTAGCTATGAGATTAAGGGCGATGAGCTCACCTTGGTTCCACATCGCGCACACTGGCAATCACTGGATTACAACGCATTGCATGGTGGAATTGAGCGCTGGTTTGAGCCTATTCAAGGTGAGTTATTAAGTAATGCTGCTTGGCAATCTGTCTTGCTCGGGCTTGCACATCTCTTGAATAGCCTAAAGCCTGTGAATACTTGGTTTGTTGAGGCGCATCAATTTCGAATTGATACTACTGATGGTATCGGACGTCCAACGCCTGAAGGCGCTCATCGCGATGGCGTTGATTTTGTAGCAGTCTTCTTATTAGGTCGAGAGGGTATTAAAGGTGGCGAGACCAGAATATTTGATACCTCTGGCTCCGCAGGATTGCGTTTCACACTCACGCAACCTTGGTCTCTTTTGTTAATGAATGATCAGCGCATGATTCATGAATCAACCCCAATTCAGCCATTAGCAAAATATGGTTATCGTGATACCTTGGTTCTCACTTACCGCTCTAATGGTTTTCAAGACTCCCCAAATCGAAGTCAACAATAACGCTGCTAGGTTTATTCTGGCTCCATGCCAGCTTCTTTAATCGCTTTGGCCCACTTAGCAGTTTCTAGTTTGATCTTTTGGCCAAGAGCCTCAGGCATTCCTGGCTGAGTTTCAAAACCATTTGCAGAAAGTCGATCTGCCAAATCTTTTGATTTAGCCGCATTGTTAATTGCTTGGTTTAGCTTGAGAATAGCGTCCTTTGGCATGCCTGCAGGCCCAAATGCCGCAAAGAATGAGATGAGTTCATATCCTTTGATGCCTAGGGCTTCATTGACTGTAGGTAGCTCGGGAATCGCCGGCGAGCGCTTCAAAGAGGTAACAGCTAGCCCACGGATTTTGCCTGCTTGTACCTGAGGTAATGAGACCCCAAAGTCGGATGTGAACATATTCACCTGACCGCCAATTAAATCAGTCATAGCATTAGGGCCGCTCTTGTAAGAGACCCCAATCATTTTAATATCAGCAAAGTTTGCCAGCATTTCTGATGAAACGCGCTGTGATGTACTTGCATAAGCAAAAGTCATTTTTCCTGGATTAGCTTTGGCTAGAGAAACAAAGCCATTGAGTGATTTGGCGGGCACATCATTATTGATGGCAATAATGAGTGGAGCAGATCCAAAAAATCCAATGGGAGTAAAGGCAGTGTCTTGGTTATAGGGTAAATTTTTAACCAAGCTCTTCAGCGCGGCATTGGTGCTATTGGTTCCGAACAAAATCGTATAGCCGTCTGCGGGGGCCTTGGCCACAAAATCTGCACCAATCAGGCCATTTGCGCCAGGGCGATTTTCAACAACTACGGGCTGGCCTAATGACTCAGACATTTTTGCCGCAAAAGCGCGTCCAATTTGATCGGTTGTACTGCCAGGTGCAAAAGGAACAATCGCTTTAATGGGTTTGGAGGGGTAGCTATCCGCTGATGCCAGGGTACTTGCGAAGCTAATGATGAGGCCGGCCCCGATCTGTAATAAACGAACTATCAAAGATTTGCTATTCATACTGTCTCCGTCTTGTTTTCAATAGTGTAGCGGGTCTAATTCGTTCTGGGCGAGTAGAATGAGTTCACGTTTCTACTGACTAACTATGCGCTTTCGTTCAGCTGGCTATACCCCTCTTATGCTTTTGGCACAAACCTGTGCTTTATTGGGTTTTGCTTGCTATGCTGTCGTGTTAACGACTTTGCAAGAAGAGTGGCATCTCAGTAATTTGCAGTCAGGTCTGATTGCGAGCGCTTTTTTCTTTGGTTACATGCTTGCCGTTCCATTAGCTACGGCTTTAACAGATCGGGTAGACGCGCGTAAGGTGTATTTAATAGGTGGTCTCACAGCAAGCTGCGGTCTTTTGGGTATGAGTCTGTTGGCTTATAACTTTTGGACGGCCCTACTTTTTATGGCGTTGAATGGCGCTGGTCTTGCTGGTACTTATATGCCAGGCCTCAAGATTTTGTCAGACCGCATCCAATCGGGAGAGTTAACTAGACATATTGCGTTCTATACCGCCTTCTTTGGCATCGGTACTGGATTTTCGTATTTGTGTTCTGGTTGGATTTTGAATGCGCTTGGTTGGCACTATGTATTTGGTTTGATTGCCTTAGGCCCATTTAGCGCATTTCTGATTGTCTTGTTGCTAATTCCAGCGCTTCAGCATGAAAAATGGCAGGGGCCGATCAATATCCGTCTGCACGATATCTTTCCAGTGGATAAATGGAAATTAGTTTTACAAGACAAAAATGCATCAGGCTTTATTTTTGGATATACCGCACATACTTTAGAACTCTTTGCTTCAAGAAGCTGGATTGTTGCCTTCTTTGCTTTTTGTGCAGTTGCTTCTGGCGAAGATTTCTTTCTGACTGCAACCACTTTAGCTGGAGTGATTAATTTCTTTGGCGTGCCATCTTCTATATTGGGTAATGAAATTGCTTTGAGAGTAGGGCGTCAAAAATGGGTGTGCATTGTGATGCTAACTAGTGCGGTATTAGGGATTGCATTCGCTTGCTCAACTGGCCAGTCGTGGTGGTTGATTGTTGCTTTGGCTATCGGGCACGCTATTTTCATCATGGCAGATTCCTCAACGCTCACTGCAGGCTTGGTAATTAGTGCGCAAGAAAATATCAAGGGCGCTGCAATGGGCCTGCACTCATTGATGGGGTTTGGTGGTGGTCTATTGGGCCCCGCCATTTTTGGTTTTGTTTTGGATATTTCCGGTTCACGTACTTCACAAATTGCCTGGGTATGGGCATACGTTGCCGTAGTCATGTGGGGTGTTCTGTTTGTGATTTATGAGCGACGTAGGGGCTGGGGTAGTTCAGTGCGCGTATGAGTAATCAGATGAATGAGCAGATAAATGAGCAGATAAATGAGCAGATGAGCAAGAAGAATGCTTTAGTTTGCTATCACTGTTCAATCCAGATTCTCCCAGGGGAACTCATTGAGGCGGAACTGGGTGGCGAGGCGCGTCCATTCTGTTGTCCAGGTTGCATGGCAATTGCGCAAACAATTCATGGAGAAGGCCTAGAAGTTTTTTATGCCAGACGTTCTCAATCGGGTGATAAGCCGGCGGCCTATCTTGCAAGTGATGAGATTCCGGAGAAGCTTAAGCCCTATGATGATCCTTCATTGCGAGGGCGTTTCACTCGTCCATCTGGAGGGGAGGGTGATCTTGAAACCACTTTACGTTTAGAAAAAATTCGATGTGCAGCTTGTGTTTGGCTGTGCGAGCAACATTTACGTCGTAATGCAGGTGTTAAGGATGTGCAAATCAATTATGTTACTCAAAAAGTAATGGTTCGTTTTTCTCCAGATAAAACGAGCTTAGCAAGATTACTTTTTGAAATTGAGCGCATTGGTTATGAGGCTTGGCCATTTGAACCCTCCCAATCATTAGATCGCGCTAAAAAGGAAAGGCGCCACCTTCTTTTGCGACTAGGTGTAGCAATGCTGGGCATGATGCAGGTCATGATGTATGCCTGGCCTACGTATGTCGGCGCCGACATTACTCCGGAATTTGAGATTCTTTTAGGTTGGACTAGCTGGTTATTGACTGTTCCTGTGATGGTCTACTCAGCAGGTCCAATATTCCAGGCGGCTTGGCGAAGTGTGCAGTCTTTTAAGCAAACGCATATGTTGGGAATGGATGTTCCTATTGCATTGGCTTTAGCTTTGGCATTTATTGCGGGCACTATTAATTTAGTTGCTGGTGTTGGGCATACTTATTTTGATTCCATCACCATGTTTGTGGCATTTATCTTGGCGGCCAGATATGTGGAGCTATTAGCAAGACAAGATGCGCAAGGTGGAGCAGAAGCCTTAGCTAAACAACTGCCTGCAACATGTGAGCGGGCATTGAACTATCCAGCATTACAAGAAATTGAAGTGGTTCCCGTGGTTAATTGCAATCCTGGGGAAGTATTACGAGTTTCTCCAGGGGAAGTGGTGCCTGCTGACGGTGTCCTGATTGAAAATGTGAGTGCTTTAGACGAGTCTTTGCTCACAGGCGAATCTAAGCCGGTTGAGAAAAAGATTGGTGACCGTGTATACGCCGGTACCCACAATATTCTCAATCCATTGTTCATGCGAATTGAGGCAGTGGGGCAATCAACCCGCATTGCTGGAATTGCTTCCTTATTAGATCAAGCATTACTTGCTAAACCAGTCATGGTGAGTCTGGCTGAAAAGTGGACGGCTTATTTTGTTGCTTTTTTACTGTTCGGTGCCTTTGCTTCATCCGCTATTTGGTTGTACTTTGACCCTAGTCGTGCGTGGACAGTTTTAGTTTCTGTTCTAGTTGCTAGTTGCCCTTGTGCGTTATCGCTAGCAGTTCCAACTGCTATGGCAGCAGCGCAAGGTGCGGTAACTAAATTAGGTTTACTGATTGTGCGTGGTCATGTGATGGAGGGTTTAGTAAAAGCAACTGACTTAGTGTTAGATAAAACCGGCACATTAACGATGGGTCAGCCAGAATTGCAAGAGGTCATTAATTTGCGTGGGGGCTATCGACGTGAAGATGCCTTGGCCTTGGCTGCGGCATTGGAGGCAGGGCAAAGACATCCGTTGGCACTTTCTTTGATGCGTGCCGCTACTGCTGAAAATTTATCTTTACCTACATTGAGTGAACCAGTGATTAATCAACTGGGAAAAGGATTAAGTTCGGGCGAGTATCGCTTGGGAAGTGCCATATGGCTCGAGGTAGAGCAGAGTGCGCAATTAGGGCAATACGGTCAGGTGCATTTAGCGGATGCGCAAGGATTGGTAGCTAGCTTTGTATTCTTGGACACGCCTAGAGCAGGATTAGAGCAATTTCTAAAAGTAGTGAAGTCGAGAAAGATTGCAGTGCATTTAGTTTCTGGTGATGATCGCGCCACGGTTGTATGGTGGGCTCAGCATGTTGGTATCCAGCACTATCAAGGCGGCTGTACGCCTGAAGATAAGTATGACTACATTGCAAGACTGCAAAAAGAAAATCGTTTTGTATGGGCCATTGGCGATGGTGTGAACGATGCACCTTTGCTTGCTCGTGCTGATATTTCTATTGCGGTTGGTGCTGGTGCACCATTAGCTGCTGCTGGAGCCGATGCAATTCTG
Organism: Polynucleobacter sp. JS-Fieb-80-E5; assembly: GCF_018882015.1. NCBI lineage: Bacteria > Pseudomonadati > Pseudomonadota > Betaproteobacteria > Burkholderiales > Burkholderiaceae > Polynucleobacter > Polynucleobacter sp. JS-Fieb-80-E5. The sequence continues at coordinate 525,041 of NZ_JACVPH010000001.1, read as the reverse complement.
ACTGCTAGCTCTCTAGAGCCTTTAGCCAAGACTTTATTGTTGGCTGATAAAACTCAGGCAATCATCAAGGAAAACTTATGGTGGGCCTTAGCTTACAACTTGCTGGCTATTCCTGCCGCAATGATGGGCTTGGTAAATCCCTGGGTTGCCGGGATCGGAATGTCGCTTTCTTCATTGGCGGTGACTTTAAATGCCTGGCGTTTACGAAAAGCTTAGACTAGAGGGATGGAAAGTCTATTTCTTCTCATCCCTTTATCGCTGGTCTTAGTCGGCCTTTTGGCTTGGATTTTGCGCTGGTCCATTAAGAGCGGGCAATTTGATGATTTGGATGGTCCTGGACACGCTATTTTGATGGATGATGACACTCCAGCGCCCCAAAAAGTTAGTGAACACTCTCAAAAATAGCCGCATTGCTATTGGCCTAGAGAAATCTAGGGTTTATCTTCACAACACCCCCTGAATTTGCCCCACCCTTTTTGATATAGATCAAATCCCCCTTAGGGCTCTACTTTGATAATTAATCCAGTCTATTTGGATTATGTCGCTGTTTGGTCACAAAAAAGGAGAAACCATGGGACTTACCGTGGGGAGTAATCAAGATACCTTCAATTACAAGGTTGTCAGCCAATTTGCCATCGTTACTGTGCTTTGGGGAATTGTTGGCATGCTCGTGGGAGTTATTCTCGCAGCCCAGTTGATCTGGCCTGAAATCACTTTTAATATTCCTTGGTTGAGTTATGGTCGCTTGCGTCCTTTGCACACCAATGCAGTGATTTTTGCCTTTGGCGGTTCTGCACTATTCGCAACGTCGTACTACATTGTGCAACGCACATGCCAGGTTCGACTCTTCTGTGACAAGTTAGCGGCATTTACTTTTTGGGGATGGCAAGCGGTGATTGTTTCTGCTGCCATTACCTTGCCGTTAGGTATTACTACTTCCAAAGAGTACGCTGAACTAGAGTGGCCGATTGATATTTTGATCACTGTAGTTTGGGTAGCCTATGCAGTTGTTTTCTTTGGCACCATCATGAAGCGCAAAACGAAACATATTTACGTTTCGAACTGGTTCTTCGGCGCATACATTCTGACTATTGCCATTCTGCATATCTTTAATAACTTAGAGATGCCTGCAACATTATGGAAGTCCTACTCTGCATATGCTGGGGTACAAGACGCGATGGTTCAGTGGTGGTATGGTCACAATGCAGTAGGCTTCTTCCTGACTACTAGCTTCTTGGGCATGATGTATTACTTCATCCCAAAGCAGGCTGAGCGTCCAATCTATTCATATCGTTTGTCGATTGTCCATTTCTGGGCTTTGAATTTTACGTATATGTGGGCAGGTCCTCACCACTTGCAGCACACTTCTTTGCCTGACTGGACTCAGTCGCTCGGTACTGTGTTCTCTTTAATTTTGCTAGCCCCATCTTGGGGTGGCATGATCAACGGCATCATGACATTGTCTGGCGCTTGGTATAAATTGCGTCGTGACCCGATCTTGAAATTCTTGGTAGTGGCACTGTCCTTCTACGGTATGTCTACCTTTGAAGGCTCCATGATGTCTATCAAGACAGTGAATAGCTTGTCTCACTACACAGACTGGACTATTGGACACGTTCACTCTGGTGCTTTGGGTTGGGTAGCCATGATTACTATTGGCTCTCTCTACTATCTGATCCCGCGCTTGGTTGGTCAAAAAGAGATGTATAGCACTAAGTGGATCGAGTTGCATTTCTGGATCGCCACTATTGGTGTTGTTCTCTATATCGCTGCAATGTGGATTGCCGGCGTTATGCAAGGTTTGATGTGGAGAGCGTTTGAACCAGACGGCACTTTGACATATAGCTTTGTCGAGTCTGTTAAAGCGACTTTCCCTTTCTATGTTATTCGTTTGATGGGCGGATTGTGCTACCTAAGCGGCATGTTCTTGATGGCGTATAACGTCTTCAAAACAGTGCAGGGTAAAACTTTTGTAAATGCGCCTATTCCAATGGCCGTTGCTGAACACTAAAAGGAGAAGAAAATGTCTAGCGAAAATAAATTCTTTTCCCACGGAACGCTTGAGAAAAACGTTGGTTGGTTAATTATTGCAACGATCGTGGTCGTATCGATCGCAGGGTTGGTGCAAATTGTCCCGCTCTTTTTCCAGCACACTACGACTGAGCCTAGTCCTGGCGTTGTTCCATACACAGCTTTACGTTTAGCTGGTCGCGATATCTATCAACGTGAAGGTTGTGTTGGTTGCCATTCACAGCAGATACGGACATTGCGTTCTGAAGTAGAGCGCTACGGTCCCTATTCATTGGCTGGCGAGTCTGTATATGACCATCCATTCCTATGGGGTAGTAAGCGTACAGGCCCAGATTTAGCTCGTGTAGGTGGACGCTATTCAGATGCTTGGCATCAGATCCACCTAAACAACCCGCGCGATGTGGTGCCGGAGTCCAATATGCCTGCTTACCCTTGGCTCGGAAAAAATGCAGCTGATGCAAGCTCTATTCAGTCACATATGGTTGCTATGCGTCGTTTAGGCGTTCCATACACTGATGAAATGATTGCAAATGCACCTGCAGAGTTAGAGGGTAAGACGGAGTTAGATGCTTTAGTTGCTTATCTTCAGGGGTTGGGCATTACGCGTCGCTATATTACTGTCGAAGAAGTTGTAGCGAAGTAATTAACAAGGTTATTAATTAAAACTACTTAAATCAAATGGAACAGATTACTCCCTACCTCTCGGCATTTTCTACAGTAATAGGCCTTGTCTTTTTTATAGGAATTGTTTTGTGGGCTTGGTCTCCTGGGCGCAAGAAAGCAAATCAGGAATCAGCAGATCTTCCATTTGATCTTCCGGATGAATTTAGTAAGGACAAATCATGAGTGACTTTTTTAGCAGCGGTTGGAGTGCTTACATCGCCTTAGTTGCATTAGTTGGAATTTTCTGGTGTATCTGGCTTTTGTTCTCCCAAAGAAAAGCTAAGGTTGTGCATACGGCCGATGGCGCGGTTGCTGATACGGGTCACGTATGGGATGGCGATCTGCGTGAGTTAAATAATCCATTGCCACGTTGGTGGATGTGGATGTTCTTGCTCTCTTGTATCTTCGGATTGGTTTATTTGGTTTTATTCCCTGGTCTTGGATCGTTTCCTGGAGTGTTGGGCTACAGTACTGATGGATCGCTAATGCAATCAATGACTAATGCTAATGATGAGCTCAAGCCTGTTTATGCGAAATACGTCAAGATGGACATTGAGCAAGTGGCGGCCGATCCTAAAGCCCGCGAAATGGGTCAACGCCTCTTCCTGAATTCTTGTGCACAGTGTCATGGCTCTGATGCTGGAGGCGCTAAAGGCTTCCCTAATTTGACTGATGGTGACTGGCTCTATGGAGGTTCACCAGAAAATATCAAGGCATCCATTACCTATGGACGTGGCGGTGTGATGCCTCCATTCCCACAGCTGGATAGCAATCAAATTGTGGATGTTGCTAACTATGTACGCAGCCTTTCAGGTCTGTCTGCAGATGATGCGAAAGCAGCTCGTGGCGCACAAGTATTCGCTGCAAACTGCGTAGCCTGCCATGGCCCTGATGGCAAAGGAAATATTGCTATTGGTGCACCAAACTTAACTGATAAAACTTGGTTATATGGCGGTTCAGAAGCGACGATTATTGAAACGGTAACTAAGGGTCGTATGGCAATGATGCCTGCTCAAGACAAGGTATTGAGTCCTGAGAAGATCCAGGTGTTAACAGCTTATGTCTGGGGTTTATCTAACAGTAAACAACCGGCTGCAGCTAAATAAGATTAGTAATTAGTGCCATATATTCCGCCGGGTGGGAAACCTGTTCCGATAGAAGTTATTGAGGAGTCTCTTTACGAGGTCCGGCGAAAGATTTATCCGCGTTCAGTATCAGGGCTCTTTGCCCGCTGGCGCTTTATTCTGGTATTTGCTACTCAGCTGCTGTTTTACGGCCTGCCATGGGTTAGTTGGAATGGCCGTCAAGCAGTTCTCTTTGATTTAATCCAGCGCAAGTTTTACATCTTTGGCCTCGTGTTATGGCCACAAGACGTGATTTATCTCACCCTCTTATTGATTCTTTCTGCGCTCGCTTTATTTCTATTTACTGCAGTTGCAGGGCGTTTATTTTGTGGATATGCCTGTCCGCAGACCGTCTATACCGAAATCTTCATGTGGATCGAGCGCAAGGTCGAGGGTGACCGTTTTGCGCGGATTCGTTTGGATGGTGAAGAGTGGCCTTGGGGTTTGCGTAAATGGCGTTTAAAGATTACGAAGCATTTCCTATGGTTATTGATCGCATTCTGGACAGGCTTTACTTTTATTGGGTATTTCACCCCAATTAGCACCTTAGGTTCTGCATTAATTCATCTGTCTTTGGGTCCATGGCAGACTTTCTGGTTGTGCTTCTATAGCTTTGCAACCTGGGGTAACGCAGGGTTCATGCGTGAACAAGTATGTAAATACATGTGCCCATATGCACGCTTCCAAAGCGTGATGGTAGATAAAGATACATTCTTGGTGACATACGATAAAGTGCGTGGCGAACCAAGGGGCAGTCGCAGCAAGTCTGCAGATCTAACTTCCCTGGGTTTGGGCGATTGCGTTGACTGCAGTATTTGTGTTCAAGTTTGCCCTACTGGCATTGATATTCGTGATGGCTTGCAATATATGTGTATTGGTTGTGGCGCCTGCATTGATGCATGCGATCAAGTGATGGAGAAAGTGGATTATCCAAAAGGACTCATTCGCTATACGACTGAGCGTGCCATTGAGGATAAAGAGTCCAATCAAAGTGCGATTCGCCATATATTGCGCCCGCGCGTATTGATCTACACCGCTTTTATCACTGTGCTTACAGCCGCTTTTATAGTTTCTCTCGCCACCAGAAACCCATTAAGGGTTGATGTGATGCGTGATCGTGGGGCATTGGCGCGTGAGGTCGAGGGTGTAAGGATTGAGAATATTTATCGCATTCAAATCATGAATGCATCTGAAAATAATATGAATGTGCAGGTAAAGGCGCTTGGTTTGGATGGATTAAAAGTGCTTAATTCACAAGGGCAGATTGTTACCGAGATTGAGGTTGGGCCAGCTAGCAACCTTCTGATGCCGATCAAGGTGAGCGCCGATGTTGGAGCGAATGAGGCTGGTAACTACCCAATTCATTTTGATGTAGTTGCCCATGAGATGTCAGGTGACGAGTTAATTACGAGAACCCGCGAAGAGAAATCTACTTTTATTATTCCCCGTTAAGCTAGAAGGCAATGGAGAGGATGGATATGACAGAACAACAAAATACTAAACCCTGGTTCAAGCAACTATGGCCATGGCTTTTAATTAGCGGGCCTGCTGTAGCCATGATTGGATGCGCTATCACTATTTACTTGGCTGTAAATCTGTATGCAGATAAGCCATTGCGTGATGGTGTTGTAAAGCAGGGCTTAAAAGTTAAGCAGCTCAAAGATGTGCAGGCAGCAAAATGAAGTACCGCCTACTAATCTGGATTTTGTGGCCCTCATTTTTGGTGGCTGGCATGGCAGAGGGCTTGTTGTTTACTGTGATCCACCCACAAGACCTTTTATTTTTTGGTTATCACCCAGATATTTCTGATGAGGGTATTTATACAGTCGGGTTCTTCGTGATTTGGACCTTCTGTGCGATCTCTAGCGCGCTTACTGCTTATATCCTGCCTGGGATTGAGTCACCCGATAGCAAGGAAGTTGACCGCGGCTTAATTTAAGCCTGTTTGATTGGGATTTCAGGGCTTACGCAGCCGTGGCGATCTGGGTTTGGAATGCCTGCCAGTTCGTATAGCCCATCCATATCGATGAGTTTGATGTGGCGTTGTTTGATTTGAATTAAGCCTGACTCTGCAAAGCGTGAGAGCATGCGACTGACAGTTTCAATTTGAATCCCAAGATAACTGCCAATATCATTGCGACTCATGCGCAAGTCGAATTCATTATTCAAGTAGCCGCGTGCAGCAAGACGTTGCGAGAGGCTTAATAAAAAGGCTGCCAATCTTTCTTCTGCACGCATCGTGCCAAGTGATAGTAGGTGGCGTTGATCTTGAGTCAGTTCCCGACTCATGATTTTATGGAACTGATTTTGTAAGACGGGGATCTGCCGAGCCAAATCTTCAAAAGCATCGTAACGAATAATGCAGACTTCGCTCTCTTCAAGAGCAATCGCATCTGACTGATAATGCCCCTCACCAATGCCATCAAGTCCTAGAATTTCGCCGGGCAGATGAAAGCCAATCACTTGTTGTCGACCGTCTTGCAGACAGAACTCTGTTTTAAGGGTGCCAAAGCGCACGCTATATACAGAACTGAGTGGATCGCCGTGACGATAAAGGCTTTCACCTTTTTGAAGATGAACGCGCTCTTTAACCAAGGTATCGATTTGGGAAACTTCGCTACTATTTAATCCAACCGGTAGACAAAACTGACCCAGTACGCAAACTGAGCATTTGCTGGTTGGGCTGTCGGTAGGTTTGTAGTTCATATTAGGGCTGATCTATAAGATCAGTTTATTCTATAAGTATGAAGATTATGGCTTTTACCTATTTTCTGTTGATTTCATGCTGACAACTAGCTTACTCGTTGCGGTCTTTCTGGGTGCACTTGTGAGTGGCTGGCACTGTGCTCTGATGTGCGGTGGGATAGCGGCTGCCATAGAGCGGCCAAGCACCTCAGAGACCCCATTGCGGCCCAAATCAGAGCTTTTTTACCTACAACTGATTATGCATTTGGGGCGTGTCACAACCTATGTCTTATTAGGCGCTCTTGCTGCCTCATTGGGGGTCGTGGTTTGGCAGCAAAACCTCATTCCAATCCAACGCCCCTTATTTGCTTTAACTTCCCTGATCTTAATTCTGATGGGCATGCGTCTACTCAGAATAGGCAAGTCAGAAGGTTTACTTGGCGGCAAATGGTTAAGTGCAAAAATTGCGGCTTATTGGGCTAAATACTTGGGCGCTATGGCGAGCGGCCCTTCGCGTTGGTTTAGCGGCATGCTATGGGGTTTGGTGCCCTGTGGTTTGGTCTATAGCGTTTTACCACTCGCCTTTTTATCGGGTGATGTAGTAACTGGTGCCGCGCTGATGTTGGCATTTGGTTTGGGTACATTACCTAACCTATTACTGATCTCTAAATTTTCAGCGGCGCTGACTCAGTTTGGGCAATATCTATGGGTGAGGTATTTGGCTGCTGCACTTCTATTGATTGCAGGCGGCTTTGGTATGTATCGTGCCTGGGTATTGCCAGAAGCCTTATTAAAAGGTGGCTTCTGTATTTCTTAAGTCGCTCTTAAGTTGTTGCTGCTTCTATGCCGGAGCTCAGATCTGGATAGAAAGAATCTTGGGGTAGCGTAGATAAAAATTCACTGCGCTCTGCCATCTCTAATGGTTGATGCGCTAAGCCGCAAATGATCAATCGAATATTACGAATCTTGCACAGGTGCGCTAGTTCCATGATTGTATCCATGCCAGAAGTATCAATGTAGATTACGTTCTTTAAATCGAGCAAGAGTGTTTGTGAGGGTAAATTCGCTTCAATCTTTTCTAGGAGTTTTACTGCTCCAAAAAAGATGGCACCATGAATGCGATAGGCATCAATTCGACCTTGCTGATTACTCAGTCCCGGGTAATCGCCAACTAGAGCAGGCTCGCAACGCGATAGACTAGAGATGCGGTAAATGAAGGTGATAAAGGCGAGTAGTAAACCTACTTCTACTGCAATCGTAAGATCCAGTACAACAGTGAGAATAAAGACGCTCAAGATAGTGATTCGATACGGCAAGCGGAATTGCTTTAGATCGATGAACTTCCGCCACTCACCCATATTCCAGGCCACATACATCAAGATGGCGGCAAGGCTGGCTAAAGGAATGTTTTTGGCAAGCGGCGCTGCAAATAAAACAATGACTAGTAAAGTTGCTGCATGGACGAGTCCAGAGACAGGTGTAGTGCCGCCACTCTCTATATTAGTTACTGTGCGAGCAATCGTGCCAGTCGCTGGCATGCCACCAAAAAATGGAATGGTGAAGTTAGCAATACCCTGAGCTACTAGCTCTTGATTTGACTCATGGCGATCATGAATAAGGCCATCGGCAATGCGCGCACAGAGTAAAGATTCAATTGCGCCTAATAGGGCAAGTGTTAAGGCTGGTGCCACCATGTATTGAGCGCTATCCCAGCTTACCGGAATCCATTCAAAAGCGGGGAGCCCTGAAGGGATCCCGCCAAAGCGACTACCAATCGTATCTACTGGTAAATTAAAGATGCTGGTAACGATTGTTGCTGCTACCATTGCTACAACAGTGCCAGGAAGATGAGAGAGCCAACCTAAGCGATTCTGAAATATCTTCCATAAGATCAGTAAGGCAAGACTCCCACAAGCTAAACCAAGCGCAATGGGGTTAAAGGTGTCTGCTGCTAAGTAGAGTGCATGCACTGATTGAAAAAATTGAGCTGGCATTTTTTCAATCTGAAGTCCGAAGAAATCTTTGACTTGAGATAGCCCAATCAAAAAGGCAATGCCATTGGTAAAACCAATAATGACTGCAATTGGAATGAAGCGTACTAGCGTTCCAAGACGAAATACTCCCATCAGAAATAAAAATACTCCTGACATGGCGGTTGCGAGTAATAAATTGGGAACACCATAGCGCTCCACAATGCCGTAAACAATGACAATGAAGGCGCCGGCCGGCCCGCCAATTTGTACGCGGCTACCTCCAAGTAAGGAGATAAGCCCGCCAGCAATAATGGCAGTAAAAATACCCGCTTGGGGTTTGAGTCCACTGGCAATAGCAAAAGCCATGGCTAATGGGAGCGCAACAATGCCAACCGTCATTCCAGCAAAAACATCCTTAGTGAAAAGGGCGCGGCTATAGCCAGAAAATGAGTCAAAAAGTCGGGGACGAAAAAACATAAGATGAATGTTTCAATGGCCTAAGAGATACGGTTGCCAACCCAGTAGGCAAAACTCGCACACAAGGCGGTAACAAAACTGCCCCATGCAATATCAATGAAAGCCAATTGTGTTGGAAAGTTTCTAACCACCGCCAGATTAGTGAGGTCATAGGTCATGTAGCAAAACAGGCCAAACAAAGCGCCATATTGCAGCGCATATATACAAGACTGTTTTGATAATGCCGGAACAATCACAAAAATACAGACGCCCAAGGCGTAAATCAGGTAGAAGGTGAGTCCAGCTAGAAGCTTAGGTTCGCTGGCCATTAAGTCACCCATCTCATTGCGATAGAGGTTTTTTGCGATTCCCAAAAGCCACACTAAATCGATTGCAATGAGGGCAATTAAAAATGAGAGGTAGATAGCAAAATTCTTAATCAATTAAGTTACCTTTATTCTTTTATAGGTTAATAATAAGTATTATGATGGAAAGAGCAAATAAGTAGTTCAATTTAAAGGGAGTCAATATGTTTAAGCATTTATTGGTGCCAGTAGATGGTTCAGATGTCAGCAAAAAATCCTTAAAGAAAGTCGCCGCACTTGCTAAGGCAGATGGTGCTGCAGTTACGTTGGTATATGTTTCTGATCCTACACCTCCGATGGTTTATTCAGATAGCACCATGGGTTATGGAATTTCAAAGAAACAGCATACAGAAGCTTGTCAGGCATATGCACAGGATGTATTTAAAAAGTCGACAACGGCGTTGGGAGCTGTCGCTAAAGTGAAAAGTCTTCACATTGAAAATAGCAATCTATCTGAAGGTATTTTGGCTGGCGCAAAAAAAGCGAAAGCGGATGTGATCGTCATGGCGTCTCATAAGCGCACAGGTATCAAAGGGATCTTATTAGGTAGCGAGACCCATGAAGTGATTGTGCATTCCACATTGCCAGTATTAGTTCTGGGTTAATTTACCTAGCTTCAAGTTAAAAGGGTCCAATTGGACCCTTTTTTATATCAGCAGCATTCCTAAATTCATTTAGTTGTGCTTAATAGGGCTACCTAGCAGAAGCATCTCTCTAGTCAGTTGCCCGCTTTCGTTATCGCGCATGGACCATAAATCAAGTTGTGTTTTGGAGCCATAAGGATCTACGTAAATCCCATTTTTTCTTAATTCAAAATGTAGGTGTGGCCCCGTTGATCTCCCAGTTGTTCCTACGTAGCCAATTTCCAATCCGCGCCGCACTTCGTTGCCCAATTCAAGTTCTACGTTGTAATTGCTCAAGTGTGCATAGTAGGTGTGGTAATTGCCTGGATGCTCTAAAACAATTAAGTTTCCAAATGCACCACTAAAGCCTATGTGCACAACTTTGCCATTGGCAACACTAAAGATGGGGGTGCCGATTGGGGCGGCATAGTCAATCCCCATATGGGTGCGATAGCGTTGCTTTGTTGCTGGCGCCTGGGTTGGAGCCACTGACGCAGGATTCTTGCTGCGCTTACTTGAGGAGGCTCTTACCATGCCAACTCCCCGAGAGATACGGCGATAGCTTAATGGATTAGTCCAAAAAGAACGCTCAAGCGATTCTCCAGATCCTGTAAAAAACCCCCCGGGAATGTCACTGCGCTCCATCCAAAAGGCATTTGCATAAACGTCTTTAGTGTTGGGGTCAATAATTTCTGCAGCCCAAATTTGCGCCCATCTTTCTCGATCACCAAAGTCAACAATCAAGCGCACAACGCTGTTAGTATTTTCAAGAGAATTATTTTCTTCAGGATAGATTTGCTTGATCAGGGAATTTAATTCCCAAACCAGCTCAACTGGCAATTGATCGCTTACTTTTCGAGGGTCATACAAGACATCTCTTAAAGGAATCCGAATCTCGGTTAAGCGTTTGGACTCATCTTTGAGATAGTCTTGCTGAATTAAAAACCCACCAACAGCTGATGGTGTAAATGTCCATACTTCAGTTTTACTATCTTGGATTGGGCCATTCATGATGCTCAATGAGTCGAAACGATTACGACTTCCAAAGGCAACCGCGTAAGGGATACAATCTCCACGCATGTGATCAAAAAATGTTTTGGTCTGATTTTTGAAGAATTCAGCAAACTGACGATTATCAATTCCAACGCTAGCCGGTAGGCTATTTTCATTAAAATTGCGTCTTAGGCACCCTTGGGCTACTCGATAGTCAAGGTTTGCATCGCTGTCGAGCATCAACTCATCTGGGGCTTTTCGCTGAAATAGCGATGGGTTCAGACTCATGCTATTGGTTTTTGAGCCAGTACCCGCAGATTTATCTTTGAAGCCAACCTGCCTATTGGTTTGAACGGTAATTTTCTTGCGTGCTTGGGTAGTGCTTTGGGTTTGGCTACTTTGGGCTTGAGCTGCATAAGCCAAGCCCGGAGTTGAGCTAAGAAAGGCGCAGCCAGACAAAATGATTACTCCCCTAGTGAACAGGGAGCTAAGAGATACTTTTTTATTCACCCCTCAATTATCTAATAATGTGGGAGCATCTCTGAATAAATATGCTGTGCCGCAGCAAATTAGACTTAATCTTGATCCGGCGCTATTTTTGAGAGCTTCAAAGACTGCTTTCAGCCTTTGCTCATAATTTTGCTTTACAACGGACGCCTCATCGGCTGGCCAAGGTCTAAAACCGGCAGCTTTAGCAATGTCAGTTTTGCCACTTTTAACTAAATTTGTTGCACAACATGGTGGTTTGAGGATATTGGGGGGGTGAATGTATCAACTTTGCAGCAAATCTAACTTACAAGATGCCTGTTCGGATAGCAACCACTCGGCTCATTTTCGCCATGTGCATTTGTAATGGGATGGATTAATTATTCTTTATTTAGGCACCTGTCGGCACATTAAATTCTCGATACAATCAATTTTTGATTAAGGAGTTTAGATGCCGATTATTGAATCCATCCAAGTTGCCTCTGTAGCAGTACCTTTGGATAAAGTCACTTCATTTTCCACTCGCACTGTTTCTGAGCGTCACTATTGCCTGGTAAAAGTTCGCGGCAAGGATGGTAATGAGGGCATCGGCTTTTGCTATGTCGGCAGTGCCGGCGGAGATATTGCCAAACTTGCTGTTGAGCAATTACTGGCCCCCAAACTCATTGGTCAAAATAGTCACCGCAGTGAAGGTCTCTGGATGGAGATGTATAACGAATCTATTCTCCAAGGTCGTGCAGGTGCCGTCATGCGTGGTATCTCGATTTTGGATACGGCTTTGTGGGATTTAAATGCACGCTCAGTTGGCTTACCTTTGCATCAATACTTGGGTTCAGTGGTTGATGATCGGGTGCCAGCTTATGCTAGTGGTGGTTACTATCTTGAAGGTAAAACGCCTGCCAAGTTAGGCAAAGAAATGGAGTCTTACGTAAAGCAGGGCTTTAAGGCAGTCAAGATGAAGGTGGGGCGTTTATCGCCTTCAGAAGAGGAGGCGCGTGTAAAGGCGGCTCGCCAAGCTGTAGGTGATGATGTATTGCTTACTCTCGATGCAAATAATGCCTGGCGCGATCTACCTACGGCGCTTGAGTATGTACGTCGCTTTGAAGCATACAACCCGTATTGGATTGAAGAACCTTTTTCTCCAGATGCGATTGATTTACATGCTGCCTTGGCGCGCCAAACCAAAATCAACGTTGCTACCGGTGAGATGGAAGCGGGACGCTGGCGTTTTAGAGAGTTGATTGATGCTGGTGGTGCTGCCATCCTGCAATCTGATGCGGCTGTCTGCGGCGGTATTACCGAGTGGAGAAGAATTTCTGCATACGCTGATTTAAAGGGCGTCATAGTTTGTCCGCACTGGATGCATGATTTGCATGCCCCATTGGTGGCGGCTACGCCTAATGCACGCTTTGTCGAATTCTTCTTGGATGATCAGGTGCTGAACTTCCGTAGATTGATCAATAAGCAGCTGACTTTTAAGAATGGGGATTTGATTTTGCATAAAACCCCTGGTTTAGGCTTCGAGTTTGATGAAGCTGCTGTCAAGAAATATGCAGGTAAAGCCGCTTGGACCAAGATCTCTTAAGATAAGCAATTACTAGAAACAATAAGGCCCGCTCAAGCGGGCCTTATTGTTTTGAGGATGAGATCCGTCCACCTATCAGGTGTACCTTAAGAAGATCTGGGATTGAGTTTGAAATGGGTAATCGTTTGAGTCACTAGCACCAGGCCAAATCCAACGAAGCCAACTAAATCTGCCTCTGTGGAGGGGTAGGCAAGGGCAACCCCAGAGATCACCATGATGATTCGTTCAAAGATCTTGGTTTTCTCAATGAACCAACCTTGTAGTCCACCGGCTAGGCAGATGATTCCAACAACGGCCGTGAAAGAGACCCAAGCAATTTGCATCCAGTCCGCCTGCTCTAGAGCGCTGGTGGATCCCATTAATAACAAGCTAACGCCTGACTTATCTAAAACAAACATAAATGGAACCAAAATAGCTGGAGCAACATACTTCCAGGTTTGCAAAGTAGTCTTATAGGGGTTGCCTTTACAAATCGCAGCTGCAGCAAATGGCGAGAGTGCAGTCGGTGGCGATACTTCCGAAAGTACAGCGTAATAGAAGATAAACATGTGAGCTGCAAAAGCAGGCACGCCTAAATTAATCAAAGCAGGCGCTGCGATTACTGCACAAATAATGTAAGAAGCTGTTACTGGAACAGCAAGACCAACTACCCAAACTACAAGGGCGGTAAAGATAGTCGTCAGCAAGAGCGAGCCACCTGCGTACTGAATCACAATCGAGCTAAATTTCAGGCCAAGACCGGTTAAGGTAACGGTACCCACAATGAGACCGGCACCAGCACAGGTGGCAGCGATAGCTAAGACACCAGTTGAACCAGTTGCAAGCGCCTTGGTCAGGTTGGAGTTGTATAGGCCAGAGAGAATGGGCTCTTTGCCTTTAAACCATGCCCAAGGAATGATGGCAGTATCTTCACGCAGCATGCTTGATAAAGCCGAAACTACTGTCGCCCAGAATACGGACATGACAGGAGAGAAGCCCATCAACATAAACACCACAATCGAGATGAGCGAGAAGAAGTGAAACCAGTATTTCTTAGTGAGTTGCCAGGCTGTTTCAGCAGACTCAAAGTGAATGTTTTTCATGCCATATTTGCGTACATCAATTTCGACCATCACAAATAAGCCAAGATAAAAAAGGATAGTTGGGATGGTTGCCATCAGCAATACATCTAAATAGGATATCTTGAGAAAATCTGCAATCAAGAATGCAGCTGCGCCCAGTACAGGAGGCGAGATAATGGCACCAAGACCACCCGCTGCCAAAAGTCCGCCAGCAGCATTTTTCTCGTAACCTACTTTATCCAACATGGGAGCTGCAACTGAGCCCACAGTAACTGTTGTTGCTACACCGGATCCTGATGGTCCGCCGAGCAAGAAGGAGGACATTACGATGGTTCTACCAACCCCAGAAGATTTTCCACCCATTGCTGCGAATGAGAAATCAATAAAGAACTTTCCTGCGCCAGTAAATTGCAAGAAAGCGCCGAAGATGGTGAAGAGAATAATGAGGGTTGCAGAAACATCAACAGCAGTGCCATAGATGCCTTCTAGAGTCATATACATATAACCCACTAAACGATCGAGATCGTAACCCTTGTGAGTCCAAGGCGCCGGTAAGTAGTTGCCAAACAATGCATAGAGCAGAAACAGGATGGTTACCGAGACCAAGATCAAGCCATTGGTTCTGCGCACGCTTTCTAAGATGAGGAGAATTAATGCAATACCCACCATGACATCCGTAGAGTTGGGTGCGGTGTTGCGGTCCATAAAGTCGTCGCCACCACTCAGAATGTAATAGGCAATTCCAACGGATACGAGCGCAAAAACGATATCCCAGGGCATTAAGCGATTTTTGAAGCGATCGGCTATTGGAAAGCTGAGGAATACTAAGAATAAAACCAGAGCAACGTGAATGACTCGCAATTCTTGTGTTGGAACAATAGAATAGGCCGCATATAAATGAAAGAGAGACATGCCTACTGCCACCAGGGTGATGAACTTCGCTAGCAGTCCCTTGTAGTCATTAGAGTCGCCTTCCTCTTGCTTGATAAAAGCGTCTAGTTTTTCTTGGGTTTCGTTGTCAATAACGTTTTGATTCATGTCTCAACCTCTGTAATTATTTTTATGCACTACTTTATTTTTTCACTATCGTAAAACGAAAGGGGTGAGATTGACTCACCCCAGATACAAACATCAACTTAATTGAGTTTGACGTTCTTTTCTTTAAAGTACTTAAGTGCACCTGGATGAAAGTCAACTGGGGTTGCTTTTGTTTTTTGATTTTCCAGGCTGACGTTCATGTATTCCTGATGTGTGCGAACCAGATCAAGTTTGTTGTCAAACATGGTTTTGACAATCTTATAAGCTTGATCATCAGGCATGTTGGCATTGACTACTAAAATATTGGCAACGGCTGCAACTTTATTGTCCTTGGCCATGCCGCTATACATGGCCTTAGGAATAATGGCCGTGAAATACAAATTGCCATATTTCTTATTCATGATAGGTACCTCATCAGAGGTATCCACCATGACAATTTTCATGCCAGGACTATTAGCCAAATCAGTTACAGCTGCAGTTGGAAGGCCACCAACCCAAAAGAAGGCATCAATCTTGCGATCTTTCACCGCATTAACAGATTCAGCTACGCTTAAACGCTCACGCTTGACATCTTTATCCTTATCAAGACCAGCGGCTTCTAATAAACGAAAGGCCATCACTTCTGTTGCGCTACCAGGAGCGCCAGTACTAATGCGCTTGCCCTTGAGGTCTTTCATAGATTTGATGCCGGTGGAATCAACGGTTACTACGTGCATCAGGTTTGGATAAAGAACTACCAGAGTGCGTAAGTCCACTTTTTTACCAGCAAACTTACCTTCGCCAATCTGAGCATCTTTAGCGGCATCAGCCATCGAGAAACCAACGTATGGCTTGCCTGTACCGATGAGGTTTAAGTTATCTACCGAGCCCCCGGTCACTTCTGCAGTAGCAGACATTCCAGGCACCTTGCTCGAGAGAACAGAGGCAAGACCGCCACCCATTGGGTAGTAAACGCCACCTGTACCGCCAGTGGCGATGGAGATATTTTGTGCGCTAACACTTGCGCAAAGAAGGCTAAGCGATAAGGCAATGGCTTTAAACAGTTTCATTGTTGTCTCCTAATTATTTTTTATTTTTTGAATTACAAGCCTGGCATGTTGAAGTTAATTGCTTTGAGCTCGCTGAGCAGTTGCACTTGTTGCTCAGCGCTTAACTGCATCAATGGCGGACGTACTCTGAGCCACTCAGAATCCTTGGTGTAATGGGCTACGGCAGTCTTCATACCTGCGATCATTTGATACTTGGCAAAAATTCCACGTACTTGATCTAAGCTTGCCTGACGATCATCGGCATTCGAATCTTTCCAGTTCGCTGCCAAATCAGCAATCGCTTTTGGATTGACGTTGGCAGTAGCGGAGATACAGCCAACACCGCCAGCACGCAAGGTGCGCATCAGGAATACTTCGCTACCTGCATAGACACGGAAGCCTGAAGGTGCTAATAATTTAATGACCGATTCTGTATAAGACCAATCGCCAGAGCTGTCTTTCATGCCCACGACGGTCTTTGGATACTCTTTTGCTAAGCGCTCAAGCAAAGAGAGGCTTAAGGTCACCTTAGTAACCGGAGGAATGTTGTAGATATAAATCTGCAAAGCAGTGCTACCTACTTTTTGAATCACTTCAGAAAAATAGGCGAATAGACCATCATCAGTAACGTCTTTGTAGTAGAAGGGTGGCAACATTAATACGCCCGCGCATTTATGGTTGACTGCGTGACGTGTCATATTCACCGTGGCATCAATCGATGTTGCTCCAGTACCTGGCATTAAGTGCTCAGGTTTTAATCCACCCTCTACTAATGCTGTTAAGGTGCTCATCTTCTGCGGAGCAGACATCGAGTTTGCTTCTGAATTCGTGCCAAAGATAGCCTGCCCAACACCATTAGCTTCTAGCCATTGGCATTGTTTCAATAACTTAGAAGCATCTGGACTGCCGTCCGCCTTAAATGGGGTGATGACAGGGGATAACACCGCTGGCAAGGTGGAAGGGTGCAGAGAAATCGTCATGCTGGCTCCGTTTTTAGTTATTGACTTCGGATGGAAGTGTTTGTTGGTTAAAGAAGGCTTCTAAATTATCTACGGCTAAGTTGGTCATGGCTATTCGTGTTTCCGAGGTAGCACTTCCAATGTGCGGTGTTAACAATACATTATCAAGTGTTAAAAATTCATGACTTGGGTTAGGTTCGTTCTCAAAAACATCCAAGGCCGCACCAGCAATCTTTTTATGTTGCAGTGCATATAAAAGTGCCCCCTCATCGACCACACTGCCGCGGGCAATATTGATTAAATATCCCGATGGACCCAAAGCTTCTAAAACCCTGGTATTAATCATGTTGTCTGTATCGGGGGTTGCTGGGCAAGCTAAAAATAAGATGTCGCAGGCCTTGGCTAATTCTTGAACATCTGGATGGTAGGTATAGGGCAGAGATTTTTTATTTGGCCCTGAATACGCTATCTCAACTTTGAATGGCTCTAAACGTTTAGCCAGGTCTTGCCCTATTCGACCCATGCCAGCGATACCTACTCGTTTACCAGCCAAGGTGGTGGTGAGCCTAAAGGGCGCTTTTGACCAAGCAGTGCTTTTGACATATTCCTGAGCCTCAGGTAGTTGGCGCAGTAGGGCGAGCATCATGCCAATGGCCAGCTCGCATACAGAATCGTTTAGGACGCCAGGGGTGTTGCTTGCTTTAATCCCTTGTTCTTTGAGATAAGCCAAAGGAAGGTTGTCATAACCAACCCCACAAGTGGTAACCATACGAATACTGGGAATCTGTTTAACTAGGGCCTCGGGCAGCTTGGTATTGGAGCGAATCAAAATCGCCTGAAAGTTTCCGGTGGGAGCGGGCGCTTGAGGATCGGGATGGTGAAAAGGGGTAAAGCGCCGATCTATTTCTGCCTGCATAATTTCAGGGAAATGGCCGACCTGTAGCACCGAATTGACGGGGATCATGTCTCACTAACTTTTTTATTGAAATAATGACCCCATTGTAAGAGGATTTTTCAGAAAAAGTCCGCCCCCTTTTAGGAGAGTATTCATGTTATTTACCCCAGCTGAAACCAAGGTAGTTATTGTCGGTGGCGGCACTATGGGTGCAGACGTTGCAGCCGTTTGTGCACGCGGTGGCTGTGCAGTCCAGGTGGTTGAGCCAACTACAGAGCGACGAGCCCTTCTGCCGGATTATTTTGCAAGCACCATGGGGGATCTCGGTTATGAGCATCGCATTCATTTGCTGTCTGTGGCGGGTTCGCTCGAAGAGGTTGATTGGTCTGATATTGATCTGATGATTGAGTGTGTGCCGGAGCGTCTAGACATCAAGCGAGAGTTATTTGCTAAGTTGGAAAAATATGCAAAGCCTGAGGCGGTATTGGCAAGCAATAGTACGAGCTTCCCAATTAGTGAAATTGCCAACGGCCTAAAAACAGCTGCCCGCATGATTGGCTTACATTTCTTTATGCCTGCCCATTTAGTGCCTTGTGTAGAGGTGGTATATGGTGCAAAGACTTCGCCGATGGTTGGCGAAAGCCTCTCACGTTTAATGACAGCGTGTGGCATGGTGCCTGTTACTGTGAAAAAAGATCTGCCAGGATTTTTGGCTAATCGTTTGCAGCATGCGTTATCGCGTGAGGCTTTTTCAATGGTTGATGAAGGCATCTGTACACCAGAAGATATTGATAAAGCCGTTCGTTTTGGTTTTGGCTTTCGCTATATCGCCGCAGGCCCAGCCATGCAACGAGATCATGCTGGCCTTGAGGTACACGGTGCTGGAGGCGCAACCATCTATCCAACCTTAAACAATTCACCAACGATAGCAAAGTGCTTGAGTGATCGCATCGCTAGTGGCAAGTTTGGCATGAAAACTGGCGAAGGATTTTTCACCTGGACTGCTGAAACAATTAAGGCTGAACGTGAGCGCTATCAAAAAGCATTACGTGCTGGTCTGAAGATTATTCAGAAAGATCTTCCTGAAATTAAATAGCAACTAGTTGTTTAGTTGCTCACTAAGAAATATCTTTCAGATGGAGCTTGCCAAGGTGCGGGGCCAGTCGATAAGTAATCAGGACAATGGCAATCGTCGCGACCCCACCAAATACGATAGATGGCACTAAGCCAATCATGCTGGCAGCAATGCCAGACTCAAGTGCACCCAATTCATTGGATGAACCAATGAAGATGCCGTTAATGGCGCTAATTCTGCCGCGCATATGATCTGGTGTGGTGAGCTGCATGATGCTGCCGCGAATCACCACTGATATCGAGTCAAAGCATCCAGAGATAAATAGAAAGAATGCGCAGAGCCATAAATTGCTGGAGATGCCAAAGGCAATAATCGCTGCACCAAATCCTGCCACTGATATCAGAAGATATTTTCCTGAGTCGTTTAGCACGGGACGCCGAGCAAGGTAGATTCCGGTAATCACTGCCCCAGCCGCGGGCGCAGCACGCAATATTCCTAGGGTTTCTGGGCCCGCATTGAGTACCTCCTTCACAAAGGCTGGAAGAATAGACACCGCACCACCGAAGAGAACAGCAAACATATCGAGCGCCATGATGCTCAAAATAAGTTCATGTTTTCTGACGTAATGAAACCCTTCCAAAAAGCTCTTTAGAAAGTGCTTAGATAAGCCGCTCGATTTTTCTTGCACAGCAGTAATGAAAGTAATTCCGTACAAACCGACTGCTCCACAGAAGGCGGCGAGTAGATACGTCCATTCAAGACCAGCAAAGCCAATCATCAGTCCGCCTAGTCCTGGACCTGCTACTACGCAAATCTGAAACGCTGAAGATGCATACGCTGTGTAACGCGGTAGTTGGTCTCTCGGAATGATTTGTCCAAAAAGCGCTTGATAAGAAGGTCTTAATAAAGCGCGCCCAATACCAATAAATGCTACTGCGGTATAGATCAATGGTATTGGTGGGCTAAGCCATCCCAATGCGATGACCGTTAAAAATAATCCAACCGCAATATGAATGAGGCAGGCGATTGCAGCAATCCACTTGCGGGAGTGGTGATCAACCGCATGACCTGAATATAGAGCCAGCGCAAAGTAGGGAACGAGCTCTGCAAGACCTATCAGCCCGAGTGAAACTACGCTATTGGTGATTTCGTAAAGATGCCAACCCACCGCTACCATCGTAATTTGGTAGCTTAGGGTTGCGCCAACGCGGTACAGCAGTAGGGTTCTAAAGGCTTTGCCGGGATTCATGAATTCCCTCCATTTTAGAGGAGAAGAGGATTATCCTTAAAGGATGAAGAAAATTATTCGAGTATGGGATCTACCAATCCGCGTATTTCATTGGTTGCTGGTGATTTGTATAGCTGGTAGCTTTGTGACCATCAATTTGGGTGATGAATTCATTCAATGGCATGCTTATTTCGGTTACAGCATTTTGACCTTGTTGATCTTCAGAATTGTCTGGGGTTTTGTTGGATCCACCCATGCGCGTTTCACCTCTTTCTTGCCAACTAAAAAAGCGATTTTTGATTACTTAAGTGGAAGTTCGCCTCGCGTTCTTGGACATAACCCGATTGGTGCAATTTCTGTATTTGCACTCATTTTTGTTTTATGCGTTCAAGTGCTGACTGGCTTATTTGTCGACGATGAGGTCTCCTTTCAGGGGCCACTAGCAAAGTATGTGTCTGGTTCGATATCTTCATTTTTATCGGAGATTCACGAAGGTAATCAAGTGGTGATTTGCACCCTGATTGCAATTCATATCGCAGCAATTTGGTATTACAAGAAATTCAAAGGTGAGAATCTCATTAAGCCAATGATTAGTGGCGATAAAGAAATCGACCCAAGCGAAGAGGCTCAATACCTGCCTGCTGACTTGGGTCGTGACTCCAAGGATGGAGTGTTACAGCGCGGTTTCGCTTTGATACTTTTAAGCGTGATCGCGGTAGCGGTCGGTTACTTAATTACGAAATAACGATCACTAAAAATTACTTATTTCTTTTTGAAATCGTCATGGCAGCCTTTGCAGGTTGCTCCTGCTGCGCCAAAAGATTTTTTAATGCTTTCTAAGTCGCCTGACTGAGCGGCTTTATTAAGGTCTACAACCGCCAGTTGCATTTTGTCCGCTGCCGCCTTGAACTTGGCGTTATCTAACCATACATCAGGTTTTGCTTTGCCGCCTTCAGTGCCAGGACCAAAAGCTTGCCAAGGTAAAGTAGACATCATTGCTACGATCTCCGCATTTTTGCTCACATCCTCTTTGTTATAAGGGGCCGCACCTTTAACAACAGCGCCAATTCGTCCGAAATGAGTGCCAATGACTGTCATGACACTTTGACGATATTCAATTGCTTTTTCTGCATTTTGAAATTGAGCAAATGCAGCGCCTGCGCCAATCGCTAAAACAGTTGCAGTACCTGCTAAAACAAATTTCTGTAGTTTCATGATTGCTCTCCCTTGGTCAATTGGACTGCTTATTTTGAGCATATCCCAGAATAGTCATTTTTGCCCACTTAAAAAATCATTCTAAGGGGGGTCATTAGAAGATTAATGATGCCCAGGAAAAAACTGCTGAGGGGCTCCATCCACAGGGTGCCAATAATTCCCGTAAAGACGAGACCGAGCACAATAAAGAATCCCCATGGCTCTAATCTGCCTAGGGCAATAGATTGGCGTGCAGGCAAAAGGCCGGCCAAAATTCTTCCGCCATCAAGGGGTGGCAGCGGAAACAGATTAAATACCAGTAAACCGATATTCCACATTACTCCTGCTTTTGCCATTGAAGTCAGGAAGGGTTCATCAATTCCGAAGCCCTGCACTAGGACCCAAAAGACCGCCCAAATGATTGCCTGTACGAAATTCGATCCCGGTCCCGCTAAGGCAACCCAAATCGAGTCAATTCTGGGGTTTCTGAGTCGTCCAAAATTGACTGGTACCGGCTTGGCATACCCCACCAAAAAAGGAGACCCTGTCAGAATTAAGACGAGTGGAATCAATAGGGTACCTACTGGGTCTATATGTTTAGCGGGATTGAGGCTCACCCGTCCCAGCATGTAGGCGGTATTATCGCCAAATCTGCGGGCTGCGTAGCCATGGGCTGCTTCATGGATGGTGATGGCAAAAATCAGGGGAATCGCATTAATTGCGACAGCTTGGATAGAATAGTCAGTAATCATGGCAATATGATATCCATAGGAGCTCAAAGTGACTGACGAAAAGAAACCCGATTCAAAAACCCCGGCAAAAGCGCTAGCAGCTAAGCCGCCAGCACGTCCACCCGTCCCCAAAGGACCCTCTGGCCCAGCCGGAAGGCCTCAGGCAGGCTTTGGTGGGGGAAAAGGCATGATGCGCAAGGCTGGTCGCGGTCGATAGTGGATAATTACCCTATTCATTAATGAGTTTATAGAGGATTTAGCATGAACGAATGGCATAACGAATCTAAAGAAGAGATCAACAAAAAGATCATTACATTGGTCGTGATGTTGGCCGCTGCTACTAGCTTGGCTATTTTGTTTGCATTGGTTGCGGCTCATACAGGTTACGTATTCGGTTAATCAGTATTAATGACTAGCCATCGCCAACCTGCAATATTTGCTGGTCATGGCAGTCCGATGTATGCCATAGAGCCCAACCGCTATACAGCGGCATGGTCGGCTCTTGGAAAATCATTAAAGCGTCCTGACGCTATTTTGATGATCTCAGCACATTGGGTAACCCGCGGAGTTTGGGTTACTGCAATGGCTAAACCAAAAACGATTCATGATTTCGGTGGCTTTCCACAAGCACTGTTTGATGTTCAATATCCAGCGCCAGGTAGCCCTGCATTAGCTGATCGCGTGCAAGAATTATTGAGCGTCCCCGTCGTACTTGAAGAGAATGAATGGGGTATTGATCATGGCGCTTGGTCGGTTCTGAAATACATGTACCCCAATGCGGATGTGCCTGTAGTGCAGTTGAGTCTCGATGGTGCGATGTCAGCACGTGAACACTATGAGCTTGCTAAGCAATTACGCCCCTTGCGCGATGAAAATATTTTGATTTTATCTAGTGGTAATGTGGTGCATAACTTGCGCACCATCCATTGGCAGGAGGGTGCTGAGCCTTACCCATGGGCAAAAGAGTTCAATGATTTTTTTGCTTCAGAAATGCGTGCCAATCATCATGAGGCATTGATTGACTGGGAGCGTTTTGGTGATGCAGCACACCTCTCTATTCCGACCGCAGAGCATTATTGGCCAGCCTTGTATACCTTGGCCTTGCAGGAAGCGGGAGAGCAGGCCAAAATCTATACAGATGGAATTGAGATGAGTTCAATTGGCATGCTGGGTTTTTCAATTCAATAACAAGAGCAGATTATGTGGCTTCCTATCTTTGCAATCTTTTTTGGAGCAGGCTTCGGCGCTTTATTAAGGGCTGGCTTTAATTTCGCTACCGTTGGGATGGCTTCTGCGCTGCCATTAGGTACTTTTATATCGAATATGGTTGGCGGATACTTGATTGGGATTGCAGTTGCCTTCTTCGGTAACAATCCAAGCCTTTCTCCAGAGTGGAAACTGTTAGTGGTCACTGGTTTCTTAGGGGGCTTGACTACCTTCTCAAGCTTTTCTGCTGAGGTGGTTGGCTTTATGCAGCGCGGGGAATTTACCTGGGCCTTGGGCACGGCGCTGCTCAATCTCATTGGCTCGCTCGCTTTAACTTTCTTGGGTATCCTTACTTATCAGGCCCTCAAATAAAATTGGGGGCACTAAGCCCCCAATGCCACTCAATTTAGAATTCCTTACTCTGGCCTGATATTGGCTGTTTTTACAACAGCACTCCATTTGGCACTCTCAGCTTTAATCAGGCTGGCAAATTCAGCTGGACTCCCTCCACCAATCTCATTCCCTTGTGAGAGCATGAGTTCACGTAGTTGAGGATCTTTGAGCGCCTCATTTGCGGCGGCATTTAATTTATCAATAATGGCTTTAGGCGTTCCCTTAGGAGCAATGAGTCCTTGCCAATTGAGAACCTCTACTTTTGGGTAGCCTAGCTCTGCAAAGCTGGGGACATTAGGTAATAAAGGAGAGCGTTTTTTGCTGGTAATGGCAAGTGGGCGAATCTTGTCAGCCTTAATGCTAGGAACAGCGGAATACATTTGATCGAACATGAGGTCAACGTTGCCACCCATGAGGTCTGTTAGTGCCGCAGAGCCACTTTTGTATGGCACGTGAATCATCTGAATGCCCGCATTTTGTTCAAAGAGTTCGGCAGACAGTTGGTGGCTTCCTCCGATGCCGCCAGAAGAGAATGTAAGCACCCCAGGCTTTGCTTTAGCAGCAGCAACAATATCTTGTACAGATTTGTAAGGGGAGCTTGGATTGACTACTAATACCAAAGGCCCTTTTTCAATCAATATGATGGGTGTTAAATCTATCTCCGGGTCATAACGCAAATTACCAAAGAGCGTTTTATTGACCGACATAGGGGCGAAGTTACCCATGCCGATGGTGTATCCATCAGGTGCGGCACGAACAATCGCTTCTGTACCAATATTGCCACCAGCACCTGGCTTGTTATCTACGATGATTGGTTGCTTCAGAATGACGCTCATCTTTTGTGCAATTTGGCGACTTCTGGAGTCAGCGCTACCTCCAGCACCATAAGGGACGATGAAGTTAATTGGCTTATTTGGGTAATTACTTTGGGCAAAAGCTGCAACTGAAAATAGAGCGAGCAGACAAAGTAGGTGGGCTGAAAATTTTTGTAAAAGTCGCATATTTTTCTCTTAAGCGGTCTAAATAAATCCTAAAACACCCAATGCTCCACCAATAACAATGAGATAGAGTGGGTGCCAGCGTGTGAATAATGTAAAGCCGATAGTCGCAAGGGTCAAGGCGTAGGCTGCCGCGCTATGGTTAATTTGAATAGCAATTTGCCATGCAGAAGAAAGAACCAGCCCAATAGCTAGTGCTGCCGCTGCGTATTGAATAGATTTCTTCTTGATGGGATCTTGAATACCCATAATAAAGCGCTGCAAAAAATAAATCAGGATGGATGAGGGCCATGCAATTGCCAGTGTGGCAATAAGCGCACCTAGTACACCATAAATATGCCAGCCTAATAGCGTGACAGTCATAAAGTTAGGGCCGGGTGCTGCTTGCGCTATGGCAAAGTAATCTGAAAAAGTTTGCAGATCAATCCAATGCTCTTGATAGACGGCTAAGTTCAACAACTCTGGTAGCAATGCATTTACGCCGCCAAACGCAACAAGCGAGAAGGCGGATAGTTTCAGAAAGACACTAAAAAGCATACTCATGAACTAAGCGCTTTTTTACGTGCCAAGAACAGTGCCAGCGGTAAAACAGTAAGCACAACCCAGCCCAGACCGAGATGAAAGTAGGTAACTGCACAGATGGTGATGACCACTACTAGCAGCATCAGAGGAAAGCGAAACTCATCGCGTAGCATCTTGAAACCAGTTGAAGCGATGAGACCTACGCCTACTGCAGAGATGCCCCGCAATAGTCCTTTTACTGTATCCAAATAGCTGTAGTGTTGATAGAGTATGGCGAGTAACAGCACAATGGCAATTGGTCCGAGGGTCAGACCAAGAACTGCAGCTGCCGCCCCTCTTGCTCCCGCAAATCGAGAGCCAACGCAAACAGCGAGGTTAACAATATTGGGGCCTGGAACGATCTGGCAAATACCAAGGATGGCACTAAATTCCTCGGAAGTCAGAATTTTGTCCCGCTCCACTAGGGTTCGTCTAGCCCAAGGGAGCACACCACCAAAGCCTGACATACCAATTTTACTAAAACTAATAAATAGCTGTGACGGCGTTAGGCTACTCATCGAGGTCGCTTTTTGTAAATAAATTATTGAGGCTTAAAGGGGTGCGGTACAGGCTTGTTTTCTAACCATGCTTCGAGAGTTTCTGTAATGCCTTTTGAGAAGGTCTCAAAAATGGGTTCAGCAATAAAGCCTAAATGAGGCGTCACTAAAAGATTGGGAGTGTTGCGTAGTGCATCTTTTTCAGGAAGGGGCTCAACATCAAATACATCGACTGCTGCTTGTCCAGGTCTACCTGCGGCAAGTGCCTTTTGGAGGTCGGGCATATTAATGAGTGCAGCACGTGAAGTGTTGATCAGAATCGAATCTGGACGCATTAGCGCCAATTGATCAGCGCTAATCAATCCCTTAGTTCCGGGGCCAGCTACTAAGTGCATGGATACCACCTTAGAGGTTTTGAGTAACTCATCTAAGCTAACGGCTTTTGCATTTTCAGCTGCTGCACGTTCTGGAGTCATGCGCGGACTCCACGCTACAACCTCCATACCAAAAGCAGCACCAACACGTGCCACACGACTACCAATAGCACCTAAGCCCATAATGCCCAAGCGTTCGCCAGAGAGCATTGGTAGGAGAGAAAACGCATCGCGCCAGCCACCAGAGGCGATCAGTTTATTTTCTTCAATCAGGCGCTTAGATGCGCCCAGAATCAAAGCCCAAGTAAGCTCGGCGGTAGTTTCTTTTGAGGGCCCACCTGGCGTGCAGCCCATGGGGATATTTCTGGAAACTAGAGCAGAGGCTTCTAGGGTGCCATTGCGTTCGCCAGTAAACATTAAAAACTTGAGCTTTGGTAAGCGCGCGATCATGGCCTCATTGAAGGGCGAGCGATCTCTTACGATAGCAATTGCGTCGGCATCTTTTACTGCTTCATATAAGGCTTCATCACGCAAAGGCTCATGGTAGATGGTGAGCTTAGCTTGTTGGTCTAACTTATCCCAGTTAGAGAAGCGACGTAGAGCGCGCTCATAATCTCCAAGAATAACGATGTTCGGTAATGAAGCCATAAATGAAAAAACTTTCAGGTGAAATTAGTCTGGAGTGCAAAGGCTTAAGATTTTCTTGAGGTCTGGCGCTTGTCCTAATTTCCAGAGTGCAGAAATCAGTTGAAGGGTTTTCTCTTTGCCGATCACTGGCTCGGCCAAGCTTGTAAATTTTTGCTCCAAGTTGGCATCGCTCATTGGATTTTCTACAGAGCCAATCGCATTCTTTACAAAGATATGCACTTCTTTACCATCCTTAAGGAAGGCTTTAACGTCCACAGATGCTTCACTAATAGAGGTATCGGTAGTCGCGTTCACTTTGGCGCGCAAAGCTACAACGTCAGGACGGTTGACGATCTCATCCGCATATTCACCTTCACCTGCTTGACCAAACATCAAGCCCACAGCGCAACCGTGATATACGCTGAACTTGCCTTCTAACCCATCTTTAGGTGTTTTCTTGCCAGTTAATTCGAGTACCAGTGGGTGAACACGCAACTCAATGCGTTCAACGTCTTCTGCCTTGACACCTTGGGCGCGTAATTGGGCGCAAGCATCAATGGCTGGGTGAATCACAATTCCACAAGCAAATGGTTTGTAGGTATTTAAAGAAATCTCAAAAGATTTTCCGAGTGCGCGATCAATTTCTGACCAGTCATACTTAGTAGAAACGGTTTGCATATAGCCACGACCCGCTTCAAGCGCTTTAGAGCTTGCAGTAAAACCATGTTTTGCCAACAACGCAGAAAGTTGACCTGCACGTGCAGCGCCACCCGGATGAAAAGGTTTGGTCATCGTGCCAAATTGCTCGCGCATACCAACCGGTTGTGAGGCAGCAATACCCAGAGCCATAATTGTTTTTTGCAGATCAAGACCCATTAAGCGTGAGCATGCAGCAGCAGAACCCAACATCCCTGTGGAGCCGGTGATATGCCAGCCACGATGGTAGTGATCTGGATACATTGCATTACCGACTCGACAGGCAACATCAATGCCCAGAACAAGAGAGTCAATCATTTGGCGACCATTGGCGCCAATGTGTTCGCCTAAGGCTAGGATTGCAGAAGCCACTGGGCCAGCTGGATGAATCACGGTTTTGAGGTGAGTATCGTCAAAGTCAAAAGTATGTGAGCTGATGCCGTTAATCAATGCTGCTCCGCCCATATCTACTTTGTCTTTGCGACCGAGGATGCTGGCTTGTGGCGCTGGTTGAAATTCACGAATAGCGGCTAATGAGGATTCAACACTCTCATGATTAGCTGCACCGATCGCACAACCAAGCCAGTTTAAGAATGTACGATGCGCTTCGTGTTCAACCTCTGGAGACCATCCTTGGCTTGGGTGAGTATTAACAAACTCCGCCAAAATTTTGGTGACTGGTGGTGCATTGAGATCAGCTGCTGCAGCAATAGCGTGAGACATATAAATTTCCTATGAATAAGTGTGAGTATTTTTAAATAAGTGGGTATTGAAAATTAATCGATTTCAATATTGCGGTCTTTGGCAACCTTAGCCCAGCGTGCAATATCTTCTTTGATGTAATTAGTAAATTGAGGAGGTGTCATTGGCATCAATGTCAAAGCCTCGCTCGTCATTTTTTCTGAGAAGTCTGGTAGCGCGAGAACTTTGTTTAATTCAGCATTGAGCTTCGCAACGATGGCGGGGGGTAAATTAGCGGGGCCTACTAAGCCATACCACTGTTGGCCATCAAAGCCGTTATATCCAAGCTCTTTGAAGGTGGGAATATTAGGCGCTACTGGGCTGCGTTTGGCACCAGTAACAGCAAGCCCACGAACCCTATTTGTATTGATGTATGGCAACGCTGCAAATAGAGTAGGGAACATCGCTTGAGTTTGGCCTGCCAATAAATCAGTGTAGGCAGGACCTACGCCACGATAAGGCACATGCACCATAAATATTCCAGCTGCTAGCTTTAGTTGCTCCATGCCGAGATGTGTCAGAGTGCCTGGACCAGCAGATCCATAACTTAACTTGGCAGGATTCTTCTTGGCGTAATCTACAAACTCTTTGAAATTCTTGATTGGTAGATCAGGATTGATAATGAGTACGTTAGGTGTTGCACCAATCATGCCAATCGGTGTGAAATCTTTAATGGCGTCGTAAGGTAGTTTGCGGACAGCAGGGTTAGTGCCGTGTGTTCCTACATAAGCAATCATCAGCGTGTAGCCATCAGCTGGTGCTTTAGCGGTTGCTTGTGAGGCAATGGATCCGCCACCACCCCCCATATTTTCTACAACCACTGTTTGACCAATGGATCGAGAAAGTTTTTCCGCAACAGCGCGCGCAATATTATCTAGTCCGCCACCAGCAGCTACTGGTGCAATCAGTTTGATAGGTTTGGTTGGATAGGTTGCTGCACTTTGCGCCTGCGCATTGAAATGGAATGCCAATCCCAAAAAAGCAAAAAGAAGGGATGACAAAAAAATCGGCTTTTGCCGATTGATCGTATTAGACATGTCTCGAGTCCGAATTGTTGTTGTAAGTTAGTTTTGTACAGCCAAGTCATTTTACTATTGATAGCGTTAGCCCTGCTCAGGCTTGGCTGGCTTTGAGTTTCTTTCGAATGGAGTGTTCTACGGGGATGGAGTCTAGGTTTGGCTCCAATGCCTCACGCTCATCAAAGACAAAGCAACTGCCTTGGTAATGTGCGGAACCCACCTCTTCGAAATATTTCAAAATACCGCCTTCTAGCTGGTAGCTATGCTCCATGCCAATCTCCCGCATATACAAGCCAGATTTTTCACAGCGAATACCGCCCGTACAAAAGCTGACCAGCGTCTTATCGGCTAAATCATCTTTATGTGCAGAAATTGCTGCTGGAAACTCGGTGAACTTTTCAATATTGAAATGCAATGCATTCTCAAAAGTGCCGTAGTCGACTTCAAAGGCATTGCGTGTATCAACCATCACTACAGGGCGACCTAGATCGTCAGTGCCGCGATCTAACCACTCTTGCAATTTTTTTGGGCTAATGAAATTAGCGCGTCCTTCCTCAGGACGAATCGCTGGATGATTCATGCGAATAATTTCATTTTTGAGTTTGATCAACATCTTCTTGAAGGGCTGATCCTCGGACCAACTTTCTTTTGCTTGAAGTGGGGCAAAACGGGGGTCAGTACGGAGCCAATTCATAAATCCACGTAGCTCATCTGTTTTGCCGGCCAGGAACATATTGATGCCTTCACCAGTCAACAAGATGGTTCCCTTCAACTGGCGGGCGGTACATTCATCCAGCATTTTGGCGCGCAGCTCTGGCAAGCCATCTAGGCTGACAAATAAATAGGCTGCAATATTTAGAATCGACTTCATTTTTCTCTCACTGGGCTACAGCAGCATTATCGAGCAAATAGGCTGAGGGGGTGTTAATCTTGAGGTCTTATCTAGAGGAGACAAAGTCCATGCAGGATTTAGTGAAAATGGCTAAAAAAGCCCTTAAAAACAGCCTATTAGCCATTTTGATGGCCTTAGGAGTTAGCGGTGTTGCTCTGGCGCAAAATGCGGGTGTTGGCACATGGCCAACTCAAAAGCCAATTCGTTTAATTGCGGTCTTTCCACCAGGTGGCTCAGTTGACCAGGTTGCTCGTGTATTGGCACCTGCTTTGCAAGCAGAGTTAAAGCAAAACGTGATTGTCGAGAACGTTGGTGGTGCTTCTGGAGTAATTGGCACCTCTGCAATGACTCGGTCCGATCCGGATGGCTATACCTTTGCAGTGGTATTTGATACCCATGGTGTGAACCCTAGTCTCAAAGACAAACTTCCCTATGACACGATAAAAGATATTGCTCCCGTGATTTTGGTTGGCACATCACCGATGGTATTGGTTGCCAGCAAAAAATCTGGTATCACCAGCTTTAAACAATTAGTGGATCTTTCCAAGACAGGTAAGCAATTTAGTTACGGTTCCATTGGAATTGGTAGCTTGGGTCACTTAGCAATGGCGCGCCTTGCAAAACAAGCGGGCTTTGATTGGAACCACATTCCTTATCGTGGTGGCGGTCCTTTAATGCAAGATGCTTTGGGCGGTCAAGTGGAGTTGGCGGTAGGCTCAGAATTTTTGGTGAAGCCTCATATCGATAACGGTGGAGTTATTCCGCTAGTGATTACGACTGCCAAGCGTTCACCATCATTGCCTAATGTACCAACAATTTCTGAGAGCGGCTTCCCGGGCTTTAGTGCCCCAGCTTGGTGGGCAGTATTGGCCCCTGGTAAGACATCTCCAGCAGTGATCGATGCAATGAACAAGGCGTTAAATAAAGCCCTAAAGACACCTGCTGTCGCTGAGAAGTTTAAAATGCAAGGCATTCAAATTGTTGGTGGCACCCCTGTTGCTGCACAAGAGTTTATCGGCAAGCAAATTGGTATCTGGGGCAAGTTCGTCATTGAAAATAATATTAAAGAAACTGCTCAGTAAGAGTTGTTGATAAGCAGTATTAATAAAAGGTAAGTATGTCAGAACGTTTAATTCCGTATCAGCCAATGGATTTGGCAGAGCCAGCAGAGTTGGTCGCTGCTATTCGCACAAGACGTGGTGGTCAATTTATTAATTTGGACCGCATGCTCTTGCATAGCGTTCCTATTGCAGAGGGCTGGAATCACTTTATCGGCGAGATTCGTAATAACCTCTCTTTGGATCCAAAGTTACGTGAATTGGCCATGTGTGGAGTAGCCGTGTTGAACGGTGCTGAGTATGAGTTCTTTCATCATGCGCCACCTTTCAAGAAAGCGGGCGGCACGGAGGAGCAGGTTCAAGGTTTGCGACTCATTGGACAGCCGAATTTTCCAAAAGATCTTTACTCTTCAGTAGAAAATGACGCCGCCGATTTGACTTTTCAGATGACGCGCAACATCAAAGTGGATCCTGAATTAATGAAGCGCTTGCAAAAGGCTTTGGGAAGCACGGATACCGTGGAATTAGTCACGGTAATTGCCGCTTACAACATGGTGTCTCGATTCTTGATAGCGCTAGATGTCAATCCTGAGGATCATCCTCCAGCTTAAAGTTAAAACTTAGCCAAAGCCAAGTCAAAACATTCATCAATATGATCCGCAACATCCAAACTATTATTCCTGGCATTGCCACCTCTGATGGTGCAGGTGTGAAATTGCGCCGTAGTCTGGGCGGTCAAAATCAAGTCAGGTTAGATCCCTTCTTGATGCTTGATGAGTTTTCCTCTAATGATCCAAATGATTATGTAGCGGGCTTTCCAGCCCACCCTCATCGAGGTTTTGAGACGGTGACCTACATGCTAGAAGGCCATATGCTGCATGAGGATCATTTAGGCAATCAAGGCCACCTGAAGACTGGTGGGGTGCAATGGATGACGGCAGGGCGCGGCATTATTCATTCTGAGATGCCACAGCAAGTGAGTGGTGCTATGCGCGGCTTTCAGTTGTGGATTAACTTGCCGGCTAAAGAAAAAATGAAAGCGGCTGGCTATAAGGATATCCAGGTTGAAGATATACCCAAGACTGCTTTGGTAAATGGGGGCTCAGTCAAGGTCATTGCGGGCACATACGATGATGGTGGCAAAGCAGTTCAAGGCCCAATTCAAGGGATCACCACTGCGCCATTATTTCTAGATGTGCATTTACCAACTAATGGTGAGTTCGAACACCGTATTCCAAAAGAGCTAAATGCTTTCGTTTATGTTTACGAGGGCGCCCTAGAAATAGGTGGGCCAATGATGCCCGCCCCAAAGCAGGCAGCTATCGTTCTTGGGGATGGTGATCGCTTAAAGGTGAGGTCTGGAGAGCTAGGGGCACAGTTCATCGTGCTAGCAGCATTACCACTACATGAGCCTATCGTTCAGTACGGCCCATTTGTAATGAATACTCGCGCTGAAATTGAACAAACCATCGATGATTATCAAAACAATCGCTTTGTGGTTTCCTAAGTGACACAATCAGCAACCCTTCAATGGGAAGAGGGCGGACAAATCTGTTCCGCTCATTGGCATTCTGAAAATGGGATTGTGCCGCATAAAAAGATTCAGATTGCGGATGACACGCTGACTGCTGATATTGCTTATCGCTTAGCTTGTGAAGGCACTGCGATGCTTTACAGGGGCGACTTTCAGAATGCGCGGCAACTCTTGCAGGCTTTGGTCAGAAGGGTAGATAAGCCCTCCAAGAAATCCACTAGAGCTGACAGAGTTACCAAAGAGAAAACCAAAAGTCCCTTGGATGCATTCAACCTGCATCGCCTTGCCCAATCCCAACGCGCACGTATTCTGGGAATGATTTTGATACAGGTCAACGCCGACCATAGTATCTCTTTAAGGCGTGCGCCGGATGTTGCTCAGGCCTGCCTTGAGGCTTATGGAGCACAAGAAAATGCTTATGTAATTTCTTTACGTGAGTTGCTTGGCGTTATTAGCGCTCATGAGTGGCGCAAGACAGGTGTTCAAGTTCTGACAAGAGATGATGAAGAGGTTCGCATTCATCCACACTATGGTGTTTTCTCTCCAGTGCGCAGTGAATATATTAGCTTGGTGCTGAAAGCCCCTATACCTCAAGCAATAAAAGATGGCTCTATAGCTTTTGATATTGGGACGGGTACCGGAGTGTTGGCAGTGATTATGGCTCTGCGAGATATTCAGAAGATTATTGCGACCGATCTAAGTGATCGAGCAATTGCTTGTGCGAAAGAAAATATTGACCACTTGGGCTTGAATTCACAAATTGAAATTCAGAAAGCCAATCTTTTTCCAGATGGCAAAGCAGCACTCATTGTTTGTAATCCACCATGGCTACCAGCAAGACCAAGCTCCCTGCTAGAGCATGCGGTGTATGACCCTGAGAGTCAGATGCTGAAAGGTTTCTTGAGCGGTTTAAAAGATCATCTGTTGCCAAATGGTGAGGGTTGGCTCATTCTTTCTGACTTAGCAGAGCAGGTAGGCTTGAGAACAAGAGAAGAGCTTCTGAATTGGATTGAGAAGGCCGGCTTGAAAGTGATTGCGCGTTTAGATACGAAGCCAACGCACAACAAGGCATTTGATAAAGAGGATGCATTGCATGCAGCGAGATCTAAAGAAGTCACTTCACTGTGGCGATTAACCCAAAAGTAGTACCACATTAAATAGCCCTACAAGCCCCGTCCCCATTGGGATCATGGTTGTTAAACCACTACATCATCTTTAAAATCATTGAGAGCAGTAGTTAACTTACTACACATTTTTTTGGTAAGTTGAATATAGTTTTTCTCATTTATTTTTTAAGGGTGTCATTTGCTTTCTGGTGCATTGTCTAGAAATGTATTGCTAATATCAGGGGTAACTTTCTCTCATTTATTAGCACTATTGATACTTTTATCGGGATCATTTGCGGGGTCCACATCATCCGCTCCAGATTTTCTGATGGTAAATCTAGTAGGTAAAAGTACATTGTCATCTCAACAGAAAAAATCCTTGTTTGCACCCCAAATCAAGACACCTTCCAGCAATGAGCGCGATAGTTCCAGTGCTGTAAATGAATCCCATGCGCATAGTGATAGCAAGGGAGTTGGGCGTCACGCATTAGGTACAGCTAGACAGGTTATATACAGCCCTAAACCCCATTACCCCTTAGCCAGCAGACAACTTAAGGAACAGGGTTTGGTTATTGCAAGATTATGTGTAAGTGAGCAAGGCCTTGTGCAAGAAGTTGGTATCACCCAAAGCTCAGGCTTTCAGGGTTTGGATCGCTCTGCCATCAAGGCTTTGGCTCAGTGGAGATTTGAACCCATTTCAATAGCTCCTGCCCAGGTTTCTTTGCAATGCTTTCAAACACCCATTCAATTTACTTTGGAAGGCTAACTTGAGCGAGAAAAATACCTTAGATCTTGATTCAAAATGTATTCGATCAAATCAACTTTTGCCTAGATGCATTCCAAGCGAAACCTTATTGGGCCGCACAAAGCAGATCTTCATTTTGCATGATGGGCATTCATATCAATTGCGCATCACTAAATTAGGGAAACTCATTTTGACGAAGTAAATATGAATTAACTTACTAGCCAGCAAGAGCATTTTCATATGCATATAGCCAGCGATTTTTTGTTTTTATCACTGGAGATGGTATATGAAGCATCAAGAAGTTTTTCGTCCTCGAAATCAGTTAGTCTGGCTTTCATCTTTTGTATTGCTATATGGAGGATCTTTTTCGGTTTGGGCAAATGCTCAAGATATTGAGTTACCTAGGATTGATATTGTTGGGCGAGAGGAAAATGCGCTGTATAAAATTCCTGGTACGGTTGATGTCATTAATCAACAGAGGATGGAGGAGTTGCAACCTCAGTCCCTACAAGATGTATTAAAGACGGTTCCTGGTGTTAATGTCCGCGGAGATGAGGGTGGCCTGGGGTCTATTCCAAATATTGGTATTCGGGGGTTAAATCCGAGTCGCAGCTCCAAGGTTCTTCTTCTGGAGGATGGTGCCCCCATTCAACCAAGTCTCTTTATTTCCAATGCTTCCTATTACAGCCCGCCTGTTGAGCAAATCGGTGGAATTGAGGTTTTAAAGGGCGCATCGGGCCTGAAATATGGCCCATCCAATATTGGTGGCGTAGTGAATTACCTTAGCAAAACACCTGCTCCAGGATTGAAGTTAACCGGTAAAGTGGGTAACTACGGATATCGCTTAGCAGAGCTTGAGGCAGGGGGAAAATCGTCATCGAATGGCGCCATTGGAGGAATAAACCTGATTCAATCTGAGTCCAATGGATACCAGGACAATGGTTTCAAGATGTACGACATCTTGGTGAAAGGGGGAATGGAGATTGCACAGAATCAGTGGTTAAGTCTGAAATACACCCATTACGATAACAATATCAATACCTCTTATGTAGGTCTGCGTCCAAATCAGTACAGCACTCACTCAAGAAATAATCCAGCGCCAAATGACCGCTTTATTACCCAAAGAAATGCAGTAGATCTCAACCATGCTATTGAAATCAGCCCAGAGACCAAAATCAATACCTTGATGTATTGGAGTAGGTTATCTAGGGATTATTGGCGGCAAAGTATTGTTAAACGCACACAGGAATCGACAGTCTTGAGAGCCTGCAACATAGGTACTGATTGTCTGATTGGGCGAAATCGAGAATTTCAAATGTTGGGCATCGATTCTCGGGTAAGTCATGCCTATAAGGCTCTAGGGATTTCTAATGAAGCAGAGTTTGGATTGCGCATGCATACCGAATCTCAAATCAATCAATTAGTGAGCTCCAAAACTTTAGCCTATTCTGGTCGACTCACTTCGCAGGAAGATAACAAGGCTAATTCAGTGGCGGTCTATGCACAAAACCGTTTCTTGCTGAGTAAAGACTTTGCACTTATTCCTGGGGTACGAGTGGAAAGTTATAACCAGACCCGTTCAAATGCTGCCTCTGGTAAAGCCGGTAGCGCCAAGAATGTAGAAACTATTCCGCAAATTGGTGCTACCTGGCAGCTTGTTCCCCAAGTGCAGGCGTACGGTAGTGTTTATAAAGGTTTTGCGCCAGCACAGTTAGCCACCGCAATTGATGACAAAGGAGTTGATCAGCAGTTAGCCCCAGAACGCTCAACTAATGCGGAGCTCGGGCTGCGTGGTCGCTCGGGTGCTTTTACTTATGATTCAGCTATTTTTAGCATGAACTTCAGTAATCAAATTGTGAATCAGAGCTTAGCTGCCGGAATTTCTAAAGCCAATGGAGGTAAAAGTTTGCATCAAGGGGCTGAGATGTCCTTGGCTTATGCGCTAGGAGGAGGGTGGGGCATTAACGGTAATGCTACGTACATCCCGGTGGCTAAGTTTGTTGGCACGAGTTCTTTGGGGCGAGATGGTAATCGCATTCCGTACACGCCTAAATTAACTTCAAATTTGGGTGTTAGCTACGAAAAGAATGGCTTCAATACTTTAGTCAATCTGAATTATGTTTCTACTCAGTATGCGGATTCGGCAAATACGGTTGCGCAAAATGCCATTGGAACTTTAGGCGAGGTTCCTGCTTTTACAACAGTCAATTGGAGTGCTAACTACGCCATCAACAAAGATTGGAAAGTATTTGGAGTGATTAATAATGTATTTAATAAGAGATATATATCCAGCCGGAGTCCTGATGGGATTTTTGCTGGAGCGCCTCTCAATTTCCAAGCCGGAATGAGCTATCAATTCAATTAATAAGAATGATGGATTCTTGAGACAAAAAAACGCCACCCATCTGGGTGGCGTTTGACTGTTACTTCAAAATGGTGGAGTCGGCGGGAATCGAACCCGCGTCCGCAAATCCTCCACAACAAGTTCTACATACTTAGTCATATCATTTAATTTAGCCAGCTAGGCACAGATTGACACGTTCCACGCTGACGATTCACTAAGTTTTCGAATCATTCCCCGTGACATGAAATGATCTTATCTCTTGTAAATGACCCTGATCTAGCTTTCGCTAGCTGACCCAAGAGAGAATCAGTTCAGGGGCAACCGCAATTAAGCGGCTAGTGCGAAACGTTCGTCGTTTGCAGTTAAAACATTCCCATTGATTTACGAGATAACGGGTCCTCGGTATGCCCTTGATGCTTTGTAATCCACGTCGAAACCATGTCGACCCCGGAGTTCATGCATTGGAAACCTTATTTTAAGGCCGTCGACCTTAAATTGCTGAATATCTTTGGTTTATCCCCTGCTGGGAAAGATGATTTGCAGTAGCTCGAGAGGCTTATTGACGATGTAATCGGCCCCCCAAGCCTCTGGAGGCTCTTTACAGCCACAGTAGCCATAAGCGGCTGCGACAGTCTTCATTCCCGCTGCTTTGCCTGCTAGAACATCTCTAATGTCATCGCCCACATAAAGCGATTTTGTAGGATCTACTTTAGCTATTCTGGCGGCGTGCAAGATCGGCTCAGGATGGGGTTTTGAATACGCTGTTGTATCGCCTGAGACCGTAGAAATGGCTCTTTGGCGTAAACCCATTAATTCGGTAAGAGGGTTAGTAAAGCGCTCACTTTTATTCGTAACGATGCCCCAGGGGAGCTTGGCTTGATCCATTTGATCGAGTAGATGGCTCATGTCATCGAATAATTTACTTTCTACCAGCATTGCTTTTTCATAATTACTGAAAAATTCATCACGCAATGAAATGAAATCCGCATGATCGGGGCTAATGCCAAAGGCGCCTTCGAGTAATCCTCTGGCGCCAGCGGATGCATAGGGGCGCAGAAATTCATAAGACTTAGGCGCAAGATTGCGTGCAACCAGCAATTGATTAGTTGCCGCCACTAAATCAGGTGCGGTATCAGCTAAGGTGCCATCTAAATCAAAAAAGATTCCGGCGTAAGGGCTAGAAAGATTACTCACTATTGCATTACTTTCTGACGGCAATCATGTAATTCACATCGACATCATCATTCAAGCTATAGACCTGAGTGAGTGGGTTGTAGCTCATACCCTTCATGCCAAGCATTTCTAAGCCCGCATGGCGAGTAAAGGCTACGAGCTCAGAAGGTTTGATGAATTTAGCGTATTCGTGAGTACCTCTGGGAAGTAATTTCAGAATGTATTCAGCGCCAATAATGGCAAATAAGTAGGACTTAGGACTGCGGTTGAGGGTGCTAAAAAATAAAGTACCACCAGGCTTACAAAGTTTGGCGCAAGCGTGCACTACCGAAGCGGGGTCCGGCACGTGTTCCAGCATCTCCATGCAGGTCACCACGTCATACTGTTCAGGTTGCTCATCAGCGAGTGCCTCTGCTGAGATGGAGCGATAAGTAAGGTTTGCGCCTACCTCTAAAGCATGCAATTCGGCTACTTTGAGAGCTTTTTCAGATAAATCGATGCCCGTAGTGTCTGCGCCTGATTGGGACATGGATTCCGCCAAGATGCCACCACCGCAACCAATATCAACCACCTTCTTACCTTCCAAGCTAACAAAGGACTTAATCCAGTTCAGGCGCAGTGGGTTGATGGCGTGTAAGGGTTTGAATTCGCTATTAGGATCCCACCAACGATGGGCTAGAGCGCTAAATTTGGCGATTTCTGACTGGTCGACGTTCATATGAATTGCTTATCTGTAAGGCTGTAGGAGAAGTCTATGAATATAGCGGAAATAAAAAAGCCCGCTAGAAGCGGGCTTTTTTACAAGTAAAGTGAATTACTTAGCTGCTGTACCAACAACTTCGATGTCAGTACGGCGGTTCTTAGCGCGGCCTTCAGCAGTTGCATTTGATGCAACTGGATTGCTCTTGCCTTTTGATTCTGTGTAGATACGGCTACCGTCAACACCTTTGCTTGTCAGGTAAGTCTTAACTGACTGAGCACGACGCTGACCGAGGGCCATGTTGTAAGCATCTGTACCAACGCTGTCAGTGTTACCTACAGCGATGATTACTTCTAACTTGATCTTGCTTAAGTCAGCAGCGATCTTGTTCAAAGTAGCTTTACCTTCTGGTTTCAAGTCAGACTTGTTGAAGTCATAAAGTGTGTCAGCTTGCAAAGTGATTTTGCTTTGGCTAACGCCAGCAGCAGCAGCTTTAGCAGTCAGGGCACCGTCACAACCTTTAGCTGCAGTTGCAGGAGTCCAGTTGTTATCGCGCCAGCACAATGTGCCATCGCCGTTTTTCCAGTTTAGGGCGCCATCGCCGTTTTGCCAGTTATCAGAAGCCATTGCTGCAGTTGCAGAAACAGTAATAACAGAAGCGAGCAACACTCTTAGGGTTTTGTTCATTTTTAGTCCTCAAAAATCTCTTTTTTAATTAAAGTCAAACTTAAATGTAATTCGCCCTACCTTGATGCAAAAACTGCAAAGCGACACATCTCAATTTCGTACAAACTGACAGAATCTTAGCATAGGGCCTACCTGTCATCAAAATGATATTATTTCTAGATGGAACAAGCCGCTAAAGAAACACTACCAATATCCCTCGAAGACGAAATGCGGCGGTCCTATTTGGACTACGCAATGAGCGTCATAGTCGGCAGAGCCCTGCCAGACGTGCGTGACGGCCTCAAACCGGTTCACCGCCGGGTCTTATTCGCTATGTATGAATTAAACAACGATTGGAACCGAGCTTACAAAAAATCTGCCCGTATAGTTGGCGATGTAATCGGTAAATACCATCCGCACGGTGATTCTGCGGTGTATGACACGATCGTTCGGATGGCCCAGGATTTCTCTCTGCGCTATATGCTGGTTGATGGGCAGGGTAACTTTGGCTCCGTAGACGGCGATAACGCTGCTGCAATGCGATATACCGAGATCCGCCTGCGCAAGATAGCTCATGAGCTTTTGGCCGATTTGGACAAGGAAACGGTCGATTTTGGGCCAAATTACGACGGTAGCGAGAAGGAGCCCCTGATTCTGCCTGCCAAAGTACCTAATTTGCTCATAAATGGCAGTTCTGGCATTGCTGTAGGTATGGCGACCAATATCCCTCCCCATAACTTGGATGAGGTAGTTACAGCCTGTTTACATGTACTTCACAACCCAGAATGCACGATAGACGAGCTGATCGAGATCATTCCAGCCCCGGATTTCCCAACCGCCGGCATTATTTACGGCGTTCAAGGCGTCCGCGAGGGTTATCGCACTGGCCGCGGCCGTGTGGTGATGCGCGCTAAGACGCACTTTGAAGATTTGGATAAGGGCGCGCGTCAAGCCATTATCGTTGATGAATTGCCATATCAAGTAAACAAAAAGAACTTGCTCGAGCGTATCGCTGAGTTAGTGAATGAGAAAAAAGTTGAGGGTATCTCTGATTTGCGTGATGAATCAGATAAATCTGGTATGCGCGTTGTGATTGAATTGAAGCGCGGCGAAGTGCCCGAGGTCGTTCTCAATAATTTGTATAAGAGTACTCAGTTGCAAGATAACTTCGGTATGAACATGGTGGCCTTGGTAGATAACCAGCCACGTTTGTTGAACTTGAAGCAGATGCTTGAGTACTTCTTGCAGCATCGTCGTGAAGTAGTGACACGTCGTACGATTTTTGAATTGCGTAAAGCGCGTGATCGTGGCCATGTCTTGGAAGGTTTGGCTGTTGCATTGGCAAACATCGATGAGTTCATTGCGCTTATTAAAGCTGCTGCGAACCCAGTGATTGCTAAGCAAGAGTTGATGGGCAAAGCTTGGGATTCATCAATGGTGCGTGAGATGTTGGCGCGTGCTGAGACTGATACGCCAGGCGGCCGTAACGCTTATCGCCCAGAGGGATTGTTGCCTGAGTATGGCATGCAAACTACGGGCTTATATCGTCTCTCTGATAGTCAGGCGCAAGAAATTTTGCAGATGCGTTTGCAACGCTTGACTGGTCTTGAGCAAGATAAGATTGTTAACGAATACAAAGAAGTGATGTCAGAGATTTCGGACTTACTTGATTTGTTGGCAAAGCCAGAGCGCGTGACTCAAGTGATTGAATCTGAGTTGAAAGAAGTTCAAGCAGAGTTTGGTATTGCTGGTGGTGATACAGGTCGTCGTTCGTTCATTGAAATGAATGCAACAGAACTCTTCACAGAAGATTTGATTACACCTCAAGATATGGTGGTGACCCTTTCGAATACTGGTTACATGAAGAGTCAGCCGCTGAGTGAATACCGTGCACAAAAACGCGGTGGACGTGGCAAGCAAGCTGCAGCTACTAAGAATGAAGATTGGATTGATACGCTCTTCGTTGCCAATACCCACGACATTATTTTGTGCTTCTCCGATCGCGGCCGTATGTACTGGCTCAAAGTTTGGGAAGTGCCGCAAGGTAGTCGCACCTCTCGTGGCAAACCAATCATCAACATGTTCCCGCTGATTGAAGGCGAGAAGATCACCGTGATTCTGCCGATCAAGGGCTACCAGGATGATCATTACGTCTTTATGGCTACTAGCTTGGGCACTGTGAAGAAGACGCGCTTGTCTGACTTCTCTAACCCACGCAAGGCCGGCATTATTGCGGTTGACTTGAATGAAAACGACTTCTTAGTTGGTGCAGCGATTACCGATGGTCAGCACGATGTGATGTTGTTCTCTGACGCTGGTAAAGCCGTGCGCTTTGACGAGAATGATGTTCGTCCAATGGGTCGTACCGCACGCGGTGTACGCGGCATGAACTTAGGCGAAGGTCATCAAGTGATCGCTATGTTGGTTGCTCCAGCAGAAGCTGCAGAAGGTGCTGAAGCGGCTGTGGTTGATGCAGACGGCATTGCAATTCCAAGTAGCGTATTGACAGCTACAGAGAATGGTTACGGTAAGCGTACGCCAATCGCTGAATACACTCGTCATGGTCGCGGCACGAAGGGCATGATTGCCATTCAGACTTCAGAGCGTAACGGTAAGGTAGTTGCGGCTGCATTGGTATCTCCAGAGGATCAAATTATGTTGATTACTACTGGCGGTATCTTGGTCCGTACGCGTGTTTCTGAAATTCGTGAAATGGGGCGCGCTACTCAAGGCGTTACTTTGATCAATGTGGATGAAGGTACGCGCTTATCAGGTCTCCAGCGTATTGCTGAGAGCGATTCGGACGAAGAAGTTGATGGCGTAGAAGAAGGTGATGTATCTGCTGATCCAACAACCGACTCTAATGACGATACGGCAGGTGACGCTTAAGCGTCACCCTTAGACTAGACACATCATGACTTTTGACCGCCGCATTTTCAATTTCGCTGCGGGGCCTGCTACTTTGCCTGAAGAGGTGCTGAAGCAGGCTGCCGATGAAATGCTCAATTGGCGTGGACTCGGTACGAGCGTGATGGAAATCAGTCATCGCAGCAAAGAGTTTATGGAAGTGTATGAGGAGGTGGTGCAAGATTTACGCACCCTCATGAACATTCCTGATAATTATGAAATTTTGCTCTTACAAGGCGGTGGTCTTGGGCAAAATGCAGCCATTCCCATGAACCTGATGCCTTTAGCCAAGAACGGACCGAAGGCGGATTACATCGTTACTGGCGTGTGGTCAGAAAAATCGTATAAAGAAGCGCAGAAGTATGGCACTGCAAATTTAGCCGCCTCTTCAGCCGCAGAAAAATTCAATACCATTCCGGCAAGATCAACTTGGAAGTTATCTGGTGATGCGGCTTATGTTCTCTACTGTGCTAATGAAACGATTGGCGGTGTTGAGTTCCCAGACGTGCCAGACGTTGGCGATATTCCACTAGTTGCGGATATCTCTAGCAATATTCTTTCTAAGGAAATGGATGTGAGTAAGTGCGCCGTTTGGTTTGGTGGTGCGCAAAAGAATATCGGCCCCTCTGGCGTGACGATTGTGATTGTGCGTAAGGACTTAATTGGACATAGCATGGGCATTACTCCCACGATTTGGGACTGGGCTGTGCAAGCTAAAACTCAGTCGATGATCAATACGCCGCCGACATTTTCGATTTATATGGCTGGCCTAGGCTTTAAGTGGTTGCTTAAGCAAGGTGGAGTGAAAGCCATTGAAATGCGTAATCAAGAAAAAGCGGATTTACTTTATAACTTCTTAGATCAAAGCAGCCTGTATGAGAATCGTGTCACCAAGGAATATCGCTCACGTATGAACGTGACTTTCTTCTTAAAAGATGAGAACCTGAATGCAGAGTTTTTGGCGCAATCGAGCGCGGCTGGCTTGGTTGCCTTGCGTGGCCATAAAGCTGCAGGCGGTATGCGTGCCAGCATTTATAACGCAATGCCTATTGAGGGTGTAAAAGCCTTAG
Source organism: Polynucleobacter sp. JS-Fieb-80-E5 (assembly GCF_018882015.1). Classification (NCBI taxonomy): domain Bacteria; kingdom Pseudomonadati; phylum Pseudomonadota; class Betaproteobacteria; order Burkholderiales; family Burkholderiaceae; genus Polynucleobacter; species Polynucleobacter sp. JS-Fieb-80-E5. The sequence continues at coordinate 481,541 of NZ_JACVPH010000001.1, read as the reverse complement.
TTGAATTTATGCGCGACTTTGAAAGGCGGGCTTAATGAGTACTGAAGAACAGCGCTTAGCGCCCTTGCGGGAAAAAATTGACGCGCTCGATGCGCAGATCTTGGATTTGCTTACTCAGCGTGCACAAGCAGCCCAAGAAGTAGGCCATGTTAAAGGCGGCTTCGCATCACCAGTCTTTCGTCCTGAGCGTGAGCGCCAAGTTGTCGCACGCCTTCAAGAGATTAATAAAGGCCCATTACTTCCAGATGGTATTGCTGCCATTTGGCGCGAAGTGATGTCTGCATGTAGAGCTTTGGAGGCTCGCCAAACCATTGCTTACCTTGGCCCAGTAGGAACATTTTCTGAGCAAGCAGCACAAACCTATTTTGGTCATTCCATCGCTGGATTGCCTTGCGCCAGTTTGGACGAGGTTTTTAAAGCGGTAGAGAAGGGCGCGGCACAATTTGGCGTAGTGCCTGTTGAGAACTCTAGTGAAGGTGCGATTTCTCGCACATTGGATTTATTGCTCGACTCTTCTATGCGTATTAGCGGCGAAGTCGTATTGCCAATTCGTCATCACTTATTGACTAAGAGTGGCAAGCTTGATGGCGTAACTACTGTTTGCGCTCATGCTCAAGCATTGGCTCAGTGCCAGCAATGGTTAAGCGTGCACGCTCCACAATTAAAGCGTCAAGCGGTGAGCAGTAATGCGGAAGCAGCTCGCATGGCGGCAAGTGATCCAACTCTGGCTGCAATTGCTGGCGATCCTGCGCAAGAGGCGTATGGTTTGCAAGCGGTAGCTGCACAGATTCAGGATGATCCGCATAATCGCACCCGTTTTGTTGTGGTCGGTAACTACGCCTGCCAGCCAACCGGTAAAGATCAGACCTCTTTGGTGCTCTCTGTTGATAACCAGCCTGGTGCTGTCCATCGTTTATTGGCGCCTTTGGCAAAGCATGGCGTCTCTATGAATCGCTTTGAATCTCGTCCTGCACGTAAAGGTACTTGGGAATATCACTTCTATATTGATATTGCTGGTCATGCAGATGATGCGAAAGTAGTGAAGGCGCTTGAGGAGTTAAAAGGGGTTGCAGCTTTCTATAAGAACCTTGGCTCTTATCCCCACTCTACTTAATCCAAGATTAACTGTAACTAACTGTGTATTAGTAAATAAATTAGTAAAGCTCGAATGACTTCTAAGATTGGCTTAAAACATATTCATGCGATCGCCCCTTATGTTGGTGGTCGCCCTATCAGCGAAGTTGCGCGTGAGTATGGTCTTGATGAAAATAAAATTGTGAAGCTAGCTTCCAATGAAAATCCATTAGGCATGCCAAAGTCGGCACAAGATGCCATGCTCAAGGCTGCAGGTGACTTAGGCCGCTACCCAGATTCCAATGGATTTGAGTTAAAGAACGTCTTAGCCGATCGATTGGGTGTGCCAACAGATTGGATTACCTTAGGTAACGGCAGTAACGATATTCTGGAATTGGCTGCACGTGCAGTTGCACAAGCCAGCGACGAAGTGATCTTCTCAAGACACGCTTTTGCTGTTTATCCTTTGGCTACCCAGGCTGTTGGCGCCAAGGCAATTGAAGTGGCTGCTACGGATATTTATGGTCACGACCTACCAGCCATGTTGGCGGCAATCAAGGCATCTGGCGACAAGGCGAAGTTGGTGTTTGTGGCTAATCCCAATAATCCAACTGGTAGTTATTTAACTGCTAAAGAGATCGAGGACTTTTTAGTGGCGCTGCCATCAAATGTAGTTGTTGTGCTTGATGAAGCCTACAACGAGTACCTCACGCCTGAGCAACGCTACGATGCCATTGCTTGGGTAAAGCGCTTCCCTAATATGATTTTGTCGCGTAGCTTCTCCAAGGCTTATGGCTTAGCCGGTCTGCGCATTGGTTATGGGGTTGCACAACCCCACTTAACTGATCTGCTGAATCGAATTCGTCAGCCGTTTAACGTGAATAGCCTGGCGCAGGCTGCTGCTATTGCAGCCTTTCAGGACAAAGAATTTTTGCAGCAAGGTTTTGAGCTCAATCGCGCTGGCTATGCCCAGCTCACCAAAGCTTTTGATGAACTAGGTTTACGCTATCTGCCATCTGCAGGCAACTTTGTTCTTGTCAAAGTGGGTGATGATGACCAAGCTGGTGCTCGTATTAATTTGGAATTACTTAAGCGCGGGATTATTGTTCGCCCAGTTGGTAATTATGGTTTGCCGCAGTGGTTACGCATCTCGATTGGCTTGCCAGAAGAAAATACAGCATTCATTGATTCTTTAAAACAAATACTTTCCTAATGACCATCATTAATCCAGCAAGCAATTACGGTACCGTCACCATCGTTGGTGTTGGTTTAATCGGTGCCTCATTGGGTTTGGCACTCAAGCAGGCGGGTGTGGTGACTAAAGTTTTGGGCGTAGGTCGTAGCAAGGAAAATTTAGAGCAAGCGCAAAAGATGGGTGCTATTGATGGTGTGGTGGATTTGGTTGAGGCCGCTAAGCAATCTGATGTCATCGTGCTTTGCGTGCCTGTAGCGCAAATGCGCACTGCCTTTGAGGTGATGGAGCCACATCTTGAGCCTCGCACCATGGTTACCGATGCTGGCAGCACTAAAGGCGATGTGATTTTGGCTGCCAAGGAAGTGTTGGGTAAGAAGGCATGTCAATTTGTGCCGGCTCATCCGATTGCAGGTGGTGCTCAGCACGGAGCCAGTGCGGCTAAGGCAGATTTATTTCAAGGTAAGCAAACCATTATTTGCCCTTTACAAGAAAATTCACCTGAAGATACGGCTTTGATTACTGGTTTTTGGGAATCCGTTGGCTCTGAAGTGAAAAAGATTGGTGTTGTACAGCATGATGCGATTTATGCAGCGGTTTCACATCTGCCTCATATCCTGTCTTACGCATTAATGGCTAGCGTAGTGAATTCTGAAGACGCTGATCAAAAGCTTAGTCATGTGGGTGCTGGCTTTAAAGATTTCACACGCATTGCTGCATCCAGCCCAGAGATGTGGCGCGACATTTGCTTAGGTAATCGCACTGCAATTCTGAAAGAGTTGGATCGGTATCTGTTGATTGTGAATCACATGCGTAAACTGATTGCTGAGAACGATGGACCTGGATTGGAAAAATTATTCAACAAGGCGAGTAAAGCGCGTCAAGATTTGGATGTACTTTGATGAGCGGTTTGCCAGATATTAGTATTGGTCCATTCAGGCGAGCCGAGGGCTCGATTGTTTTGCCGGGGTCTAAGAGTATTTCGAATCGGGCATTGCTACTTGCAGCCCTTTCCAGTGGCACAACCACTCTCAAGAATTTATTAGATGCAGATGACACTCAAGTTATGCGCAGTGCTTTGCGTCAATTAGGATTGACCGTTACCGATCAACCTAATCAAGTATGCGTAGTCGAGGGTTGTGGTGGTAAGTTCCCGGTGCAGGAGGCGGACCTCTTTATGGGTAATGCTGGTACGGCGATGCGTCCATTAACCGCAGCTTTAGCAATGCAAGGTGGTAACTATCGTTTATCTGGTGTTGCCCGCATGCATGAGCGACCAATTCGGGATTTAGTGGATGGTTTGCGTCAAGTGGGCGCGAAGATCGACTATGAATTACAAGAAGGCTATCCACCGATCAGAATATCCGCTGCAGCGATTCAGATTAAAGATGTCGTTAAAGTACGCGGCGATGTATCAAGCCAATTTTTAACTGCATTGCTCATGGCCTTGCCTCTGGTTGCGATAGAGCCGGTATGTATTGAAGTAATTGGTGAGCTCATCTCACGTCCGTACATCGATATCACTCTGAAGTTAATGGCACGTTTTGGCGTGACGGTTGCTTGTCCTGATAAACAGGCATTCATTATTCCTGCAAAAAACTCTGATTCGGTTTACAAAAGTCCTGGTCAGCTATCTGTTGAGGGTGATGCTTCTTCTGCATCCTACTTCTTGGCTCTTGGTGCCATTGGCGCTGGTCCCATAAAGGTTCTTGGCGTTGGTAAAGATAGTATTCAAGGTGATGTAGCTTTTTCTGACGCGCTTGCGCTGATGGGCGCCAAGATCAATATGGGTGAAGATTGGATTGAAGTATCTGGCGTGAAAAATGCCAATGGCAAACTCAATGGCATCACCATTGATTGCACTGAAATTCCTGATGCTGCGATGACCTTGGCTGTTGCTGCTTTGTTTGCAGAAGGTCCAACGCGTTTGAACAATATTGCTAGCTGGCGCGTTAAAGAAACAGATCGCATTGCGGCAATGGCAAAAGAATTGAAAAAAGTTGGTGCAATCGTTGAAGAAGGTGTCGACTACATTGTTGTGCAAGCTCCTGCATCACCCAGTGACTGGAAGTCTCCAGCTGAAGGTATTGATACGTACGATGACCATCGTATGGCGATGTGCTTCTCACTTGCTGCATTTGGTCCAAATACGCTCAAAATTAATGATCCCAATTGCGTTGCAAAAACCTTCCCGACTTACTTCGCAGAGTTTGCAAAGGTAGTGAACTAAGTTCATGAGTTCTTTTCCAGTCATTGCTATTGATGGTCCAACCGCTTCGGGCAAAGGCACTGTTGCTTTTCTCGTTGCAGAAACGTTGGGCTTTCATTATTTGGATAGCGGCGCCCTTTATCGCCTGGTGGCTTTAGCTAGCGAAAAACAGGGAATTGACGTTAAAAATGGCTCAGAATTAGGACTTTTGGTTCCTAAGTTATTGATTTCATTCAAAAATAGGCGAATTTTACTTAATGGCGAGGATGTCACAGACGCTATTCGCACAGAAAGTATGGGTTTAAGGGCCTCCGCTTTAGCTATCCACCCTGAGGTGAGGTCCGCTTTGGTGGGCCTACAGCGCAGTTTTCGCCAATCCCCTGGGCTGGTAGCCGATGGTAGGGATATGGCCAGCGTCATATTCCCAGACGCCGTTTTGAAGGTTTTCTTGACTGCAACAGCCGCTGCCAGAGCTGAGCGTCGCTATAAGCAATTGATAGCTAAGGGAATTTCTGCTAAACTTGAGGACTTGCTGCAAGATTTGCAGGAGCGCGATGCCAGAGACAGTAGTCGAGGTACCGCACCCTTGTTAGTTGCAGATGGTGCAAAAGTGCTTGAAACATCAGATTTATCTATAGATCAAGCAGTTAAGACGGTTTTAGATTGGTATCAATCGACAATCGCCTAGTTTGTATGTAGCTGGCTGTATGCAGTAGTTTTTGGTGTCTTAAGAAACTCCACAACGCGACTTTTCATTAGCGTGTTTCTTGAAGACTTTTTTAATCTAACCCGTCAGGCCTTCTGGCGGCACAAAGTGAATACACATGTCTGAATCATTTGCAGAACTATTTGAAGAATCATTAACCCGATCGAATATGAAGACCGGCCAAGTTATTTCGGCTGAAGTTCTCCGCATCGACCATAACTTCGTCGTTGTTAACGCTGGCTTAAAGTCTGAAGCGTTTATTCCTGTTGAAGAATTCCATAACGACGCTGGCGAGATTGAAGTAGCTCCTGGCGATTTCGTTTCTGTTGCTATTGACGCTCTTGAGAACGGCTATGGCGACACCATCCTTTCCCGTGATAAAGCAAAACGCTTGGCATCATGGATGAATTTGGAAAAAGCGCTTGAGCAAGCTGAGATCGTTACCGGTACTGTTACCGGTAAGGTTAAAGGCGGCTTGACTGTTATGGTTAACGGTATCCGCGCATTCTTGCCTGGATCACTCGTTGATACACGTCCAATCAAAGACACCAGCCCTTACGAAGGTAAGACGATGGAGTTCAAGGTTATCAAGCTTGACCGTAAGCGTAACAACGTAGTGTTGTCACGTCGTGCAGTGGTTGAAGCTAGCCAAGGTGAAGAGCGTGCTAAGTTGATGTCTAATCTTAAAGAAGGCGCAGTTGTTACTGGCCTCGTTAAGAACATTACTGATTACGGCGCGTTCGTTGACCTCGGTGGTATCGACGGCCTCTTGCACATCACTGACTTGGCATGGCGTCGTGTACGTCACCCAAGCGAGATGTTGACTGTTGGTCAAGAAGTTACCGCGAAGATTTTGAAGTTCGATCAAGAAAAGAACCGTGTTTCACTCGGCGTGAAGCAGCTTGGTGATGATCCATGGGTTGGTATCGCTCGTCGCTATCCACCTAATACCCGTTTATTCGGCAAAGTAACTAACTTGACTGATTACGGCGCATTCGTTGAAATCGAATCTGGCATCGAAGGTTTGGTACACGTTTCTGAAATGGACTGGACTAACAAGAACGTTGCTCCAAGCAAAGCTACTGCATTAGGAACCGAAGTTGAAGTAATGGTTCTGGATATTGATGAAGACAAGCGTCGTATTAGCTTGGGTATCAAGCAGTGCAAAGCTAATCCATGGGAAGAATTCTCACGTGCCCAACAAAAAGGCGATAAGTTATCTGGCGCAATCAAGTCTATTACTGACTTTGGTGTGTTCATTGGCTTGCCTGGCGGTATCGACGGTTTAGTTCACCTCTCAGACCTTTCATGGAATGAGCCAGGCGAAGAAGCTGTTAAGAAATACAAAAAAGGTGATGAAGTTGAAGCCACTGTATTGGCAATTGATGTTGAGAAGGAACGTATCTCTCTCGGTATCAAGCAATTGTCTGGTGACCCATTCAACAACTACACATCTGTCAGCGACAAGGGTAGCCTCGTAACTGGTACTGTGAAAGCGGTTGATGCTAAGGGTGCAACAATTCACTTAGCTGATGAAGTTGAAGCTTACTTACGTGCTTCTGAGATCTCAACAGATCGCGTTGAAGATGCACGTAATGTATTGAAAGAAGGCGATAGCGTTACTGCAATGATCATTAATATTGATCGCAAGTCACGTGTTATCAATCTTTCAATCAAAGCAAAAGACAGCTCTGATCAACAAGATGCAATGAGCAAGCTCCAAGGTGATGCGCAGTCTGGCACAACCAATTTGGGTGCTTTGTTAAAAGCAAAATTGGATAATCAAGGCTAAATCAATATCGCCGCTTTCCATTAGGGGAGTGGCGATTTTTTATTGATAGATCATGACAGATCAAGAGCAACAAGCAATCACCCGCTCCGAACTAGTGGAGAGCCTCGCGGAACAGTTTCCGCAGCTTCTGCCTAGGGATGTGGAGTTGGCGGTAAAAACTTTGCTGGACACAATGACTCATGCTTTGGCTGAGGGCAAGCGTATCGAGTTGCGTGGCGTGGGTAGCTTTGTGCTTCACCATCGTCCTGCGCGTACTGGTCGCAATCCAAAGTCTGGTGAGACAGTATTGATTCCAGAAAAACGCGTTCCCCACTTTAAGCCTGGCAAAGAGTTGCGTGAGCGAGTAGATTACAAGCCGTTGAAGCAGGCGGGCCCCAAAGAGGGTTCTGGTGCCTAAGATTCAGGCTCAACCTCAGTGGTCCATTCGGGCCATTTTTTTATTTAAATTCTGCGCACTATGATCCAGATAGCTACCGCTTGGTTGTTGCTGCTGCCAATGATGTTTGGCATCGGTTGGTTGGCAGCGCGCTGGGATTTGCGTCTTGAAAACCGCATGGATGAACGTGAGCGCATGCGTCAGCAGCGCTCTACCTTTAAAGGCTTGAGTCTTTTGCTCAATGAGCAGCCTGATCAGGCGATTGAAACCTTAGTCAAAATTGCACAATTAGATCCAGAGACTATTGAGCTGCATTTCTCATTGGGTAATTTATTTCGCCGTCGTGGTGAAACAGAGCGCGCTATTCGCATTCATCAGCACTTGGCTAATCGTGATGATCTGAAGCCCCGCGATCGTGATCACGCTGCCTATGAGTTGGGCCGTGACTTTTTGCGTGCTGGCTTGCTTGATCGAGCGGAAGCTTCTTTAAATCGTGTAGGCAATGGCAAGTATGCTGAGCCTGCAAAAGAGAGTTTGTTGGAGATGTATCAGATTGAGCATGATTGGAAAAAAGCCATCATTGCTGCAAGTGAGCTTGAAGGGTTGCAAGGTAAATCGCACCATACTGAAATCGCACAATTTCACTGTGAGCTTGGTCAAGAGGCCTTACGGCGCAAAGACTTGGATGAGGCGGAGCAGTCCATCCAGCGCGCTCTTCAGGCTGTCCCGAATCATGCGCGCGCTTTGATCTTGCAAGGTGATTATTTGATGGCAATGGATCGTCCTGCTCAAGCGATTGAGGCTTGGAGTGTGATTGCTAGTTCTCACCCTGCTTATATGCATTTGTTGGCCGATCGTTGGATGCTTGCTCACACAGCAATTAATAAAGAGGGCGCCGGTTTAGATCGCCTCTGCGAATTGCTAAAAACACAGGCCACTGGTGAGTTGCTCGATATCGTACACAAGCACCTGATGAAAATTCGGGGTCCACAGGCAGCAAATGTAATGTTGTCCGATGTGATGCAGCATTCACCAACTTTGATTGCATTATCTAAAATGGCTGAAACCCGTCTTGCATTAGAGGAGGGTAGCGCTAACCCAGAAAGACTGTTGGAGTTGCAGTCTATTCTGAAGCTTCTGCGTCAACGTACTACTAGCCTAGCTCGCTACACTTGCGGTAATTGCGGTTTTAGAGCGAGAAGATTCTATTGGCAATGTCCTGGCTGCAATCATTGGGAGGCATACTCTCCAAGACGGAGTGAGGGTGCTGCGCCAAGCGGTCCTTCAATGTAAATTAATTAAACCGTCATGATTTCAATGTGTAATGATGTATTCAAATAAAAACTTAATGGAGATCAATTGAAAGTCACCATCATCGGTAGCGGTTACGTAGGTCTTGTTACTGGCGCATGTTTAGCCGAGCAAGGAAACAATGTCTTTTGCGTTGACGTCGACTCCAAAAAGATTGAGATTCTCAATTCTGGCGGCGTACCTATTTACGAGCCTGGTCTTAAAGAGATGATTGAGCGCAACAAAGCTGCTGGCCGTTTGCAGTTCTCGACTGATATTGCAGCCTCAGTTGCTCATGGTGAAATTCAGTTTATTGCTGTAGGTACGCCTCCAGATGAAGATGGCTCAGCTGACTTGCAATACGTTGTAGCAGCAGCGCGCAATATTGGTCGTCATATGACCACCCCTAAAGTGATTGTCGATAAGTCGACTGTGCCAGTGGGTACTGCCGATAAAGTGCAAGCGGCCATTACTGAAGAGCTGGAAAAAAGAAACTTATCTACCGAGCTGTGCTCTGTAGTCTCTAACCCAGAGTTTCTCAAAGAAGGCGCCGCTGTAGAAGACTTTATGCGCCCAGATCGTATTGTGATTGGCACTGAAAGCACTCCAGCAGGATTGCATGCTAAAGAGCAGATGCGTAAGCTCTATGCTCCCTTTAATCGCCACCATGAACGCACCTATTACATGGATGTCAAAAGTGCGGAGCTCACTAAATACGCTGCCAATGCGATGCTAGCGACCCGCATCTCCTTTATGAACGAGTTAGCCAATTTGGCTGACCTAGTAGGCGCTGATATTGAAGCAGTGCGTCAAGGTATTGGCTCAGACTCACGCATTGGCTATGGCTTTTTGTACTCGGGTACTGGTTATGGTGGTTCTTGCTTTCCAAAAGACGTGTCTGCCTTATCAAAGACTGCGAAAGAGCATGGACGGGATCTGAAGATTTTGGATGCTGTAGAAGCGGTTAACGAACTGCAAAAGTACATCTTGGTCGAAAAGATCGAAAAGCGCTTTGGTAAAGACCTCAAGGGTATGAAGTTTGCACTGTGGGGCCTGGCCTTCAAGCCGAATACTGACGATATGCGTGAAGCGCCTAGTCGTGTGATCATTCAAGAATTAGTTAAACGTGGTGCTCAGGTGGTAGCCCATGACCCAGTAGCTATGCCAGAAGCAGGGCATGCGCTAGAAGTAGACTTTAAGGGCAACCCAACAGGCCTTGCCCAAGTATCGATGACCGATGATCCCATGAGCGCCTTAAATGATGCTGATGCCCTAGTTATTGTGACGGAGTGGAAGGCCTTTAGAAGTCCAGATTTTGAGCAAGTGATGGAAAAGCTCAAGCGCCCCATCATCTTTGATGGCCGTAACCTCTATGAGCCCGCTTCTATGCAAGAATTAGGTATTGAGTACCATGGCATTGGGCGACATAATTAAAGTAGACGCAAATGGAAAAAGCAAACCGCGAACAGTTTTCTAAAGCCCGCCTTCTAGTGGTGGGTGATGTCATGCTCGATCGCTATTGGTTTGGCGATACTAATCGTATTTCTCCTGAGGCGCCAGTGCCGGTGGTGCAGGTAAGCAAGATTGATGAGCGTCTTGGTGGTGCTGCTAACGTAGCGCGTAACGTAGCTGCGCTCGACGCCAAGGCAACTATTCTCGGTATTGTTGGTAATGACGAACCCGGTAAGCGTGTAGTTGAGTTATTAAAAGCCGGTGGTGTGGATAGTCAATTAGAAATTGATGCAGACGTTCCCACCATTGTGAAACTCCGTGTAATTGCTCGTCAGCAACAGCTCATTCGCTTGGACTTCGAAGAAACCCCCAGTGCAAAAGCGCTTGCGCATAAATTAGAGCGTTTTGAAAAGCTTGTTGGTGCTGCTGACGTAGTCATACTTTCCGATTACGGCAAAGGTGCATTGGGCCAAGTAGCTCATATGATTGAGCAGGCTAGAGCACAAAACAAAATGATCCTAGTTGACCCTAAGGGTGAAGACTATGAGAAGTATCGTGGCGCCACTGTTTTAACGCCTAACCGTAGTGAATTACGTCAAGTGGTTGGCCAGTGGACAAGTGAAGAAGACTTGACTAAGAGAGCTCAAAACCTGAGAAAGTCTCTTGACTTACAAGCCTTGCTCCTAACGCGTTCCGAGGATGGAATGAGTCTATATACCGAATCTGGTGTGAGTCATGTCAAAGCGCAAGCTCGTGAGGTATTTGATGTTTCTGGTGCTGGCGATACTGTGATTGCAACATTGGCTGTAGCCTTAGCTGCGAAGTGGCCTTTAGAAAAAGCCATGGCACTTGCAAATCGTGCAGGTGGCATCGTTGTTGGTAAGCTGGGAACTGCAACCGTTACTTCAGAGGAATTACAGTGACTATTATCGTAACCGGCGCAGCTGGATTTATTGGTGCCAATATTGTTCAAGCGCTTAATGCGCGTGGTGAGAAAAATATCATTGCAGTAGATGATCTTCGTCCTGCAGACAAGTATCGTAATCTCGCTGATTTGGACATCATTGATTACCTCGATAAAGATGAGTTTCTAGAGGCATTTAGAAGTGGTCGTTTTGGTAAGGTTAAGGCAGTATTTCATGAGGGTGCTTGCTCTGACACCATGGAGACTGATGGTATTTTCATGATGGCGAATAACTATCGCTACACCATGGATTTATTGGATATCTGTACTGAGCAAAAAGTACAACTCCTCTATGCTTCTTCTGCTGCAACTTATGGAGGCTCAGACGTATTTGTAGAAAGTCGTGAGCATGAGAAGCCTCTTAATATTTATGGCTACTCTAAGTTCTTATTTGATCAAGTCATGCGTAAGCGCTTTGCTGAAAAAGCCAATACTGCGCAGGTGGTTGGTTTCCGTTACTTCAATGTCTATGGTCCGCGTGAATCTCATAAAGGTCGTATGGCATCGGTTGCCTTTCATCAATATCACCAATACAAAGCTAATGGTCATGTAAAGCTGTTTGGTGAGTACGGTGGTTATGCACCTGGTGAGCAAAGTCGCGACTTTGTATCTGTTGAGGATGTAGTTAAAGTTAACCTCTTCTTCCTGGATCATCCAGAAATCAGTGGCATCTTTAATTTGGGTAGCGGTCGTGCGCAACCCTTCAATGATGTAGCGCATGCAGTAGCTAACTCTATGCGTAAGTTAGATAAAGCGGCGCCTGCAACCCTTCAAGAATTGGTTAAAGAAAAAGCGATTGAGTACATTCCATTTCCGGACGCACTCAAAGGTAAATACCAGTGCTTTACTCAGGCTGATTTAACCAAACTCAGATCCGCTGGCTATACAGAGCCCTTCCTCAATGTGGAGCAGGGCGTAGGAAAATATATCGAGTGGTTGGAGGCCAATGCTGGTTTTCTGGCTAACCCCCTATAAATAGTCAAAAACACGTTTTTCAAGCATAAATCTAGAGGCTTGCCGGCTTAGCCTAGTAAGCCATTTTTTTGTTATCGTTCTGAGCTACTATATTGCTTATAAAAATTATGACTAGGGGATTCCTATGCGCAAACCTTCTCTGATTCAACTCTTAGCGCTGTTATGCAGTATTTTCATATTTGCAAATCAATCTTTTGCAGCCCCAGGCAAAGATGATGTGGATGTAGAAATTGTTAAGGCGCCACCACGGGATGTGAAGGATATTTTGCTGGTTTTAAATCAGGCTCGTCCCGATAAAACTTTGATTGACAAAGCCACTAAAATTCTTGCCTTGCCAATACCCAGTGCAAGCGACCCAGAAACATTGAATCATTATTACTATCGAAGGGCTAAGGCTGAGGAGGTTTTAGAAAATAGTAAGGGCGCTCTGGATGCAATCAAAAAAGCCGTAACTGAATATCCATCTCCGCAGATTGATTTGCGTATTGATGAAATGGCTCAATATATGATGAGTGAATCTATTCAGGGAAGCTTGTTGCAAGCTAAAAAAATTGCCGAAGAGGCTAAGTCAATGGTTCCCCAAAACCAACGAGGTTGGGTGTTAAATTTTGATAGGCAAATTATTAGCTTTTGCTTGAATTTAGGTGATTTTGATTGCGCAAAGACGTGGTTAAGTACCTTGGAATCAGATTACAGCGCATTAATCAGTGCCGCTAAAAATCCTAATTTTTTATATCGATTGGCCTGGGAAATTAGCTTAGAAATGGGCCGTGGTAGATATTTTCTTTCTGAGAGTAAATTTGTAGAGTCAGAGCGTTCTTTTAGAAGGGCCTTATCACTCAATCAACAAGTACTAGACACTATTAAAGATAGGGGTAGAGATGTTTTAGATAATGATAAGCGCGTACTACAAGACACGACGACGAATGTAAGTGGGTATTACATGCAACGAGCATATCTCATGAATGATATGTCTAAGGCATTTTTAGGACAAAGACGCTTAATTGATTCTGAGTATTGGGCCCGAGAGGCAACGCTATTGTCAATTACGCAGTTTGGCCCTAATTCTGGCAGAACTGCTCAAATGTTGCTAACTCTGACTAGAGTGATTGCTGAACAAGGTCGAAATGCAGAAGCAGTGTTGCTAGGAACTGCTGCATTGAAGGTTGCGCAGCAATCTACCAACTATCCGGGTTCAGTATTAATCGCTAATGCTCGCAAGACTCTTGCATCTACATTGGTGGCTGATGGCAAATATGCTCAAGCAGAAAAAGTCTTTTCTGAAATGGTTGAGGGGGTTAAAGGAGACCCTGAAGTTTCTGCACGTTTCTCTGCTCAGGATTTAGATTGGGCCTTAGCGTTAATTAAGACTGGCAAAGCATCGCAAGCGGCGGTAATGACATCTGCCATGCTTTCGAAGGATGGCGCAAGAATGGAGAAGGGCTCAACAAGACTGGCAATGTTAACAGCCTTTAATGCATCCGCTCTTCAAGCTTCGGGCCAATCTGCACAAGCGCTTTCTGAATTTAAGCAATCGGTACCAATCTTAATTAACCAGGCTCGTAACGATACTGAAAACGCCACTGAGAGTATTCGCCAAACTCAGCGCATGACTTTTATTCTTGAGAGTTACCTGGCATCCCTAGCGCAGCAAGCTAAGGTAGACTCATCTGCAGCAGCTGAGGCTTTCCAGATTGCTGATTTAGCACGGGGTAGTGGCGTGCAGCGCGCATTAACCTCTAGTGCAGCACGTGCTAATATTACTGATCCTCAGCTTGCATCACTTGCTCGTCGTGAGCAAGATATGCAGCAGCGTATTACTACCCTCTCAGAATTGTTGACGGGTTTATTGTCAGCACCCCCTGATCAGCAGCTACCTGCAGTGCAAGCAAAAATCCGCTCCGATATTACCGGCTTTAAATCGCAACGTGATGATCTTAAAAAAGAGATTGAGCGCAAATTCCCTGACTATGCAGAATTAATTGATCCTAAACCGGCTTCAGTAGAGCGGACTCAAAAAGCACTCAAGCCAGATGAGGTTTTGGTATCTTGGTATTTTGCTGATAACGTCGGTTATGTTTGGGCGATTACTAAAGACACTCCTGCACAATTTGCACAGCTCTCTGTGGGGCGTACGCAAGTTGCTAAAGAGGTTGCGCAATTGCGTAAAGCACTCGATCCTGGAGTGGCGACGATTGATGAGATTCCACCCTATGATGTTGCTTTAGCGAATCAACTGTATCAACAAGTATTAGCACCCGTACAAGCGGCTTTTTCTGGCAAAAAAGTGATGCTGACAGTGCCGCATGCTGAGCTTGGCCAGCTACCTTTATCACTTTTGGTGACTAAACCTGTTGCACAGCCCGCTAAGGGTGGTGCCACCCCATTCATTGGTTACAAGACCGTGCCTTGGTTAACGAGAGAGATTGCTGTTGCTCAAGTGCCATCTGTCACCGCTTTGACAGCCTTACGCTCTCTACCTGCCGGTAATCCAAACCGGAAGAATTTTATTGGCTTTGGCGATCCTTACTTTAGTGCGCAGCAAGAGCAGCAGGCGGATAAGCAAGCAAAGGCAACGCAATTAGCAACTCGCGGTAAGCCGCTTAATCTACGGAGTGCGCCAAAGACCTCTGGAGTTAGCTCTGCGGAATTAGCGCTATTGCCGCGTCTGCCAGATACCAGTACTGAATTAGAAGAAATCGGTAAGGCAGTTGGCGCTAGTGATGGCGATATCTTCTTGCACCGTCAGGCCTCAGTGAAGCAGGTGATGTCCACCGATCTATCTAACCGTAAGGTAGTGATGTTTGCTACCCATGGTTTAGTGCCGGGAGAGTTGAATGGCTTGACCCAGCCAGCTTTAGCCCTATCCTCTCCAGATGTCACAGGAGACAAGGACGATGGTCTGCTCACAATGGATAAAGTGCTCACCTTAAAGCTCGATGCTGACTGGGTAGTGCTGTCTGCTTGTAATACTGCAGCGGGTGAAGGTGCTGGCTCTGAGGCGGTCTCTGGCCTTGGCCGCGCCTTCTTCTTCGCCGGCGCTAAAGCCCTATTGGTCTCTAATTGGCCGGTAGACTCTGTGGCCTCGAGAACGATGATGACTGATTTGTTCAAGAACCAGCAGAAGGCTCAAGGCACCAGTAAAGCTGAGCTACTCCGGCAAGCGATGCTGAACCAAATCGACCAAGGTGGCATGAGCGAGGGCGGTAGCATTAAGTATGCCTATGCACATCCCTTATTTTGGGCCCCCTTTGTCGTCGTTGGGGATTGATTTAAGATTGCTACCATTGATATATAAATCTTGAGGCTATTATGAAACTGATTCAACTAACACTCGCCGTAGCTTTGTTTGCTACTACTCAGATGACTAGTGCAGCATCTTTGATTAGCGTCAAAGAGGCCGCTCTTCCACCTGCGGCAGGAACTTTAGCCACTCGGGGTATTTCTCGAGGGCCAGCCATTAAGTTGGCATCACCTGAGGCCGATACACCAGTAGTTGCCCCATTTGATTTCAAGGTGACTTTTGAGCCGCGCGGTGATGCCAAGATTGATCCAAGCTCTGTAAAGGTGGTTTATATGAAGTCACCATTTGTGGATCTC
The DNA here is from genome assembly GCF_018882015.1 of Polynucleobacter sp. JS-Fieb-80-E5. Classification (NCBI taxonomy): domain Bacteria; kingdom Pseudomonadati; phylum Pseudomonadota; class Betaproteobacteria; order Burkholderiales; family Burkholderiaceae; genus Polynucleobacter; species Polynucleobacter sp. JS-Fieb-80-E5. The sequence goes on along the minus strand of NZ_JACVPH010000001.1, from coordinate 465,911 downwards.
ACACCTCGCCTGAAAAGCGCCATCTCTGCAAATGGCATTGATTTTGCAAAAGCGGAAGTTCCTCCAGGGAATCATACGATTCGTGTCACAGTAAAAGACTCTGAAGGTCGTGAAACAAATTCAGTCTTGAATTTGGTAGTAAATAAATAATGAATTGCCCATACTGCCTTTCGGAGGTTTCTGAGGAGGCTTACGTCTGCAAAACCTGCAGTCGTGATATCTATTTGCTGAAGCCAATGGTGGCTAAAATTGCTGATTTAGAAAGTAAAGTAGCGGCAATTCCAAGCCCAGAGCTTTATGAACTCAGAATCGCTGAGCTTGAACAATTGCTCGATGAACAAAATCATCAGCTTGAAAAAAGGTCTTCTCTGCAGTGGATATCCGATATTGCTATATATCTCATCATTCCTCTGCTGTTGCTGCTCGTCGCACATTGGTTAATTGCAGTGGTATACGACACCAAAATGATCTATCTGCGTATTATTTCAATGGTGTTGCCACTTCCATTTGCTTATGCATTATTTAATAAGCATGCGCATAAATTATTTCCTTGGTTTGTTGGCGTAATTTTTTTGGCAATTGCTTCAGTTATTGGCATGAGTTGGATTACTAGTATGGTCGATCATTCCCCAGTATGGCCGCAGAACCTATTTGAGTGGAAAGAAGTACTGGAATATTCCGCTAGTATTGCGTTTAGCTTTTTAACAGGCATGTTGCTTGGTGGCGTTGCTTATGCTGCAAAGCAAAGAGCGCGTAGGGCGGGTCTGGTAAGTTCAATGATGAAAGTTGCCTCACTTAACTTTAAAGATGGCGGGGCTTCTCTACAAAGTGTTCATGGCTTAATGAAGACATTGCAGGAGTACGGTGGCACTATTGTGGCCTTAGGAACTACAGCGGTATCTATATATACCGGTCTCAAGGGCATCATTGGCGCTTAAGTTTTTATTTGCAGCCTGGGTTTATCTTGTGACTGCCACCGCGCAGTCACAAGTAATCGATATTCCTCATCAGCAAGAACCACCCACTAGAACCCTTCTAGTCCCAGCAACAAATGCAAAAGCATTGGTACTATTGTTTCCGGGTGGCGGGGGCATGATGCGACTCAAAGATGATGGCTCAACCAAAAATCAACATACCTTTATTCGTTCAATCAATTTATGGGCGCAGTATCAAATTGATGCGGTATTGGTCGACACTCCTTATGATTTGGGCGATTTAAAACGAGGTGATCTGAGAGGTCGCGGTGACCATCTAGAGAGAGTAGGTGAAGTTGTTCGTTATTACAAAAATAAAACGAAGTTACCCATCTGGATTTTTGGCCATAGCATGGGAACCTCTACAGCTAGCTATTTCGTCAATCAATTCAATGAACAATCTCAATTGCTCTCTGGGGTCGTCATCGCTGGCACAGTTAGAACTGCCACCATTAGTGATAATGTAAATTTGCCTGTTGAGGCGATTCACCATATGAACGATCAATGCCCCGGCACTCCAATATCTGCCTCTGAAAATATTATCTCCGGGCGCCCAAAAAATACCATTGCTCAATTAGAGATTATTGAAGGCGGTATTAGCGCAGGGAACGTCTGCGATTCTTTTGCCTATCATGGCTTTAATCAGACTGAGCCTGAACTCATAAAGCGCGCCGCCCAATTTATTTTGAGTCAATAGACGTGACACCCATCAGTATTTACTGATTAATAGGTATGCTCAGGTTTTAGGTCAACCAAACTCATCACTATTCGTTGTAAACGATCCACGCGCACTTTGTGTCCGTGGATTTTTTATTTACTACTGGAGAGAAGATGATCAAAAATTTAACTTTGGGTAAAGTTCAGACTTTAGTTAGAGCAGTAGCACTAGCATTATCTGTATTGGTATTGGGTTCTGGGGCGGCTTACGCATCACCCATTAATGTCAATACTGCCACTCAAACGGAGCTTGAGAGCATTAAGGGTATTGGTCCTGCTAAGGCAAAAACCATTATTGCTGAACGTTTGGATGGCGGCCATTTTCAGGATGCTAATGATCTGCAGAAGCGGGTTCGTGGCATTGGTATGAAATCAGTTGAAAAAATGGTCGATAACGGATTAACCATTGAGGCACCGAGCTCTTTTCGGGAGCCCAATGGCCGCACGAAGAAAGAGGGCGGGGCCTCTGCCCGACGCAATGCGCGTAATCAAGCTAGTCCTCGCAATCAGCAGGAGCGTTCGGGATCAGGTCGCAGAAATTAAACCCTTCCGTGTGTAAGGCGGCTTATGGCTAAAATGGCTTCATGAGCAAACCTTCCTACCTTACTATTTCGCAGACTGTGGGCAATACGCCTTTAGTTCGCTTGCAGCGTATTCCTGGTTTAGAAAACGAGAATCGCAATAATGTGATCTTAGGTAAGTTGGAAGGAAACAATCCAGCCGGGTCGGTGAAGGACCGACCTGCGCTGTCGATGATCTCACGTGCACAAGAGCGCGGTGAGATTAAACCTGGCGATACATTAATTGAGGCAACCAGCGGTAATACGGGTATTGCTTTAGCAATGACTGCCGCGATGCTCGGTTACAAAATGATTTTAGTCATGCCAGAAAATCAAAGTATTGAACGTCGTCAAAGTATGGCAGCTTATGGGGCTGAATTAATATTGACCGCAGCTTCTGGTGGCATGGAATTTGCCAGAGATTACGCCTTGCAGCTGCAAAGAGAAGGTCGCGGCAGATTGCTAGATCAGTTTGCCAACCCTGACAATCCGAGAGCGCATATAGAAAGTACTGGACCAGAAATTTGGCGAGACACTGATGGGCAGGTCACACATTTCATATCCGCCATGGGAACAACTGGCACCATTACAGGTGTCTCTACTTATCTCAAATCCATGAATCCTACGATTCAGATTATTGGCGCACAACCAGAAGAGGGGTCTCAGATCCCGGGTATTCGGAAGTGGGCGCCAGAGTATCTGCCTAAGATTTATCAAGGCGATAAGGTAGATCTGATTGAGTATGTTTCGCAAGCGGATGCAGAGGAGATGGCACGTCGTCTAGCAGCGGAGGAGGGTATTTTCTGCGGCATCTCTGCAGGAGGTGCTTTGGTGGTGGCTTTGCGCATAGCGCGCCAGGTTGAAAATGCCACGATCGTCTTTATTGTCTGTGACCGTGGTGACCGCTACCTATCTACCGGCGTTTTTCCGGCTTAAGACTTTACTTTTTTCTTAGCGCTGGATTTCTTGGATTTAGACTTTTCAGTAGCTGCCTTTGACCCACTGCTTTTGGTTGGGTTTTCTACTGGCACAACACTTTGGTTTTTATATCCTAAGGCTTGGGCAAACTCAGCAACACTTTGCGCATAAAAATAGCTGCGGTTGTATTGCACAATCGTCAGAAAATTATTTAAGCCAACAAAATATTGCACCTGTTCTACACCATCTTTATCTGGATAGGGTAGGTCAACGATGAAAGCTTTGCTTTGTGGCTCTACCCCACCACTTTGAAGATCGCCCTGTTGCTGAGTCAAGATTTCTTTTTCAATGAGCTCTTGTACAGTAAATTTCAATTGCGGTTCACCATCAGCCATTGCTTTGGCAGTACTGATGCCATTTTCTTGAACTGGAAATGAAATCGGCATACCGGGTTGCCAGCCATGTTTTTTCATGAAGTTGGCAACACTCGCAATAGCATCCTTAGGGCTTTGCCTTAGATCAATTTGACCATCGCCGTCACCATCGACTGCAAAGCTGCGAATACTGCTGGGCATGAACTGTGGCAGGCCGATGGCGCCAGCATAAGAACTATTCTGATTTAGGCAAGCATGAAAGCGTGCGCTATTGATGCCTTGACTACTATTTTTAGAGGGCAACTTGCCACCCGCCCCGGTCCAACACATCAGAATGAGTTCTTTGAGTTGATCCTTGAAGAGTTGTTCACGTGCTGGTTTATTTGGGGTATCTGGGTAACTAAAGGCGAGGGTGGATAAAACATCTTTCACCCTGAAATTACCAGTTTGGCGCCCATAGATGGTCTCGATGCCAATAATGGCCACAATAATCTCAGCTGGCACCCCTGACTCTTGCTCAACTTGGCTCAAAAAGGCTTGATTTTGGTCCCAAAAGACCCTGCCAGCCTTAAGGCGCACGGGCTCAATAAAGCGTTTGCGATAAGCCAGCCAATTCTTCTTAAATGTAACCGATGGGGGTAATACCAATTTCCGAATTGAGGGAACCGTTTTAGCATCTAGGAAGCCCATTTCTAGGGCTGGGAGTGGGATTTCTTGGTTCTGGGAGACCTGGGTAAGGAGTTCGTTGAGGTTCTGGCTAAAACGCGCCTCGGTAGCGACATCGTCAGTCTGGTTTACGATGGGCTGTTGCGATTGGGTTGGTTGTGTGGAGGTGCTAGAGCACCCTGCTAAAAACGCAAGAGCAAGCAGTAGGTAGGAGACGTGAAAGTTCATGCCTAAGATATTTTTATTGGTATTGGATTTTCGAATGTTGAGCACGTTTAATTAGATTATAAAAATAACAAATTTGCTATTGAGGATTTCGAGTAATGACAACAGGATACATAACTCATCCAGACTTTCTGAAACATGAGATGGGAAGCCATCATCCAGAGTGTCCAGAGAGAATTCAGGCGATTAATGATCAGCTGATTCGCAGCGGTGTTGATCAATTTTTGCATCATTTAGATGCGCCATTGGCAACCGAAGACCAATTGGAATTGGTCCATAGTCCTGACCACGTTTCTTTTGTTCGGGATCGTGCCCCAGAGAGTGGGTATTTCATGCTCGATGGTGACACCATCATGAATCCTCATACTTATAGAGCATCACTCAGAGCGGCAGGCGCTGCTATTGCAGGCGTAGATGCTGTGATGAAGGGTGAGGTTGAGAACGTATTTTGTGCCGTAAGACCGCCAGGACATCATGCGGAGCCAACGCGTTCTATGGGTTTTTGTTTATTTGATAACGTGGCGATTGCTGCGCGATATGCAATGGAAACATACGGCATTGAGCGTGTCGCCATCATTGATTTTGATGTCCATCATGGCAACGGTACTGAAGCTGCTTTTTTCAATGACCCTAATGTCTTGATGTGTAGCTTCTTCCAGCACCCTTTTTATCCATACAGCGGCCTTGATCACGCAAACAATATGGTCAATGTACCTTTGCCTGCTGCGACTCGGGGCGATGTGGTGCGCTCCATTGTGGAAGAGCAGTGGTTGCCAGCTTTGCGTAATTTTGAGCCTGAGCTCGTGATTATTTCAGCAGGGTTTGATGCCCATCGCGAGGATGATTTAGGTCAGATGGGCTTGGTGGAGGATGACTATGTCTGGATTACCAAACGTTTAAAAGAGATTGCTAATGAGTATGCGCAAGGACGCATTGTGAGCTGCTTAGAGGGTGGTTATAACCTCTCTGCTTTAGGCCGCAGTGTGGTGGCCCATATTAAAGCGCTAGCAGATATTTAATAAAAAATTTAGTAAAACAGAAATCGAAAGCTGAAGATGGCAAATATTTATGAACAAGGTTTGGCTCGCAATCCAGCCAACTACACCCCAATTACACCGCTCTTATTTTTAGAGCGCTCAGCAGAAATTTACCCCAATAAAACTGCCGTTATTCATGGGAAATTACGTCAGACCTGGGCGCAAACCTATGAGCGTTGCCGTCGCTTGGCTAGCGCCTTGCAAAAGCATGGTGTTGGTTTGGGTGACACCGTAGCGGTGATGTTGCCCAACACGCCTCCAATGGTAGAAGCCCACTTTGGTATTCCGATGGCGGGTGCAGTTTTGAATGCTCTTAATACTCGTTTAGACTCAGAGACAGTGGCTTTTATGCTGAATCATGGCGAAGCAAAGGTAGTCATTGTTGATCCTGAGTTTTCAGGGGTGATGAAAAAAGCGCTTGAGATCGCTAAGAAAGATTCTGGCCGTGATTTCTTGGTGGTGGATGTTGAAGAAAAAGAGTTTGATGTTCCTGGAGAGAAGTTAGGCAAACTCACTTATGAGAAATTACTCTCCGAAGGGGATCCAAATTTTGCATGGCAAGTTCCCGCAGATGAGTGGCAAGCGATTTGCTTGAACTACACATCAGGAACTACTGGCAACCCTAAGGGCGTGGTGTATCACCATCGTGGCGCTGCAATTAATGCCGTTTCCAATGTGCTGGACTGGGATATTAATAAGCATCCCATCTACCTCTGGACTTTGCCAATGTTCCATTGCAATGGTTGGTGCTTCCCATGGACGATCGCTGCTCGCGCTGGTGTCAATGTCTGCTTGCGTCGGGTTGATGCGCAACATATTTTTGCGGCAATTAAAGAGCATGGTGTGACGCACTACTGTGCGGCACCTATCGTGCATAACTTGTTGGTCAATGCGCCGGATGAGCTGAAGGTGGGAGTGCCTACAGGGGTCAAAGGTTTGATCGCGGGCGCCGCACCACCTGCATCCATTATTGAGGGTATGGAAAAGTTAGGATTTGATTTAACTCATGTTTATGGTTTAACTGAAACCTATGGGCCGGCAGCTGTGTGCGTTAAACAAGACGAGTGGAATAATGTTGATATCGGTGAGCGTGCTCGCTTAAATGCACGCCAAGGTGTGCGTTATCACATGCAACAGGCAATTGCTGTTCTTGATCCAGAAACCATGCAGGCCGTTCCAGCAGATGGTGAAACCATGGGTGAAATTATGTTCAAGGGCAATATCGCCATGAAGGGGTATCTGAAGAACGAAAAAGCAACCCAAGAGGCATTTGAAGGTGGTTGGTTCCACTCGGGTGATTTGGCGGTAATAAATCCAGATGGTTATGTGAAGATGAAGGACCGCAGCAAAGACATCATTATTTCTGGAGGTGAAAATATTTCCTCTGTAGAGGTTGAGGATGTACTCTATCGACACCCAGCTATTAACGCTGCTGCGGTGGTTGCTAAGCCTGATCCTAAGTGGGGTGAAACGCCTTGTGCCTTCCTGGAAATCAAACCTGGCTCAGAAGTGACTGCCGAGGAGATTATTGCCCACTGTAAAAAGCATTTAGCAGGCTTTAAGGTTCCGAGAGCCATTGTGTTCTGTGAACTACCAAAGACCTCAACTGGCAAGATTCAGAAGTTTGAGCTTCGGAAACAAGCGGGTTCAGCTACCGCAATTGATGTTTAATTTGGCAAATATTCAGGTAAAATAAAACGATCGTGCTTTTTATTGAGGGTTTATCCTCGATTTATATATATTGGAGAGGTTTGAGGGATGAAAGTCTTAGTGGCTGTAAAACGCGTTGTAGATTACAACGTCAAAATTCGGGTGAAATCAGACAACTCTGGTGTTGATTTAGCGAACGTCAAAATGAGTATGAATCCCTTTGATGAAATCGCAGTAGAGGAAGCGGTGCGTTTAAAAGAGGCGGGTGTCGCAACTGAGGTGGTTGTAGTGTCTGCTGGTGCAACCCAATGCCAAGAAACCCTCCGTACCGCTTTAGCAATTGGCGCGGATCGTGCCATCCTGGTGGAGACAGATGTAGAGCTGCAACCTTTAGCAGTAGCGAAGATTCTCAAGGCGCTCTCTGATAAAGAGCAAGCGCAAATCATCATTCTTGGTAAACAAGCAATTGACGATGACAGCAATCAAACCGGTCAGATGTTGGCTAGCTTGCTGGATATTCCTCAAGCAACCTTTGCTTCTAAGGTTGTAGTTGCAGACGGCAAGGCCACTGTGACTCGTGAAGTCGATGGCGGCTTAGAAACTATTGCGCTAACTTTGCCGGCAGTGATTACCACTGACCTGCGCTTGAATGAACCACGCTATGTCACTTTGCCGAACATCATGAAGGCCAAGAAGAAAACAATTGATATCGTGAAGCCTGAAGAATTGGGTGTCGATATTGCCCCACGCCTGAAAACACTTAAAGTAGAAGAGCCGCCAAAGCGCTCTGCTGGCGTGATGGTTGCTGATGTGGCAGCCCTTGTAGAAAAACTCAAAAATGAAGCGAAGGTGATCTAAATGGCCGCACTTGTTATTGCTGAACACGATAATCAATCTTTAAAGGTTGCAACGCTTAACGCTGTAGCAGCTGCTTTGCAGTGCTCTCCTGAAGTGGATGTACTCGTTGCTGGTAGTGGTGCTGATGCTGCTGCCGCTGCCGCAGCGCAAATTGCTGGCGTGCGCAAAGTGATTCAAATTGATGCCGCTAATTTGGCTGATCAATTGGCTGAACCTTTGGCTGCACAGATCATCTCCATTGCGAATGGCTATAGCCACATTCTCGCTCCTGCAACAGCTAATGGGAAGAATGTTTTGCCACGCGTTGCTGCTAAGTTAGATGTAGCTCAGTTGTCTGACATTACCAAAGTCATCTCAGCGGATTCTTTCGAGCGTCCAATTTATGCGGGCAATGCGATTGCAACCGTGCAATCCACCGATCCAGTCAAAGTGATTACTGTGCGTACTACTGGTTTTGATCCAGTCGCTGCAACTGGTGGTTCAGCTGCTGTAGAAAAAGCTGCTGCTGCTGATAGTAAAGCTTCATCATCCTTTGTTGGTCGTGAGCTGACTAAATCTGATCGTCCAGAATTGACCGCCGCCAAGATTATTGTTTCTGGTGGTCGCGGTTTGGGTTCTGGTGAAAAGTATCAGGAGCTCATTGCTCCTTTGGCCGACAAGCTCGGTGCTGCTTTAGGTGCATCCCGTGCTGCGGTGGATGCAGGTTATGTTCCCAATGATTACCAAGTGGGTCAGACTGGCAAGATTGTGGCTCCTCAGCTTTACATTGCCGTAGGTATCTCAGGTGCCATCCAGCATTTGGCTGGTATGAAAGATTCCAAAGTTATCGTAGCAATCAACAAAGATCCAGAGGCGCCAATATTTGGTGTTGCTGACTATGGTCTAGTGGCGGATTTGAATACTGCTGTGCCGGAGCTAACAAAAGCACTTGGTTGAGCTGAAGATTGAAGTCAAAGATTAATTAAGTATCAAATTGTATAAAGAGGAGTTGTAATGCCATACGTAGCCCCAGTGAAAGATATGTTGTTTGTGATGAATGAACTAGCTGGGCTATCAGATGTTGTTGCCTATCCCTCCTATGCTGACGCGGGTGCGGATGTAGATTTAGCCCCTGCGATCTTGGAGGAGTCAGCCAAATTTAATCAAGATGTAGTGGCACCCCTCAACTGGACTGGCGATCAAAACCCAAGCTCTTTAAAGGATGGTGTAGTGACAACCACCCCTGGCTTCAAACAAGCTTTTGAGCAATACGCTGCTGCTGGTTGGCAAGGCGTAATTCATCCCGCAGAGTTTGGTGGACAAGGCTTACCAAAATTGATCTCTACTGCTTGTTTGGAGATGGTCAATGCAGCCAATCTTTCTTTTGCACTATGTCCATTACTTACCGATGGTGCTATTGAAGCTCTCTTAACTGCTGCTAGCCCAGAACTTCAGGAGCAATATGTTCCGAAGATGATTTCTGGTGAGTGGACTGGAACAATGAATTTGACTGAGCCACAAGCTGGCTCTGATCTTGCGATGGTTCGCTCACGCGCTGTTCCAGAGGGTGACGGTACTTACAAGATTTTTGGTACCAAAATTTATATCACCTATGGTGAGCACGATATGGCTAAGAATATTATCCATTTGGTGTTAGCCAGAACACCTGATGCACCAGAGGGCGTAAAGGGTATTTCATTATTTGTAGTGCCGAAGTTTATGGTGAATAAAGATGGTTCATTGGGCGAACGTAATGATGTACATTGCGTTTCGATTGAGCACAAGTTAGGTATTAAAGCGAGCCCAACTGCGGTTCTACAATTTGGTGATCATGGCGGTGCGATCGGCTACTTAGTTGGCGAAGAAAATCGCGGTCTTGAATACATGTTTGTGATGATGAATGCGGCTCGCTTTGCAGTAGGTATGCAAGGCGTAGCGGTAGCTGAGCGTGCCTATCAAAAGGCGGTTCAATATGCAAAAGATCGAGTACAAAGCCGCGATCTAGCGGGTTCACCGGGCCCAGTTGCAATTATTCATCAGCCGGATGTAAAGCGGATGCTCATGACCATGCGCGCCTACACAGAGGCATCACGTGCTTTAGCTTATTACGCTGCTTCTGCCTATGATGCACAGCATGCCGCCCCTGATGAAGCGGTTCGGAAAGCTAATCAAGCTATCTATGAATTCTTAGTCCCAATCGTTAAGGGCTTTTCTACAGAAATGTCGATTGAAGTCGCTAGTCTGGGAGTTCAAGTGCATGGTGGCATGGGCTTTATCGAAGAAACTGGCGCAGCGCAGTATTACCGTGATGCCCGCATCTTGACGATTTACGAAGGCACTACTGCAATTCAGGCGAATGACTTAGTTGGTAGAAAAACGGTTCGTGATGGCGGTGCGATTGCCAAAGAGCTTTCCCAAAGAATTGCTGCCACTGAAAAAGATTTAGCTGCCAGTGGAAGCGCTGATGCTAAAGCAGTGTTGAAGCAGTTAACATTGGCGCGTGCCGCATTCGAGCAGGCAGTTGCTTACGTTGTAGCTAATGCAAAGACGGACATCAAAGCGGTCTATGCCGGTAGCTATGCGTACTTGCGCTTATCTGGCTTGGTATTGGGCGGTTGGCAAATGGCGAGAGCGCTGTTAGCTGCCGAGGGTTTGCGTGATGGCGATCCAAAATTCTATGATGCGAAGATTGCTACAGTCCGTTTCTTTGCTGAGAATCTCATGCCTCAAGCACAAGCTCTGGCAACCTCGATTGTTGAAAGCGGTCACTCTACCAATGCTCTAGAAGTAGAGCAGTTTTAAAGAAGCACAAAAGAGAATAAAAAAACCGCTCATAAGAGCGGCTCTTGCAAATTAAAGCTATCTGCAATTATTGGGATAGCTTTTTTGCTTCATGGATTTGAGAGATGAAGAATTGCTCAAAAGAGACTGCTAAAAAAGTCATCATCACCCCAGCGCCCAATACCAAAGAGAAAATCACTGTTAGTATCTCGAGCCAGCCAGAGCGGCTGCGTCGGTGATCTTCAATGCCGGGATTAAATTGGGCATCCCACTTCTCATCTAAGCGAAGACCAAAGGCAATCGTGGTTAACCAGCTTGCTTCAATAGTCATAAAACCAAAAGTAACGAGCACCCATCCTGGTGCCGAATGAAAGTGGGTGTCCTTGAGAATGACCCAGCCTACTGCGCCACCTATCAAGGCAAATAGCTGAACCCAGGCCCAAAAAGATTTAAGTCCTTGTAGATAAAAACAATTGAGGCCACTGCCCGGAAGGAGTAATCCGAGCGCGCAAAAAAGAAGTTTGGATTTTTTCATGAATCTTTCAGTGATATTGCTAATGAATAATTGAGTGCTTACTTAGTGTTGTTTGGCTTTTGAATAAAACTGAGTACTTCACGATCAGTGCCGATCATGAGTAATTGATCACCATTGCGCACAATGCTGCGATAGTCATTTAACTCATAGAGGAAATCATTTTCTAATTCCATACGCTGAGGGTTACAAGCCATCTTGGTGCTAGCGATTTGCTTGAGAGAAAAACCGCGGGCGTCTTCATCAAGGGTTGCAGTAAACCGATTGCATCCTGTCGAGCCGCTCAGCCGTTGTCCGCTAGCATCAAAAATGATTTGAATCGGGTTGCTGGCATCGCCTTGCGGAATTTGGCGGGTGCGCACCTCTCCATTGCTATTGGGGGGTAAGTTCCAGCGGGTCAGCTCCCATTTGGTATTTTTGAGTTCGCTGCTTGGTGGGCTTATTTTGGCTCCACATGGGGGGATGACGTTTGCGCAGCCACTTAAAAGTCCAAGACTTAGGCAAGAAAGTGTCAGAAAGAACCCTTTTGAAGGCCTTCTGAGGGAGTCTAAAAGTCTGGATTTAAGGACCATATTTATCTAAGTTATTGTTTTTAATGTAGATTTTATTTAAGCAGACATTCTATTCTACTGTCTTAGATGCTTAAATAGGTGGAAGAAGTAGGGGTTTTCGTCTAGAATATGAGGTTTTCCGGTCTACCGTATCTTTATTTGGTGAGCTGGAGCCCAAGGTTTTTTGTAGAAATTTCATTGGGTTGTAATCAACCTGTTTTCATTTTAGATTTTAAGGAATAAGTATGGTCGTCATTCGACTGGCACGCGGCGGTTCTAAGAAGCGCCCTTTTTACAGCATTGTTGCTACTGATAAACGCAACCGTCGTGACTCGAATTTCATCGAGCGTATTGGTTACTTCAATCCACAAGCAGCGGCAACTGAGCAAGCAATGCGTATTGCTCAAGACCGTTTGACTTACTGGACTGGTGTTGGCGCGCAGGTTTCCCCAACAGTAGTTCGTTTGATCAAAAACAATCCAGCTGTTTAATATTCGATTGCTAAAAACTTCATCGATGTGATGAGGTTTTTAGCGGCAGAATTTATAGTAGTTCTATTTTGGGAAAATAAGGTGTCTTACAAATGAGTACGCCTTCCCTGAATGATTTGATTGAGCTTGGCGCCATATCTGAGGCGCAAGGTTTGCAAGGCCAAGTGAAGGTAAGACCTCACTCATCAGAGCCTGTAGCACTTCTTTCTTCTAGATCTATTTGGCTGTCTCTGATCCCTCGTAGGGATGCGGGCGTTTCTGCGTCTCTAGAACAAGCTTCCTTGACACAATACAAAGTGAAAAGTGCCAAGATGCACAGCGGCAATGTTGTGATGTCGCTAGAGGGTGTAAGCGATCGTGATCAGGCGCTCGCATTAAAAGGTTCTCGTATCTTGGTGGCGCGCGATGCGTTTCCAAAGGCAGATAGTGATTCCTATTACTGGGTTGATCTAATTGGTTGCAATGCCGTGAATTTGCAAGGCGAAGCCCTTGGTGAAGTGATTGATGTTACTGAGAATGGTGCACATGGCGTTATCGCAATTGGTAATCCAGTAACTAAAATGATTGTGTATTTGGTGCCGTTTGTAAAAGAAGTAGTGCAAAACGTCGACTTGCCAAATAAAACGATTACTCTTGATTGGCAGTCTGACTGGCAATAAGAACGCAAAGATCAATTTCAAAATTAATTACCGATATGCGCTTTGATGTAGTCACCTTGTTTCCGGAAATGTTCTCTGCATTGACACAGTGGGGCATTACTGGTCGCGCATGTGGACAATCGTTAGCCAGCGTTCATCTTTGGAATCCTCGTGACTTTTGCGCTGATCCTCGTAAAACAGTGGACGACCGTGCTTATGGCGGTGGACCTGGCATGGTGATGCTGGCCAAGCCCTTAGAAGATACAGTCGCCGGAATTAAGGCAGCCCATCAGGCGGCAAACATCAAATCAGGCCCAATTTGCTTATTGGCACCCCAGGGCGAGCGTTTTTCTCAGAAGATAGCGGCAGATATCCTGGATTACGGCAATTTGAGCTTTATTTGTGGTCGATATGAGGCGATTGATCAACGTTTTGTTGACCGAAACGTCGATTTACAGCTTTCTATCGGTGATTTTGTGCTTTCTGGGGGCGAAATTCCCGCTATGGCGATGATGGATGCGGTGATTAGATTGATTCCAGGAGCACTTGGAGATGGCGAATCTGCCACTCAGGATAGCTTTATGAACGGTCTTTTGGACTATCCGCACTACACCCGCCCCGAAATATATGAAAATTTATCTGTCCCAGACGTGCTTTTGGGCGGACATCACGCTAAAATAGCGGATTGGCGTCGGCAGAAGTCTTTAGAGCTGACGTTCAGGTTAAGGCCGGACTTAATTGAATCGGCCAGAGCCAAAGGGTTGCTAACCCGAGAAGATGAACAATTTCTTCGCTCTCTGTAAATACTTTCAGTAGTGTGCAGTGGTGAAAAGGTGGTTTAGTTTTTGGTTTAGTGAAATTGTTTTAACTGCATCCTCTATTAGGTCCGTTGATTTAAATCTCGGGATTAAACGCTAATACGATGTTTAAGGATTAAAAATGAATTTAATTGAAAAAATTGAGCAAGAAGAAATTGCTCGCTTAAGTGCTAACAAGGTTTTGCCGAGCTTTGCTCCTGGCGATACAGTAGTTGTTGGCGTGAACGTTGTTGAAGGTGCGCGTAAGCGTACTCAGGCGTTTGAAGGTGTTGTGATTGCAAAGCGCAATCGCGGACTCAATTCCAGCTTTATCGTTCGTAAGATTTCATCTGGCGAAGGTGTAGAGCGTACATTCCAAACTTACTCACCATTGATCGCTAGCATTGAAGTGAAGCGTCGCGGTGATGTACGTCGCGCTAAGTTGTACTACTTGCGTGATCGTTCAGGTAAGTCTGCACGTATTAAAGAGAAGCTTCCTGCACGTAAAGTGGCAGTAGCAACTCCAGCCGCATAATTAATGCTGGCTTGATTTAAAAAGGCGGCCTCGGTCGCCTTTTTTGTTGCCTTAGAATATAAATATGCCCAAGACCTCAACACCTGAAGATAATGCAATCAATGTTGCTGCGCCTCCAGGATTTGATGCGCAGGCGATTCCGATTCATGCGGTGTGTGCTGGTGAAAAAAAGGTAGCACCAGAATTTTTGGAGCCCACTGGTTTAAAAGCGCGTTTGCAATCACCGCCCCAATGGGAGCCAGAGATTACTGATGAAAATCGCCATGTGATTGCGGCTGACATTATTGCCAAGCGCCAAGCCGTCGGAAAGGTTACTAAAGCAGCGGTACTGATTCCACTTCTATTGAAGGAGGATGGCTTGTCAGTATTGCTCACGCAAAGAACCAATCATTTACGCGATCATGCGGGGCAAATTAGTTTTCCAGGGGGTCGTATGGATCCTGAGGATCAAAGTCCTAATGAGACCGCCTTGCGTGAGAGCAAAGAAGAAATCGGATTAGATCCTGAGCTAGTGGAGATCATTGGTCATTTGCCACAGTATTTAACGGTTTCTGGCTATAGCGTCACTCCAGTAGTAGGATTGGTCCAAGCTCAGGCAGAATATGTCTTAGATGAGTTTGAGGTGGCCGATGTCTTTGAGGTGCCCCTGAGTTTTTTGTTGGATCCCGCTAATCATCAAGTCAGATTGTGGCAAAGTGAGCAGGGTGGACGACGTTTTTATTCAATGCCTTATGAGAACCGCTTTATTTGGGGTGCCACTGCGGGAATGTTGCGTAACCTTTATCATTTATTGAAAGTATGACTTTCTTTTCTATTCTCTTCGCCCTCATTGCTGAGCAATACCGCCCAGTCACTTCAAGCCATTGGATTGCGCGTGTATGCGCTCGCTGGTTAGACTGGGTCGCCGCTGAGTTCGGTGGTAAGACTGAAGACGGTGCAAGCCCTATCGGTGCTCGCATGGCCTGCTTGGTGGCCTTCATACTGCCAACTTTTTTAGTCTTCATTGTGTATGTCACTTGTATGGTGACTTATCCAATCTTGGGTTTTCTTTGGAATATCGTCATCGCTTATTTGTTTTTTGGTTTTCGTCAGTTCAGTCATTCTTTTACTGCTGTGCATGAAGCAATTGAAGCGCATGACTTACCTACTGCGCGTGCAGCCTTGGGTGAGTGGTATGGCCCTGAATTAGACACTTCCAATCTTTCAGAAACAGAAGTGATTTCTTTGGCACTAGAGCGCGCCATCATCGGTTCACACCACCATGTGTTTGGTGTGTTGTTCTGGTTCATGATGCCAATGGGCCCGGCTGGTGTTGTGCTCTACCGCTTGGCTGATATTGCCTCTCAACGTTGGTCAGAGCGTGGTGACTTTAACCTGAGCGAATCTGCCCGTCATTTCTTCTACGTTTTAGATTGGGTTCCTGCGCGTATTACCGCGATGGGCTTTGCCATTGTTGGCAATTTCGAAGGTGCTGTATATGGCTGGCGCTATCTCACGCAAAAATGGTCAGACTCTTTGTCTGCAGTAATTTTGGCGGCAGGCAGTGGTGCATTGGGTGTGCGTCTTGGTGAACCAATGAGTGAGCCTGATAGTGATGAAGTTTTGCGTATGGCTGAAGCTGGTGAACCGGTTATTTATGAAGTAGGTCTTGAGCCTACTGAGCGTACGATGCGCTCTGCAGTAGGATTGGTATGGCGCTTAGTTATCGCTTGGATGGCTTTGTTGCTAATGCTGACCATCGCTCTTTGGCTTGGCTAATTCCCTGAATTTGTACATCAGCTGTTTTTGAATCCGAGTGCAGCTGTCTAAATAGCGCCAGTCTTTCTGGCGCTATTTCATTTCTATCTACCGCTTCTCTTACTGCGCAATCTGGCTCAGTCAAATGCGCGCAGTTATGAAAGCGGCACTTTCCAAGCAAGTCTTTAAATTCCCTAAAGGCATGCTGCAATTCACTAACAGACATGTGCGCCAAACCAAACTCCTGAAAGCCTGGTGAATCAATCAGGGCGCCAAGCTTACCTGTCGCATCTCTGCCCCAAGCCTCAGGTAATTCAAAATAACGGCATGCAGTAGTGGTATGTTTGCCGGTATCTAGGCGCACAGAATATTCTTGGGTCAGTGCGGCCGCATTCGGTATCCAGGCATTTAATAGGCTGGACTTGCCCATGCCTGATTGGCCTACAAAGACAGAGACCTTGCCCTGCAGAGCAGATTGCAAGGAATCGATTGAGGCTGGATCAAATTTGGCAGAGACTTCGCTGACTTGGTATCCCATGCGAGCATAGGGCGCGATGATTTTGCGTGCGTGTTCTAAATTATCTGTAAGGTCACACTTGTTGAGCAAAATGTGTAGACCAATTTGATTGGCTTCAGCAGCAACTACTGCTCTTCCCAATAAGTCTGGCGAGAAAGCAGGTTGAGTGGCAAGTACTACTAAGATTTGATCTACATTCGAGGCAATCAACTTGCTCTTAAATGCATCCGAGCGATAGAGAAGATTTTCTCGGGGCTCAATTTGGATGATTCGTGCTTGATCAGCTGAAGTCATTTCAAGCAACATGCGATCACCCACAGCTCCGATATGTTGCTTCGCTGGAGTGCTGACTTGTATTAATGGACCATCAGGTGATTCTTGTCCAGCAGCATCTGCAATTAAACGCTGCGCTAAATAATGCCTTCCGTAGGAGGCAATCAGTAGCGCATGAAATTGCTCCATCCTTATGAGCTAAACCGCTGTAAGTTGGCAATGCGCAAGGGCGCAGGTGGATGCGAGCTATAGAAGGCGGTATAGATCGGATCGGGCGTGAGGGTCGAGGCATTATCTTGATATAACTTCACTAGCGCCGCGATTAAATCTTTCGCGGAAGATTTCTCTGCGGCAAATCCGTCCGCTTCATACTCATGCTTGCGTGAAGCTAGGCTAGAAAGTGGTGTGAAGAAAAAACTAAATACAGGTGAGACCAGCATAAAGAGTGCCAATGCGAGGCCACCGTTATAACCATTGAGGTTAGGCATCACGCCTAAGTCAGTGTAGAACCAGACTTTGGTGCTGATCCAACCCAATAGAGCAAACATCCCAAAGCTAAGAGCGAACGAGACCAAGAGACGTTTACGAATATGTTTGCATTTGAAATGGCCAAGCTCATGTGCGAGCACCGCCTCGACCTCGCCCGGATTCAGCTTTTCAATCAAGGTGTCAAAAAATACGATGCGCTTGGCTTTACCCATGCCGGCAAAGAATGCATTGCCGTGAGCGCTACGTTTACTGCCATCCATCACAAATAGGCCCTGGCTCGCAAAGTCGCAGCGTTTTAGTAGTGCTTCAATCTGTGTTTTTAAAGGCCCATCCTCTAAGGCTTGAAACTTATTGAAGAGGGGTGCGATAAAAGTAGGGAAGATCCACTGCATGAGCAAGCTAAATGCTGTCAATACTGCCCATGCCCAAAGCCACCATAAATCACCAGCCTTGGCCATCAATGTCAGGATGACCCAGAGTAATGGAATACCAATGGCGCCGCCTACTGCCATTCCTTTAATCATATCCGTGAAGAATAGTTTTTTACTCATGCGATTAAACCCAAAGCGTTCCTCTAAATGGAACTGCTTGTACCAGGAGAAAGGCATATCAATCACGCCAGAAATGATCACGACGGAAACCAGCAGGGCAATTTGTTGAGCAATGCCTTCGCCCAAAAACTGCAGTAATGCTATGTTCAGAATCTGCAGGCCACCCAATAAGGTGAAGCCAATTAAAATGATAGCGCTGACCCCATTCTCTAAAATACCAAGACGTAATTTAGCGATGGTGTAGTCAGCTGCTTTTTGATGTTCAGCTAAAGTCACTTTTTCAGCGAAATCTGCGGGTACGGCATTACGATGCTGTGCCACATAGCGAATTTGACGTTGGGAGAGCCAATGGCGTAAGCCAAAGCTAGCAATAAAGGCAATTAGAAAAACAATTGTGAATGTCATGAGATCATTATAGATATGAGCGAGCAAACTAACACAACTGCCACGGCAGCAGTCACAGCGGCAACCAAGGCGGCGTCAGCGAATGAACACCTGATTTGGGTGGATATGGAGATGTCAGGCCTAAACCCGGAAACCGAACGGATTCTGGAAATTGCCATTATCGTGACGGACGCCCACCTCAATACTATTGCCACAGCCCCAGTTTGGGTGGTGCATCAGGAGGATGCCGTTTTGGATGCCATGGATGCCTGGAATAAAGGGACGCATGGGCGCTCTGGTTTGATCGATAAAGTGAAGGCATCCACTTTGGATGAGGCAACAGCGGAGGCAGAATGCATTGCCTTCTTGAAAAAATATATTAAGGCTGGTATCGCTCCAATGTGTGGCAATACGATTGGGCAAGACAGGCGTTTTATGGCGAAGTACATGCCGAAGTTAGAGGCTTACTTTCATTATCGAAACATTGATGTTTCTACTTTGAAGGAGCTCTGTAAGCGTTGGCATCCTGAGTTGGTGAAAGGCTTCACAAAGAATCAGGCGCATACAGCATTAGCAGACATAGAAGAGTCTATCGAAGAGCTGAAGTATTACCGCGAGAAGTTTATTGTGCCTTTACCTCAGTAATTTGATGTATGTCTTAATGGGAATAGTAAAAGAAAAGGTCCGCAATGCGGACCTTTTTATTGATGGTTAGAGCCAATCAAGCCCCAGTTTTCTTAAGAGCACTTTTGGGTCTAAAGACCTTAATGACCGTTTCGTCAGTTTCGATATACGGGCCGCCAATTAAATCAATACAGTAAGGCACGGCAGCAAAGATGCCGGGAACAATGGACTTACCGTTTTCATCCTTGAGGCCTTCAAGCGTTTCTGCAATTGCTTTAGGTTGTCCGGGCAGGTTAATGACCAGGGCAGTATGACCATCAATTTCTCTTAGGACGGCTGTCTGTCTAGAGAGAATGGCGGTCGGTACAAAACTTAAGCTAATTTGACGCATTTGTTCCCCAAAACCAGGCATCTCACGAGTGCCGGCTTCACGAGTAGCCTCAGGGGTGACATCTCTTCTGGATGGGCCAGTACCCCCTGTAGTGAGCACTAGATCGCAGCCTAACTCGTCTACCAATTCAACAATCGACTCGGTAATAGCTTCAGACTCGTCGGCAATGAGGCGTTCATGAAAAACACAGGGATTGCTAATGGCCTTAATGAGCCAGGTTTGTAGGGTGGGAATGCCCTCATCCTGATAGACGCCCTTACTGGCGCGATCCGAGATGGATATGAGGCCAATTTTGACCTCATTAGGACTGTTTCGTTTTAGGGCTTCTGTATGCTTCATGTTTCTATTCTAGCTATTATTAGGGTATGTTTACATACACATCTAACCAGTTTCAAGAAATCATCGATTTCATGCTTAAAGAGGCCAAAAGAAGGGGTGCCTCAGATGCTGTAGCGGAGATTTCAGAGGGTCAGGGCCTCTCCGTTACCGTTCGCAAGGGTGAGGTCGAGACTATCGAGCAAAGTCTGGATAAGCAAGTGGGGGTCACGGTATTTTTAGGTCATCACCGCGGTAACGCCAGCACTAGCGATTTCTCTAAAGCATCATTAAAGGCAACGGTAGATGCTGCCTATCACATCGCACAACACACGGCAGAGGATCTATGTGCAGGTCCTGCTGAGGCTGAGCTCTTAGAAAAAAATCCGCTGGATTTAGATTTGTTTCATCCATGGAATATTGATGCAGCTGCTGCCGTAGAAATCGCACGTAGTGCTGAGGGTGCGGCATTTTCAGTGAGCAAACAAATTCAGAATAGTGATGGCGCA
The DNA here is from genome assembly GCF_018882015.1 of Polynucleobacter sp. JS-Fieb-80-E5. NCBI lineage: Bacteria > Pseudomonadati > Pseudomonadota > Betaproteobacteria > Burkholderiales > Burkholderiaceae > Polynucleobacter > Polynucleobacter sp. JS-Fieb-80-E5. The sequence continues at coordinate 445,838 of NZ_JACVPH010000001.1, read as the reverse complement.
TCGGTATCCGCACACCATGCGCATTTCATGATGGGAACGTCCCATGGATTTATGGGTGGCTATCCTTTTTCTCGCCACTATATTTCCTGCGCACCAATCGCTAGCGAAGGTGGCAAGAAAGCCCACATGCAACGTGACGATTGGTACTCCAGCTCTCGCATTCCTGAGGAGTTGGCTGATCCTACTGCAATCGGAACCTATGCAGCTCAGAGAGCCTTGTCACGACTCAAGGCTAGATCTTTGACAACTCGACGTTGCCCGGTGATCTTTGAGGCGCCTCTCGCTGCGGGTTTATTGGGAGGTCTAGTACAAGCTGTTTCAGGCGGTGCTTTGTATCGCCGCTCCAGCTTTCTACTCGATAGCCTGGGCAAGCAAGTGTTGCCCAAACATATCAGCTTGTTTGAAGATCCGCATCTGAAGTCAATGAGTGGTAGTGCGCCATTTGATGAGGAGGGTGTCAAAACTTCTGCTAGAACAGTGGTAGATAAAGGAATACTCGAAGGTTATTTTTTATCGACTTATTCTGCTCGGAAGTTGGGCATGAAAACCACCGGTAATGCTGGTGGATCACATCACCTGACTTTACAAAGTAAGAAAACGCCTAAGGGTGGCTTGCCTGCACTATTAAAAGAAATGGGCACCGGTTTATTGGTGACAGAATTAATGGGGCAGGGGGTCAATTACGTGACGGGTGATTATTCACGAGGTGCATTTGGTTACTGGGTTGAGAATGGAGTTATTCAATACCCTGTTGAAGAGGTTACGATCGCTGGTAATCTGCGGGATATGTTGATGGATATTCAGTTAATTGGCAGTGATACCCTCATTCGTGGCACTAAAGAAACGGGATCAATCTTACTGGGCTCAATGACAGTCGGTGGAAAATAATGCAAGACAATCAATGCGAACTCTAAAAATAGTATCAATATAAAACTTCATTATTTTTAAACGGGGTGACGGAAATGCAAAGACGTTCATTTTTAAAGAAAGCCACTATTGGTGCCGGAGTTGCTGCCTTAGCAGCGCCATCGCTTGCACAAAGTTTGCCAACTCTGAACTGGCGTTTGGTTTCGAGCTTCCCTAAATCATTAGATACTTTATTTGGTACGCCTGAAGTATTTGCTAACGCTTTGCGTAAAGCTACTGACGGAAAATTTAACGTTAAGGTATTTGCAGCTGGTGAAGTGGTTCCAGCGCTACAAGTATTGGATGCCGTACAAAATGGCACTGTAGAGTGCGGACACACTGCGAGTTATTACTACCTTGGTAAAAACAGTGCTTTCATATTCGATACCGCTGCACCATTTGGTTTGACCGCACGCCAACAATCGGCTTGGATGCTGTATGGCAATGGTATGAAGTTAATGCGCGAACTCTATGCCAGCTACAACATTGTGAATTTCTTAGGCGGTCAAACTGGTACACAAATGGGTGGCTGGTTTCGCAAAGAAATTAAATCACCAGAAGACCTGAAGGGCCTGAAATTCCGTATCGCTGGATTTGCAGGGCAGGTACTTGCAAAACTCGGTGTAGTGCCACAACAGCTTCCGGCCGGTGAGATTTATTCGGCTTTAGAAAAAGGCACGATTGATGCTGCTGAATTTGTTGGACCCTATGACGATGAAAAGCTAGGCCTGGCAAAGGTTGCCAAGAATTACTACTACCCAGCTTTCTGGGAGGGTGCCGCCGGACTTTCTTTCTTGGTCAATAAAAAGCAGTGGGATTCTTTGCCGCCTGCCTATCAGGCAGCATGGGAGTCGGCTTGTTTCGAAGCCCATACCGATATGTGCGCAAAGTACGATGCGCTCAATCCGCCAGCATTACAACGTCTCCTGCAAAACGGCGCCGTACTTCGCAAGTTCAACACTTCTATCCTAGATGCGTGCTTTAAAGCAAGCCAAGAAACGTATGCAGAGGAGTCTGCCAAGAATCCGCAATTCAAAAAGATTTTTGAGGACTACCGTGCATTTAGAAACATGGAGGCGCAGTGGTTTAATGTGGCCGAGCAAGCATTTGCTCAATATAGTTTTAGCAAGAAACTTTGAGAGTGAAATCAATCAGCATAAGATCTCTCTATTAAAGACTACACTCAAAGGATGATCTTTTCACCGCAACCCATATGAATCTCTCGGAAATCTGGGTCCGCATTAAGCAACATCCTTTATCTCGGGTAGGTCCGGGATTGGTGACGGGTGTAGCGGATGATGATCCAAGTGGGATCGTCACTTATTCTCAAGCGGGTGCGCAATTTGGTTTAAATATGCTTTGGACAATGCCATTTGCATATCCTTTGATGTCGACAATTCAAGTCTTATGTGCTCGTATCGGTAGGGTGACTGGCCGTGGTTTATCCGCCAATATGAAGTTGGCTTTTCCGCCGGTTGTATTGGTTACTCTAGTTTTGCTGCTGTTGATTGCCAATGTTCTCAATATCGCTGCAGATATTGCTGCGATGGGTGAGGTGGCACAGTTAGTTACGGGTGTTAATTGGCACATCATGACCGGTATCTTTGTATTGTTGACTTTGGTTTTGCAGATACTGATTCCTTATCGCCACTATGTTTTCTTTTTGAAGTGGTTATCACTTTCCCTGCTGGCATATGGTGCTGTCCTTTTTACGGTGCATATTCCTTGGGGTGATGTGATCTGGAGTACCTTCCTCCCTCAGCTGACCTGGAGTGCAGATTCGGCTGCAGTAGTGGTTGGTATCTTTGGCACTACTATCAGCCCCTATTTATTTTTTTGGCAATCCTCCCAGGAAGTGGAGGACATGAACTTGCGTGAGCAACCAAGCCTGCTCGAACAAAACAATCCTGAGATAGTTACTGCAGAGCTTAGAAGAATTCATTGGGATACATGGAGCGGTATGCTGTACTCCAATGTGGCTGCGTACTGCATTATTCTAGCTACAGCAGTAACGCTTCATGCTGCAGGCATACGCGATATCAATACTGCTGCTCAAGCTGCATCAGCACTGAGACCTCTCGCCGGCGAGTTTACTTTTCTGCTTTTTGCACTGGGGATCTTGGGCGTCGGGCTGATGGGTGTGCCCGTTCTTGCTGGTTCGGCTGCCTATGCTTTGTCAGAAGTATTTGGCTGGCGCTCTAGCTTGGAAGATAGCGCTGCTCAAGCAAGCAAGTTTTACGCCATCATTGCCTTGAGCGTGTTGATTGCCCTCGCGATTCAATACTCGCCCATTAGCCCTATGAAAGCCTTGTTTTGGAGTGCGGTAATCAATGGGATTGTCGCTGTACCACTCATGGTGGCCATTATGGTTTTGTCATCAAAACAGTCTGTGATGGGGGCTCATGTCGCCTCTTTGAGCATGAGGATTTTCGGATGGCTAGCTACAGGCTTTATGGCCGTAGCCGCTGCCTACCTATTCATAGCTTGGTAAGATCGCTGGATGCTTGATTTACTCTTTACCCCCTTGGTGCAATCTTTTCACGCACATTCACTTGCTTTTTTTGTATGTGCGGTCATCAGCGTGACCATTCTGGGTATATCTAAAAGCGGCTTTGGCGCTGGGCTTGGCACTCTCTCGCTACCTTTGATGGCTAGCCAAGCTCCAATTAATGAAGCCTTAGCAATCATGCTGCCACTCTTAATTGTGATTGATTTAGTGGGTTTGCGTCGATACATTCAAAATGCGAACTGGGGCATTCTTAAGATTGTTATTCCGCCGGCCATAGCAGGTCTTCTGTTGGGAATGATTTTCTTTACTGCCATCACGCCTCAGGTATTGACACTGTCGATTGGTATTTTTACCCTCCTCTTTTTGATTCAGAATCTTGCTATGTCTCGCATAGAGGCGAAGGAGACAAAGTCCTATCCTTGGCTTGGGAGAGCTATGGGGTTGACGTCTGGCTTTACTTCCTTTGTTGCACATATTGGTGGGCCACCGATTACGGTGTACATGCTCAGAGAAAAGCTCTTGCCAATGGTTTACACCTCGACCTTAGGAGTCTTTTTCACGGTTATGAATTTTGGGAAGCTGGGGCCTTATGCCTATTTAGATCTATTAAATTACAAGCAATTGGCAACCTCAATCATCTTGTTGCCTTGCGCACCTGTAGGTGTCTACTTTGGCTTTTATTTGGCTAAAAGAATCTCAATGAAATGGTACTACCGAACAGTGAGATTCTTTTTGCTGATTGCTAGTATCAAGTTAATTTCGGATGGGCTTATTTAGCCGCCAATACTTCTTGCAAGAAGCGCGAGATATCCATGAGCTCTTCATGATTAACGGAGTGTTCCATGGGATATTCATTCCAATCTACTTGATAACCCATTTGTTCTAGTAAGGCATGCGATGCTTGGGCGCGATCAAGAGCAACCACGGGATCATATGTGCCATGTGCCATAAAGATCGGTGTCTTAACATTGGCAGTATGCTTTTCAATATTGGCAGTCATTGCTAAGGGTAGGTAGCCTGACAGGGCAATAATGCCGGCAAGTTTGTGTGGAAAACGTAAGCCAATATGCAAGGCCATTGCACACCCTTGAGAAAAGCCAGCCAACACAATCTTGTCATAGGCAATCCCGCGCTCAGCCTCTTTTTCGATTAACTGAACAATCGCCGCTGCCGATTTTTGAATGCCTGCCGCATCTTCTTGATCCATCAGGTTTCTGCCAATGATGTCATACCAGGCTGGCATGACGTAGCCACCATTAACGGTGACGGGCATGCTTGGGGCGCTGGGAAACACAAAGCGAATGCCAGGGCATCCAGATAGTTTTAACTCAGGAATGATGGGTACAAAATCATTGCCGTCTGCTCCAAGGCCGTGCAACCAGATAACGGCGGCCGTAGGATTCGGGCTGGTTTCCAATTCAATACAAGGGAGCATATTTATTTTCTCTAAAGTATGTTTAGTTGATGATTATCGACGGATACGGGTTTCTTCATTCTAAGTTGATACCCTGAGGGGTCTAAAGATGGGTAGAATCTTCCTGTTCTCCTCATTCATTAGGCCATCCATGAACTCTAAAAAGCTAACTCACTTTATTCTAGGGGCGATGGTCTTGGGTGTCTTGGTTGGCTATCTTGTCAACTTATACGGTGCAGGAACTTCTTTCCCCGATCAGTACGTCCTTTACATTTCAATCTTGACGGATGTCTTTTTGCGTTTGATTAAGATGATCATTGCTCCCTTGGTATTTGCCACCTTGGTTGTTGGTATAGCCAAAATGGGTGATGCCTCGACTATCGGTAGAGTGGGTTTAAAAACCTTCTCTTGGTTTATTTCTATGTCGCTGGTTTCTTTATTGCTGGGCTTGGTCATGGTCAATATTCTGCATCCGGGTGTTGGTGTGGAATTAACTCTGCCGGAGATCGCGGCCAATACTGGATTAAATAAAGCGAGCCTTAATTTTCCAGATTTTGTGAGACATATTTTCCCGGTCAGCATCTTTGATGCGATGGCTAAAAACGAGATCTTGCAGATCGTAGTTTTTGCTGTTTTCTTTGGGGTTGGCGCAGCAGGCATGGGAGCTAGAGCGGATGAGTTCATTCGTAATCTGGATATGCTCTCCCACATCATGCTCAAGATTACGACTGCAGTGATGAAGATGGCTCCTATCGCAGTCTTCTCGGCAGTTTCTTCCGTCATTGCTGAAAATGGTGTCAGCATATTGATGACCTACGGAAAATTCATGCTGAGTTTTTATGCTGCTATTTTCACCTTATGGATCGTCATCATTCTGATTAGTTCCTTGGTATTAAAAAATCGCACTTGGACTTTAGTGAAGATGTTGCGTGAGCCGGCTTTACTTGCGTTTACGACGGCGAGTTCAGAAGCGGCTTATCCAATGACTTTAGAGAGAGTGGAGCGCTTTGGCTGTAAAAACAAAATTGCTTCTTTTGTTTTGCCGGTGGGATATTCCTTTAACTTAGATGGGTCGATGATGTATTGCACATTTGCTGCAATCTTTATTGCGCAGGTCTACGGTATTGAGATGGAGCTCAGCCAACAGCTCTTGATGTTGCTAGTGTTAATGATCACCTCAAAGGGGATAGCGGGCGTACCGCGAGCCTCATTGGTGGTCATTGCTGCAACCCTATCCCAATTTAACTTGCCAGAAGCGGGCGTCCTATTGATCCTTGGGGTAGATCACTTCTTGGATATGGCGCGTTCGGCAACCAATGTATTGGGTAATGGCTTGGCAACGGCCGTTATCTCTAAATGGGAAGGTGAGCTTGAGGGGTAGATATATACCTTCAAATGAATCCCACTTTAATAAAGCTCAGGTGTAAGATGGTTTTATTAACCTGATCTAGCTAAGAAAAATAAGGGGGCTCAAATTGAAACCGTTTTATATCGACTACCCCCAAGAGAAGATTGAAGAGCACCAACATGCTTATCGGTGTCTTCATTGTAAAATCCCAACTACCATTATTTTTGGTTTGCTAGAGAATCATGCTGAGCATTGCGACTACCGAATCCATCAAAGTAAATGGACTCAGCTAGCAGTAAAGCTCCGGCCTCAAAAGACGCATTTTGATGAACCCCATGTTGACGAGGTAGATTGATGAAAACATATCCGATTGCTCTGGAATTAACTGTTTGGGAAGATTTGGGTCTTAATCAATACGAGGTGACGATTGATGAGGTCTCCAAGATTTCTATTAAGCGCACAGATGATGTGCTGCGTACCCGAGAGTTAACGGGTAATGAGGTGAGTACATTAATTGCTGCTATCGAGTCCTTACGCGTTCCTGTCAGTGATGAGCCTAAGGGGGTTGAGAGTAATAAGGTGTCTACTAGTTATGAGCTGATTGTCGAGTCTGCCCATTTCTCCTTGGAGTTCAACTGGGAGGATATTGATACTGGTGGTGTTAATTCAAAAGCATTTGAATCTGTTTCTGCAATGACAGCGGTAGTAGTGAGTCTAGATTTAGCCCACTGAGATCGGAGCTCAGGCTTCCATCACAATAAATTCACCTAGTGAGACTCTTTCTCTAAATTGTGAGAAAGAAAAAAGGGCTTTTATTTTCCGCGTATTGATCACCTCAATCTTCCCATCGGGGGTGAGGTTGGCAAGATAATCCCCCTCAGGAAAGAGGGCCTCAGGAATGCTTTCGGTCTCGAGTATTTGGGCCGGCAATACCAGGCTCTTTGTAATTTTTATACGCATGCACGTATCTTAGGTTTTAATAATTAGAACGATATTTGGCTTTGCACAACTTCAAATCCTATGCACCAAAGAGGGGTTTGGTGGGTGGGAGCCTAAAAAGCCTTTAAAAAATACCCTTCCAGCCAAATCAAGTAGAAAAGAGCCATTATTTGCACTGAAGTAGTGCATTACTTCAGTTTTTTTAGACATTATGGTTAAGCAGATTAATCACCGGTAGATACGGCATTTGCTACATGCCGAGGAATCATTAGATCTCCTTGTGCATTCGGAATGGCTTTAATGGAGACTGTGGGTGTTGACCCTCGCACAGAGCCAAATATAGTAGCAATGGAAGTATCAGCTGCATCCCTGCCGGTACTGAGTCTTACAAATCCCATGGGTATTGCAATTCCAGAGGGGTCAAAAATAAACCAATGACCGCCAAGATATGCCTCTACATACGCATGAAAATCTGTGGGGCCAAGAATGGGGTCTGAGCCATAGTCAATGCCAGTAACAAATCTCGCGGGGATGTTGAGTGCTCTGCATAAGGCAATCATCAGGTGGGCAAAGTCACGACACACACCCGCTTTACTTAAATAAGTGTCTACCGCAGTAGTGTGCTCTGTAGAGGTGTTATTACAAAAGCGAACGTGATTAGTAACCCAATCCTTGATTGCTTGAACGCGACTATAGCCTTGAGCCATATTGCCGAATATCTTTACAGCGATATCTTTCATGAAATCAGATTGGCAGTATCTACTTGGATATAAATAGATCAATACCTCCCCGGGCAAACTATTTATGGACATTTCATATATTTGGGAAGGTGGTGCTAGATAGTGGTTGAGATCAACCGCTCCACCATATTCCAACTTTAAGATTCCGGGAAGCCCTTTAAGGCGAAGCAATTTATTGTGACTACTCGGATCGGTATAACTTCCCAATGGAATATCTTGATTCACATTGAGATATTCGCTAATGATCAGCTGATGATTGGTTTGACACGCCTGAATGCTGAAGATGAAATCACTTCCTGGCTGGTCAATCTCGTAGTTGAGACCAATAGAAAATTCTAATCTGATGGGGTTATCGTTCATGTATATGGTCAGCTAGCTATGATTTAAAAAGAATTGAAGTGCGAAGTCTGTCTGCTGGCGAACACATTACATTCTTCAATTTATTTCTATGTCCGCTAACAGACAGACGAATAAGTCACTCATTCTTTAGAGTAAATGTTCGTAATCTAAAGATAGAAAGAGAAGGTGACTTATGAAAAAAATTGCAATCGTATTTGCAGCTCTATTGACATGCTCAGGCATAGTAATTGCTGCAACTGGATCACCGATGGCGATAAGCACTCAAGAATTAGCTGGCGTCTGTGGCGATCAATCCACTCCGGAGCCTCAGACTTACTGTGATGTATATGGTCAAGGCGTATACGATGGGTATTTGGTAACACGACACCCCAGGAAGGCTCCTGAGTTTATCTGTGTAGTGCAGCCAGCTCCTTCACGTAGGGAGGTGATGAACCAATTTATGGATTGGGTAAAAGCGAATTCCCAGTACAACACTGCACCAGCCGCGGATACTTTGCTGCGCTTTTTAGCGGTGAGATTTCCGTGTAAGTCATCCGTAATGTCTCCTGCAAATGCAGTAAGCAAAATTATTCGCTAAGCAAAAGGTAATTTATATGAAAACTACATTGATCGTGTTATCAACCTCCGGCTTGCTGGCTTTATCGGCATGCACTGGGATGAGTGATACTCAGCAACGGACGCTATCCGGTGCAGCCATTGGCACTGCTGCAGGTGTTGGCGTAGGCGCTCTCACCGGTGGCGGCTTGTTGTGGGGTGCAGCTGGTGGTGCTGCAATTGGTGCTGTCGGTGGTTATGCTTATGACCAGTATGAAAAAGATAAGGTGAAGAATCCTCCTAAGCCTAAATCAACTAAATCTACAGTGAACTAAAGATTCTCGGTAGACAATGTAAAAAAGCCGCTTAACGCGGCTTTTTTATTAGTACAAAGTTACTTGGAAATTACCAGCTTATTGTTGACGGATTTAACGCCTTCAATTTGTTTGGTTACGCTCGCTGCCTGAACTTTGTTTTCTTGAGTGTCAGCAGACCCTGTGAGGGTAACTACGCCATCCTTAGTAACAACCGTAATTTTTAGTGACTGCATTCCAGGTTCATTTAGCAGTGCAGCCTTTGTCTTGGCAGTAATTTCAGTGTCGTCCATAGCTTTGCCAGCAATCTTGCCCTGCTTACTTACAGAGTCATTGGCTTTTTCAGCGGCATTGGAGGTTGAGGTTGAGACATTTTCTACTGCCTGGTCTATTTTCTTGCCAGCTGTTTCTGCTGTCCCTGGTTTATCGCAAGCCACTAACCCGGACACAATCATCATCGAGGCAAAAATCGCTTTAAAGCTGTTATCAATTTTCATTTTATTTCTTTCTTAAAAAGTATTAAATACGGCCGGTCAAAATTAAAATAATGAGGATCACTAAAACTAGACCTAAACCACCGCTTGGTGCGTAACCCCAGTTCTTGCTGTGGGGCCAAGCCGGTATAGCGCCGATGAGCATCAAGATCAAAATGACTAAAACAATGGTTCCTAGCATGGAGAGCTCCTTGGTAAATTGCTACCTACCAATCTACTGAATTAATCTGCGCATGACTGTTCGGTATCAGACCTATAAACATTTTTTTATAAATTGAATGATGCGTTCGGTATCGAACAAAGAATATATTTAGCCTTGAAGTAGGATAAATTTTCGATAGATGTCTTACTAACCAATGCTCAAGATTCCGGTTTTAGTACTTTCCTTGGCGATCACGCTTGGAGCAAGCTCGAGCTGCTTTAGCCAATCATATGGCCCAATAGAAGTCATCACTCCTGCTCAGAAAAATACTCTATGGATTAATCCGGGAATCTATTCATATCACTTTGATCAGAGCAGGGATTTCAATTCAGTCAATTACGGCTTGGGATTGGAGTATCAATTCTCTAGTGTGGCTTCTGTAACGGTCGGCACTTATCGCAATAGCTACTACCAAACATCCAATTATGTGGGTGCTTACTGGATGCCATTGGCTGTAGGCCCTTTTCATCTGGGGGTGGTGGCCGGAGGATTTAATGGCTATGCCAACACTCAGAATGGCGGCTGGTTCCCAGCAATCCTTCCTGTAATTTCAATCGAAGGTGAGCGGGTCGGACTTAATCTCATTGTTATCCCCTCTATTGCAGATCGAGTCGCAGGATCTCTTTCATTTCAACTGAAGGTCAAAGTCTTTGATTGATTCTAGGTTAGCCAATAAACGTAGAGTAGATCTTCCGATTCTGTAGATAGCAGCTACAAGATGCTGCCATCAAAGCGGGGCGATTAAGAATTTGCATTTCGCCTCGCCGATATTCAATTAACCCATTCCTTCTAAATTCTGCAGCCGCGGTAGTAATACCAACACGCCTTACTCCTAACATGAGGGAGATGAACTCATGGGTCATCAGGAAGGTTGTGGATTGGGCGCGATCTTCACTCATCAGGAGCCACTTTGCCAGCCGGGGGCCTATTTCATGAAAGTGTTCACAAGCGGCTGATAGGCTTAACTGCTTAATTCGCACAGCCATATACGAGAGAATGATGTTCTTTAGCTCTATATGGGTCTTAATGATTTCCAAGAAATCATTTTTTTCAAGCCTCAAAGCATTTCCAGAGCCTTGAATCAGGGCGCCGAAAAGATTTTTTTGGATACCTAAGGCAATTTCTGCGCCTAGGACACCCTCTCTGCCAATCATTCCAACTTCCAGTGGGGGATGTTGATCCAAGCTCTGGACTAGTGAGATGAAGCCATCCGTTGGAAAGTAGATATATTCGATGGTCTCATCTACAACGCAGACAATTTTTGATAGGGTGAGGTCAATGAGCTCACCTTTATAAAAAATTAACTCTTGAATCTGCTTTGGCAGTAATTCTATTAAGCTATTCTTATTCATCAGCCTTGACCCCGGAGTTGAATGCGAAACCCTTACTCGGGCAATAGGGTTCAAATGACTTAAGTGATAACTATCCCAAATTCAGTTTCTAGCAATTGGAATCATTTATCTGTCTGATAGCGAACTATAAATTGAATTAAATTGCTAACTTACTTGGAAGTAGACGTTCATATTCGGTTTTCACAACCTTGTAACACTCACAAGTGCGTTTTTCTAGGCCTGCACGATCTAAGATGGTGATGTGGCCACGGGAATACTGAATCAATCCAGCTTTTTGTACCTTGAGCGCTGCTTCAGTAACCCCTTCTCTGCGAACCCCCAGCATGTTAGCTATGAGTTCTTGAGTCATATTTAATTGATTGCTTGTTAAGCGGTCTAAACTGAGCAGTAGCCAACGACAGAATTGTTGATCCAGGGTGTGATGGCGATTACAGACGGCAGTTTGAGACATCTGCGTAATTAATGCCTGGGTATAGCGCAGTAATAAATGCATTACCGGTCCAGAGCGATTAAATTCTTCTAAAAAAATACTTGATTTGATGCGATAGCCATTTCCAGCGCTTTGAACAACGGCTCTGCTAGAGGTAGATTCTCCACCCATAAAAATAGAGATGCCCACAATGCCTTCGTTACCAACAATGGCTATCTCTGCAGAAGAGCCATTCTCAAGCGCATAGAGAAGTGAAACAATTGCGCTAGTCGGAAAGTAGACGTGACTCATCTTCGTCCCGGGTTCGTATAAAACTTTTCCTAAAGGCAATTCAACCTGTTCGATATGGGGAAGCAGTCTTGCCCACTCACTTTCGGGGATGGAGTGAAAAAGATAATTTTGGTCTTTGAGAGCTTTAGTTTCCATACAATTACCTATCTTTTGATCGTCAGCTTTAGACAGCTTCAATGTATTGGCTGGAATGATTAGAGTATGTACGATAGCGCACATATGATGAGCTTACACGATAAAAAACCCACCAAATGAACTGGTGGGCCTAGATTTCTAAATTTAGACGAATTCTTAAAAATTCCCCTCAATTTATTTCAGAAATCGTTTACTTCACTGCTGGTGCTGCAGCAGCAGTTTTTTTGCATGCAATGTCACTATGTTCTTGAGCTTGAATAGTGTGACCTTGAGCAACGGCTGCGTGGTAACCAGCGTGCTTTGCATCACCAGCTTCAACATGTTTAGCTGCTTCTTTGTGGGCCAATGAAGCAGCGTCACAATGTTCTGCTGCTTTAACGTGGTTATGGTGAGCATTAGTTGTATCAGCAGCGTGCGTTTTTGTATCAGTTGTCATGTATATCTCCAAAGAATTTGAATAGAGAGTTCTCTAGTCATGTAAGTAAATAACTCACAGGTCACTCTACGATCAACAATGTAATAGGGTGAGTCTGTTGGCGAACATAGTAGAAAAAAAGCCACCGAATAATTCGAGTGGCTTTTAAACTTCTAAAGTAGAAATAGTATTTCCAAATTAGAACTTATACCCTAGGCCAATCGTAGCAATTGTCGTGCTAGGTTTAAAAGTGACACCAGAGACAGTCGATGAAGAATATTTCACTTGCTGTCCTTCGACCTTCAGATAAATATTTTTATCTAATAAGGTTTCAATACCAATGCCATAACCAATACCGTTCAAATTGCTTGTACCGGTATAGCCGTTGTTATTTAAAGTCCCTGACATACGGTTGTAGCCAAGCAATGCATAAATCATATTGCTGGTACCTAGAACATATCCAGGTTTGAAGTTAATGCTGTAATGCTTCTTACCAACCAGGTTTGCGCTGCCATCAGAACCACCTTTAGTATCGGCTAAATCGTATGTACCAGTTAATCCCAGTGCAACTTCTTTGGTAAGACCAAATGCATAACCAGCATCAATAGTCGGTACAACCGATTGTTGCCCCATGTTTGCGGAACGGGTGCCAGATAGGTCAGTGCTGCCGCCAACGGAGCTTACGCTGACGCCAATAGATGGGCCTTCAAATGGATTGGTCTGTGCGTTGTTTTGAGCCATTGTAGCTGTAGCTGAGATGGAAAAAAGTGCTGCTACTAGTAATTTCTTTTGCATATATATACCTATAGAGAAGTGAGAACTATAGGGACTATAGGACTTGAATCTGTAAACCTTAGTCTGCTGCCGCACACAGTAAAAAATATTCCTTATGTCTGATATCGAACGTGGATACAGGATTATTTCCTTTAGCCTAAATTCGTACCTAAGCAATCACTAGATGATTTGTTGGGCCAATAAAACCATCATTGAAAGAATTTTATGAACCTAATTCAAAAAATTACAGTACTACTATTTTCTGGAGTGTTAATTTCTCTAACCGCTTGCGCTGCTTCGGACACCAAGGAAAGCACAGGGCAGTATGTCGACAATAGTGTCCTTACAGCAAAAGTTAAAACAGCCATTTTTAATGAGCCAACACTGAAGTCTTCCGAGATTACCGTGCAGAGCTTTAAGGGCGAAGTTCAGTTAAGTGGCTTTGTTAGCAGTATTGAGCAAACCAATAAGGCCGTAGATATTGCCAAAACTATTCCTGGGGTTACCTCAGTCAAAAATGATATGAGGGTTAAAGGTAGCAATAACCCATTTTATAAATAATGAATTCAGTTTTTTGTAGTTCCGTTGTTCAACCATATCAAAGGATTTACCATGAATAAAGATCAAGTAAAAGGCCGTGTAGAGACTGTAAAGGGTGCAATTAAAGAGGCCGCAGGAAACCTGGTGGGAAATAAATCGCTGGAGACTAAGGGTATGGTTCAGCAAGTGGTTGGGAAAGTTCAATCTAACCTAGGCGATGCAAAATCAGAGTTGAAAAGTAAACTCTAAATTCTGATTCGGACATCTGTATTGTCCGGAGTTTGGCTAGAAGATAGCGTCCAGTAGTTTATGGGCGCTATTTTTTATCTCATTTTAAGTAGGTCTGATTCGACTACTTTTGCGTGTTTTTTCATAGAAGGCGTCTGGCTTACCTTCTACCCATTGAATAAATTTCTTCATCTCCGGATGTTCTCTCAAAATCTGGGCATGATGGTATTGCTGGGCTAACTCAGATTCGGTAAACAAGGCATGTATTTGCTTATGGCAAATGCGATGAAGATATTCGGTCCTCTTCCCACCCTTAGATTTGGGGATAAGGTGGTGGGCATCCTTCTGGGAATCTGGGATGGGTCGATCACAGATAGGGCAAATGATTGCCGCCGGCTTTTGTATGGCCGGAATCTCTTGAGAAATCAGTTTTTGACGAATTTTTCCAATCATGGGCTCAAGCTAGTTTATTGAATAAGTCTTAAACTTGCAGAGTGCCAAAACTAGCCCCCAAGACCCTCGCAGAACCCGATTTATCTCGCCTCATTGAAATGGCTTGGGAGGATCGCACGCCATTTGATGCGATTGAGAAGACCTTTGGTCTAGGTGAGCCTCAGGTGATTGCCATTATGCGCAAAGAGCTAAAACGCAGCTCCTTTGAACTTTGGCGCAAGCGGGTAACTGGACGAGCAACAAAACATAGCGCTTTACGTAGTGAAGATGTGACTCGGGCCTATTGCCCCACTCAATACAAAAATAAATGAAGCAGCCAGTCAAGCAGCAAGCTAAGCAGCAAACCAAGGAGCCTAAGCGCTTAGTTCTGATTCTAGGGGATCAGCTCGATTTGCAGAGCGCCGCATTACGAGGCTTTGATCCTCAAGCAGATGAAATCATCATGATTGAATCAGCTAATGAAGCTCAGTATGTTTGGTCGCACAAAGCCAAAATTGCTTTATTTCTCTCGGCAATGCGTCACTTTGCAGTTGAGCTGAAAAGGCTGGAATACCCGCTGACTTACGTTCAAGGCTCTCATCTGCCTATTGTCGAGGTTCTCAAAGAGCATATTCTGCAAAAGAAGATAAAGCATTTAGTTTGCATCGAACCTGGTGAATGGCGTCTAAAGCAGTCGATTGAGGCATTAGCAAGAGAGCTCAATATTGAGCTGGTAATGCTTGAGGATGACCATTTCTATTGCTCGCGACAAGAGTTTGTGGAGTGGGCGGCAAACAAGAAAGAACTCCGGTTGGAGTACTTTTACCGCCTAATGCGTAAGAAGCACCATGTGTTGATGGATGCTGATGGCAACCCCGAGGGTGGTCAGTGGAACTTCGATCAAGATAATCGCAAGCCCTATCCGAAAAAGGGACCTGGCATCATCGATGCTCCAGCGGCGTTTGAAGTAGATGCGATTACCAAAGAAGTATTGGCATTCGTTACAAAGACTTACCCAGATCATCCTGGATCTCTGGAGTCATTTAACTGGCCCGTTACCAGAAGCCAGGCTCTCCAAGCTCTGGAGTATTTTGTCGAATACCGCCTCAGAAATTTTGGTGTGTATCAAGATGCTATGTGGACTGATACCCCCTTTGGATGGCATTCTATTTTGTCGAGCGCATTGAACCTAAAGCTAGTAAATCCTCGCGAGGTGATTGATGCGGTCATCATGGCTTGGAAAAAGTATGCTTTGGATCTATCAACAATCGAGGGCTTCATTCGGCAAATATTAGGCTGGCGTGAATTTGTCCGAGGTATGTATTACCTTGACATGCCTAAGATGGCGCAAGATAACTACTATCAGCATCAGCGCTCATTACCCAAATGGTATTGGACTGGGCAAACCCAGATGGCTTGCATGAAAGATGCTATTGGCCAAACATTGCAATATGGTTATGCACACCATATTCAGCGCTTAATGGTGACAGGAAACTTTGCACTTCTAGCTGAAATTCTGCCTCAAGAAGTGTGTGATTGGTATCTGGCAATTTACGTAGATGCGATTGAGTGGGTGGAGTTACCTAATACGGCTGGGATGGCCTTATTTGCCAATGGCGGACGCTTTACTAGTAAGCCTTATATCGCCAGTGGCGCATACATCAAACGCATGAGCAATTATTGTGGTTCATGTAAATACAAGCCTGAGATACGTTATGGGGAAGAGGCATGCCCCATCACAACTTTGTATTGGAACTTTTTGATCAAGCATCGCGCTCAGTTTGAAGCGAGCCCGCGTACTAAGTTAATGACGGCCAACCTCAAAAGAATTAGTGATGAAGATCAAAAAGAAATTGTGCTGCATGCCCAAAAGATTCTGAATCAGCTCGACGCGCTATAAAAATACTCATGAAGACGACGTTTAAGGGAAATAAAAGCGCTCTTCCAAGTAAGATTTGTGTTGTCTGCAAAAAAGAAATGACCTGGAGAAAATCCTGGGCTAAAAATTGGGAATCAGTCAAATACTGCTCTGATGCTTGTAGGAAGAAAAAACTCCCTTAAGACCTGCTTACAAAAGTATTTAATTTGATAGCGTCAACCCACCTTAAGGCTGATCCGTTATGTAGGAAAGGGCTTAATGCCTTTATGAATGGGGGTCTATATGAAAAAAATACTAATATGCCTGCTTACAGGAGTCATGCTTGCGGGGGTGGCCACATCAGCCAGCGCTCATGGTGGTAGGGGTTGGTATGGTGGCTATGGTGGTTGGCGTGGCGGCTGGGCGCCTTTTGCGGTTGGTGCGGTGGCCGGAGTTGCTGTTGCTAATGCGTACTACAGGCCTCCACGCGTCTATTACGCCCCACAATATGTTTATCCACCGCAACCACAAACTGCTGCCTATTGCCCTGAAAATGGACTGTACTATCCGCAGACACAGGCCTGCCCAAGTGGCTGGCAACGGGTGACCTATTAGTTGCTGGGAGTAAAGTGCTTGCATGACGCCCACTTTGTATTCTTATCGAAGATGTCCATATGCCATGCGAGCCCGCATGGCATTGAAGTATGCGGGTATTCAGGTTGAACACCGAGAGATTGAGTTGCGTAATAAACCACAATCGATGTTGCAACTCTCTCCCAAGGGAACCGTCCCCGTTTTATGGGTGGATGATCTCGTAATAGATCAAAGTCTGGATATCTTGCGCTGGGCGTTGCAACAGTCTGACCCGCATGGGTGGAAAGACGTTGATGAGTCTGTCGCCAACTCTTGGATTGAAAAAAATGATGGCCCATTTAAGACTCTATTGGATCAATACAAATACCCTAATCGATTCCCAGAGCTAGATCCAGAAGCAGTGCTCGATGAAGCATTGCAAGTCATGTTGATTCCTATGGAGCAGGTGTTGCAAAACTTCCAATACCTAATGGGGAGCAGATTATCCTGGGTAGATGTGGCCATCTTCCCATTCATCAGGCAGTTTTCAATGGTTGACCCCAAAAAGTTTGAGCAACTCCCTATACCCGCAGTCAAAAAATGGCTCAATCAGCAGCTTGAATCTGAATTATTCGATTCAGTGATGCAAAAACATCCTACCTGGAAAGATTGAGTAACCCCCCACCATAAAAAGAGCTATGTTTTAGGCTAAGAAAATGGACTTTTATTAGATCAATTGCTGATTGATTTAAAGTACCCACTTAGGGCATAAAAGCATAATTCAGAGGATTTGATGGAGCCATTATCAAAGTTAAAAGTCGTAGAGATGGGGCAACTTATTGCTGGGCCATTTGCGGCTAAGACCTTGGCTGATTTTGGTGCTGATGTTATCAAGATCGAACCACCCAAAGAGGGCGATGCATTGCGCAAGTGGCGCCTTCTTAAAGATGGCACTTCAGTCTGGTGGCAAGTGCAGTCACGTAATAAGAAATCACTCTCCTTGGATTTAAGAAAAGCGGAAGCGCAAGATATTGTCAGGACACTGGTAAAAGAGGCGGATGTATTAATCGAAAACTTTCGCCCTGGAACATTGGAGGGCTGGGGTCTTGATCCAGAAAAATTACTCCAGCTGAATCCCAAATTAATTGTTCTTCGTATCAGTGGTTATGGTCAGACAGGTCCATACCGAGATAAACCAGGATTTGGTGTGGTTGCAGAAGCTATGGGCGGTTTGCGACATCTCACTGCTGAACCTGGCAGAGTACCAGTGCGGGTTGGTATCAGCATCGGCGATACCTTAGCCTCTTTGCATGGTGTGATTGGTATCTTGCTAGCTCTTCAGGAGCGCCATAACAGTGGCAAAGGTCAGATTATTGATATTGCATTGTATGAAGCAGTCTTTAATTGCATGGAAAGCCTGTTGCCTGAATACAGCGCATTTGGTGAGGTACGCCAAGCGGCTGGTAGCGCCCTACCTGGTATTGCCCCAACCAACGCCTACCAGTGCGCTGATGGCGGCTATGTATTGGTTGCTGGCAATGGCGATAGTATTTTTAAGCGCCTGATGACAGTGATTGGGCGCGAAGATTTAGGTAATGACCCCCAGCTGGAAACCAATGATGGTCGCGTCAAACGAGTGGCTGAGCTTGATCAAGCTATAGGTGAGTGGGCTAAAACAGTGAGTACTGCCAAAGCATTGGAGGCGCTAGATTCTGTATCCGTGCCAGCCGGAAAAATTTATACCGTTGCCGATATCGCAAGCGATCCGCACTACAAAGCCCGTGAAAATATACAAACAATTCAGATGCAAGATGGCACGAAGTTGGATGTGCCGGGCGTGATTCCGAAGTTATCGCGTACGCCGGGATCCATTAAGACTCTTGCCCCAGATATTGGGCAGAACACCGATGAAATACTCAAAAGTATTGGTTTGAGTGATGATCAGGTCGCCTCTTTAAAAGAGCGCGGCATTGCATTTACTAAATAAAGATAAAACCATGACCAGAATTTATTTCAATGACGTCGTAATGCGGGACGGTTTCCAGATTGAGCCCAATTTTGTACCAACAGACGATAAGGTAAAGCTGGTTGATGCGCTCAGTGAGTGTGGCTTTGCCAAAATTGAAGTGACCTCATTTACTTCGCCTAAGGCGATTCCGATGCTACGAGATGCCGAGGAAGTGATGGGGCGTATTAAGCGTGTGCCTGGAGTGGAGTACACCGTCTTAGTCCCCAATTTAAGAGGTGCCGAGCGCGCTTTGGAATCTAAGGCTGATGAGTTCAATCTAGTAATGTCGACTTCAGAGACGCATAACTTAGCCAACCTACGAATGGGTCGAGAAAAGAGCTTTGCTGGATTGGCTGAAGTAATTAAGTATGTTGATGGCAGAACACCTATTAATGTTTCCCTTTCCACTAGTTTTGGCTGCCCCATGGAAGGGGAGGTTTCTCAAACGGTGGTTAAAGGGTTCGCTAAACGTTTTGCAGACCTCGGTGTAAGAGGTGTAACAATCTGCGACACCACAGGCATGGCAAATCCTGACCAAGTAAAGAGAATGTGCGACTCATTGCAGAAGCAATTCCCAAATCTACAGCTGACGTTGCACTTCCATAACACTAGAGGCATGGGCTTAGCCAATGTCTTAGCTGCAGTACAGTCCGGTATTGTTCGTTTTGACGGTTCATTGGGTGGCCTGGGCGGATGCCCGTATGCACCAGGTGCAAGTGGCAATATTTCCAGTGAAGATGCGATTCATATGCTCGATGCGATGGGTTATGACACCGGCATGAATATTCCCAAGCTAATACAGCTGGCAAGAGAATTGCCAAAGATTGTGGGGCACGAGGTCCCTGGGCAGGTGGCAAAGGCCGGCACTACCCATGCATTGCACCCTGAGCCAGATTACGTTAATGAATTACGCCGTGCTCAATAAAATCTAGATCAGAAGACAAACAGGATTGACCATTTAGATCATTTTGTATTTGAAGGCTAGGGCATGCGCCAGATCTAAAAAAAGATCTTAATGCTGCTAATACACTATCAGCTGTCATGGCAAGAAGGCGGGCATATATGATGGAGTATCACTCTGACCGATCAAACCCTTCGGATGCTATAGATCCCGATATGACAGGGGGATATCCATCTGTCGATGATGTTGAAAATCTTGGGCGCATGTAGGGGGGGGGTCGGGATTCTACTGTGATAGCTAGTTCAATGAAATAAATGAAATACACTTCCTAGGAATTTGACCTCAAAAGAAGCAGCTACCCGAAGGTGGGCTTGTATAACTAGTGGGTCTGGGGAGATTGGCTGCGCCGAAACTACGTTTTCGAGCTCGGGCCCAACGGATTGCCAAGCCACTTTTAACGGTATCTAGGGCTGTTATAAAGGTGATTTGTTGGTAAATAGTCTTTTGTTACTAAAGTAGAGTAAAATACATTTAACGATTTTCAAGCTAATAGTGTTGTTGTACTAGTAATTAATACCGCAGTTCTGCGATAGTTCTTCTTAGCATCTCCCCCGCCATTCTTGACTTTCGCCTCATTTGGGGCTTAGCCCCTTTTATATTTTTTTAAGGAATAGTCATATATGGCAAACGGAATTGTGAAATGGTTTAACGACGCTAAAGGCTTCGGCTTTATTACCCCTGAACTCGGCGGCGAAGATTTATTTGCCCATTTTTCAGCAATTAATAGCAGCGGATTTAAGTCTTTGGCTGAAGGTCAAAAGGTGACTTTTGATATTACTACTGGCCCTAAAGGCAAGTTAGCATCCAATATTCAACCTGTTTAAATCAGCAGCAAATACCAGGCAGAAATTATTTGCCTGGCCTAAAGCCCAGCATGACTGGGCTTTTTATTTTTATTAAGGATGTTAAATGGCAAAAGAAGAATTGCTTGAAATGGAAGGTCTTGTTGATGAAATTCTGCCAGATTCTCGTTATCGGATTACTTTAGATAATGGCCATAAGCTTATTGCCTATACAGCGGGGAAGATGAAAAAAAATCACATCCGCATATTGGCAGGAGATAAGGTTTCTTTGGAGATCTCCGCTTATGACTTGAGCAAAGGCCGTATTACATTTAGACATCTTGAGAAGAAGCAATCTTTCGCTGGTGCGCCGAAGAGGCGATATTGATAGCTTTGAAGTTTAAAACTGCAAGTTAAATGAATGTTTGCAAAGAATCTCAGGCTCTGGTCGATGCTGCCCCAGGCAAGCAAGAAATAGTAAAACCACCTTCGGGTGGTTTTACTTTAATCGCCTATTGCCACCATAAGTTACCGACACATTCCAAACAAGCAAAAGATGGATTAAAAGATGTCCTCATTATGATCAACAGTATTCAAGCTGCTCACTAAAATCTGCCTGATGTCTATTGCAATAATTGGGTATCAGCAGTGCAATTGAGTTGCAAGGTCCGTAAGATCTTTGGCATGGTAAGTGGTAAATTCTTCACGATGCAAGTCTTGCCTTGAGAAGTTAGGGCCAAACTCTAGCGGTCTTTCAATGAAGGCCGTTTGAAGCCCGCAGGCATTTGCTGCCAGAAGATCATCTTTGTGAGCTGCCACAAGCATCACTTGTTCGGGGAGGACATTGAAAATCTCCGCGACACCTAAATAAGTTTCTGGATCAGGCTTGTAGTGACGAAATACTTCTGCTGAAAGAATTAAGTCCCAAGGAAGTCCCGCATTCTTAGCCATATCTGCAAGTAGGCCGAGATTTCCATTGGATAAGGTAACGATAGTAAATTTACTTTTTAATCTTGTCAGCCCTTCGACTGTATCTAGCCAGGGATTGAGGCGATGCCAAACTAGATTTAATTCTTGTACTTGTGATTCCGACAACGAGGTAATATTGAATGTCTTCAATATGTCATCAAGGATCATACGATGCAAATCATCAATCTTTGTCCATGGCAGAGTTCCAGAGCGCACCTTGGCCATTGCTGGTTTATAACCATTACGCCATGCGGTAGCGAATTCATCTGCATCAACTGGCAGGCTGAGTCTTTTGGCTTCGGCCGCGATTGATCCATGCCAGTCAACCACTGTTCCAAAGACATCAAAGGCTAGTATTTTGGGATCTGTACTCATTTTTAAAGTTCTTTTTGGGTTGGTATGTAGTGGAAAGGAGCCCCTCTTATCGGATATTAGCGGAATTCCAAATAAAAAACTCCCGAACTTTCATTCTTAGGCTTCATATCACTTGTGGGTCGGGCGAGATTCGAACTCGCGACCAACGGGCTTAAAAGAAGTCATATCTCTTTAAAACTCTATATAAATTAATGGTCTAAAGGGCCAAAAAATGATTGTGCGATTGGGTGTGCGATTGATCTTTTTTGAAAAGTTAACACTTGCAATCCCAGCCTCGAGTTCTTAAAGTCGATATGTATTTATTGTTGAGTAGCTGGATCTTAGAAATTCTCTGTAGCGCAAGAGACTTTGCCTGATTTAATTGCCTTTAAAAATGTAGCATAGTCAGCTTCATTTTGTTTGCTGTAAGCAATCGAGAACTTGACGAGAGCATCATCTAGGGATTCACTTTTTCCACAATAGCCAGCAAGAACGGCAGGATCTCCTGAACGGGCATGGGCGTTGGCTAATGCCCATCCAAATAGTTTTGCAAAATCAGGAAATACTTTAGTGTTGATGCCGTCTCCCCCAACTGAAATTCCACCCTTCATGTCGCGCAGCTGCCGTACATAAAAATCTAATTCTGCTGTTTTGCCAAAACCGAGAAAGAGGTCTGGAGCTCCTTGGATTAAGCATTGCCCATGAACGACACGTTCTCCTTCAGACTGAAATTGCGTATCAGGGAAAAAGGAAGCTAGAACTGACTTTTGCGCCTGTTTCGTTTGGAGGAAAAGCGGGTCATTTGCATCGCGTCCCTCAAAGTACATTACCCAGCAAGCGGTGCCCACGCTACCAACCCCAACAACTTTTCTTGCCCAATCAATCCATTTATAGCGTGCTAATAAATGTCTGCGATCTGGTGCTAAAGACTGAATGTAGGAATTAAGGCCTTGATCATTGAGCTCAGTAATCCTTCTTCCATGAGGCGAGAATTGGGGGTGCTCTATGAGCGGGGGATTATTAATGAGTCGAATTCCCTCGCTACTTAGTTCAGTGAGTTTTCCAAGCATGCCATGACCACTATTTTTCCGAGCCTTATCCAATAAACCTTTTAAATACTGTTGGCTTGCATCAGTTGCATTTTTTGCTGCGATACTTGTTAATGATTTGTCATCTATATAAGTGCGTTTGAGGTCTATATAGGGTATCGAGGCATATTGATGAAGATTATTTCTATATGCTCTGGAGATATTTCGCACAATATTTTCTCCATAAGTCTGATCTTGACCAAGTAACTTCGAGGCAATCATCGCGCTAGCTGTCAGCCGCTTTAAATCCCAGTCAAAATTTCCGGGAAGAGTTTCATCAAAATCATTAATTCCAAACACTAATTGGTGTTCAGTTGTGGAAAAGAACCCAAAGTTACTAACGTGCATATCTCCGCATAATTGAACTTGAATGGAGGGGCTTGGGAGTTTGGCCAAGTCATGTGCCATAGTTGCAGCGCCGCCTCTAAAAAACGCAAAAGGATCAGCCGCCATTCGAGCATAGCGAATTGGAACGTATTCAGGAATTCGGGTTTTAGCTTGAGCAAGCAGAATCTCAATTGGTCCTTGGCGCTTGCTTACTTCAGTAAATTGTCCAATTGAGGACCTATCAACCTCTTTGCGAATCGATTTTCCTAAAGTAAGTCGCTCTTGAGGGCTTGGATTATTTTTAAGGAATGATTCATATAGTTTGCTGTTCATGACTCTATGATCTCATAGACTCTGGGCAGTAAAAAGCCCCGCAGAGCGAGGCTTAGTAATGCCTAGTGGGTCGGGCGAGATCTGAACTCGCGACCAACGGGCTTATAGAGGTTTAGTTGGCTCAGACAGTGTTCTTGTATGAAATAACAGCAGGTTTGTTGGGTTAGCCGACTGAGGGCAAGGGGCTGCTTTCGACCAGTAAGAGCCCCCTCAATAACCCTTAGAAGAGTTATTCGCTGAGTATCAAAGTAATTCGGTATAGTTGGTACTCAATAATTTTTATAATCATTTCCATTAATAGGCTTTCATGAAAGACTCTTTGGCTCGTATTGTGTTCTGCATATTTTTTGGATTACTTTCCAACACTGTTTATGCTGATCCACCAATGGCGCCTTTTTATGCTGCCGTTATGAAAATGAGTCCTGATGGCAAATTGGGTCAGGTCATTAAGAAGGAAAAAATTAAGTCTGCAATCCAAGGCACACAAGCATGGAAGATTGCTTATATCTCATCAGATGTTGCTGGGCGCAAGACAATTTCCACCGGCTTGATTGTCGCCCCTATTGGACAAGCGCCCAAAGAGGGAAGACCAATCATGGCATGGGCTCATGGCACAACTGGATCCGCTCAAAATTGTGGTCCTTCACAGATCACGAATCCAACCGCCCCTTTAAATGAATATTTTTTAATGGATGGAAATTCTTGGAGCGATTATGGAATTCCTAACGTAGAACAATTTATTAAAGAGGGTTATGTCATTGTTGCTACCGACTATCAAGGCATGGGCGGTGGTGGCAGGAATCAGTATGCAGTTGCAGGAACTAATGCGATGGACACTATTAACTCTGCAAGGGCGGCTAGCTCCATGAAAGAAGTAGGCGCTGGCAAAAAAACCATTATTTATGGTTGGTCTCAAGGCGGCGGAGCAGCCATTGCTGCTGCAAGTCTGATCGATTACCAAGCGCTTCAAGGTACAACTGCGGATAACTTGCAGTATCTTGGGTTTGTTGGTTTGGCCCCAGACGATTTAGCGGCAATGTTGTCTAGGCCCGCTGATGAGGCCGATGCCAATAAGATATTGACTGGTTTTTCCAAGGTCAATGCCGCCAATATATTCTCATTCTCCCATTACTTAATGCTTATTTGGGGTAATGAAGCGGCATATCCGAATATCAAGATGACAGATATTTTGACTGTAGAAGGCGCTAGAGTCGCCGACCAGTTATCCAGTAATAAATGTGTTCATGTCATGGCTGATTCTTTGAACTACGCTTACGGTGATCAATATCAAACCTTGCTTAAGCCGCAGCCCATCAACTCCATGGCTTGGGTGAATGCGTTAATAGATGGCAGCGTCAAGCCAGTCAAGCCTGTAGCCCCAGTGGTTATTTACTGGGGATCAAAAGATACTGGAATTCCTCCAATCATGCATGAGAATTATCAAAAGAAAATGTGCTCCCTCGGGGGTAATGTTGCGACAATTCAATTGCCTGGCGAACAAACTCATTACACAACACCTGGATCCTCGGCGCCTTTTTATCTAGCTTGGGTAAAGGATCGGATTGCTGGAAAACCACTTGAGAATGGGTGCCCAGTTAACTAGATCTAGATATCCTGAGCTTTGGTGGGTTGCACCCGGGCCCCCCAAGAATATAAATGGCCCACTTGTTGGGCTATTTTCTTTTATGGCTTAGCTGAGTTAGGCGTCCTTAATCTCGGATCTCCCCATCAAGAAGCGCCCTTCAAAAGGACAAATCACAATATGGCATCCATGTGTCAGTCGATGTCGTTTAAAACGACAGAATCTATAAGCCCCTAAAATCAGCCAATGAAATGGTTTTTAACACTCGCTTTAACGTTCTTTCTCTCATCGAGCTTTGCTCAAGATAATACCAATCCCTTTGATGTGCAGGTGAACGTGAGTCGTATCGATGGTCAATTTCATGTTCAAGCAAGTTACTCTGTACCAATGAATATCTGTAGTGCCTATACATTCATAACTGACTATGAGGGCTCTAAAAATATCCCAGGAATAGTTGAAGCAAAGATTGTTTCAAGGGTAGGCAATAAAGTTCGCGTGTACAGGGTAGTTGAAGAGCAAATTCTCTTTTTTTCTATTGATATGAAATCAACAGTGGAATATACGGAGCTCCCAAATAAATCTTTAACTTTTGAGCAAATCAGTGGCGATACTAGATCTTACAAAGGTACTTGGAAGCTATTAGAGGAAAAAGATAAAACAGTTTTTAAGTATGACTCTCAAATAGAGCCAAACTCATTTATTCCTTTAGCCATCGTTGAATATTTTATAAAAAACAGTATGCGAGGACGATTTGAATCGATGGCACAAAGAGCCAGTCAATATAAGCCTATTGAAGCTGTGGTCTGCAAATAGCAATTGCCTTTCTGGGTGCGCTAACGTAATCAGCGTCGCCAACTAAGGCTTTAGTCTTGGCGCGGGTTTATGTCCTAGGTCCTTGTTCGATACCGCCCCGGGAAACCAAGAAACGCCAAAACTACCTCCGGGTAGTTTTTCTTTTCCATCAATAGCCTCTTATGGGCCCTCAACCGCCTGCCAACCAACTGCCCATGAAATGTCTGGTTACCCGACAAACTGTCGCGTTTCGAGACGCTCAGTTTCTTCCGGCGCAGTCCATCCCCACTCATTACGGCCCAATAGATCTTCTATTGAGTTTATACAGTTGCCAATACATTCCATCTACCCAAAAGAAAAGGGACCACATTTCTGTGATCCCTTTGTATAACTGGTGGGTCGGGCGAGATTCGAACTCGCGACCAACGGTGTTTAGGCCGTAAGTTGGCGCTGCTTAATGAGTTCTGCGGCAGGGATCCGCACTATCTTGCCATCAATGGTAGTTACGATTGCAGTATTGGTTTGAATTGCCAAGTCTATTGCAGCTTGTCCAGCAAGTTGCATGGCGTAGTAGGATCCAGCAATATCAGGATCTGATGAATTACGTATATCTTTGCTTGGAGTTACCGCAAAAGGCTTTTCTATGGGATTATTTTTTTCCATAAGCAGCATCATGATCTGGTTCAATTAATAAAACCCTTAGGAAATGATCTTCTCTGAAGCCAATTCCCCGGATTGATTTGCTAACTCGAAATGAGTAGAGTGCATCAATGCCTTTTGGTGTGGGAATGCTATGAATCTTTTCCCACTTCAATCCCTTATCGCGGTAAACCTGGTTCCAGGTCAATTGCGTGATTTTCTCAAAAGTGGCTAAGGCTTTCTCTTGTTCGGATGGCTCCAAACTCTCCCAGGTAGATTGGAAGATGGGGCTATTCAGATCAAGCTCAACTAAAGGCTCAGGCTTTGCGTTTTGCGCCATGAGTTTTAGCCATTTTTAGTTTAGAAAGGTCAGTTGCTTTGGCTGGGGTTTTTTGTGCCCAAGCCAAGGCTACTGATAAATCCTTTTTAATGGCTGGCGTATGTACCCAACGCTCATTGTCGGGGATAACTGTGGCGGTACGAATTACCCAAACGCCAGGTTCAGGCGTTTCCACCAATACCTGACGTCCCGCATGCTCTTTGCCAAGCGAGATCTGCCCACTGGATCCAATGGATTTAATAACTTGATGATCTATCACTGCGCCCATGGCATTCTCCTGTATTCATGCTGCATGATTGCATTATAGCATGATATTAAAATAAGATGCTAACTAAGGCCTCAATAGAAAAAGGGTAATGCCAATTAAGCCGATTGGTAAAAGAAAAAGCCCCGCAGAGCGAGGCTTAGTAATGTTTGGTGGGTCGGGCGAGATTCGAACTCGCGACCAACGGATTAAAAGTCCGCTGCTCTACCGACTGAGCTACCGACCCAGTTAAGCCGTAAATTATAGCAAGAAGTTTGTAGGCCTTCCCTGGGTTTGTGGGGTCTGCCCTTCAGCCCTTGTACTTACATGCTCCTAGGAGTTGACCCGTCTGGCCACCGGAGGATTTTTAGAAAAATAGTCCTTTATTCCCTTCAAAATAGCCTCTGCAATCCGGTCTTGGTAGCCATCATCGTTCAATCGGGCCTCTTCCTGCGGATTACTGATAAAAGCAGTTTCTACGAGGATTGAGGGAATGTCTGGAGCCTTCAAAACCGCAAAACTGGCTTGCTCCACCTTCCCCTTATGTAGGGGGGCAAATCCACCGATTTGCTTCAGAATGGAGTTGCCTACCTGTAGTGAGTCTTTGATCTGGGCCGTAGTCGACATATCCAATAGCAAGTTAGCAACTTGCCTGTCTTGAGTCTTGATATTGATGCCGCCAATCAGGTCGGAAGCATTTTCTTTGTTGGCCATCCATCTGGCAGCAGTACTACTAGCTCCCATTTGAGAAAGTGCAAATACAGATGCTCCCTTGGCATTTCTTTCAATAAAGGCATCTGCATGGATTGATACAAATAAATCGGCTTCAACACGTCGTGCTTTTTGAACTCTGACATGTAGTGGGACAAAGTAATCACCATCTCTAGTTAAGAAAGGGCGCATATAGGCTTCGCCTTCAATCTTATCTTTGAGTCTTTTAGCAATTGCAAGTACTACATTCTTTTCTCGTGAGCCTGCTGCGCCAATGGCGCCAGGATCTTCGCCGCCATGGCCGGGATCTATGGCTATTGTGATCAAGCGCTTGTATTTAGCAGGTGCTGGTAGATCCTTCTGTTCTGGAATAGCTTGCGCAACTGGCGCTGCTGGAACTTTGGCGAGTTCTTTTTCTTTCTTGGTGGCGAACTGCGCAATCAGATCCACTTCTTCATTGGATTTTTCAAGAGCACTTTCTTTTTTGGCGCTACTTCTCACTAAAGCCATTAATGGATCTGGTGGCGTAGTGGGGTAGAGGTCAAACACCATGCGGTAGTTGTACTCACCGATGGGATCAAGCGTAAAGAGCTGTGGCTTGATGGGTTCTTTTAAGTCAAATACCAAACGCACCACTCCTGGCTGAAACTGGCCAACGCGAACTTGCGAGATATAGGGATCGTTTGGCTTTACTTTGGCTACCAAATCTTTCAATGTCGGATTGAGTTCTAGTCCTTGCACATCAACCACTAAGCGATCGGGGTTGGTCAAAATCTGTTGGGTAATAGGCAATGGTGTATCGGACTCCAAGGTAACGCGGGTGTAGTCCTCGGAAGGCCAGACGCGTACACCTAAAATCTTGGCACCCCAGGCAATATCCACCTCGGTAAGCAGAAGGGCAAAGCTCAAGAACTTCGCAGAAGTCTTAAGATGCCGCCTTCTAGAGAGGTTGATCTTTTTATTACTCATTCACTATTTAGTCATTACTAAGGGATGTGAATATCATCGACTACAGCTTTACCTTGAATAGATAAGGCATTAATAGTGATCGAGCGCTCATTCTCATCTGCGCCTACAGATAACAGAATCTGAATATCAAATGCAGGTAAAGTGCCCTCGGCTTTTTCTGGCCACTCAATTAAGCAAATACCCGGGACATCAAAATATTCTGCAAATCCCGCCTCTTGCCATTCCAGGGGATCACGCATGCGATACAAATCAAAGTGGTGAACAGTGATTGCTTGATCTTTTAAAGTGAGTGGATAGGGTTCGCACAAAGTGTAAGTAGGACTCTTTACCTTGCCCTCATGACCCAATGCTTGAATGAGGTATCGCGCAAAAGTTGTTTTGCCGGCACCAAGATCACCCTCTAAAGAGATGTTTAAGTGTGAATTAGGCTGCTTAGTCAGAAAGTGCTCAAAACTGGCTGCCAGATGCTTAGCAAGAGAGGCGGTATCGGCTTCCTGCCTACAATAGAGATCTATTGCAGTGAGCGGAATTGCCGAGGTTGCCTGTGTTTGAGCCATTCCCCTAGTTTATTCAATTATTGCGCTACATTCTGTATTCCATATGTCTTTATCTACCAGTTCTCAACCTTTAGATGAGTCCAATCTACGTGATTGGCTTGGGGAGCAGGCTGCATCCTTGGGATTTGATGGCTTACGCATTACCGACACCCATTTAGGGCTTGCAACAGAACGTTTGCAGGAATGGCTGGCTGAGGGACGTCATGGCCATATGAAGTACATGGAGCGCCATGCCGAATTACGCTCTCATCCCGAGCTATTGGTTCCCGGTACAGTGCGCGTCATTTGTGTATCCATGAACTACCTCCCACCCGACACTGATTTCGATACTGAGTGGCAAAGGTTGGAAGATTCTACCCAGGCGGTGGTTTCGATGTACGCCAGAGGGCGTGATTATCACAAGGTACTTCGTAATCGTTTGCAAGAATTTGCCCAACGCATTGAAGAACGGATTGGGAAGTTGGGCTATCGCGTATTTACAGATTCAGCGCCATTGATGGAAGTAGAGTTGGCACGTAAAGCGGGTTTAGGTTGGCGTGGCAAACACACGCTCTTACTGAATCGAGAATCTGGCTCAACATTTTTCTTGGGTGAGATCTTGGTGGATGTACCACTTCCATTGGATCAAGAGATTGAGGAGCATTGCGGCACATGCACCTCCTGTATTGATATTTGTCCTACTCAAGCCATTACTGCGCCATATCAATTAGACGCACGTAGATGCATCTCTTATCTCACCATTGAAAATCCTGAAGCGATACCAGTTGAATTTAGAAGCGCCATGGGTAATCGCGTCTATGGTTGCGATGATTGCCAGCTGATTTGTCCTTGGAATAAATTTGCCAAACGCACAGAGTTACCAGACTTTGCAAGACGTCATGGTTTGGGGCGGGCATCACTTTTACACCTGTGGTCCTGGACTGAGGCTGAGTTTGAGCAACGCCATGAAGGCAGTGCCATTCGCAGAATTGGTTATAGCCGCTGGCGTCGCAATCTGGCTGTAGCAATGGGTAATGCGCTGGCAAGTTCCGCTGTAGCAGATAGCGATAAGTCAGCTATACGCACAGCTTTAAGTGAGGTACTTGCCCAAGCTGATCCTCTAGTAGCTGAGCATATTGAATGGGCCCTAAAGGCTTAGAAGTCCTGCAAAGATTACAATTAAGTCATGTCATCTGCAGACCAGCCCTACATTGATCCTAGCGAAATCGCGCTAGAAGAGTCTGCGGCAGAGCGCTTTAAAAATCCCAGCGATGCATTTTGGTCTGGTATTCGGGATGCGGCAGGTGCTCCTGCGATGGTGCTCTTTGCTGGCATGGTGGGCTTCGGAGCAATGGGTAAAACCAATGGCTTTGATGTTTGGTTTACGACCTTTACTTCCTTCTTTATGTTCGCATTACCAGGGCAGGTTGTCTTGCTCGAGATGGCCATTACCGGCTCATCTGTTGTAGCTATTGCTTTAGCAGTTACGCTCACATCTACGCGCTTCATTACGATGACGGTGACACTCTTTCCGCAGTTTCATCAAAAGGATCGTAATCGCAGTCTGTATGCTTCGGTTCATCTACTGGCGATGACGGCATGGGCTATCTCCATGCGCGAGTTTCATGCGATTGAGGTGAGGCATCGCCTGAGTTATTTTGTTGGTTTAGGATTGCTGTGTTGGTTGATCTCTATTCCGGGAACCATTCTGGGTTTTTATCTGGCAGGAATGGTGCCACCTGCTGTGACCCTAGGTTTGGTCTTTATTAACCCCCTGTTTTTCTTGCTGACATTTACTGAGGTAAAGCCTTGGATTAACCGCATTGCAATTTGCTTAGGGTGCATCTTTGGCCCCATCTTCTTTATAGTTGATCGCGATACCAGCCTATTAACCGCAGGATTAGTCTCCGGAACCATTGCTTACTTTATTGACCGTAAGTTCTTGCGCAAGAAAACTGGAGTAGTTGGGTGATGAGTACGATCAACACCATGACTAACGCGCTCTCGGGTTGGGGTTTGTGGATTGCTTTAGTGGGCGCCTGTCTGGGTACTTACTTCTGTCGCGCAATTGGCGTCCTGCTATCGCAAAGTATCAACCAAGATAGCGAGATATTCCGCTGGTTGGCTGCTGTGACCTATGCGATGGTTGCCGCTTTAACTATACGCTTGATTGTGATGCCACTTGGCCTGATGGCAACCGTACCTTTGTGGATACGAGCGCTGATTTGTTCCTTGGCTATCGGCGTAATGATCTCTAAATCCACCAAGCGATTGGTTCCTGCCTTACTGACGGGAACTTTGCTGATGGTGGGTTACGGCGTAATTCGTTAAATAAAAATACGCCGTCCCATCCTTTTTTGCTCTTATAGGTGCGCCGCTAAAATTCTGGCGATATGCACAGCTTCTCTTTGGGTGCCATCGGCTATTTGATGGCGACAACTAGTGCCGTCAGCTACCACCCAGCTGCCTGGTGATTTCCGAATACTAGGTAAAAGACTAGCTTCTGCCATTTGCTTAGACACTTCAATGTGCTCGGCTTCATAACCAAAGCTACCAGCCATACCGCAGCAAGATGATTCAATTAGCTTAGGTTCTGCATTCGGAATAAGTTTGAGTAATTCCATTGCAGGGGTCACTGCAGCAAATGCTTTCTGATGACAGTGACCATGAAACAGTACTGACTTATCGGCTGCTTTAAGATTCAATTTGAGTTTTCCTGCTCGTACTTCGCTAGCCAAAAACTCTTCGAGCAATTGCGCTTGTTTAGAAACTCTGACAGCACGCTCACCAAAGCCCATCACCAAGGCTTCATCCTTCAAGGTAAATAAGCAGGAAGGCTCTAAACCAATAATTGGAATGTTCTTATCTGCGTAGGGCGCGAGGTGATCAACCAATTCACCAAGAGTTTCCTTGGCCTTATCAACCATACCAGCAGCTAGATAGGTTCTGCCACAGCAAAACTCTTTAGAGCAGCCACTTTTACTTGTTTGTTTGGTGGTGTTGCTTTGACTCTTATGAGGAATATGCACGCGATAGCCAGCAGCATTCAGTACTTTTAATGCTGCCTGGAGATTCTCATCTTCAAAGTAGGCGTTAAAGGTATCTGCCAATAGAACAACGCCTTTGCCATCAGCATTACTAGTCAATTCTTCTGGGCTGTATTGATAAGTGTTTGCCGCTTTCTGATTCCAGAAAGTTGTACTCTTCCAAATCGGCAAACTTCTTTGCGCAGAAATCCCCATGACCCACTCTTGAAGTGTTGCAATAGGTTTAATGTGATTGCGTAAGTTGAGTAAGGCTGGCAAGAATGGAATGGCACTAATCGTGTTGGCATATTTAGGTAAATAGGCAACTGCTAGATCTCGTAATGAATAACCAACACGTTTCTTATAGGCAGATAAGAACTCAATCTTCATCTTGGCCATATCCACGCCAGTAGGGCACTCACGACGGCAGGCTTTACAGCTCACACACAGCTCCATCACATCTTTTATGGCGTCGCTTGCTAATGGAGAAGATTCGGGCGATGTTCCACTTTTTAGATCAAGTTGATTCGAAAGCGCTAGACGCAAGGTGTTTGCTCTGCCGCGGGTGAGGTGTTTCTCATCACGTGTTACGCGATAGCTTGGGCACATCACTTCAGCGTCAAACTTGCGGCAGTGGCCATTGTTATTGCACATCTCCACTGCTTTAGCTAAGCCCATGGCGGGATCACCGCCAGTGCCAGATGCGGTAGTTGCCTCTGTGACGGGATCGTTCTGAACGTTCCAAGCAGACCAATCTAATGCAGGTTGCAATGGAATAACTTTATAGCTTGGTGAAAATCTAAAGTTGCTTGCATCATCCATCTTGGGTGGATTGATGATCTTGCCGGGATTAAATAATCCCTTAGGATCAAAAGCGTATTTGATTTCTGCGAGGGCTTCAGTGATCTTGGGGCCAAACTGCCAAGAGATCCATTCGCCACGACAGAGGCCATCGCCATGCTCACCGCTATAGGCCCCTTTGTACTTACGTACCAAGGCAGAAGCTTCTTCAGCAACCGCACGCATCTTCTGAGCCCCATCTCTGCGCATATCCAAAATAGGGCGCACGTGCAAGGTGCCTACAGAAGCATGGGCATACCAAGTGCCACGTGAGCCATATTTAGAAAACACATCCGTTAAGGCTTGAGTATATTCAGCCAAGCTTTCTAGTGGAACGGCGCAATCTTCAATAAAGCTCACTGGCTTGCCATCACCCTTGAGGCTCATCATGATATTCAGACCCGCTTTGCGTACTTCCCATAAGTTTTTTTGTGGTGAAGCATCGTGCATCGGCACAACAGATCCAGGCAAGCCCAGGTCACTCATCAGTTCTTGTAAGGCTTTGAGCTTCTCAAGCAATGGTGCATGAGACTCACCAGAAAACTCAACCAACAAAATGGCTTCTGGAGTCTGGGCTGCGTGATCAATTAAGGCGGTCTCGATCGTTTTCTTGAAGCTGGGATTGCTACGCGCTAAATCAATCATGGTGCGATCAACCAACTCAACAGCGGTAGGGCCAAGCTTCACAATATGTTGTGCACTATCCATTGCTTTGTAGAAGCTGGCGAAGTTCACAATACCCAGTACCTTATGTTGTGGCAAAGGCGCGAGCTTGAGTTTGAGGGACTTAAAGTACCCAAGAGTACCTTCGCTACCAACTAGAAGGTGGGCCAGATTGACACTGCCATCTTTTGTGTAAGGTAATTCACTCTGTGGATGAAAGATATCGAGGTTATAGCCAGCTACACGTCGCAATACCTTCGGAAAGTGCGCTTCGATTTCTGGTTGGAGGGTGGTGGCTAGATTTTTAACAAAGTCACCTAACTGCTTAGCAGCCCCAGTGCTACTTGCGTAATCGCTGAAGTTGGCAATTCTGCCATCTGCTAACCAGGCATCAATACCCAATACGTTATGCACCATATTGCCGTAAGCAATTGAGCGGCTACCGCAAGAGTTATTACCGGCCATACCACCAATCGTGGCTTGTCCTGCAGTAGAAACATCGACTGGATACCAAAGACCATGTTGCTTGAGTGAGCCATTGAGATGGTCCAGAACAATGCCGGGTTCAACTTCAACATAGCCTTTGTCAAGGTTGAGATCTAAAACGTTTCTGAAGTACTTGGTGTTGTCAATAACTAGTGCTGCACCAGTAGTTTGACCGCACTGACTTGTACCACCGCCACGTGGTAGCACCGGCACGCCCATCTCTGCTGCTATCTGAATTGCGCTAGCAATATCTTGAGCAGTTTTCGGTACAAAGACTGCAACAGGCATTGCTTGATAGATCGAGGCATCGGTTGCATAGCGCCCGCGACTCGCACTATCAGTCATCACTTCACCTGAAGTCTCCTTGCGAAGACGTGCCGCTAAAGCCGCTTGATCAACCATGAGTTCTTTAAGATCTAAGGGTTTATTCATGATTTGGCAGCTTCTGACAGGGATTCTGATTGGAGTAATTGAGCAACGACATCGCGTTTATTTCTGACGTGTTGGATCATAATTTTTCTCATGCGGACACTATCTCGTGCCTTAAGGGCATCAAGCATTTCTTGATGTTCTTCCACAGCCTTTTCCCACTTAACGCCATCTTGATTGGAGCGAAAGCGTAGTGCTTCAATGCGCGCATTTACTTGGGTAAAGAGTTTTGATAAAACAGGATTGTTTGCTGCCTGATTAATCAGATGGTGAATGCGTAAATTGAGTTTGTAATAACTCGATAAATCACGGCGCGCATAAGAGGCCATCATTTCATATTGGAGGGCTTCTAATTCAGAGAGGGTGGCATTGCTGATATTATTGGCTGCCAATTCCCCAGAGAAACCTTCTAGGTCTGCAATGACATCGAAGGTATTCAATACATCTGCAAGGCTGAGTTGTACGGCGATGGCACCGCGATTAGCAATTAACTCCACCAGGCCCTCAGCTGCCAAACGTCGAATTGCCTCCCGAATGGGAGTGCGGGAGACGTTGAGGCTCTCAGCCAATTCACGTTCATTCAATTTGCTACCAGGGGCAATCTTTCCCTCGACCAAGAGGGATCTCAGCTTCTCGAAAGTCGCTTCATGCAAATTTTGTGAATTTGGCTGTTCTACTACCGTCATGGATCAACCTTTAGTTAAGCTCTTGGCTCATTAATTTGTATACAAAATAAGAATAAACGATCTTAAAGCATAAATACAGCCTTTAAATGCTTAATTTAGGCTTTATCCAAAGGATAATTTTAAATAAATTGTATACAAAATGGAAATTTCCCAAAAATTGTCATACACTAACAGCAGAAATAACTACCTATAAACACTTTAAAAGTGAGACAAAGCATGTTGAAACTTGATAATCACGCATCAGGACGCCATTTTTTACATATCCCTGGCCCAAGTCCTGTGCCTCCACGCGTACTTCGCGCTATTAGCTATCAAACTATCGACCACCGTGGTCCAGAGTTCGGTGCATTCGGTCTGAAGGTATTGGAAGGTATTAAAAAGATTTTTAAAACTGAGCAACCGGTCATTATTTATTCCGCATCCGGAACCGGCGCTTGGGAAGGTGCATTAGTCAACGTTCTCAATCCTGGTGACAAAGTGTTGTTCTATGAAACTGGTCAATTTGCAAACTTGTGGCGTGCACTTGGTAAGCGTCTTGGCTTAGATGTTGAGGTGGTCGGTAAAGCGGGGCAAGATTCTTGGCGTTGGGGTGTGGATGCATCCGTGATTGAAGAGCGTTTACGTAAAGACACTGGTCATGAGATCAAAGCTGTTTGCGTAGTGCATAACGAAACTTCAACTGGCGTTACCTCCAATATTGCTGCCGTTCGCAAAGCAATTGATTCCTTAAAGCATCCAGCCTTATTGCTCGTAGACAGTGTATCTGGCTTGGGTTCAGCTGATTACGAGCATGACAAATGGGGCGCGGACGTAACTATCTCTGGCTCACAAAAAGGCTTAATGTTGCCCCCTGGTATCGGCTTTAATGCTTTGTCACCACGCGCAATTGAAGCTAGTAAAAATAACAAAATGCAAAAAGCGTATTGGGCTTGGGATGAGATCTTGGAGTCTAATAAAAATGGATATTGGCCAACGACTCCCAGCACCAATTTGATGTACGGTTTACATGAAGCCATGGACATGATGATGGCCGAAGGATTGGATACGATCTTTGCGCGTCACCAGCGTTTAGCTGCTGCATGTCGTGAAGCAGTCAATGCATGGGGTCTAGAAATTCAGTGTCAAGATAAAGACTGCTACTCACCAGTGTTGACTTGTATTGCAACACCAGAGGGTATGGATGCCGATGTATTGCGTAAACATGCGCTGGAGAAATTCAACCTCTCCTTGGGAACAGGTTTAGGCAAGATCAAAGGCAAGGCATTTCGCATTGGCCATTTAGGCGATTGCAATGAATTGAGCTTGATGGCCGCCCTCAGTGGGGTAGAGATGAGTCTGGGTTCTATGGGTTACAAACCGAAGGCCAGCGGAGTCGTTGCAGCCCAAGAGTTCCTTAAATAAGAAGTACTTAGGGCAACTTAGAGCAAATTAGGGTGGGTGGAGCTAGATTCCTCAGGTTCAATCTGGCTACACCCCTTATAATTCAAGTACTTATATAGAAGTGCATGAAATAAATACACCATATTCGAGATAGAAAGATTAAACATGACTGCAACTAAACCTTACCTCACTCAAGCTGATGCCCAAAAGATTTTGGATGCAGCAAATAAGCATGCGGCTGCCAATAATTGGGCTGTAACGATTGCCGTTTGTGATGATGGTGGTCATATGTTGGGTTTAATTCGTCGTGATGGTTGTGCTCCGGTATCTGCATATATTGCACAAGAGAAGGCGCGTACTGCTGCAATGGGTAAACGCGAAAGTCGCGTCTATGAAGAAATTATTAATAACGGCCGCACCTCTTTCTTATCTGCCCCACATATTTCGGGCATGTTGGAAGGTGGGGTCAATATCGATGTAAATGGCTTTACCATCGGCGCAGTCGGCGTTTCCGGCGTTAAATCGACCGAGGATGCTGAAACCGCTAAGGCCGGCATTGCGGCCATCCTGTAAGTTACCTTGACAAATATTGCTACTGAAATAAATTCTTCTATAGGGGTTAGCGACAGCGCTACCCCTAGTACTACTAACACTGCTCCTCCAGCAGCAATCACTTTTGCTGACTTTGGTTTAGACCCGAAAATTCAAAAAGCTGTTCTTGAGCAGGGTTACACCATTCCTACTCCGATTCAAGCGCAATCCATTCCGCATGTATTGGCGGGTAGTGATTTGATGGGTGCAGCACAAACTGGTACTGGTAAGACGGCCGCCTTTGTATTACCGATCATTCAAAAGATTTTGCGTCACGCGAGTAACAGCGCATCGCCAGCACGTCATCCAATCCGTGCATTGGTTCTCACTCCGACCCGTGAGCTGGCAGTGCAAGTAGCTGAGAATGCGGCAAGCTATTCCAAGCACACTGATTTACGTGCTGCCGTTGTTTATGGCGGCGTCGATATGAAAGAGCAAGTAGCGATACTGCGTAATGGCGTAGAGATCTTGATCGCCACTCCAGGACGTTTACTGGATCACATTGGCTCTAAAGTTGCCAACCTCTCTCAAGTAGAGATTTTGGTTTTGGATGAAGCTGATCGCATGCTCGACATGGGCTTCTTGCCTGACTTGCAACGCATCATTAATTTGATTCCAGCACAAAGGCAGACCCTGTTGTTCTCTGCAACGTTCTCACCAGAAATTAAGAAACTGGCACAAAGTTATCTGCGTACTCCAGTAACAGTTGAGGTGGCTCGTCAAAATGCCGCGGCTGATACTGTGAAGCAAGTAGTGCACATGGTTTCTTCTGCCGATAAGCAACGTGCGATTGTCAAAGTGCTAGAAGCACGCACTCGTGCTGGTTTATCACGTCAGTGCATTATCTTTACCAATAGCCGTTTGGGTTGCGCAAAACTATCTCGTGCCTTAGAGCGTGACGGTATTAAAGCGGGCGCAATTCATGGTGACAAGAGTCAGGGTGAGCGTACTTTAACTTTGGATGCCTTTAAGTCTGGTGCAATCGAAGCATTGGTAGCAACCGATGTGGCTGCTCGTGGTTTAGATATTCCCGATATGCCGTGCGTGATTAATCACGAGCTGCCTTACAACGCAGAAGATTTTATTCACCGCATTGGTCGTACAGGTCGTGCCGGCAGCAAAGGGGACGCGATTGCCTTAGTGGACGCTAGTGAAAAGCGTTTGCTTGACGATATCGAAAAGTTAATGAAGCGCAAGCTGGATGTACAGCCTTTACCAGCAGGCGAGCCTTCACAAAGTCGTCCTTCATCTAGTGGTTATGGCAGCTCCAGTGGTTCTAGCAGCTCAAGAAGTGCACCAGCAAAAATGTCTGACCCTTTCTTCTATAAGCCTTACGAGCCAAGTGCAGCGTCTGTATCTACTGCAGATGCCGCTAAGCCAGACGAGAAGAAGGCGGGCATTACTCCCGCTAAACCTGCTGTTGGTGCTTTACTCGGCGGCTTTAAGAAAAAATAATTAACTGAGTAATTAACTTCGCCATGCATGAGTGGCTGCCAATAGCCACTCTGCAATGGTGACATTCTCGCCATCCGGCAAATTCTGTAATCCCAAATGTGTTGCTGCTTTACGTAGCTCTATCAGCGAGTGCTTCTCATCTTGCATATTAATTTGTGTTGCTAAAGTTTGCTTGCTCAGTTTTTCACCATGCTCATCGAGCACCAGTGGAAGATGAAGATATTCTGGCCGCTTGTATCCCAAAACTTCTTGCAGATAAATTTGTCTTGCAGTGTTGCTGAGTAAATCTTCACCGCGAACAATGTGGGTGATGCCTTGTTCTGCATCATCAACTACTACAGCTAACTGATAAGTAAATAAGCCATCACTCCTGCGTAGGACAAAATCACCCACTTCTGTATTGAGGTTTTGGCTTTGAGAGCCCAGAGCTAAGTCGTTAAATTCAATATGGCACTTTTGGGGAAGGCCAATCCGCCAAGCCCGCTGCAATTCCCCGAAAGATTCTGTGGGATTGCTGATTAAGTGTGCAGGGCGACAGGTGCGGGGATAGACCATCTCTTGATTGCGAGGGGTCTCGATTCCGAGCTTGGCCAGGGCATTGGTGATGGTTTGTCTTGAACAGGTGCAGGAATACAGGCATTGAAGCCCATTTAAGCGCCCTAAAGCCCTTTGATAAGCCTCTTGGCGCTGAGATTGATAAATGACCTCCCCATCCCAAGAAAGGCCGCAGGCGAGCAATTGAGCCTGAATTTGCTCGGTTGCCTGGGGGATGCATCTCGGGGTGTCCAAATCTTCGATTCTGAGCAGCCATTTACCCCCATTTTTACGGGCATCTAGCCAGCTTCCGAGGGCTGCAACCAGGGATCCGGCATGTAGCGGACCGGTGGGCGAGGGGGCAAATCGCCCGCGATAGCCGTCGGTTGGGGATGGAGGGTTTTTGAGGGTGGACACAGCTAAAATCATCTCATGGCTTCACCCCGATTTGTTCATCTTCGCATCCATTCCGAGTTTTCGATTACGGATGGAGTCGTGCGCATTGATGATGCGGTAGCCGCCGCCGTCAAAGATGAGATGGGCGCTTTAGCGATTACGGATTTAAGTAATTTATTTGGTTTGGTGCGGTTCTATACCGCCGCGCGATCTGGCGGGATCAAGCCGATTGCCGGAGCAGATGTTTGGGTGAGCAATCCTCAGGATCCAGATCAGCCTCATCGCTTATTGCTCTTGGTACAAAATCATTCCGGTTACCTCAATTTATGTGAGCTGCTCAGTAGGGCATCTCTCGACAATCAATCCCGTGGTCGTGCTGAAGTCGATTCCGCTTGGTTTGGTGAGCCTGCTGCCAAAGCAGAAGATAAGGCGGCCAAGCGCACTCTCTCTTATGGCTTGATTGCACTTTCTGGCGCACGCATGGGTGAAATCGGCATCGCGCTATTGGCTGGGCAAGAAGATCATGCCAAGACTGTTGCTAGACGCTACGAAAAACTCTTTCCGAAATCTTTTTATATCGAAGTGCAGCGCGGCGGTAATCCTCAAGATGAAAAACAACTCCAGCTTGCTTGTCATCTCGCCAGTGAACTAAATCTACCGGTGGTTGCAACCCACCCAGTGCAGTTCATGCAAAAGAGCGACTTTACGGCGCATGAAGCCCGTGTTTGTATTGCTGAAGGGGAGTTGCTAGGTAACCCGCGCCGCGCTAAAAAGTTTAATGACGAACAGTATTTTTTAACGCAAGATGAGATGGAAAAGCGTTTTGCTGATTTGCCCGCAGCATTGGCAAATTCAGTGGAAATTGCCAAGCGTTGTAACCTCTCATTGGTATTAGGTCAACCGCGTTTACCGGATTTCCCAACGCCTCCAGGTATTACGCTCGACGATTACTTGTTGCAGCAATCGGAAATAGGTCTTAAGCGCCACATGGAGCGCAATTTCCCGGATGCAGAAGAGCGCGAAACAGAAATGAAGCGCTATTACGAGCGTCTCGTGTTTGAGGTCAAGACGATTTCTCAAATGGGATTCCCGGGTTACTTCCTGATCGTGGCGGACTTTATTAACTGGGCTAAAAATAATGGCGTGCCTGTAGGCCCTGGTCGCGGATCTGGTGCCGGCTCTTTAGTGGCGTACTCACTCGGCATTACCGATTTGGATCCGCTCCGTTACAACTTGCTCTTTGAGCGCTTCCTCAATCCAGAGCGGGTATCGATGCCCGACTTCGATATCGACTTCTGTCAGCATGGTCGCGACCGTGTGATTCAGTATGTAAAAGATAAGTACGGTAAGGATGCGGTGAGTCAGATCGCCACCTTCGGAACCATGGCAGCTAGAGCGGCGATTCGTGATGTGGGGCGTGTACTAGAGCAGGGCTATAACTTCGTAGACGGCATCGCCAAACTCATTCCGAATAAGCCAGGTCAGTACATGACCATTGAAATGGCAAAGAAGGAAGAGAAGCAATTAGCCGAGCGCGAAAAGAATGAAGATGAAGTGCGTCAGCTACTATCCTTGGCGCAGCAGTTAGAGGGCATGACCCGCAACGTCGGCATGCATGCGGGCGGTGTATTAATTGCCCCAGGGCGCCTCACTGATTTTTGTCCGCTCTATACGCAAGAAAGTAAAGATCAAGACAGTAGCTCTGTGATCAGTCAGTTTGATAAGGATGACGTAGAGGCGATTGGTCTGGTGAAGTTCGACTTCCTGGGTCTGACTACGCTGACTATTTTGGCAGCAGCTGAGCGCTGGATTAAAGCGTTACATTCTGATCGCAGAGACTGGAATATCGGTGAGATTGCGCTCGATGATGAAAAAGCTTTTGATGTTCTGAAGCGCGCTAATACTGTCGCAGTATTTCAGCTAGAAAGTCGTGGCATGCAAGGCATGCTACGTGAAGCCAAGCCTGACCGATTTGAGGACATTATTGCCTTAGTGGCTTTGTATCGTCCGGGCCCAATGGATTTGATCCCAGACTTTATTGAGCGTAAGCATGGGCGTCAAAAAGTGGAGTATCCCGATCCTCGTATTGAGCCTGTTCTGCGCGAGACCTACGGC
Organism: Polynucleobacter sp. JS-Fieb-80-E5; assembly: GCF_018882015.1. Lineage (NCBI taxonomy): Bacteria > Pseudomonadati > Pseudomonadota > Betaproteobacteria > Burkholderiales > Burkholderiaceae > Polynucleobacter > Polynucleobacter sp. JS-Fieb-80-E5. The sequence continues at coordinate 403,814 of NZ_JACVPH010000001.1, read as the reverse complement.
ATCATGGTTTACCAAGAGCAGGTAATGCAAATGGCGCAGATGATTGGTGGCTACTCATTGGGTGGTGCCGACATGTTACGTCGTGCGATGGGTAAGAAAAAACCAGAAGAAATGGCTCAGCATCGCAAGATCTTTAGTGATGGTGCAAAAGCGGGTGGCATTACCGAGTCAAAAGCAAATGAGATTTATGACTTGATGGAGCGTTTTGCTGGCTACGGATTTAATAAGTCCCATGCTGCTGCATACGCACTTTTGGCATATCAAACTGCTTGGCTCAAAGCGTATTACCCAGCTGAATTTATGGCAGCCAACTTATCGCTCGCAATGGATGACACCGATAAGGTGAAAATTCTGTATGACGATTGCTTAGTCAATAACATTCGGGTGTTCTCACCAGATATCAATACTGGTGTTTATGAGTTCACGCCATTGCGCGCACCCGATGCAGCTCCAGATTCATCCATCAGCCACATTCGTTACGGCTTAGGTGCTGTGCGTGGTACTGGTGAGGCAGCAATTGAATCTATCGTGAAGGCGCGTGAAACTGGCGGGCCATTTAAAGATTTATTTGATTTCTGCGCACGAGTGGATCGTAGACAAGTCAATCGCCGCGCTATTGAAGCGCTGATACGTGCTGGTGCGTTTGATAGCTTGTATCGTGACTCCGTTCCTGCGGGCGGAAATTTGTATGACATTCGCTCTACCTTGCTCGCCTCTTTAGCTAGAGCGATTGAGGCTGCTGAGCAAGCAGAGGCATCGATTCATCAGGTGAGCTTGTTTGAGGCGGCCGGTGAGGAGGATCGCCATCTCCCAGAATTGGTGCGCGAGCCTACCTGGTCGGAGAAGAAGCGCCTTCAAGAAGAAAAGACTGCTTTAGGTCTTTGCCTAACAGGTCATATGTTTGATGCCTATCGTGATGAAACTTCTCACTTTATTCGTCAGCCTTTGGCTAAGGTAGCGGAGGGTAAAGATCAACTCATTGCCGGCATTATCACTTCAGCACGAATGCTCACTGGTCAACGCGGTCGTATGATGATTGCAACTATCGATGATGGCTCTGCTGCCCTCGAAGTGACCTTGTATAGCGAAGTCTACGAGCCCAATCGTTCTTGGTTAAAAGAAGATGAGCTCTTGGTTGCCAAGGTCAATGTGACGCCTGACAAGTTCTCAGGCGGCATGCGCATTGTGTCTGAGGCGGTAATGGATATCACAGGTGCGCGTATGCGCTTTGCCCGTAATGTGCATGTCTGCATTGATAACGCAATTGATATCAAGATGCTCCGTAGCCAAATTAATCCCTATCTTATGGCCAATCGTGTACGTGATCCTAAGCTTGGCGCATCTGCTCCTGCTGCGCCGGGATCGAACGATGGTATGAAGGGTTTAATGCTGACGGCTGCTGTGACTACTAGTGGCGGCGCTTGCTTGATGCAGTTCCCAGAAGAGTTGCGCATCTATCCTGACGATGCCTGCTTGCATGGCTTAAATCAAATCCTAGCTTCTAAGCAAAAAGATCCTGTACAGATTCAGTATCACTGATCGTATTGGTTGATCTAGTTCGGTAATGCTTTCCGAACGGCCTCAATGACTTGCTCGGGTTCTAGCAGGTCCAAGCACTCACTATAACTATCGGCCTTATCTAGGCATCCGGCTTTACGACAAGGTACGCATTCACCAGGGCCTTGCAGAATGGTGACATTGCCGACAGTTTGAGTGCGAGCACGCAATTGATATGGCTGTTCACCAATAAAACCATTGGGCCATGGGCCAAAGTTCGTTGGCGGAGTGGCGCCAAAGAGGGCGATGGTAGGCGTATTGCATGCTGCTGCTAAGTGGGTGATTGAGGTATCAACTCCGATATACAAAGCAGCACCACGAATCAAAGTGCCTGCTTGGGGGATAGATAATTTACCAGCAGCATTGATAACTTTTTTCTTAGTTTCTTCATCCAACAGGGAAATAATGTCGTGATTGAGTTGTATATCTTGCTTAGCAGGGGAGGCACTGAGGATTACCTGGAAGTTCTGCCTTACGAGCCAGGTGATGAGCTCTTGCCAATACCCTAGAGGCCAACGTTTATAGGCAGTTAGGGGTCCTGGGTGTACAACGACATAAGGTTGCTTAAGTTCGTTGGTAATGGCCGGCGTTAAGGGTTCTCCAGCAGGCGGGGTAACTGAAATTGGTTTGGAAAATAATTCAGCTCGGTTTTTAAAAAAGACCTCTAGTAGGCGCAGTTTTTCAGTGATGACATGCTGCTGAAAGTAGTCAACATCCACTGTGTGCATGCAGATAAATTTCTTCCAGGCATTTTGCTTCTCACTCTTGCTGCGATTTTGTTGATCTTGTGCATCTTTGCCTTGCGGGTGGCCACCAAGAACGCCAACTCTTCTAAAGGCGGCTACTAGACCATACAAGTAGGCGCGATCGCTTGGCTGCGTCACTACTGCTAAGTCATAACGCTGAAACAGGCGATTAAAAAGTGATAGATATTCACCAAAACCTGGTCGATCCGAAGTTTCTATCACTTCAGCAATATCAGGATTGCCATGAAGCATCTCTAGCTTGCCGCGATAACCTAAAAAATGAAACTCCGCATGAGGCCAAAGCTCTCTAGCCTTACTAATGAGGGGTGTTGTTACTAATACGTCTCCAATTTGCCTCGTGGCAATAAATAAAACCTTTTTAGGTTTGAGTGTGGAGTATGTAGTCATGGCAGTGCGAATGCTTAAAGGGCCTTAGCCAAGATCTTCTCCCGAACCCGTCGAGCATTCTCGGTGGCGTTACTTTGATCATGGATTTGATGAAAGAGATGCAGTACTTCAGTAGACCATGAGCCTGACTTGCGGCGAATGCGATGGTGTTGCAGGCGGAAGATAAAGTCGGCATCTTCATGACCCCAGCCGGTCATGGTTTCATCAAAGCCATTGACAGCTTCAGCATCGGCTTTCCAGCAAGCCATATTGCAACCCTTGATGCGACGCCAAACAAATTTTTTGTAGTCACGCCAAGAGCCATTGCCCAACTTTACTTTAAGGGGCCAATATTTATTGATGCCCCCACTTAAGCGCTTGCTGATGAGGTTTGAACAAAAGCGCTCAAAACTCCACTGAGGCCAAGTGAGTAATTCGGTGGTCAGGTTTTTATTGAGTAGGACTCTGCTGCCAGTAACTAAGTATCCCTTTTGCGCCAACGCACGATGCCGCGCTACAAAATCGGGCTGGACAATGCAATCGCCATCCAGAAAAACCAAGTAATCACTATGAGCTGCGGCAATTGCTTTATTGAGGATCTTGGTTTTCTGAAAGCCTTGGTCTTCTTGCCAAAGATGAGTAATGGATGCGGGGTGCGAGCCTTGAATGGAGTCAATGAGGTGTTTTGTGCTCTCAGTAGAGCCATCGTCGGCGATGATGATTTCAAAGTTCTTGTCGGTTTGCGTATCAAGAGATTCTAGGCAAAGCTTGAGCGCTTGTGGCCAGTTATAGGTAGCCAACAAAATCGAAATCATTTGCTGGCTTCCTGATTCAGGTGCCACAACTTGATATAGCGGTAATAGGTTCCTTGACCATTGGATATCGCCAATGCAAATCCCTGAGGACCATCTAAGAATCCCGCACGCAAAATATAGGTGCGGAAAAATGCCCAAGCAGCATGCAGAACTGCCTTAAGGGGGCTACTGGTTTTACCTCTAGCAAATGCTTGCTCTGCTGAGGCGGTGGAATAGCGATCTAGCTTTTGGAGTACTTGAGAGTAATTCATGAAGCTGTAATGCAACATGGGATTTTCTAATTTTGCGACCTGGCCATTGGGAACTAGGCGTTCATGAACCAAATCATCTGAGAAACGAGCGGTACCGCGTTTAAATAAACGATCGACATAATCCGGGCTCCAGCCAGAATGGCGGATGAAGCGTCCGCAATACCAAGAAAGTCTAGGGATGGCAAAGCAATCTATGTGGGCGCTATGGTGAATGGCCGTCAAAATTTCTGACCTTAGGGCAGGGGTAAGTCTTTCATCGGCATCCAATGAGAGAACCCACTCGCTGCTAGCTAAATCCAGGGCACGGTTCTTTTGAGGCCCAAAACCAGGCCAATCTGACGGCTGAGCTATCGTTGCCCCGTGGTTTTTGGCTATCTCAAGGGTGCGGTCAGAGCTGTTGGTATCAACAACCACGATCTGCTGGGCGATCCCCTCTAAAGAGGCCAGACAATCGTCCAAATTGGCCTCTTCATTGCGGGTGATGAGTATGACTGATAAGGTGGGCATAATTCATTATATGAATGCTCAAGACCGTACCGCCCTAAATCGCTTAATTACCTATCTCAAGCCCCATATTAGACTGATTGTTGGGTCCTTATTGGCTATGGCTGTAGTTGCTGCTGCCGAGACCTCAATCCCCGCCTTAATGAAGCCTTTGTTGGATAGAGGCTTTACGGGGCAGCTCAATAGCAAGCTCTGGCAGGTTCCTGTTTTCTTGGTAGGTTTGGCTTTGGTGCGAAGTTTGGCCCAATTTTTGTCGAACTATTTACTTACTAGGGTAATTAACTCCGTACTTTTAAAGTTACGTGCGCAAATGTTTCAAACCCTTTTGAACGCTAGCACTACTTTTTTTCAAAAGAACTCGGCATCGACTTTAATAAATGGTGTTGTCTTTGAGGTGAATAACGTTCTCTCCGTCATGGGAACAATGTTAATTAGCTTAGTGCGAGATTCATTGACGGTCGTTGGCTTAATTGGTTATTTAATTTATTTAAATTGGCAGTTGACTTTAGTCGTTTTAATTATTTTTCCCGTGATTGCATTCATCATGAGCAAAATTAATCGTCGCTTAAGGTCTCTTAACAGGGAGCAGCAAACGCTCACAAGCGATCTTGCTTATATTGTTGAAGAGGCTGCAGCGGGATATAAGATTGTCAAAGTACATGGTGCGGAAGAGTATGAAATGTCCCGCTTCATGCAAAAGGCAGAACGCTTGCGCCAGTTTGCTTTGAAGTCTGCAGTTGCTGGCGGCCTAAATCAGCCAATTACACAACTCATCGCATCTATGGCTTTATCGGTGGTGTTGGTGATTGCCTTGATGCAATCTGCTACCGAAGGTACTACTGTGGGGGGATTTGCCGCCTTCATTACTGCAATGATGTTGGTGATTTCTCCTTTAAAGCATTTAGCGGATATCAATCAACCTTTGCAGCGTGGCCTCACTGCTGCAGAGATGATTTTTGCATTGATGGACCAGCCTTTTGAGGAAGATCAAGAGCGCAAGCAAAACATGAAGTCGCTTGACAAGGCAAAAGGCGCTATTCGCTTTGATAATGTAGGGTTTTCTTATCAACAAGAGGCTGGACGTAAAGACGCCTTAAGTGATATTAATCTCACCATCAAGCCTGGAGAGGTGGTTGCTTTTGTGGGACCTTCAGGTGGCGGTAAGTCGACTCTCGTGAATTTATTACCTCGATTTTTCAAGCCTACTAGTGGCCACATTTACTTGGATGACATTCCGCTGGAAGATATTGTGCTGGCAGATGTGCGTCGACAGATCGCATTTGTGAGTCAAGACGTTATTCTCTTTAATGACACTATTGCTGCTAATGTGGCATATGGCGCAAATGGACCGGCTGGAATTGATCGCGGTCGCGTGATGGAGGCTCTAGAGGCTGCCAATCTCAGCGCTATGATCAAAGAACTGCCGGATGGCATCGATTCCATGGTGGGAGATAACGGTAATCGCCTGTCTGGTGGGCAACGCCAGCGCTTGGCAATTGCGCGTGCTATTTATAAAGATGCACCAATTCTGATTTTGGATGAAGCCACATCAGCTTTAGATTCTGAATCCGAGCGTCAGGTTCAGGAAGCGCTAGATACCTTAATGGCTAATAGAACGACTTTAGTAATTGCACACCGTTTATCGACTATTGAACATGCCGACAGAATTGTGGTTCTAGAGCACGGCAAAATTGTCGAGAATGGCTCTCACGAGGATTTAATTAAGCACGATGGCTTGTATGCGAACTTACATCGCATCCAATTCTCTAACGCTTAATTCAGAAAACTTAACTCAGAACAATATCGTATTGCTCTTGGCGGAAGCTACCTTCCGCTTGCAGGGTAATTGGCTTGCCAATGAAATCCCCCAACTGCGCCAAGAATTGATTCTCTTCCTCTAGGAATAAATCAATTACATCAGGGGCAGCCACAATCCTAAATTCACGTGGATTAAATTGGCGATGCTCTCGCACAATTTCGCGCAAAATCTCATAACAAATTGTTTGGGCGGTTTTAATCTCGCCTTTGCCAAGGCAAGTGGCACATGGCTCACAAGTGATATGGGCTAAGGACTCACGCGTCCGTTTGCGGGTCATTTCTACTAAGCCCAATGCGGAAAAGTCACTCACTGAGGTGCGAGCATGGTCGCGTTCAAGATTACGTTTGAGTTCATGTAATACAGACTCTTGATGGTCTTTGCCAAGCATGTCGATGAAATCAATGATGATGATTCCACCCAGATTACGTAAACGGAGTTGACGTGCAATCGCTTGAGCCGCTTCTAGATTGGTTTTAAAGACAGTGTCATCGAGATTGCGTGCGCCGACGTAACTACCCGTGTTCACATCAATCGTAGTCATAGACTCTGTTTGATCGATCATGAGATAGCCGCCAGACTTGAGATCAACTCGGCGACCCAGCGCTTTATTTATTTCTGCATCGACATCAAATAAGTCAAAGAGGGCGCGCTCGCCACGATGTAGAGTCAGCTTGCCCAAAAGATTGGGCATGTAAGCATTCGTAAATGCTTTGAGCTTCTCAAAATTCTCAGCAGAATCCACACGGATTTGAGTGGTGTCTTCACCTGCAACATCTCGTAATACACGCTCCGCTAGGCTAAGATCCTGATAGAGCAGGGTAGGCGCCGGGTTGTGTTTCATGGTCGCATGAATGTTTTCCCAGGTAGTTCGCAGGTAAAGCATGTCATGCTGCAGTTCTGTGTCGGATGCATCTTGAGCGCTAGTACGGACGATGATGCCGCCTTTTTCATCTTCAGCCATCAGGCCTGCAAGACGGGCCTTAATGGCCTCGCGTTCTTCAGGTTGATCAATCCGCTGAGAAACGCCAATATATTTTTCAGTAGCGGTATCGCTACCTGCTGGGGGTAGGTAGACTAAATTGCGTCCAGCAATACTCAATTGGGTTGTTAAGCGTGCACCTTTAGTTCCTAAAGGATCTTTTAATACCTGTACTAACAGTGTTTGACCTTCAAACAATAATTTTTCAATTTGTGCTTGAGGATTATTTTGTGTGATATCAGCGACGTGCATAAATGCCGTGCGCTCAAGACCAATTTCGATAAATGCCGATTGCATGCCTGGCAGTACACGAACTACTTTGGCTAAATAGATATTCCCCACAATACCGCGTTGGCGAGTGCGCTCAATCTGCAACTCTTGAACCGCTCCTTGCTGAATTAAAGCAACACGCGTTTCTTGCGGGGTGATATTAATTAGTATTTCTTCGTTCATATGCTGCTAACTTGGGCACGATCTAGTAAAAGCTTCGTTTCATAAATAGGTAGACCCATGATACCGCTATAGCTGCCCTGAATTGAGGGAATAAAAGTGCCACCCAAGCCCTGTATGCCATAGGCGCCAGCCTTGCCAAAGGGTTCGCCGCTGGCGATGTAGGTGTCAATCTGCTCTATCGACAAATCAGCAAACTGAACTTTAGAAACCTGTACAAGCTGTATGGGTTTTTCATCGGGATTCACAGTGATCGCTACCGAGCTGAGTACTTCATGTACTTTGCCGCTGAGCATAGCTAGAATTCGGGCAGCATCCGCTGCATCGACCGGTTTACCCAAAATTTCACCATCGGGATGGTTGGGTAAGCATACAGTGGTATCGGCACAGAGAATCGGAGCCCAAGGTAAGCCACCCTTTTTCCATCGGCTGAGTGCTGCAGCACTTTTTGCCAAGGTAACGCGCTCCACATAGGGGCGTGCTTTTTCTTGTGGGAGAGGGATTTCGATACTCTCACTATCTTCATCAGGACTTGGTAACAGCATTTCAAAGCGAACACCCATTTGCCTTAAGATCTCTTGGCGGCGAGGGCTTTGTGAGGCAAGATAAATAAAAGAGTTCAACGGATTACTCACGATGATAGGGATGGCCTTGCAGAATAGTCCAAGCTCTATAGAGTTGCTCCACTAGCATTACTCTGGCCATGGCATGCGGCAAGGTAAGGCTGGAGAGTCGCCACATGGCTTGCGCACCTGCTTTTAGACTGGGGTCCAAGCCATCCGCACCACCAATTAAAAAGGTAATGTCAAAACCTTCTTGGCGCCAGCTAGCCAGTTGAGTGGCAAGATTCTGAGTGGTTTGGTCTTTGCCTCGCTCATCCAAAGCGATCACTCTGGATCCCTTGGGGATGGATGCTGCAATTTTTACGGCTTCTTTTGCGGGTGTGAGATCAGGTTTGATCTCTTTGATTTCAATGCTGCAATCCGCAGGCATTCGTTTGATGTAGTCATGAGTTGCCGTGGCAACCCAATCAGGCATCTTATGACCAACAGAAACGATGGTGAGCCGCATTGCCGCAAGTGACGACGAGATTACTCGTCGTCTTCGGATTCGCTGGCCTTAACAAGACCTTTATCACCAGCTAATTTCACGCGTACAGGTTTAGCACCCCACATACCTTCAAGCTGATAGTAGGAGCGCAACATTGGTTGCAAAATATGCACGACGATGTCACCGCAATCTACCAATACCCATTCGCCAGTTTCTAAGCCTTCGATAGAAATGACTTCTCCACCTTTAGCATTTACCTCTTCTTTAACCGACATGGCTAAAGAGCGGGTTTGACGGTTACTAGAACCAGTGGCAATGACCACTCGATCAAATAACTCGCTTAATTTAGTGGTGTCATACACGCGGATATCTTGCGCTTTAACATCTTCTAGGGCATCAATCACGACGCGTTGTAATTTACGTAAGTCCATATTTTCTCGGCAATAATTTTTCTATTTAGGGTGATCTTAGCTTGATTACTGGTACAAGCCCAGATTTGTAATGATTTCTAGGGTGTGGGTTGGAATTTGCTCGGATGCAATAGAGCTCCGTGAGCTGGATTTGAGACGTTCTCGTAATGCGGTTGAGGATAGATCAATATTCAAGCTTTCATCGATGTATATGAGGCCTGCGGCGCTATTTTCAAGGGCGTCGGCGTCTGATGTTTGATGGGTCTTTAAAAATAGACCTACTTCAGGGCTTATTTCTAGCTGTAAATCATGGTGTGGCCTAGTCGCCACCGCAAAATTGACATACTGGCTCAGTTTTTCCCAGGAGTTCCAGCTAGGGAGGGCAACCAGAGAGTCTGCTCCCATTAGCCAAGTCAGGCTAGCACCTGTTCCAAAGCGCTCACGCAAGGCTTTAACGGTATCAATCGCATAACTCGGTCCAGCGCGATCAATTTCCATGCGATCAATGCCTACTTGAGTGGAAATCTTGAGATATAAAAATGCACGCGCCAAATCAATGCCGGCAGCTTCAGTCAACTTCAGGCGCGTTTCTGCGGGAGTAATGCCGGTTCCCTTTTGCCATGGCTCACCACTCGGAATAAGCAGTAGTGCATCTAAGTGGAGTAGCTTTGCAAAATGCGTAGCCAATTTCAAATGACCCACATGAGGAGGATCAAATGTACCCCCAAGAATGCCAATTTTCTTTATAGCGCTCAAGCTAGCCAATCTCGTGGCTTCAGGTAATAGTCATACAACTTAGCCTCAGGAGTGCCAGGCTTGGGTTGCCAGTTGTACCACCACTGCACTACTGGCGGCATTGACATCAAAATAGATTCAGTGCGACCACCGGAGTGCAAACCAAAGATAGTCCCACGATCAAAGATCAGGTTATATTCCACATAGCGACCGCGGCGATATTCTTGGAAGGACTTTTCTTCGGGGGTGAAGCTATCTTGATAGCGACGTTCTACTATAGGTAGGTATGCATTGATAAAGGCATCGCCCACAGCGCGCATCATGGCAAAGCTTTTTTCAAACCCAAGCTCATTAAAGTCATCAAAGAAAACGCCGCCAATGCCGCGGGGTTCTTCGCGATGCTTGAGGTAGAAATATTCATCGCACCATTTTTTAAAGCGAGGGTAAAGCTCTTGGCCAAAAGGATCTAATGCATCCTTGGCAGTTTGGTGAAAGTGTTTGCAGTCTTCATCAACGCCGTAATAGGGTGTGAGGTCAAAGCCTCCCCCAAACCACCATACTGGCTCTTTGTCAGGGGCCTGCGCAATAAAGCAACGCACGTTCATATGCGTGGTGGGTACTTTAGGATTATTTGGGTGAAATACCAAAGACACGCCCATCGCCTCAAAGCTACGACCTGCCACCTCTGGGCGATGATGAGATGCCGATGGAGGCATTTGATCACCGCGGACATGGGAAAAGCCCACGCCCCCTTTTTCTAGAATATTGCCGCCATCCAAAATGCAGGTGCGACCATAGCCTTTGAGTTTGCTATCTTCAGGTTTGTGCCACTCATCAGCAACAAAGACCTTGCCATCCAAAGCGCTCATGGCGTTTGTGATGCGATCTTGCAGACCTAAAAAATAGTCTTTTAGGGTGGCGATATCGATTTGGGTTTGTTGATCTGACAAGGACGTTCTAACTTAATGGATTTACTTAATTGCGCGGTAGCCAATATCTTTGCGATATTGCATGCCGTCAAATTGGATATGGTTGATGGCTTCATAGGCTTTTTGTTGGGCACCACGCACGGTATCAGCAAGTCCAACAACGCACATCACCCGTCCACCGGAGGTCACTACTTTGCCATCTTGTAATTTCGTACCGGCATGGAATGTAATTTGATCTTCAGTATCAGCCGGAATGCCGGTAATCACATCACCAGCACGCGGGGTATCGGGGTAATTGGTGGCTGCAAGCACAACGCCTAAGGCAGTGCGACGATCCCATTTCAGCTCAACTTCATTGAGCGTTCCATCTACTGCATGATCCAGAGCATTGACGAAATCACTGCGCAGGCGAGCCATGATCGGTTGTGTTTCTGGGTCGCCCATGCGGCAGTTAAATTCCAAAGTCTTGATCTTGCCATCAGGAGAGATCATTAAGCCCGCATACAAGAAGCCTGTATACGGAATGCCATCTGCTTGCATGCCCTTGACTGTTGGCATGATCACCTCACGCAATGCACGCGCATGAATTTCTGGTGTAACAACTGGCGCAGGGGAGTAGGCACCCATACCGCCCGTATTCGGTCCTTGGTCAGCATCAAGTAAGCGCTTGTGATCTTGGCTGGTCGCCAATGCAAGAATATTCTTGCCATCCACGAGAACAATGAAGCTAGCTTCTTCACCTGTTAGGAATTCTTCAATCACAACGCGGGCACCTGCATTGCCTAATTTGTTATCAGCCAACATCATGTCAACTGCGGCATGCGCCTCTTCAAGACTCATTGCCACTACAACACCTTTACCTGCCGCAAGGCCATCAGCCTTAATCACAATTGGCGCACCCTTGGCATCAATATAAGCATGCGCTTCAAGCGCGCTAGAAAACGTTTGGTAATCGGCAGTTGGAATGCCATGACGTTTCATAAAAGCTTTAGAAAAGTCTTTAGAAGATTCCAGTTGAGCTGCCAATTGAGTTGGGCCAAAAATACGCAAGCCATTATTACGGAAGACATCCACAATGCCAGCAGCAAGTGGCGCTTCTGGACCCACAACCGTGAGATGAATCTTCTCGCGCTTAGCAAAATCAGCCAGCTCCTGTAATCCAGTGATCGGTAAGTTCTCAATGCCCGCAGCAGTTTGTTTGGCAGTTGCTGTTCCACCATTGCCAGGAGCAACATAAACCGTTTGGACTTGTGGTGATTGAGCCAGTTTCCAGGCTAAAGCATGTTCGCGTCCGCCAGATCCGATTAGGAGAATTTTCATAACAAGCTATCTAGTATTTAAATGAGGTAATTAAAAGAAATGAATTTAAAAAATTAAAGAGCAGCATTCGTAAAAACTTCTTGAACGTCATCTAAGTTCTCGAGTGCATCTAATAATTTCTGCATACTCTCAGCCTGATCACCTTCCAAAACAATCTCAGTCTCAGGGCGCATGGCAACCGTTGCTAGCTCAGGCTTGAGGCCTGCTTTACTAATAGCATCTTGTACATTTGAAAAATCAGGAACAGGAGACAGTACCTCTAAAGAACCGTCATCGTGAGTAATCACATCTTCGGCGCCAGCATCTAAAGCTACTTCCATGAGTTGATCTTCACTGATGCCTGGAGCAAATAACATTTGACCGCAGTGTTTGAATAAAAAAGCAACAGAACCTTCGGCACCCATATTGCCGCCATTCTTATTAAAAGCATGGCGAACCTCAGCAACAGTGCGAGTACGATTATCAGTTAAGCAATCGACAATGATGGCTGCGCCATTCATGCCATAACCCTCATAACGAATTTCTTCGTAGTTAACGCCTTCAAGAGATCCAGTGCCACGTTGAATCGCTCTTTGCACATTATCGTTCGGCATATTGGAGTCTTTGGCCTTATCAATAGCCAGACGTAAACGTGGGTTGGTAGCAATATCACCACCGCCTAATTTGGCGGCAACGGTAATTTCTTTAATGAGTTTGGTCCAAATCTTGCCGCGTTTTTCGTCCTGACGACCTTTGCGGTGCTGAATATTGGCCCATTTCGAATGGCCGGCCATACGGGTAAGTCCTTTTAATAATTTGGCTAGAAGACCTCATTTTAATGGGTTCTAGACCCAAGGCAGGGGGTTACTAACCATTTTTTGTTACACTCTCATGTCTTAGCAGTAACAAAGTAGCAAATTAAGCAGAATTTCCACTGCAAACACCTGCCTCGGTGATGGAATTGGTAGACGTGCCGGACTCAAAATCCGGTGCCGCAAGGCGTGGCGGTTCGAGTCCGCCCCGAGGCACCACTCAAAGACTGTTCAGTCCTTGTGCATCCTTAGATTATCTAAATTTCGTAAGTCTCGGATTCATTATTCATTGCCTGCTCAACAATCTTCTTGGTGAGCGTTGGTGAGAAGAGTTCAATGAAGGTATAGACAAATGAGCGCAAGTAAGCACCTTGTTTGACGCCTAGGTGAGTCACGTTATTACCAAATAAATGTCCCGCAGGAATTACCTTGAGATTGCGATCGCGATCGGGGTCATAAGCATGACCCGCAACAATACCAATGCCCATGCCTGTCTCTACATAAGTCTTAATCACGTCCGCATCAATCGCCTCCAAAATAATATCGGGCGTAATATTTCTTTGCGCAAAGGCCGCATCAATTTTGCTACGACCAGCAAATGCTTTGTCATAAGTGATGATGGGGTACTTGGCAATCTCTTCCAGGGTAAGCGTTGCCTGGTTGAGAAGGGGGTGGCTTAGTGGCACCATGAGTACGTGCTGCCATTGGTAGCCCGGCAAAGCCAGTACGCCCGGAGTATTGGCAATACCTTCTGTGGCAATCGCAATATCTGCACGATCATGCGTGAGCAACTCTGCAATTTGACCTGGGTTACCTTGCTGAATGCTCACCTTTACCTTCGGAAAGCGTTTAGTAAATTCAGTCAGCACTTTAGGAAGTGCGTAGCGTGCTTGTGTATGGGTAGTGGCAATAACGAGACTACCTTGATCTTGGCTAGCAAAATCTTTACCCACTCTCTTCAGTGTTTCCACTTCATCGAGGATGCGCTCAATCGAGCTCAAAATACGTTTACCTGGTTCCGTCAAGGAGCGAATGCGCTTGCCATGGCGGCGAAAGATCTCTACGCCTAACTCATCTTCCAATTCAATAATGGCCTTAGAAACTCCTGGTTGAGAGGTGAATAAGGCTTTAGCTGCGGTCGTTAAATTGAAGTTTTGCCTAACGGCTTCACGCACGAAGCGGAATTGGTGGAGATTCATAAGGATTCCTGTCTATATATCAGCAATGATATAGGAATCAAATTCTAAATGATTTTTGGGTATTAAGCCTTAGAAACCCAGCGCAACCCGAATAGCGCCAAAAGAAAGTAAAGCAAAGGCGGGGTAAGCGCTGTTAGTAGTGCTGGCCAAGAACCCAAAAGCCCTACGTTAGAGAAGAGGGAATTAAATAGCTGGAAGCTCATGCCCAGCATGATTCCACCAAACACCTTGATACCAACACTACCTGCTCGAACCTTAAGGTATGCAAACGGAAGGGCTAGTGTGAGCATCACAAAAATCGTGAAGGGATAAACCACCTTCTTCCAAAAAGCAATGGAATGTCTTTGCGCATCTTGTTTGTTTTCACGTAGGTGGGAGATGAAGCGACCTAAGCTCATGATCGACATTTTTTCAGGGCTGATTAAGAGCACATTCAAAATTTGGGGTGTGACTTCTGACTCCAGGGTGACAATCGGGTGCGTAAAAGTTTGTGCAGAAAAGACTGGGTTTAGCGGGTCAGATTGCTTTGTTTCTTTAAAGCGGGTTTCAGTGACGTCATTTAAAACCCAAATGCCAGTCTCATCAAACTGTCCGGAGACTGCACTACGAATAGAGAGAAGATGATAGGTGTCATCAAACTCATACATGCGGATATTTTGAATTTCATTATCTTTATCAACTTTACCCACATTGACATAGCGCACGCCTGGGCGCACGGGGCCACTACCATCTTCATCGCGTAAGCGATCCTTCACCCAAACACCCGTTTTAAATTGTGACGTATAGGCTGAGCCCATAGCCCTCATGCGAATCTGGTCAGACTTTGCTTCGGAATAAGGGCCAACCCATTCACTCATGATGAGTGTGAGCGCTATTAATGGAAGTGAAATTTTTGTGAGAGTAATGAGCCCGCGTTTCACGTCTAATCCAGCGATGCGCAAAATGGTGAACTCAGACTGGCTAGCCAGCATTGCAAATACATAGATACTGCCAATCAAACCTGCAATGGGGATGATTTCAGAGATTCGGCTTGGCGCCTTTAGAAGAACATGAAGTAGGGCCAGAGGAAGTGTGTAGGCTCCTTGCACAGACCCTAACTCGCTCAAGATATCGAAAAACAAAAACAAAGCTACCAAGGCAAACAAGATAAAGCCAAAAGCAGCATAAATCTGCTTGGCTAGATAGCGCTCGTAAATGAAAGGAAAGAGCAATTTCATTTGGTGGCCATAGAGGCGGGCAATTGACGGCGCCACCACTTTAGAGAAGGATTAATACGATTGCGAATTAAGGCTGTCGCAATTAAGAGGGCAAGCAAATGAATAGGCCAGATGGCAACAAATACACTGACCTTGCCTTGTGAGACAAAATTTTGCGTCAGGTTAAGTAAGTTGCTATAGATTAAATAAATTAAGACTGCATAAAACATTGCAGTGTAATTACCCAAGCGAGGGTTCACATAAGCAAGCGGAATTGCAATCAGCACTAAACCTAATGCCATTAATGGCAAGCCAATGCGCCAGAGTAACTCAGCACGATTGGGGTTGATAGAGGCTGGATTAGGGTCATTTAACAGCTCAGTGACCGTCTTCTCGCGATCACGTGGTGCGGGCGCCAATGAATCTTTACTCCGTATCTTGGTGCTGTATTCATTAAATTCTAGAATTCTGAAATCGGGCTGCGTGGGTTGCCCCTCATAGCGTCTACCGTTATGCATCACGATGGATTTCTCGCCACCTGCAGAATTTTGAATATAGCCAGTTTGGGAAACTGCAATACTCAGTCGACCATTCTTAGAGTCGGCTACGAAGATATTCTTGACTTCACTTTTATCAACATCGAGCTCTTCAATGAAAAATACGCGCTCTGCTTTTGCAGACTCTTTGAATTGTCCAGCGCTCACCATGGATACGTCATCACGTTGTTGAAAGCGTTGACTAATTAAAGTGGATTCTCGGTTTGCCCAAGGCCAGACAAAAAGAGCCAGGAGCGCGATCACAATGATGAGCGGCGTGGCAAATTGCATGATGGGGCGAATGAGATTGGTAACGCTTAAGCCACTAGCAAACCACACAATCATTTCTGAATCTTTGTACCAGCGCACCAGAACGATGAGGGTTGCGACAAATAGGGAGACCGTCAAAAGAACCGCAAGATAACCTAGGGTGGCCAAGGCAATTAACACCAGCGCATCTTCTGGATTGACCGCCCCGTTAGCGGCATAACCCAAAATTCGGATCACCAGGGTAGTCACCATAATGGTGACTAAGACCAAAAAGACCCCGCCAGTCGTAAAACTGAGTTCGCGGCGAAGGGCCTGGTTAAAAATCATGAGAATTTATAGGTCTGGACTTGATGGGTTATTGGGCTTGTAAATGGCTTATATTGCTGCAGGTAAGGGAAGTTATTCTCATGTCGGAGGATAATGGATAAACGTCCCAAATTAGCAGATTACCCCTTTTGAAGCGACCAAAACACCGTAATAGATTATGACAATTAAATTCAGCACCAAGATTTTCCCTCAAGCAGACCTTCAGAGCCTAAAACTCCAGAAATCTAGCCTCAAATCCTTGCTTAGCCACAATACCGACTGCTTGGTTTTGGCATATTCCAAGGCGGATTTTGATAGTTTCTCAAGTGCTAAGGGCGCCAAGGCAAAAGTAGGATTTTTGCCAGAGCTAGATCTTTTGCTCGGAGGCTCAGTCAATCACGCCAATCTTGTTGGGGATTTAGATTCCAAGCAAGCTTCCGTATGCATGTTGCGTGCAGAAAAATCTTGGTCAACTAATGGGGTTAAAGTAAAACGAGTATTACTCGTTGCTTTGGGTGATGTACATCTTGCTAGCGAACGGAGTTTGACTACTTATTCCAAAGTTGCTCGCGCAGCTTTGAAGGTGTTAAGTGGCGGATCAATTGAAAGTGCGCTTTGGTTTACACCAAGTTTTGCGCTTGCACACAAAGCTGACTTCATTGCCGAAGAGGTTCGCCTTACTGTTCAATACGCTGGTGACCAAGCTTATCGTTTTGGTGTGCGTCAGCCCGCCATGAAATTTAAAGCAAAAGATAAAGCAGACACATTTAAGCATCTCATCTTTGCGGGTAACGATGCCTGCGCTAAAGAGCTAAAGCCTGCAGTAGAGCAGGGTGTCGCGATGGTAGAGGGTATGAACCTAGCGAAGGATTTGGGTAACCTTCCCCCAAATATCTGTACGCCAACCTACCTTGGTAAGGCAGCCCAGGGCTTGAGTAAAAAGACTGCTTTGAAAGTGGATGTTCTTGGGCTCAAACAAATTGAGGCCTTGGGAATGGGTTCATTCTTGTCTGTTGCTAAAGGCTCTGATACTCCGCCACAATTTATTGTGATGAAGCATCAAGGCGGCAAAGCAGGAGAGGCTCCGATTGTTTTGGTTGGCAAAGGAATCACTTTTGATACCGGCGGAATTTCATTAAAGCCAGGTGAAGCTATGGATGAAATGAAGTACGACATGTGTGGCGCAGCTTCAGTGATCGGCACCATGTATTCCATTTCTTTAATGAAGCTAAAGAAGAATGTGATTGGCGTCGTTCCTACTTGTGAAAATATGCCATCAGGCCAAGCAACACGTCCTGGCGATATTGTGAAGAGTATGTCTGGGCAGACCATTGAGGTTCTCAACACCGATGCAGAAGGTCGCTTAATTCTGTGTGATGCGCTAACTTATGTAGAGCGCTTTAAACCGGCAGCAGTGATTGACGTTGCCACCTTAACAGGGGCTTGCGTGATTGCTTTGGGTCATGTGCATAGCGGTTTGTTTTCTGAAGATGAGAACTTGGTGAGCGAGTTGACTAAAGCAGGCCATGCTTCTTTAGACACCGTATGGCGTTTGCCTTTGGATGCGGCCTACCATGAGCAACTCAAATCTAATTTTGCAGATGTGGCCAATATTGGTGGTCGTCCAGCTGGTAGCGTGACAGCGGCTTGCTTCTTGTCTCGCTTCACCGAGAAATACAAATGGGCTCACTTAGACATTGCTGGTACCGCATGGAAGAGTGGCGCTGCCAAAGGCTCTACCGGTCGTCCTGTGCCTCTCTTGGTGAACTTCTTGCTCGAGCGCAAGTAAGCGCTTTAGATCTCGGAAAAATATTGAATGGCTCGAATTGATTTTCATAGCAATGTCAGTGACAAGTTGGAATACGCCTGTCGCCTCACGCGTAAGATTTGGAGTGCTACACCTGAAGGTGAGCCAGTCCGTAATATTGTGATGGTCGGCGAGAAGGCGGATCTGAAAAAGTTGAATGAGCTTCTTTGGGCGTTTAGCAGTACTGATTTCTTGCCGCACTGTTTTATTGAGGATGAGGCCGCAGCAGAAACGCCTATCGTCTTAACTGACGACTTTGCATCCCCATCCCTGAATAACATTCCTCATGCTGATGTCATGATTCATTTGGGAATGCGTATGCCTGCTGATGTACCAGCCTTGGTCGCACGTTTTCCCAGAATCGTTGAGGTGGTCACTGTGAATGAAGCAGGGCGATTAGCAGGGCGCGAGCGCTTTAAGGCTTATCGAGAGTTAGGTCATGAGTTGCATAACTTTGACCAATCCAAAAGCTAAGAACTATGTTGATTCATCCGCAGTTTGACCCCGCAGCAATTCGTATCGGATCTTTTGCAATTCATTGGTATGGCTTGATGTATCTGATGGCCTTTGTTCAATTTTTGCTTTTGGGTCGCTTACGCATTAAAGCACCGCGTTATCAATCTCTAGGCTGGACCTATAAAGATCTTGAGGATCTTCTATTCGCCGGCGTTCTTGGCGTGGTGCTAGGTGGTCGTTTGGGTTACACCTTATTTTATATGCCAGGCTTCTATCTAACTCACCCTCTGAGTATTTTTAAGATATGGGAAGGCGGCATGTCTTTTCATGGCGGCTTGTTAGGAGTACTTGTTGCACTTTACTGGTTTGCTAAAAAGCATAAGACTACTTTTTTTGTCGTGAGTGATTTTGTTGCTCCACTAGTTCCCTTTGGCTTGGCTTTTGGTCGACTGGGGAACTTTATTAATGGCGAGTTATGGGGTAGACCTACCGATCTTCCATGGGCAATGATTTTTCCTTTAGTGGATTCTGTGCCACGCCATCCATCACAGATTTATCAACTGCTTGGTGAGGGTGTGCTCCTGGGTATTGCGCTTTGGATTTATGCGGGTAAGCCAAGACGTGTTGGCCAGATATCTGGATTTTTCATGTTGGGTTACGGTATTTGCCGCTTCTTGGCTGAGTATGCGCGTGAGCCCGATTCCTTCTTGGGCCTTCTAGGCTTAGGTTTATCGATGGGTCAGTGGTTGTGTGTGCCAATGATGTTCTTTGGTCTCTATCTCATGGCTGCATTTAAATCAAAGAGTCAATAATTAGCTCATGCTGAATGAAGAGCTAACACTTCGAAAATTAGAGGTGCTGTGCTCGTTTATTCGGACCGGTAGTCTTTCAAAAACAGCAGAAGAGTTGCGTTTAAGTTCAGTCAGTATTCATAAGGCGCTGCATTCTCTGGAGTCCGGAATAGGGTGCGCTCTATTTGTAAAAGATGGACGTCAGTTAAAGGCCTTGCCAGCAGCTATTTATTTGGCTGAAGCAAGTGCCGATTTATTGGCTGACGTAGACCGTGTATTAAAAAAGACGAGAGCCAAAGCCGGTGTCGAGAGTGGGCAAATTCGTCTGGGGTCAATGTACTCTTTGACGGCCAATATTATTCCTAGAGTTATCATGGGTACCAAAATTCGTAGACCCGACTTAGATATTGATTTATATCTAGGATCTAACGAGGATTTGATGAAAAGGCTCAGCGAGGGAAATGTAGATGCAGTAGTCATGGCAGTTCCCACAAGAGATCTTCCGGAGGGTGTCCAGGTAGTCCCCCTTTTTGAGGACCAGTTGTTTTTGGCTTCCTCAAAAAACAATAAGCCAACCGAAGCTAATATTGATTTATCTGAGTACCAAAATGAGAAATTTTTAACCCTTCAAGATGGTTTTGCCACCACCTCAGGGTTTTATGAGGCTTTCCAGTTGGCTGGATTTGCCCCCAATGTAGTCATGAAGGTGGGCGATATCTTTTCTCTCATGAATATGGTCTCAGGTGACCTGGGAAGATCTTTGCTGCCTGGTCGGGTGAAGGCTTTAATGGGTGATGCGATTGAATTTACCCCATTATTGCCAAAATATCAGGTGACGCAGCATATCGGCCTAATGTACCTCCAGGCTAATGAATCAAACCCCAACATCCTTGCTCTAGCGGCTGAAACCCGCATGTTGCATCGCAATAATCCCTAAACCCGTCTAAACACTTTTTCTAATTCATTAACTTAAAGTTAATGAATATACACTTTCATTAATTGATTCAGGTATGGCTCAGCTATACATTAGTAATCAACCCGCTACCCTTTGGGTTGAATTCTTTGAGAGATACACATGCTTGAAAAGCTAGCAAAAGCCCGTTACTTTTCCCGCGTTACAGGCGCGGTCAATCGACTCATTTCTGAGCGCGGTGAATCGAATGCTGTCAGCATGGCCGATGATGTCATCCATAACTATCGCAAGCTCTCCAAAGATCAGCATTCTAAATTTTTCAATTTTCTATTTGAAAAGCTAAATCCCGATGCCGCTGCGGTCATGGCTGCCGCGCAAAATTTTTCAGCAGAGGCGAGTGCTCGCAATTACATTAAATTACAGCGTGTGACTGAGCCACCGAGGCAAGAATTGTTTCGTCGACTTAACCGTGCAACCAATGGAACTGCTGCGCTCGTAGGTATGCGTCGTGACCTGTTGCAATTACTTGAAAAGCAGCCAGAGTTAACAGCAGTTGATTTTGATTTACGTCATCTCTTATCTTCTTGGTTTAACCCAGGATTTTTGAAGATGCATCGGGTGGATTGGAAGTCGCCTGCAGAAGTTTTAGAGAAGCTCATCCAACATGAGGCAGTTCATGCAATTGATGGTTGGGATGACCTGCGCCGCCGCTTGCAGCCTGATCGCAGATGTTTTGCGTTCTTTCATCCGCAACTTCCAAATGAGCCTTTGATTTTCGTTGAAGTAGCACTTTTGCCTGAGATCCCCGCTGTAATTACTCCGTTGGTAGATAAGAAGGCGGAGACCGTTCATCAAACCTCACAATATAAAGTGGCTGCTTTTTATTCTATTAGCAACTGCGAGCCAGGCTTGCGTGGTGTTTCAATGGGTAACTTCCTGATTAAGCGTGTTGCCGAGCAACTGCATGCAGAATTCCCAAGCCTCAAAACCTTTGTAACGCTTTCACCAATTCCAGGTTTCATTGACTGGGTCGCTGCTGGTGCAGATATTGGTGGTGAAAAGACAGGAACCCAACTTAAGCCGGCAATTCGTACAGCACGCGAGCAATCCTTGGAAGCGCTTGGACTTACTAATCGCTCTTGGTCTGAGCGTTTAAGTGCTGGCTGGCATCCAGATAATGCGACTGAAAAAGAAAAAGCCGCTTTACTGTGCCTCGCTAGTATTTACTTGGGTTTAGGTTCTGCTGGCCGTAACGGTAACCCGGTTGCCAAATTTCACTTGGGCAACGGCGCCAAGCTTCATCAAATTAACTGGGCTGGAGACCTCTCTCGCAAGGGTTTGCGACAGTCCGCGGCACTTATGGTTAATTATTTATATGATCTTTCGGCTGTTGAGGAGAATCATGAGCGATTTACCCGGGGTGAAATTGATTATTCCCGTGCGGTTGGTCGTTTAATGCAGCCCTAAGCAAGAAATTTAGTAGAGGAGGCTCTAAAGCAGAATTCACAGAGTATTCGCTTTAGAATGGAACATGAAGAAGCCAGCGGCTACAAAACTGGCAGTACCCACAGTTGTAAGTAGAAAAATAATAGTCATTTAGGAGATGAGCATGACAGATTCAAAAGAAATTTCTCAATTGCGTCGCACATTGTTGCTGGGTGCGGCTGGAGCATCCGTTGCTGGTTACGATCTGAGCGCGTTTGCTCAATCAGGCGCTAAAAGTTTAAAGATTTCTCACCAATTTCCAAGTGGCACAGACTTCCGTGATCGTTTATGCAAGAAGTTCGGTGAAGAGGTCACTAAAAAAACAAACGGCGAATTGAAGTTTGACGTTTATCCGCAATCCTCATTAATGAAAACAAATGCTCAATTTAGCGCTCTCCGCAAAGGCGCTCTTGACTTTAGTTTCTACCCAATGCCTTATGCGGGTGGAGAGGTTGTTGAGGCTAACATTGGTCTAATGCCAGCGCTAGTTACTAGTTATGAACAGGGCGCTAAATGGAAAAATGCTGAAGTTGGTAAGATCTTGAATAAGGTCATGGAGTCCAAGGGTATTGTGATTGTTAGTTGGGTGTGGCAGGCTGGTGGCGTTGCTACACGTTCTGGTCCTATCGTGGTTCCGGACGACGTTAAGGGCGTTAAGGTGAGGGGTGGCAGTCGTGAATTTGATGCCATGCTTAAGGCAGCCGGTGCATCCGTAATGACCTCGATTCCTTCGAATGAGATTTATCAGGCCGTGCAAACCGGCTCACTAGAGGCAGCCTACACATCATCAGCAAGCTTAATGTCATTCAAGCTTGCGGAGTTAACTAAAAACTTTACCTCCGCCAAAAATAAATCCTATTGGTATATGTTAGAGCCACTCATGATGTCAAAAACGGTGTTTGATTCTTTAACACCAAAACAACGCGACGTCATTATGGCGGTCGGGGTGGATATGGAAAAATTTGGTACCGAACAGGCCAAGTTGGATGATATTGATGCATCCATTGCATTTGCTAAAGCCGGCAACAAGGTTTTTGAAATGGATACGTCGATAGTTGATAAATGGAAGGCAGTGGCTAAGAATTCTGCTTGGAAAGAATTCTCGGAGCGTAATGAAACTTGTGCTGCAATGATGCGCTCGGCAGAAAAGCTTTCATAAAATGATGTTGATTCTAGAAGCTGCCGACAGGGTGATGTCGGCAGTGAATAAATTTTTGGTGTTACTGGGCTCACTCGCCCTGATGGCTGCGGCCCTCATTCTGAGTTACAGCGTTATGTCTCGTGGTTTATTTCATACGGCTAACGACTGGCAAGATGAGGCTGCTCTATTTTGCTTGGTGGGCGTAACTTTTCTCTGCAGTTCATATGTGCAAGAGAGACGTGGCCATATAGGAATTTCCGCAATTGAGGGCCTGTTGCCTCACCCAGTTAATAAAGTACGCGGAATTGTTATTGATGTGATTTCCTGCCTATTTTTTGCCTTTTTTTCTACGAAAACTTGGGATTTGCTTCAGGAGGCGTGGGTAGATGGTCAGGTAACTAACTCCACATGGGCTCCCCCTTTGTGGATTCCCTATTCAATGATGTTTGCTGGCATGGCATTGCTCACATTTCAACTATTTCTACAAATTTTCATCAGAAAAACGATCACTACTGATGTTGTGAGTGGGGGTCACTAATATGTCTATTCTTACCATTGGTCTTTTATTTGCTTTTGTAACCCTTGTGATTATGTTTTCAGGGATTTCAATTGCTTTTGCTTTAGGTATTGTTGCAATTATTTTTATGTATTTCTTCATGCCTGCTTCATCATTAGATACGGTTGCGCAGAACGTGTATGAGGAAATGTCCAGCATTACTTTAATGTCCATACCATTGTTTATCTTGAAAGGCGCCGCTATTGGCCGTTCACGCGCGGGCAAGGATTTGTATGATGCTCTTCATGTATGGATGGGTAAGATACCTGGTGGCTTAGGAGTTGCGAACGTATTTGCTTGTGCGCTGTTTGCTGCTATGGCCGGATCTAGCCCTGCAACTTGTTCTGCGATTGGTAGCGCAGGAATTCCTGAGATGCGTAAGCGTGGCTACTCTCCAGGTTTTGCAGCAGGCATTATTGCTGCTGGTGGCACCTTGGGAATTTTATTGCCACCTTCAATCACCATGATTTTATATTCTGTGGCAGCAGAGCAATCATTGGGGCGCTTATTCTTGGCGGCCATTGGCCCTGGCGTCATGCTGGTCATATTCTTTTCCGTATACACCGTCTATCGCTTCCGTAAAGAGTACGCCAGCGCTTACGAAGCTTATGCTGTCACTAAGGTTTCTACGCCCATATTGGAGCGTCAAACCTACACCATTCAGCAAAAAATGAGCTCATTGCCTAGAGTGCTGCCTTTCTTAGTTTTATTGATTGGTGTAATGGTAGCCTTGTACGGAGGATATGCAACGCCTGCTGAAACAGCGGGCTTGGGCGCAGTCTTTGCATTTTTATTAATTGCAGTGATTTATAAGATGTGGCGTTTCAAGGATTTATATCCCTTGTTAGATGTCACGATCCGCGAATCCGCGATGTTGATGTTCATCATTGGGATGTCCCTCTTATTTGCAAATGTGATGAGTTACTTGCATTTAAGTCAGTCTGCTGCACAGGCAATTGTTGATCTAAATACTTCCAGATGGGTTTTATTGGGAGCCATTCTACTGATGGTGATCGTTCTAGGATTCTTCTTGCCACCTGTCTCAATTATTTTGATGACTTCGCCAATTTTCTTGCCACCTCTGCGTGCCGCTGGCTTTGATTTAATCTGGTTTGGCGTGGTGATGACTATTGTGATGGAAACGGGCTTAATTCATCCACCAGTTGGTCTGAATATTTTCGTTATTAAGAATATTGCCCCTGATATCACCTTGCGTGAAATCATCTACGGCGTGATGCCATTTGTATTCATCATGCTTTTTTCTGTTGTATTGCTTTGCGTATTCCCAGAAATCGCCACTGGATTATCTAATTGGGTAATGGGTGCGCCTCTAGTTTAAGAAATCAAGGAATATTTTCATGAATTTGTATTCAGTATTGGAAAAAGGTTTTCCAAAGGATAAAAAAGCGTGCGCTCTCGAGACGCATGACGGTCTTTATTACTCTTGGGGTGACCTTGAGTCAGCAACCGCCAAGCTTGCCAATTTACTTGCTAGCCTGAAGCTTCCAAAAGGAGCCAGGGTTGCAGTGCAGGTTGAGAAGTCTCCTGAAGCACTTTTTCTTTATCTAGCAACGATTCGTGCGGGCTATGTGTATTTGCCGCTGAATACCGCTTATCAGTCAGCTGAAATCCAGTACTTCTTAGAAAATGCTGAGCCCGCAGTGGTTGTGTGCAGCAGCAAGAATCTCTCTTGGGTTTCTAAGGTAGCTTCTAAGGCTGGTACTAAGCATGTATTCACGCTGGACGAGAATCGTACGGGCACTTTATTAGAGCGTGCAGGAATCCTGAGCGACAAGTTCAAGACTGTTCCAGCAAAAGATGATGATCTTGCAGCAATTTTATACACCTCTGGTACAACAGGACGCAGCAAGGGCGCAATGCTTACTCATAAGAACCTTGGCAGCAATGCACAAGTGTTGCAAAAGTTCTGGGGTTGGAAAAAAGGCGATGTATTGCTGCATGCTTTGCCTATATTCCACGTTCATGGATTGTTTGTGGCGGCGCATGGCGCATTGATTAATGGCAGCAAAATGATTTGGTTGCCACGTTTAGATACAGCGCAGTTGATTAAGCACATGCCCCAGTCCACCGTGATGATGGGTGTACCTACATTCTATGTACGCCTATTGGCTGACAAAGGATTTACTAAAAAAGTAGCAAGCAATATGCGCCTATTTGTTTCTGGCTCAGCTCCTTTGCTGACAGAAACATTTAATACCTTCAAAGAAGTGATTGGCCAGCCTATTCTTGAGCGTTATGGCATGAGTGAGACGGTGATGTTGGTTTCTAATCCTTACAAAGGTAAGCGCGTAGGTGGTTCAGTTGGTCTGCCATTGCCTGGCGTTAAGGTGCGTGTAGTGGATGAAGATAACAAGCCGTGCAAAGTAAATGAGATTGGCAGTATTCAGGTGAAGGGTCCGAATATATTTTCGGGCTACTGGCGCATGCCTGAGAAGACTGCAGAGGAATTTACCAAAGACGGCTGGTTTAAAACTGGCGACGTCGGTCGTTGGGGTGGCGATGCCAATGGCGGCAAAGCTCCCAATGATTACTTGTGCATTGTTGGTCGCAGCAAGGATTTGATTATTTCTGGTGGCTATAACGTTTACCCGAAAGAGATCGAAAGTTTCATTGATGATATGGCTGGCGTTGATGAAAGTGCCGTGATTGGTATTCCGCATCCTGATTTTGGTGAGGCAGTGATGGCAGTAGTGGTGCCTAAGGCTGGAGCAAAACTCAATGCAGAAGCGATGATTGCTACTTTGAAAACACAAATTGCAAACTTTAAGATTCCAAAGCGCGTAGAGATTGTTGCTGATTTACCTCGTAACGCTATGGGTAAGGTGCAAAAGAATATTTTGCGTCAGCAGTACGCAGCGTAATTAGAAGCCGAATGCCTTGCGACTTTCATTAAACATGAAGGCTGCAAGGAAAAAAAGCATGATGCCAAAAACTCGTTTGAGCTGAGCAATATCAAGTTTTCTGGCCATCTTTGCACCTAAAGGTGCGGTAAAGATACTGACCGTCACGATGCACGCAACCGCCGGTAAATAAACAAAGCCCAAAGAGCCTGCTGGAAGATTGGGGTTGCCCCAGCTTCCATACATATAGCCTATCGTTGCTGCTGCTGCAATCGGAAAGCCCAAGCCGGATGAAGTGGCCATTGCTGTGTGCGGCTTGACGTTGCACCAAAGCATAAATGGCACAGTAATAAATGCCCCACCTGCGCCAACTAAGCTTGCAAGTGCGCCGGCAAATGCGCCAAACGAAAATAATCCAAGCGTCCCAGGCAAGTCTCTGCCTGCCTTAGGCTTCTTATTGAGCAGCATTTGGATTGAGGTGTAAACAATAAAGACGGCAAAGAAGAGTGACAGCCATGAGGTCTTGAGTGCCTCAAACAATTCGCTGCCACCAACCAGCCCACCAAAAATCATTCCGGGGCTTAAAGAGGCAACTAGTTTCCAATCAATTGAGCCATGTTTGTGATGTGCCCAAATTGCAGAGGTGGTGGTAAATAAAATGGTGGCCATTCCTGTGGCAATAGCCATATGCACGATGACTTCTTGATTAAATCCCAGATGGTTAAAAACCAAGATCATGAAGGGCACCAGAATCATGCCGCCACCAATACCTAGCAGTCCAGCCAAGTAGCCAGAGATGGCGCCGCACAACATCAACATCAAGATATCGCTTAGTAACATGAATTCCCCGCCTTAGCCGCTAGGCCGTCATCCTGAACCCTAAGGTTCAAGGTGGAACGGCTACTCTGCTTCGGGTGCATTAAGAGGCTCAGGGAGTAACCAAGTCTTAGTTGGCACTTTGAACTTGCAAAACGCTCACGCCCACAAGGTAAAGATCGTTCCTGATGCTTGCGCATCGGTTCAAGGAACTATTGGCCTTGGCGAACCAGGCAGGGAAAGGGTTTGCATCAAAGCATCTACTTGATCTTCAAGTGCATGAATCTCATCCTGAAGGCGAGTAACTTCATCCGTGCTGACATTGGAAGAGCTGCTTTGGTGCGATGGATTTTTTTGTAAGGTAATAAGATCGCCAGCAATTTTGAGTGCAGCCATCATGCTCGCTCTTTCAATGCTGCGGTTACCACCATTAATAGCCAGTTGAATTTGTTCATCTACCAAGACACACGCTGCACGGAGTAATGGCTCATGCTCGGCACTGGTTGCCAGAGTAATTTTCTGACCGGCAAGACTTACCTCAATGCGTTGTTGGCTCATTGTCATCCTCAGGGTTGTTTGGTGGGATAGCTTCGCCTAGCAGATTAAGTTGGCGACCGTCGCTTTGTTCTGGCAGGCGACTTAGGATATGTTGAATACGCTTTTGCGCATCTTCAATCTTGTTTTCGAGTTGCACTCGATTTTGGTTTAAGTTTTGAACGGCTTCAGCAATAACCTGAATTTTTCCAGAGACTCGATGGATGGATGCGCATAGCGCATCCATACCTAAGGCTAGGTCGCCAGTGGAAAGAGGGGAGGTCTCGCTCATACTGGCATTGTAGTCTGAAAAAAGAGCTTATTTCATGGCGTAACGTAGTCCTACAAATACGTTTGAGCCCGGGGTGTTATAGCCATAACTAAGTTGGTAAGTCTTATTTAAGGCATTATTCCAGCGGGCAAAGACGCTAAAGTCTTTCTCTAAATCATAGTTGGCATAGAGGTTAAAGATGGTGTAGCCGCCCATGCCGGTGTTCGCACCCTGAAAATCATCCCTTCTTCCGGAAAAGGTGGCCCCGATCCCAGCAGTTAATTTGAGATAAAGATATTCACCTGCCACATTGCCGTATTGCTTAGCTTGTTTTATCAGAGTGCTATTAGTGCTCTCGTTTACTGGGTTTTGCTGTGTGAAGGAGCCTTTTAAGCTGAGTGAGGACATTTGTACGGCACCACTCAAAGTGCTACCAGTAATTTTGGCGCTTGCCACGTTGGATGCACAGCCAAAGATGCCCGTTCCCACCGGGCACGTGTCAGAATTGCTAACTTGAATCAAGTTTGAGATGGAGTTACTAAAGACCACGACATGCCCATCAAGACCTGGTTTTTCGTAATGAAGTCCTGCTTCAGTATTTTTACTTTTCTCAGGAAGGATGGCTGTATTTCCGTATCCTGGGTAGTAGAGGTCATTAAATGTTGGCGCTCTAAAGCCAGTTCCATAGTTAATGTTCGCACGCCATTCTTTGGTGAAGAAGTAGCCGTACGCTGCTGCGCCTGTAGTTTGTGGTCCGTAACCTGTGATGCTGTCATTGCGGAGTGAGAAGTTAGCTAAGTGCGCTTCTCTTTTCAGTTGATAAGCAATAGCACCTGAATTGGTGTTACGGGTTTGATTAAAGCCCAAAAAAGGGTAGGGCGCTGTCAAGTTGTTGAAGTCACCGTTGTTGTAGTCCAATTGATTGCTGGAAACTTTTTGGGTTTTTCTTTCCGCTAATACTTGCAAAACATCAGCGCCAATAGCGAAATCATTTTGCCAGGTGTAGATATTTTGTCTTTGATTCAGAGTGCTGTCGTATGCTGGATTATCTGGTGTGCCAGGAGCATGGTTTAGTGCGGTTCCTGTTTGTGCGGATGCTTGCAGGAGGCTGCGCCAGTTTTCCATCACTTGATTTTTAGAGTAGAGGGAATAGGTTCCCAATTGAGAAACTTGATTTTGAGTTTGTTGATATAAAAACTCTTGCGGATCAAACCCGGGCAGTTGGTTATTCAGGCGACTATTTAAAAACTGCAATCCAAACTCTTGTCCCTTACTCCACTCCTGGGATAGTCTGCCAGTAATGCTGTCTTGAGCGTAGCCCGTTCTGCCTGATGCGGTAAGCCCATCCTTATTGTTAGGTGCGATGGTATTAAAGCCCATAGAGAGGGTTTGGCTTGCGGCAAGCGAGTAGCGAATTTTTTGATCGTCTTGAGTAGATCCATTAATACTGGCTTCACTAATACTCGTGCCGTAACTGCCATATCCAAAAGAAGCGCCTACCTTAGCGGGCCCATCACCTTTTTTGGTAAAGATTTGCACTACGCCACCGATGGCATCAGAACCATAAAGACTACTCTGAGGGCCAAATACGATTTCAATATGATCGATGATGGTCAGTGGGATGACTGACCAGTTGGTGCCGCCATTAATTGCATCATCAATACGCACACCATCGATTAATACCAGAGTCTGATTATTGGTAGTACCTCTCAAGAAAACGCTGGCGTTAGATCCGCCCGCTCCATAACTAGAAATGGTTACACCCTTTTGGCGTTGCAGTAATTCAACCAAGCTCGTCTGTCCGGCTTGCTCAATTTCTTCAGGGCCAATGTAAACGTTATCGGCCAATACATCGCTCGCTTTGGTTGGCGTGCGCGTAGCGGTGACGATGATGGGATTAAGTGGACTAGCTGCACTTGCTAAAACTATTGGTGAGTTGTTTTGTGCGAAGGCATTGATGCTGATGAGGGCGCCCAAAAGAAGTGCGGCTTTTTTGTTGTTGAACTGCTGCTTCATGATCCACTTTCTGTCATCGATTGCCTAGCTCACTTCCCCGTAAGCTGGGTCGAACAGAATTTCCCGTGCAGGAGTTCAGGCGTCAATTGGGCGCAGTATCGAGAGACTTAGCGCTTTCTTGGCGCGCGAAGATCCCCGTCCGCAAAATTCCACCTATCTTGGCCGGTATCCGGGCTAGTAAATATCAGAATCTGGCCTTCCCATGCGATTGACGCGCACAGTGGCTTTGTCAGATTCCTGACGCCCCAAATAAACCAAAAAGGGCGCATTTACCTACCGTTGCGGGGGCAGCACACGTTTAGTGTTTCCCGTTTAACTTTATTGCACTGCAATAAAGCACCACGACCTCATTATTCTAGCGGATTTGAAGTTCGCTAAGCGGGAATCCAAGGCTTTGAGGGTTAAAAAAGCCTACAATAGAGGGTCTTGGAGCAAGGATTCATGACCGTATTAGATAAGCATCCCGAAAAAAACCTGATTCGTCTGCAGTTGAGTCAAAACTCGGTCTTAAAAAGCTTGGATCCCTCGGCAATGGCTGATTTAGAGCGCCATTTAGAAATTGCGGACCTCAAAAAATCCGAAATTTTGCTGCATCAAGGTGATCACCAGATGGAGCAGTACTTCGTTTTGGATGGCATTCTGAAGCGGATTGTTTCAAGCGCGGATGCCAAAGAGATGATTTTGCGTTTTGCCATCGAAAAAGATATTGAAACGAGCTATGCCGCATGGCGCTTAAAAACTGCTGCACCCTACAGTATTGCGTGTGTCACTAAGGCGCGTGTAGCCCGGATGCCTATGAAGAAGTGGGCTGAATTCCTTGAGGAGCACAAACCCCTCAAAGAGAGCTTTGAGTTCGAAGTCATGCGCCTGATGAGTGAAATCATGGCCCACATCATTACCTTGCATATGCTTGATGCCCCAGGCCGGGTAGAGCGTTTCTTGCGTAAATATGAGGATTTGTTCGAGCTTCTCCCAAAGAAGGAGTTGGCAGCCTACCTCAATCTCTCTCCTGAGACCCTAAGTCGCCTTAAAACGAAGCATAAAGAGCTCTTTGTTTAAGGGACAAAACCGCCCTTAATTACAGGATTTAGGGGGAAATTGACCGAAGTCAATGATGAACCTCTCCTCCAAGCCTAATATTCATCTCAGCCTAAGCGGGACACAAAACCCGTTATGCGATTTATAACTACATTGGAGACGTTAGCGAAAGCTAAATTGCATTGGCTCTACAAGAGCAAGCCCGCAATTTCTATATAAATTTCTATGACAACTGATAATCAAAACACACAATTAACCGATGGCTTTCACCTCGTCATTGACGCCCTGAAAGCAAACGATCTCGATACTATTTTCGGCCTCGTTGGTATTCCAATTACTGACTTATGCCGTTTAGCGCAAGCAGAAGGTCTGCGTTTTATCGGCTTCCGTCACGAACAACACGCAGGTAATGCTGCCGCTATTTCTGGTTACATGACGCAAAAGCCAGGTATCTGTATGACTGTTTCTGCTCCTGGTTTCTTGAACGGTTTGACAGCACTTGCTAATGCAACTGTGAACTGCTTCCCAATGATTTTGATCTCTGGTTCAAGCGAACGTGAAATCGTTGACTTGCAACAGGGTGACTACGAAGAGATGGATCAGCTCAATGCGGCTAAGCCATACTGTAAAGCTGCCTATCGTATTAACCACATTGAAGATATCGGCATTGGTTTTGCTCGTGCAATCCGCGCTGCCGTTTCTGGTCGTCCAGGTGGCGTGTATCTAGACTTGCCAGCCCAGTTGCTTGCACAAACAATGCCTGCTGATGAAGCAAAGAAATCCATTTTCAAGGTAATCGATCCAGTTCCTCGTCAAATCCCAGCGGCTGATGCAGTTGCTCGTGCATTAGATGTGTTGAAGGGCGCTAAGCGTCCATTGATCCTCTTGGGTAAGGGCGCTGCTTATGCTCAAGCTGATAAAGAGATTCGTGATCTGGTTGAAAAATCAGGTATTCCTTACTTGCCGATGTCTATGGCTAAAGGTTTATTGCCAGACAATCACCCACAATCTGCTTCTGCAGCGCGTTCATTTGTATTGGCTGAAGCTGATGCAGTGTTATTGGTTGGTGCACGTTTAAACTGGTTGCTGGCACACGGTAAAGGTAAGACTTGGGGCAAAGAGCCTAAGAAATTTATCCAAATCGATATTCAAGCAAACGAAGTGGATAGCAACGTACAAATCGCTGCTCCATTGATTGGTGACATCGGTTCATGCGTTGGCGAACTCTTGAAGGGTATCTCCGCTGTTCCTAAGCCAAGCGCTGAGTGGATTGCCGCGATCACTGAGAAGAAAGATAAGAATCTAGCCAAGATGGCCGAGACATTGGCTAAAGAAGCAAACCCAATGAACTTCCATGGCGCGTTACGCGTGATTCGTGATGTGATTAAGAAGAACCCAGATGTGAACTTGGTAAACGAAGGCGCAAATACACTCGACTATTGCCGTGCCATCGTTGATATGTACAAGCCGCGTAAGCGTTTTGACTCTGGTACTTGGGGCATTATGGGTATCGGTATGGGTTATGCAATTGGCGCGGCCGTTACTAGCGGCTTGCCAACAGTTGCAGTTGAAGGCGACAGCGCATTTGGCTTTAGCGGCATGGAATTGGAAACAGTTTGCCGTTATAACCTGCCAATCACGACTGTTGTATTCAACAACAACGGCGTATACCGCGGTACTGACGTTAACCCAACTGGTGGTGCTGATGTTGCACCAACTGTGTTCGTGAAAGATGCTCGTTACGACAAAATGATTGAAGCGTTTGGTGGTGTTGGTTACTACGTAACTACCCCAGCAGAATTAGAAGCAGCGTTAACAGAAGCGATTGCTGCCGGTAAACCAGCCCTCATCAATGCTGTTATTGATGAAACTGCAGGTACTGAGAGTGGACGTTTAACAAACTTAAACCCATCCACAGCAGCTGCTAAGAAATAAGATATTAAAAACGGTAATAAAAAGTTAATATTTTTGAGCTAAATTTGAAGTAAACAAGAAAGACTTAAGGAGAAACAAACATGACTAAACCATTAGAAGGTATTCGCATTATTGACTTCACACACGTACAAGCAGGTCCTGCATGTACTCAGTTGTTGGCATGGTACGGCGCTGACGTAATCAAAGTTGAGCGTCCAGGTTCTGGCGACGTAACTCGTAGCCAATTGCGCGATATTCCAGGTGCAGATGCTTTGTACTTCACAATGTTGAACGGTAACAAGCGTTCTTTGACTCTCGATACTAAGACTCAAGAAGGTAAAGAAGTTTTAGAGAAGATGATCAAAACTTCCGACGTAATGGTTGAGAACTTTGGTCCAGGCGCATTGGATCGTATGGGATTCTCTTGGAAGCGTATCCAAGAATTGAACCCAAAAATGATCATGGCTTCTGTAAAAGGTTTTAGCGATGGCCACTCATATGAAGACTTAAAAGTGTATGAGAACGTTGCTCAGTGTGCTGGTGGTGCTGCTTCAACAACCGGTTTCTGGGATGGTCCTCCTACTGTTTCTGCTGCTGCTTTAGGTGACTCAAATACTGGTATGCACTTGGCAATCGGTATCTTGACAGCTTTGATGCAACGTCAAAAAACTGGCAAAGGTCAAAAAGTTTCTTGCTCAATGCAAGACGCTGTATTGAACTTGTGCCGCGTGAAGTTGCGCGACCAACAACGTTTGGACAAGATTGGTTACTTGGAAGAGTACCCACAGTACCCACACGGTTCATTTACTGACGTAGTTCCACGTGGCGGTAACGCTGGTGGTGGCGGTCAGCCAGGTTGGGTGTTGAAATGTAAGGGTTGGGAAACAGATCCAAACGCATACATTTACTTCACAATTCAAGGTCACGCTTGGGAGCCGATTACTCGTGCGATTGGTAAGCCAGAGTGGGCAACTGATCCAGCGTACATGACAGCTGAAGCCCGTCAAGACAAGATTTTTGACATCTTCGCAACCATCGAAGAGTGGCTCAAAGACAAGACTAAGTATGAAGCTGTGGACATTCTCCGCAAGTTCGATATTCCATGTGCTCCAGTTCTCTCTATGAAAGAGTTGGCTAATTCACCTGACTTGCGTAAGAGCGGTTCTATTGTTGAAGTGGACCACAAAGTACGTGGTAAGTATTTGACTATCGGTAGCCCAATCAAGTTCTCTGATTTGGAAATCGAAGTTGGTCCATCACCAGTATTGGGTGAGCACACTGACGAAGTATTGGCTGACCTTGGCTATAGCGCTGATGACATCGCTAAGTTACATACAGCTAAAGCAGTCTAATAACGATAATTATCGCTATGAATTGAAGGCGCTCCTGGTGGGCGCCTTTTTTATTGTCAGAATAAATAGTAAATCACTTAATGAAAAAGTCTGTAGACTGATCCTATGAATACCAATATTGATTTAGTTCAATTAGTAGAGTGTGTTGGAGATGCGATCATCGTTGTCGATGCACATGAAAAAATTGTGCTGTGGAATCCCGCAGCTACTCGTATCTTTGGTTACTCCGAGTCGGAGGCTTTAGGTAATACTTTGGATTTAATTGTTCCGGAGCGTCAACGCCATCGCCATAACGAGGGCTGCCGTAAGTCCATGGAAACTGGTATCACGCGTTATGGCTCATCGTTGTTAAAAGTGCCAGCTCTCCACAAGAGCGGTGGCATGCTCTCAATCGCTTTTACAGTTGGCATGCTTTTTGATGAACATCAGAAGGTCAATGGGATTGTGGCAACCATTCGGGATGAAACCGAGCGTTTTGCTCAAGAAAGGACGCTTAAAAAAAGGATTGCCGATCTTGAAGATGCCCAAATCTAGCTATATACAGTCTTAGACGGCGTCTGTGCCCAAAAATAGGGCACACCCAATCTTTCTCTTTATCCCACTGGTAAAATTCCTTAATTCAAAATTTTCATTCTTATTAGGACTTAAATCATGGCAAAAGCACTAGAGGGGGTCAAAGTCCTCGACTTTACGCACGTTCAATCAGGCCCAACCTGTACTCAGTTACTGGCTTGGTTTGGTGCGGATGTGATCAAGGTAGAAAAATCAGGCGAAGGTGATGCAACGCGCGGTCAATTGCGCGACATTCCTGATGCAGACAGTTTGTATTTCACAATGTTGAACCATAACAAGCGTTCCATCACTGTGAATACTAAAACCCAAAAGGGTAAAGAAATTCTAGAGCGCCTCATTAAAGAGTGCGACGTATTGGTTGAGAACTTTGCACCAGGCGCACTCGATCGCATGGGATTTTCTTGGGAGCGCATTCAAGAACTCAATCCCATGATGATCATGGCTTCTGTCAAAGGCTTTGGTCCTGGTCCATATGAAGATTGCAAGGTGTATGAGAACGTAGCGCAATGCGCAGGCGGTTCTGCATCAACTACAGGTTTTGATGATGGTCCTCCAATGGTGACTGGTGCACAAATTGGTGACAGCGGAACCGGTTTGCATTTAGCGCTTGGTATTGTTACAGCTCTATACCAACGTACCCATTCTGGTCGTGGTCAGAAAGTATTGGCAGCAATGCAAGATGCCGTATTGAACTTGTGTCGTGTGAAGTTGCGTGATCAACAGCGTTTAGAGCGCAACGGTACGATGCAAGAGTATCCACAGTACCCGAATGGTGAGTTCGGTGACTCTGTACCCCGCGCTGGCAATGCTTCTGGTGGCGGTCAACCAGGCTGGATTCTCAAATGCAAAGGCTGGGAAACTGATCCCAACTCTTATATTTACGTAGTAGTACAGGCGCCAGTGTGGCCAGCAATATGTAAGGTGATTGGCCGTGAAGATTGGATCACTGACCCTAACTTCGCATCCGCAATGGCACGCTTACCCCGTCTCATGGAGATTTTTGCTGAGATTGAAAAATGGACGATGACCTTAAGTAAGTTCGAGGTTATGGAGGCGCTCAATAAGTACGATGTTCCTTGTGGCCCAATTCTCTCCATGAAAGAAATTGCTGAAGAGCCTGCGTTGCGTGCTACCGGCACTGTGGTTGAAGTGGATCATCCAATTCGCGGAAAGTACCTTACTGTTGGTAACCCAATCAAGATGTCTGATAGCCCAACCGATGTGACTCGTTCACCATTGCTTGGTGAGCATACTGATGAGATTCTCAGTGAGTTAGGTTACTCAACCGATGAATTGATTTCTCTTCGTCATGATAAGGTGATCTAAGATGCGGGTTGCTTTAATTGGGAGTGCGGATTTTGGCAAAGCGTCATTAGAAGCCTTTTTAGATCGCGGCGATGAAGTCGTTGCTGTTTTCTGCCCACCCGACAATCCTAAATCAAGCAAACCCGAAGTCTTGAAAGAAGCTGCGCTAGCAAGGGGCTTAACCCCCTTGCAGTTCCCTTCCTTAAAAGGGCCAGAGGCTGCCCAAGCGATGATTGATGCCAATGCGGATATCTGCGTAATGGCTTACGTACTCCAGTTTGTGCCGCAAGAGCTCTGTAAGATTCCGAAGCACGGCACGATTCAATATCACCCATCCTTGCTGCCTAAATACCGCGGTCCGAGCGCCATCAATTGGGCAATTGCATTGGGTGAAGAGAAGACTGGTTTAACCATATTCCGCCCATCCGATGGCTTAGATGAAGGCGAAGTGATTTTGCAAAAAGAAGTAGCTATTGGACCTAATGACACATTAGGCAAGATCTACTTTGATCATTTATTCCCGATCGGTGTGCAGGCTCTCCTAGAGACTGCTGATCTTGTAGTTGCGGGCAAACATCAAGAAATCGTTCAAGATGAGTCGCAGGCTAACTACGAAGGCTGGTTTGATGCGAATGCTGCACAGATTCATTGGGCGACTCACATCAGTCAAATCTATAACCTGATTCGTGCATGCAATCCTGCGCCTGGTGCATGGACTAAGTTTGGCGAACAAAAAGTGCAGATCTACGATTGCTACAAACATGTGGCTGCAACGTTTGGTGCCGTTAAAGGTAAGCCAGGTGAAGTGACCCAAATCACGCTAGATTCTTTCTTCGTCACCTGCCATGGTGGACAGATTGAGGTCCTGAAGGCTAAAGGCGCTGGGGGTAAAGTAACTGGTGCTGAATTAGCTAAAGAGTTGAATCTAGAGGTAGGGCAGTTCTTCGCTCTTTAGATCGCTTGGCAAATAACCCAATTCGGTTATCAATCGTGATGCTCACCAGCTCTTGCCATAGAATCATCATTTACAAATAGCCATTCCACTGCTATCTTTTGATGGAATGCTTTTAAGGCTAATTGACTTGCATTAGCTTGTTTAATTTAGAAGACGCCACCTAATTTTTACTACAAGGATTTTTTCTATGAAACGCCGATTTTTGCTATTGCTGATATTTGCCCTAAGTCTAGGAATGGTTGCTTGCTCTAAAGGAACCAATTCAAGTGAAATTAAGGTTGCCGTATCGCCTGCATCACCACCGATGTTGTTTGATCAAAATGGTCAGATTGTTGGCGTAGATATGGACATATTCCAAGGTTATTGCAAGTCTCGTGGCTGTACCTTAAAAGTAACTCCTTATGATTGGCAAGGAATGCTTGGCGCCGTTTCAAGCGGTCAAGCTGATGTTGCCTTTTCTGGCATCTCAATTACGGATAAGCGCAAAGAGGCGATGGATTTTTCTCAGCCTTATTACGATAACTCTTGGCATTTGGTAAGTCTTAAAAGTAAAAATATCAAGATCACAGATTTAAATCAACTCAAGAAGTATTCGATTGGCTACCCACGCGGCATGGCTTACGATGACTTGATCAGAAATGAGTTGGAGCCAAAAGGCTACTACTCTTTGAGCAAGGTAAAGCTATATCCTTCATATGCTGAGGTGGTGACTGATCTCCAAAATGGCAATATTGATTTGGCATTTATTGAAGAGCCCGTGTTCTTGAATTATGAAAATAAGCTAAAGCTTCCTTTGGAAAGCGCCTATGTATTCAAGGGTTACGACAAATTGGGCTTTGCCTTTGCCAAGGGCTCCAAGTTGCGTGATGACTTTGATAAGTATTTAACAGAGCTGGGACCTGAAAAAATTCAAGCGATCCTAGATAAGTGGATGAAGTAATCCTCTAGCAAAGGGTAGTTATGAGTCTTTTGGGTATTCTGCTAGAGCTCTGTAATGGCGTTGCGTACACCGTTATCGTGACTCTGGTTTGCAGTATGACCGGCCTTGTTGTCGGTCTACTGCTTTCTAGTCTACATAGACTCTCTATTAGAAGTGTTTCGTTTCTGATTGATATCTACACTTATATCTTTAGAGGCGTTCCAGTACTCGTTCTCCTATTCATGGTGTATTTTGGTCTTCCCGGAATAGGCATTAAGCCACCACCCTTAATGGCGATGGCGCTCAGTTTAGGTTTGGTGGCTGGCGCCTATTTAACGGAGGTCTTTCGTGGGGCATTTAATTCAGTCGACCCAACTGAGATAGTTGCTGCACAGGCCATGGGTATGAGTCGCATCCAGGTGCTCCGTTATATTGAAATTCCGCAGATGCTCCGTTTCTCCATTCCCGGCATGGTGAATGAATTTACCTCCGTCCTGAAGTACTCTCCTTTTGCCTATACCGTTGGCATTCCAGAGATCACCAAGGAGGCCATGACATTGACAGCCAATACCCTAAAGGGAATTGATGTTTATCTAATGGTTGGAGTCCTTTATTTTGTTATTTATCGGATCTTGTTATTGGGCGTTCAACTCATTCAAAAGCATTATGAGATTCCAGAAATGAAAGAAGCTGCAGTATGACGGTAATCACCATCCGAGACCTCACTAAGAAATTTGAGGGTCAAGCAGTACTTTCAGGGATTAATTTGGACTTACAGCAGGGCGAAGTGAAAGTCCTGATGGGCTCTTCGGGAAGTGGTAAATCTACTCTCTTGAGGTGCTTAAATCGCTTGGTAGAGCCCACCTCCGGATCAATTCAATTTAAAGGCAATGAGATCTTAGGGCCCAACGTAGATGTACGGCAATTGCGCAAGCAGATTGGTTTTGTATTTCAGCAATTTGCTTTGTATAGCCATCTCACTGTATTAGACAATGTCACATTAGCCCTGCGTAAGTTAGAAGGTATGGGGCTTAAAGAAGCTAATGAAAAGGCTTTGCATGAGTTATCTCGTTTTGAGATGACCCCCCATCAAAGCAAGTATCCTTCGCAATTGTCCGGCGGGCAAAAGCAGCGCGTTGCGATTGCGCGGGCTTTAGCGATGGACCCAGCTGTATTGCTGCTGGACGAGCCAACCTCAGCACTGGATCCCATCATGTCTCGTGATGTGGGAGATCTCATAAATCGCTTGCATCACAATGGAATCACCATGATTTGTGTAACTCATGACTTGGGTTTAGCAAGTGCCATTTCAGACCGGGTGCTATTTTTGGATAAAGGCGTCATTCGTGCCGACGAACGCATTAATGTTCTTGCCAACAATCACTCCGATCCAGAGCTACAAGCTTTTTTTGGTAAGAGAGAGTAGTTATGGCGGGATCTTGGAGTGGTTTTGAACGCGATCTTTTTGAGCAGATGCCGCTCATACTGGCGGGACTTTCGAATACTCTTCAATTAGCAGTTGTTATTAGCGTTACAGGATTTTTATTAGGTGTCTTTGTCTTCTATCTGACGCTCAGTAAGAATGCCTTGATCCGCAATGCCATTAATGGCTATATTTCCTTTTTTATTGGCATGCCTTTGATCGTGCTCTTGTTCTTAATGTATTACGGGCTTCCTCAATGGGGGATTCGACTCAATCCATTTACGGTGGCTGTGATTGGATTTACCTTAAATGTGGCTGCTTACAATGCTGCATATCTAACAACGGCATTCAATGGTCTGGATAAGACTCAGTTAGAGGCTGCTAGAGCACAAGGCTTTAAGCCGTCACAGGTATTTCGCTTGATTACTCTGCCGCAGGTATTGCGTACTTCGGTGCCAGCATTAACCAACCAGGTTATAGGCAACCTTAAAGACAGCTCGATTACGTTTTTGATTCAGTACACCGAGTTCTTTGCCCGCATGCAAGAGTTGGCCTCCACTAATTTTCAGTTTTTCAAAGCCTACTTACTCACCGCTTTAGTATATTTACTCTTGGTTTCCGTGATTGTCTTGATTGCTAGAAGGATTGAGCGGCGGGTACTAATACCGATTAACTGAACTCAGCTTAATTCAGCTAAAGACAGCTAAATTAGTTTTCACCAGAAATTGGATTTGTATGGAAAGTAATCATAAATTAGAGCGCGGCTTAGGTCAGCGTCAGATCGAAATGATCGCCATTGGCGGTTGTATTGGCACCGGCTTATTCATGGGCTCTGGAAAGACCATATCCATTGCTGGCCCCAGCATCATTTTGATTTATGCCGTCATTGGCTGCATCTTATATTTTGTGATGCGGGCTATGGGAGAGTTGCTCCTATCGAACCTCAATTACAAATCCTTTGTTGATTTTTGTGAGGACTTGTTGGGGCCGTCAGCAGGATTTTTTATGGGCTGGACATATTGGTTTGCCTGGATCGTCGCTGCGATTGCTGAAATTATTGCGATTACTGGCTATATTGCTTTCTGGTGGCCCAACTTACCCCCTTGGATATCCGCTCTTTCCATTGTGCTTTTATTGCTGACTCTGAATATTCTTAGTGTTAAAGCAT
Source organism: Polynucleobacter sp. JS-Fieb-80-E5 (assembly GCF_018882015.1). NCBI lineage: Bacteria > Pseudomonadati > Pseudomonadota > Betaproteobacteria > Burkholderiales > Burkholderiaceae > Polynucleobacter > Polynucleobacter sp. JS-Fieb-80-E5. The sequence continues at coordinate 363,270 of NZ_JACVPH010000001.1, read as the reverse complement.
TTGGGGAGCTAGAGTTTTGGTTGGCCATAATCAAAGTGGTCGCCATTATTAGTCTGATTACTCTCGGGATTTATTTATGTATTACCGGCTTTGTTTCTCCGAGTGGGATTACCGCCCACATTAGTAACCTATGGTCCTACGGAGGACTGTTTCCCAATGGGGTCTCGGGCTTGCTGGGGGGTCTACAGACCGCCATCTTCGCATTTGCTGGGATGGAAATCATTGGCACCATGATGGCAGAAACAAAGGATCCAGAGCGGATGCTGCCGGATGCGATTCATAAAATTCCTTTCCGCATCATGATTTTCTATATTGGCACCGTTATGGTGTTAATGATGGTGACTCCTTGGGTAGATATCTCTCCTGATGAAAGTCCTTTTGTTGGCATGTTTTCGCTTGTGGGTATGGTGAGTGCGGCAGCCTTGATTAACGGGGTGGTAATTAGCTCGGCTACCTCATCAAGTAATAGCGGTATCTATGCCACATCACGCATGGTGTATGGCTTAGCAAAAAATCATCACGCTCCAGCAGTTTTCGGAAAGTTATCCTCCCATAAAATTCCAACTGGAGGCATCTTTTTTGGAACGGGGCTAGTGCTATCGGCATCCCTCATACTGACAACTACGCAGTCCATGATGAGCGCATTTGAATTGGTTGGCAGCGTAACAGCCATTCTCTTTATTTATATTTGGTCAATGATTTTGTTGGCCTATCTCGCATATCGCAAGCGTTTACCCCAGGTTCATGATGAGTCGAAGTTTAAGACCCCTCTGGGTAAAACGATGATTTATGTTGCATTTATATTTTTTGCTATTGTCATCTACGCTCTAGGCCTAAATGAGAACACACGCATTGCGCTGTACTTCTTGCCATTATGGTTTGTGGTGCTTGGATTCTTCTACTGGTTTAAGACTCGTAGAAGCCTGAATCAGAAAGCATTGATCGCAGCCTTTAAGAAAAAAGTCATCGAGCAAAATGCTGCTGCAGAAATATATAGGGCTCGATAGGAATATATGCAAACAGTAAATTCTCTCGTTGATGATCTCAAGCTTCTCCCACATCCTGAGGGTGGCTTTTATCGAGAAATGTATCGTTCGCCAACTATTGTTAGCGCTAATGGCGCAGGACAAAAGAGTGCCTACACCAGTATTTACTATCTCCTTGCAAGCGAAGATTTTTCATCATGGCATCGCATTAAATCAGATGAGACTTGGTACTTTCATAGCGGCTGCGATGTCAGTATCTATTTCTTTGATGCAAATAAAGAGCTACAAACGATTCAGTTAGGGCTAGATTCGAAATGCTTGCAGGCTACTATTCCTGCCAATACTTGGTTTGCTGCTAAACCCATGCATCAAGACTCGTTTTGCTTAGTGAGCTGTGCTGTAGCACCCGGTTTCGAGTTTGCAGATTTTGAAATTGGTCAGCGGGAGATCTTGTTAAGAGAATTTGGCCACTCTGCAGACAACATCAAGGCTATTGAGACCCTTACAAGGGCTTGATCAATATTTTGACTTAGATTTCGAGGTTATCAATCAAACGTGTTTTGCCAAGCTTAGCTGCTGTCAGAATGACGAGTGGCTCACCAGCTTGTAATTGCTCATTGCTTGCAGGGGCTAAATCACTTTGTTGACGAATGGCGATGTAATCCGGTTGCCAGCCACGTTTAGCCAAACTGGCAACTGCAGCTTTTTCAATCTCGGAAATAGATTGGCTGTTGCGATCCTTCAGTTGGATGACGCGTTCCCGAACTTCTTTGAGTGCCTTCATTAATTCTGGCGCTTCAGCACGCTCTTCAATTGACAGGTAGCCGTTGCGAGAGGAGAGGGCAAGCCCATCTTCCGCACGAATGGTTTCACCGGGAATGATGTCGACTGGTAGCGCAAACTGCTTAGCCATCTGACGAATAATCATCAGCTGTTGGTAATCCTTTTTGCCAAACACGGCCACCTTAGGCTGTACGCAAGAGAAAAGCTTCAATACAACGGTACAAACCCCTTTAAAGAATCCAGGGCGGAACTCACCTTCGAGGATGTCGCCTAACTGCTGCGGTGGATCAACTCGATATTCTTGTGGCTGTGGATAAAGATCGCGCTCAGTAGGTGCAAACAGGATGTACACACCTTCTTTTTCCAGCTTATCAATATCCGCCTGCATGGTGCGCGGGTAGCTATCGAAATCTTCGTTAGGACCAAACTGCAGGCGGTTCACAAAGATACTGGCCACAACTGGATCACCATGCTGTCTTGCCAAGCGCATCAGGGATAAGTGACCTTCGTGAAGGTTGCCCATGGTAGGTACAAATGAAGCGCGGTTTTGACCTCTTAAATGGTCACGTAATTCTTGAATGTCGCTAATGATTTTCATGCAACGGGTGTATAGGCGAGGCGCACGTAAATTGGTGCATACGGCTCAGCTTGGGTAATTTCTATTAAAGCTTCGCGTGACAACTCAAGCATCGCAATGAAATTCACGATAACAACCGGTATGCCTTTGCCAGAGTTAATGGCTTCTTCAAATAGCTCACTGAACTCTACAAATTTAGTGCTTTGCAAGCGGCGCAATATGCGAGTCATAAAGTCACGCACTGATAATTCTTCACGGGTAATCGTGTGATGCTGAGTGAGTTTGGCGCGATGTAAAACGTCACGCCAAGCCATTTGTAGGTCTTCTACATTGACATCTGGCCACGCAATGGCGACGGTGGTATCCACGTAGCCATGTGCTACCTGAAAATCACGCCCTTGCTGTGGAATCTGATCGAGCTCTTGAGCTGCTAACTTCATACGCTCGTACTCTAAGAGACGACGTACTAATTCTGCGCGTGGATCTTCTACTTCTTCTTCGCTATCTGCCTTCTTCATTGGCAGTAGCATGCGAGATTTAATTTCAATCAACATAGCAGCCATGAGGAGATACTCGGCAGCCAGTTCAAGGTTGTGATGACGAATTTGATCAACATAGCTCAGGTACTGTTGAGTAACCTGCGCCATTGGAATATCGAGAACATTGAAGTTCTGTTTGCGAATCAGATACAGCAACAGATCTAATGGTCCTTCGAATGCCTCTAGAAAAACTTCTAGAGCATCTGGTGGAATGTAAAGATCAGTAGGGAGCTTAAAAAGTGGTTCGCCATATAGTTTGGCGAAAGCAGACGACATACCATCGGTAACCGATGGAGTGCTATCGAGTAAATCCGATATTGGCTGAGCGCTAGGCTCATTGTCTGACGAACTACCTGAGTTAGTCATTCGAGTACACGTAGGCGCGTTGCTTGAGTTTTGCCTCTTTGGCGCGGCGCTGATCCTCAACGCTCAATGGTTCTTTATCCCACAGGAGGGCGCGACCGGCTTGTTGTTCAGCCTCGAGGTTTGGATGCTCGGTTTTGAGTTCAGTTAAGAACTGGGTGATTTCAGATTGATATCTTGCCATGGCATTTCCTAAAATACTAAATAAATTCAATAACTTATGAAATTAATTCGTAAAGTTATCTAGGGACTACAACCGCCATTATAGGTGCTTTTTAGGGCTATTTTTACAAGTTTGCAGCCAGCAAAGCCTCAATTTGAGGGGCTTCTACTCGGGTCATGAGGTGCTTATAGGGCTTGATAGGGTTCTTGCTGGAGAGCGGAGTATTAATGTCTGACCAGGAAAGGGGTGGCAAGGAGAAGAATTCTTCAACTCCAGCTGCAACTTGAGGAATCACTGGCTTGAGGTACAGACTCATCATCCGGAATGCTTCCAGCGTAATGCTGCAAATCCGCTGCAAATCCGCTTCACGTTCTAGATCTTTAGCGATTTCCCATGGCTTGTTCTCATCTACAAAGCCGTTAACTTTGTCAGCCAACTCCATCACGGTACGCAGTGCTTTTGCATATTCGCGCCCCTCATAGAGTTCAGCTATTTTTTCGCTAGCAGCAGTAATCTCTTTGAGCAATGGATTACTCATTGCTTCATCAGAAACTACACCACCAAATCGCTTTACTAAGAAGCCTGCGCTACGGCTGGCAATATTGATGTACTTACCGAGTAGATCGCTATTCACGCGTGCAACAAAGTCTTGAAGATTTAAATCTAAATCTTCCATGCTGTCATTTAGCTTAGTCGCAAAGTAATAGCGGAACCACTCAGGATTAAAGCCGCACTCAATCACGCTGTTTGCAGAAATTAAAGTGCCGCGTGACTTGCTCATCTTCTCGCCATCTACGGTTAAGAAGCCATGAGCAAATACATTAGTCGGTGTGCGATAGCCAGCAAACTTCAAAGTAGCTGGCCAGAAGAGGGTATGGAAATACAGAATATCTTTGCCGATAAAGTGGTATTGCTCGGTAGTGGTATCTGGCTTAACCCACTCATCAAAATTAAGGCCTTTAGTCTGGCAATAATTGAGGAAACTAGCGTAATAACCAATCGGGGCATCAAGCCACACATAAAAGTACTTACCTGGTGCATCAGGGATCTCGAACCCGAAATACGGGGCATCGCGGGAGATATCCCAGTCGCCCAGCTTACTTTCGCCAGGCTGGCCAACCCATTCTTTCATCTTATTGCGAGCTTCTGGCTGCAGCGGTGTTTTAACTTGCGTCCAGTCGCGTAAAAACTCTTCGCAACGTGGATCAGACAACTTAAAGAAGTAGTGATCCGAAATCTTTTTAATGGGTGTTGCACCACTCACTACTGAGAAAGGATTCTTTAAATCAGTAGGTGAATACGTTGCGCCACACTTTTCGCAGTTGTCACCATACTGATCTTTAGCGCCGCACTTAGGGCACTCACCTTTGATGAAGCGATCCGGCAAGAACATTTCTTTAACAGGATCGTAAGCTTGCTCAATCGCACGTTTTTCTATCAAGCCAGCATCACGCAGCTTGAGATAAATACTTTGCGCTAACTTCTCATTCTCGGGACTATCTGTGGTGTAGTAGTTATCAAATGAGATGAGGAAGTTATCAAAGTCGCGCTTATGTTCTTTCCAAACATTAGCAATGAGTTCTTTAGGGGTGATGCCTTCTTTTTCAGCGCGCAACATGATAGGGGTGCCATGTGTGTCATCAGCGCCAACGTAATGCACCTCGTGACCACGCATTCTTTGAAAGCGAACCCAAATATCGGTCTGTACGTATTCCACCAAATGGCCAATATGAATCTGACCATTGGCATACGGCAGTGCGGAGGTAACAAGAAGGCGGCGTTGAGAACTGCTCATGTAATACGGACTTAAATAAGAAAGTAAGAAGGTTAAATAGGGTGCAGCACTCAATTATGCTGGCTAATGCAGTGATTTTAGTCTGCGGTTAAAGTAAAGCTCCGCGGAGTGTTCCTAAACCCCGATAAAATTGAGTTCAGCCCGACCTTAGAGAGTATTTTATGGCAGCAAAACCAACCATTCAGATGTCTTCTGCCTCAGTGCCCTTGGTGCATGAGGTCGAGGTCATGGATGAGCTGGGCCGCTTAAAAAAGACTCATATTCCTGGGGAGCGCCCTTTAACCATTTATTTGGATAAGCGTGAAGTCGTAACGCTCATGACCTTGGGGAGCGCCCCAGAAGCGTTGGTCTTGGGCTATTTGCGTAATCAGCGCCTTGTAGAGTCGCCTGATGACATTGAAAGCATCCAAGTAGACTGGGAGACCGACTCAGCTGCAGTTAAGACCCGCCGCAGCACAGTCGATATTGATGCCTTAACCAGCAAGCGGGTAGTAACGACTGGTTGCGGTCAGGGAACGATGTTTGGTGGCTTGATTGAGGAGATGGATGCAATTCAGTTGCCCGAGGGGCCGCTACTCTCTCAAGAGGCAATAGTTGCCTTGATTGACTCCATTCGAATCCACGACACCATCTACAAGAAGTCTGGCTCGGTCCATGCCTGTGCGGTCTTTGAGCGAGACGGTCAGGATGGTGTGCGACTGTTGCACTTTATTGAAGATGTTGGCCGCCATAATGCGGTAGATTCCATTTCTGGCTTGATGTGGCTAGTCAATAAGCCGGGCAAGGATTTGATTTTCTTTACTACTGGGCGCCTGACCTCAGAGATGGTGATCAAGGGGGCTCAGATGGGGATTCCTTTCCTTCTGACCCGCTCGGGTGTGACATTGATGGGTCTGGAGCTGGCGCGGAAAACCAATCTCACCATTCTCTCCCGTTGCTCCGGCAAACACTTTGAGATCTATAACGCCCCGGAGCGGGTCATTTTTAGCCAAAAACCCCAATAAATTCGTCGGCAGGTGAGGGCGAAGGTTTTACAATTCGGTCATGACTATTAAATCAGACCACTGGATCCGCCGCATGGGCGAGCAAGGCATGATCAGCCCATTTGAACCTGGGCAAGTTCGCCAAGACGCCGCCGGTAACAAAATTGTAAGTTATGGCACTTCAAGCTATGGCTATGACATTCGTTGCGCAGACGAATTCAAAATCTTTACGAATATCAATAGCACCATCGTTGATCCGAAGAATTTCGATGAACAATCATTCGTCGACTTCAAGGGTGATGTTTGCATCATTCCACCAAACTCTTTTGCATTGGCAAGAACAGTGGAGTATTTCAAGATTCCACGCAGCGTATTAACCGTCTGCGTAGGTAAGAGTACGTATGCTCGCTGCGGCATTATTGTGAACGTCACGCCATTTGAGCCTGAGTGGGAAGGTTATGTCACTTTAGAGTTTTCAAACACCACACCATTGCCTGCAAAGATTTATGCGGGTGAAGGTTGTGCGCAAGTACTCTTCTTTGAGAGTGATGAAGTGTGTGGAACATCATATAAAGATCGCGGTGGTAAGTATCAGGGTCAGCGGGGCGTTACCCTGCCTAAGACCTAAGCCATTACGGCAGTGCGTAAATTTCTATTTAATCGCCGTCCATCGCGGATTAATCTAGAAGAATATCGCGCCACACTCTCGCACTCAGAAATGGCGCGCCCAGAGAATAATTTCTACCATTGGCTGCTAGGTACCACCTGGACTAGCTTTATGTTGCTAGTTGTCTTTGTATATCTTGGCACAAACCTTTTATTTGCTTTTGCGTATATCGCATGTGGAGACGGCGCCATAACTAATGCCCGACCAGGCTCATTGTTGGATGTCTTTTTCTTTAGTGTGCAAACGATGGCAACCATTGGTTATGGTCGAATGACGCCTACCGGTAGTTGGCCTAATGCGATTGTGACTTTTGAGGCGTTCTTTGGAATTGTGTACTCCGCATTAACTACGGGTCTGGCCTTTGCGCGTTTTACTAGGCCTACCGCAGGCATACGTTTCTCTAAAGTAGCTGTAGTTGGCAATCATGACGGTATCAAGACATTGAAGTTCCGCGTAGCCAATGATCGCAGCTCCCATATTGTGGAGGCGCAGTTACGGTTATGGCTCATTGCAGAAAGCATGACAAGCGAGGGTGAGCGCTATCGTCGATCCGTTGAGTTGCAGCTTCATCGCTCCGAGAGCCCGGTCTTTTCCTTGACCTGGACGGCGATGCATAGTGTGGATGATTCAAGCCCACTAAAAGATTTTTTGGGTAAAGCCGAACTGAATGGCCATTGGCACCTTTTAATTACCTTTACGGGGTATCACGAGAGCTTGGCCAATCAAGTCTATGCTCGCCATGTTTACTTACCAAGAGATGTGCAGCAAAATGCGACTTTTGTCGATATAGTCACGGTTTCGTCAGATGGCAGTCGGATAATAGATCTAGCCAACTTTGAGAAGTGGGTTCCGAATGTCTCGGATAAATTAGTAGGGGAGTTTTTATGAAATTTCGTTTTCCAATCATCATTATTGATGAAGACTTCCGCTCCGAAAATATTTCGGGTTCGGGAATTCGTGACCTCGCCGAGGCGATCGAGAATGAGGGCATGGAAGTTATTGGTTTAACTAGCTATGGTGACCTGACTTCGTTTGCTCAGCAAGCTTCTCGTGCATCCTCATTCATCGTCTCGATTGATGATGAGGAGTTTGACTCTGACTCAGAAGATAATGATCTTCCAGCCTTAAATAACTTGCGTGCTTTCATCACTGAAGTGCGTAAACGTAACGAAGATATTCCCATCTTCTTGTACGGTGAGACACGCACCTCTCGTCATATGCCCAATGACATCTTGCGCGAGTTGCACGGTTTCATTCATATGAATGAAGACACCCCAGAATTCGTGGCACGTCATATCATTCGAGAAGCCAAGGTGTATTTAGATTCATTAGCGCCCCCATTCTTCCGTGCGTTAACTAACTACGCTTCTGAAGGTTCCTATTCTTGGCATTGCCCAGGCCACTCTGGCGGCGTTGCTTTCTTAAAGAGCCCAGTAGGCAGAATGTTCCACCAATTCTTTGGTGAGAATATGCTCCGTGCTGACGTCTGTAACGCCGTGGAAGAATTGGGTCAGCTTCTGGACCATACAGGCCCAGTGCTGCAGAGCGAGCGTAATGCCGCACGCATCTTCAATGCCGACCATTTGTTCTTCGTTACCAATGGCACATCGACTTCCAACAAGATTGTTTGGCACTCTACGGTTGCGCCTGGTGACGTTGTCTTGGTTGACCGCAATTGCCATAAGTCCGTGATTCATTCGATCACCATGATGGGCGCGATTCCTATCTTCTTGATGCCTACTCGTAATCACTTGGGCATTATTGGCCCAATTCCGAAGGAAGAGTTCGAATGGAAAAACATCCAGAAGAAAATTGATGCCAATCCGTTCATCAAGGATAAGAATGTAGTGCCTCGCGTCATGACGCTGACCCAAAGTACTTATGACGGTATTGTCTACAACGTTGAAATGATTAAAGAGATGCTAGATGGCAAAGTAGATTCATTGCATTTTGATGAAGCTTGGTTGCCACACGCAGCATTCCATCCCTTCTATAAAGACATGCATGCCATTGGTTCAGATCGTAAGCGCACCAAGAAGAGTTTGATGTTTGCAACTCAATCAACTCACAAGTTGCTAGCTGGCTTATCTCAAGCATCACAGGTATTAGTGCAGGATGCTGAAGATACTAAGCTGGATCGTGATTGCTTCAATGAAGCCTATTTGATGCATACCTCTACTAGCCCGCAGTACGCCATCATTGCTTCATGCGACGTTTCTGCGGCCATGATGGAGTCTCCTGGCGGCACAACTTTGGTTGAAGAATCGATTGCTGAAGCAATGGACTTCCGCCGCGCCATGCGTGAGGTGGATGATAAGTTTGGGGCTGACTGGTGGTTCAAGGTCTGGGGCCCAGATCATTTAGCGGAAGAGGGTATTGGCGAGCGCTCAGATTGGATTCTAGAACCCTCTGCTGCTTGGCATGACTTTGGTAAATTGGCTAAAGACTTCAATATGCTCGACCCTATTAAGGCGACAGTAGTTACGCCTGGTTTGGATATTGAGGGCAACTTTGGCTCTATGGGTATTCCGGCGAGCATCGTGACCAAGTATCTTGCTGAGCATGGCGTGATCGTGGAGAAGTGCGGTCTCTACTCATTCTTCATCATGTTCACGATCGGTATTACCAAGGGGCGTTGGAACACGCTCGTAACAGAGTTACAGCAGTTCAAGGATCACTTTGATAAAAATGCACCTTTGTGGAAAGTATTGCCCGAGTTTGTGGCTAAGCACCCACGCTACGAGCGTGTTGGCTTGAAAGATATTTGCCAGCAAATTCATGAGTTCTATAAGGGTCGTGATGTCGCTCGTATGACCACTGAGATGTACACCTCAGATATGGTTCCGGCCATGATGCCTTCAGAAGCTTGGGCTAAGATGGCTCATAAAGAAGTAGATCGTGTACCACTGGATCAATTAGAGGGTCGCGTAACAGCCATGTTAGTTACTCCCTATCCTCCAGGTATTCCATTGCTAATTCCGGGCGAGCGCTTTAACAAACGCATTATTGACTACCTCTACTTTGCTCGAGACTTTAATGAGAGGTTCCCTGGATTTGAGACGGATATCCATGGACTCGTTAAAGCCAGCATCGATGGCAAGAGCGAGTATTACGTTGACTGTGTCAGGCAAGAGCGCGACATAACGCTTTGATCCACCTCACTTTTTGTACCCTAAAGCCCCGCTAAAGCGGGGTTTTTTACTTGCGCTATATTTGGTTAGTCTTTATACTTGTACAATAAATTGAACAAGTCAAAGGCTGCCATGAGAGTTATTAATTTTTCCGATGCTAGAAATCAATTTAAACAAGTCATTGATCAGGTAGTGGCTGATTGTGATGTTGCTGTGATCTCACGCAGAGATGCGGAGGATGCTGTAGTCATGTCTTTGAATACCTATAACAGCATGATGGAAACATTCCATTTATTAAAATCTCCGGCTAACGTAAAGCATTTGGAGAAATCGTTGGCGCAATATCGCAAAGGACAGACCAAAGCAAAGGCTCTGGTGGATGCTCAGTAGGCTGGTGTGGACAAATGCAGCATGGGTTGACTACGTTTATTGGCAGGGGCAGGATAAGAAAACCTTGAAGCGTATTAACTCTTTAATCAAAGAATCCTTGAGAAATCCCAAAGAGGGGATCGGAAAGCCGGAAGAGCTTAGAGAGAGTCTGTCAGGATTTTGGTCCAGAAGAATTGATGATGTTCATCGTCTGGTGTATGCCATCGAAAAAGATCAGCTGGTTATTATTGCCTGCCGTTACCACTACGAGTAATGCATGACTCTTCAATCAATCTGGCCCCTAGGGCCAGATTGATTGCTGCTGCATGGTTTTTTATTTCAGTAAGACTGATGGTGATGCCGGAATACTTCCTGGAATCTTCTGTAGTGACATAAATTGCGAGAGCAATTTAATGGCTAGGGGTGAGTAGCCGTTATTTTCACTTGGGATGCTGTAGAGATTACCATCCAAGCCTTCGATATTTGAAAAAGGCCTTGGAGTCGATTGATTTTTATTCACTACAAAAAGAGCATATTGATTGAATTTGCTTGTATTGCTATTGAATGTTGTCGCGGTTGGTGGCAAGGTCACCATGTAAGGCTTTTCGGCCAGTTGAGCTTTTACTACTTGCCCTAAATATTCAAAAATATTATTCGTTGAGCGAATACGAATATTGAGCTTAGGCTGCAATTTTTTCTCTACGCTTGGCTTGCCGATCTCTTGTGCAAGGGTTTCTTGACAAAAGATGCTATCACCATACTCTTGACGAACAAAATTTTCATATTTATTTGTATTGATACAAAGTTTATATTTTTTAGATACCTGTATTGGCTGAAATTTGAGTTCGGATGAACTGCCCACTTTTTTCAATACGATCCCCGATTCTTTCATCGCTTCGAAAGCGTTGTCGCCAAAAGTAGACTTCAAATGAGAAACGCTCAGGGGTGGCCCAATTTTTTGCGAGGTATCTATTAAATAAGCTCCAAGACCATATGCAATAAGCTTGTAAAGGTGTTTCTGGAATTCTTCATGGTCAGGTCTCAAGGGATTATTTATCAGCGTGAGTGACTCACCATTGGGCTTAGTGATTTCAATTTCATCAACCACCAAGCTCAAGAGAACCTCTTTTGGAATGTGATTGTGTTCAAAGTACTTCACATTTTCTATCGGAAGCTCATTGAGATAACCCTTCCAAAACACTGCGTTATCGAGAGAGGATTGGGTGAAGTTAAAACTATTGCCAACGGACAGCGAAACTCCGGGTGTAATACTATTTAAGCCACCATTAATTGGAAGGTAGGATGCATTGTATGGAAGGATGCCGCCCGTAAAGAATGCGCTCGCATATGGTGTGGTTGTAATGGATCCCGAGCCATTGATATTTGGCATATCTAAAAAGCTAACGGGACGATTTTCGGAAGAACGTAGGATATTCTGGAAGATCATATTGATCTGGTATTGCTCCAGAATATTGGCGTACTTTGCTGACATCTGGCTAAAGTCAGGTGCTGTAGTTGAACCGCAGCCGCTAAGAGCTGCGGATAGGGTAATAGCAGGAAGTGCTCTGCGCACCAAAAAGAGAAAGTTCATTTTTAAACCCATTAAATTTTCCCTAGCGTAATGGATTTTTATGAAAAAGACCCATTCTTGGCACAAATTTGGGGAAAACCTTTTCCTCCAATCGGAGGAAGCTCTTACTTAATGGGTTTATCCAGCTGAAACGTAACTGGAGCATCCTCGTCTGCTTTATTGGTGGGCGCTTCTGGTTTGCCATCTTCATTACCGGTGAAATTAAAGTCTTGGCTTTGAGCCACGGCAGCAGGCTTATCTAGGAGGGTAGTTACTAAGGCCGGGAATACCATCACCAGCACGACCATCACTAACTGCAGACCTACCCAGGGGAGTGCGCCCCAGTAGATATCACTACTCTTCACTTCTTTGGGCGCAACCCCTCTAAGGTAGAAGAGGGCAAAGCCAAAAGGCGGATGCATAAAAGAGGTTTGCATGTTTACACAGAGCATGACTCCAAACCACACTAGAGCTGCGCTAGCTGCTGCTTGAGGATTGCCATTCATAGAGTCGAGCAATACCGGTGAAAGTAATTTCACTGCGACCGGTGCCAACATCGGCACAACGATGAAGGCGATTTCAAAGAAGTCTAAGAAGAAAGCCAAGAAGAAAACAAACAAATTCACAACGATTAAGAATCCAATCCAACCACCAGGAAGATTAGAGAATAGTTCCTCAACCCAGAAGCCACCATCCACCCCCTGAAAGACGACAGAGAAGCAAGTTGATCCAATGAGGATGAACACCACCATGGCAGTAATGCGCATCGTGTTTTGATAAGCCTCTTTTATAAGTCCTTTGAGATTCAGAATGCTTGCTCTTCGAAGCCACGCTAAGAGTAGGGCTCCCATTGCGCCCATAGCACCCGATTCAGTAGGGGTGGCAATACCAGTCATGATGGTGCCTAGAACCAGGAAAATCAGGACCGCTGATGGGATGATCCCCAGGAGACATTTTTTCCAAAGCGCCCAGCCTTTAAGTGTGAGGGCGCTCTCTGGTACTGGCGGTAGATAGTCGGGGCGAACACGACTCAGGAAGAAGGTATACAGGGCAAAGAGGGCGATCTGCAAAAGCGATGGACCCCATGCGCCGAGATACATACTGCCCACATCTGCACTGCCGCTTTGTGTTTTGAGTTGGTCTGCCAACACAATCAATACCAGCGATGGGGGTACTAACTGCGTAATAGTCCCAGAAGCTGCTAAAACGCCCGTAGCGTAGCGCATGTTGTAGCCGTAACGCATCATCACCGGTAAAGAAATCATCGCCATGGCAATCACCTGAGCAGCTACAGTGCCAGTGATAGCGCCCAAGATAAATCCAACGATGATTACGGAGTAACCAAGGCCGCCACGGACGCGCCCAAACAATTGGCCCATCGAGTCGAGCATTTCTTCTGCAAGACCACAACGCTCTAAGATGGCGCCCATGAAGGTAAAGAAGGGAATGGCTAGCAGTAGATCATTGGCGAGCACGCTACCAAAGATGCGCTGCGGAATGGCTTGCAAAAATGGGATGCCAAAGAAACCCTCGCTAATAGCGATAGCTGAGAAAAATAATCCCGCAGCCATTAAAGAGAATGCAACTGGAAAGCCGATCAACATAAAGACGATCAGTCCACCAAACATTAACGGGGGCATCCACTCCAATGGAATCATTGCATCGGCTTTTCGTAATGAAGGTCTTCAGCGGGGAGGGCTGTTTTACCCTGCAAAGCACCGATACGCTTAATGATTTCTGAAACACCTTGCAGGCTCAGCATAAAAAATCCAAAGGGCACTACAAACTTAATGGGGTAACGCGCTAAGCCACCAGAGTTTGAAGAATGCTCCATCACCAACCATGATGGGTAAAAGAGCGTTTTCCAAGAGAGCCAAGCAAATAAGAGGCAGGCTGGCATTAAAAAGAAAATTAAACCAAAGAGATCAACCCACAAGCGCCCGCGATCAGAAAGCTGTGAGTAAATTAAATCAACGCGAACATGTTCATTACGTTTGAGTGTGTAAGACGTGCCGAGCATAACTGCAGCAGCGAAGAGATACCATTGAAGTTCTAATGGCCAGTTATTGCTGACATCGAATCCATAGCGCAGCAGGGCATTGAGTGCTGACACGATACAAGACAACAAAATCATGATGCTGGCTGCCTTGCCCAGAAGCTGGTTTACGTAGTCAATCCCTGCAGAGAGTTTAGACCAAAACCCCATGCACTTTAGAGGTCTGCGCGACCTCGTTTAATAGCGGCAAGAACCTGGTCTGGGGCGGTACCACCGGCATGTTGGCGTGATTGCACTGAGCCATCAACGGTGAGCAATACAAACACATCATCGCTAATGAGTTCGGGGCGGTTATCTAAACCACATGCAAAGCGCAACTCAGAAAGACTGAGATCAGTGAGCATACAGTTTCTGCCAACACAAGCCTTAACAGCATGGGCAACTGCTTCATGGGCATCGCGGAAAGCCAAACCTTTTTTAACCAAGTAGTCAGCCAAGTCGGTTGCTGTCGCAAAACCTTCTTCAGCTGCCTTCTTCATCACTTCAGCTTTAACTTCAATATGCGGAACCATGTCAGCAAAAATACGCAAGGTATCTTGAACGGTATCTACTGCATCAAACAATGGTTCTTTATCTTCTTGGTTATCTTTGTTGTAAGCCAGTGGCTGACCCTTCATGAGAGTCAACAAAGAAATTAGATCACCATAAACGCGACCAGTCTTGCCGCGGGCCAATTCTGGAACGTCCGGATTTTTCTTTTGCGGCATGATTGAGCTACCAGTGCAGAAGCGGTCTGGCAGATCAATAAAGCCAAAGCGGGGGCTCAGCCATAAGATCAATTCTTCAGACAGGCGCGACACGTGCATCATCAAGATGGATGAGAAAGCGCAGAACTCAATAGCAAAGTCACGATCAGATACGGCATCTAATGAGTTATTGCAGATGCCATCAAAGCCGAGGGTCTTGGCAACTTGCTCACGATCAATCGGGTAGGTCGTTCCCGCCAACGCCGCTGCACCTAAAGGCAGGCGATTGAAACGAGCGCGTAAATCAGTCAAACGACTTGCATCACGGCTAAACATTTCGTAATAGGCCATCAGGTGGTGACCAAAAGTAATTGGTTGGGCCACTTGCAAATGGGTATGACCAGGCATGATCGTAGAGGCATGCTTCTCGGCCAAATCCAAAAGCGCTACGCGCAAAGATTTGAGGGTGACTGCGATGTCATCTACGCTGCCACGCAACCATAGACGTAAATCTGTCGCTACTTGGTCATTACGTGAACGACCGGTATGTAAACGTTTGCCAGCATCGCCTACCAATGCAGTTAAGCGTGCCTCAATGTTCAGGTGCACATCTTCTAGTGCTAATTGCCAATTAAATTGTCCGGACTCGATTTCACTCTTAATTTGAGCCATACCCTTTTGAATATCCGCCAAATCCTGGGCGCTAATGATTTTTTGGGTAGCTAGCATCTCGGCATGGGCTAGGGAGCCGGCGATATCAACCAGCGCAAACCGTTGATCAAAGCCAATAGAAGCGGTATAACGCTGAACAAGTTCGTCGACGGGTTCGGCAAAACGGGCCGACCACGCTTGGGCTTTGTTGGCTAAGGAATTATTTGATGAGCTCATAAACACAGTATATTGGTGTAGTTCTTTTATTATTTTAAATGTTATGTCCCAAACCCTAAATTCCGCCCCCCTTGACGCCCCAAAGCGCCTTGTAATCGCCTCCCGTGAAAGTCGCCTAGCCATGTGGCAGGCAGAGTACCTTAGGGATTGCCTTAAAAAGCTCTATCCAGACTGTGATGTTCAGATCCTGGGGATGACCACCCGGGGGGACCAGATTTTGGATAAAGCCCTCTCTAAAGTGGGTGGCAAAGGCCTTTTTGTCAAAGAGCTCGAAACCGCATTAGAGGATGGCCGCGCTGATCTAGCGGTTCATTCCTTAAAAGATGTCCCCATGGTGATGCCCGAGGGCTTTGACCTTTCTTGCGTCATGGCCAGGGAAGATGCCAGAGATGCCTTTGTTTCTAATGATTACGCCAGCCTAGAAGATCTTCCTCACGGGGCAATTGTGGGTACTTCAAGCTTGCGCCGTGAGTCGGTCCTACGGGCCAAGTTTCCCCATCTCCAAATTGAACCCCTGCGCGGCAACTTAGACACCCGCATGGGCAAATTAGACCGTGGTGAGTATCAGGCTATTATTTTGGCCGCTGCTGGTCTGAAGCGTTTAGGTTTGGAGTCCCGCATTCGTGCATTTTTGCCATACGATCCTTACACACCGGCTGCAGGTCAAGGGGCACTGGGGATTGAGACCTTAAGTGTGCACCCCCATATCAAACAGTGGCTTGCTCCACTCAATGATTTACCAACACTACTAGCGGTATCTGCTGAACGTATGGTCTCTCGTCAGCTAGGGGGTTCTTGTGAAGTACCGCTAGCCGCGCATGCCATATGGGATCAGAACCACCTGCAGATTCGTTCCTTTGTAGCAAGTGTTGATGGCAAGGCTATTTGCTTAGCTAATGGCAGTGCTCAGGTGACATCAGTTGAAGACGCGGAGGCGCTAGGACTTGCGGTAGCTAAGGATTTGCTGGCCCAAGGTGCGGCTGATTTGATTCCTAAACTTTCCAAGTAACATATAGAAATAGAGAAAAAGTAGCCATTCAGCATGAGCACTAAAACCATTATTGTCACGAGACCTAGTGGTCAGGCTCGTCAATTGATTGAAGTGCTCACCAAAGCAATCGAGGCGAGCGGCGTCGGAAAGCGCAGTCTTCCAGAAATACTCTCTTTACCTTTGCTAACGATTGTTCCAAAGTCGGATGGGCATTTAGCTGACCACATCGCTACCACCCTGAGTGACGCAGATCTTGCCATCTTTGTAAGTCCTAATGCCATCGAGAGTGTGATGCGTTTATTGGAGCGAGATTGGCAAGATTTTTCTAAGAAGATTATTCCAATTGGTGTGATGGGTGGCAGCAGTCATCTTGCCCTAAAAAATCATGGTGTTGGATCGGAAGACAATCCCACTCCCATCATCATTCCGGGAAATAACGAACACTGGGACTCTGAAGGTTTGTGGAAAGAGCTTCAATCCTTGAAATGGAATTGGCAGGGCAAAAAAGTAGTGATCTTTAAAGGTGAGGGTGGCCGTGATTGGCTGGCTGATACTTTGAAAAAGGCAGGGGCAACTGTGGAAGCTATTTCAACCTACACACGCGTGCCTTTGGATATTGATAATCCTGCTTGGCAACTGGTGCGAGAAATGGATTTGAGTAAATCACTTTGGTTGCTCACTTCCTCTGAGGCGGTACGTTACCTCGGCGAAGTCATGAAAGACCAGTTTACGCAAAACCTTAATGTCGCCAGTGCACTATGCCCACACCACAATATTGCGGATGCGGCCGAAATAATTGGGTTTGGTGAGGTCTTTATAAGTGAGCCGGGCGATGAAGCTTTGATCAAGTCAACCCTAGCTTGGCTGACAATCTAAAAGTAAAAGCGAATAATTAACGCTTTGCGGTCTGTAGCAAGGCAGGCAAAAAAATCTCATTTACCAAGATGGGATGACCCTTTAAGCGATAGAGGGTGCGTCTTGCCCATAAGGGTGAGTCCAAGTCAGCAAAATGCTTAGAGTATTTTTTCCACAATTCACTGCTTTTATCTAGACGTGCAATATCGCGCGGCGGCTTTGTCTTGGAGTATTTGCGAGTTTTACTAAACAAGACTGCGCCCAAAGGCTTAGTACCTAAGCGCAAGACCTGATGATTGCTGCCACTAGAACTGAGTGTTGGAATGACGCTGTGTGCCATCACTAAAGGAATGCCATTTGAGCAGAGCAATACTTCACGAACTCTGCAGCGTCTGAGCTTGAAATGAAAATAGCGACTTTCGTCGCTATTAAGTGATTGAGGACAGTCGCGCAAAACCTGAACTTCTAGCTTTTGCCCAATTGCATTCTCAATTTTTTGGGTGAGAGACCCGGTATCGCTTAGCCAAGGTTGCCACTCGCGTGGCGCCCGATGGATTTCACCGGAACCGACCCGATTCCATGCAGAACGGAGACGATTACGGTGAATCATTTTTAGCTACCGCTAAAGCTGCGACGTTGACCGCCGGCCTTTGGTTTAGCAAAACGTGGTCCGCCTGCTGGACGTGAGTCACCAGAGCGTGCCGGACGTGAGTCAGCAGAACGCGCAGGACGTAAGTCAGCAGAGCGCGCTGGACGTGAATCGCCTGAACGACCACCACCAGCATTACCACCACCAGCATTACCACCACCGAAGCCGCCGCCAGAGCGAGACTCTGAGCGAGCGCCCGAGCCATAACGACCACCGCCGCCACCGCCAGAGCGATTGCCACCGCCGAAGCCACCGCCACCAGAGCGATTGCCGCCACCGCCACCACCAAAGCTTGGCTTGGCTTGCGGCTCAAGACCAGCAATGACTGAAGCAACAATATCTTGCTGTGTGAAGCGTTCGATATTGCGGATCTTCGCGCGATCACGATGTTCAACCAAAGTGATAGCAACACCATTACGACCTGCACGACCTGTACGACCGATGCGGTGCGTATAGTCTTCTGGTTTCATTGGCAAGCCAAAGTTAATCACGTGACTAATACGTGGCACATCGATACCACGAGCCGCTACGTCAGTTGCAACCAAAATCTTGGTGTGACCTTTACGTAAGGACTCGAGACGGCGCATACGCACAGCTTGAGGCATTGCACCATGTAGGGCAGTTGCTTCATAGCCATTGGCACGCAATGTGTCAGCAATTTTTTCGCTCTCAACTTGAGTGCTTGCAAACACAACTGCTTGATCCAAATCGGCATCAGCCAAAATGTGCTCGAGCAATTTATGCTTGTGTGACATGCTGTCAGCCCAATGCAACTTCTGTTCAATGTTGGCGTGCTTTTCACCTGCGTGAGCAAGTTCAATACGCTTGGCATCTGTAGTCAACTCGTTTGCTAAAGACATAATCTTTGGCGCGAAAGTTGCAGAGAACATCAAAGTTTGGTTACGGCCTGCGCAACGCTTATCAATTGCCTCGAGATCGTCAGCAAATCCCATGTCGAGCATGCGGTCTGCTTCATCGATAACGAGTTGTTTAACATCATCTAAGCGAATTGCTTTGCTATCGCACAAGTCGAGTAAACGACCTGGAGTTGCAACAACTAACAACGCACCTTTCAATGCCTGGATCTGCTTGCCGTAAGGCATGCCGCCCATCACAGTTGCGATACGAATACCTTTCATGCCGCGAACTAAGTTCACTGCATCAGCAGAAACCTGCTGAGCCAATTCACGAGTAGGGCAGAGCACTAACACTTTAGGTTGTGCGCGACCTGGTACAGGTGAGTTGTTCGGGTTGTCTTCGATGAGTTGATTAATCAAAGGTAATAAAAAGGCTGCGGTTTTACCGCTACCGGTTTGGCTGCTGACCAATAAGTCGCCACCAGCTAAAGCCGCAGGAATAACCTGAGCTTGCACGGAAGTGGCTTGGGTATAACCCAGTTCAGCAACGTTTTTAAGGAGTGATGCCGCTAGGGCAAAATTCTGGAACTCAGTTCCAGTGCTCTTTGAGTCTTTCGACTCGTGATTAGTTTCTTTAGAAAAAGTCATGCTATTACACATCCCCTTTAAGGGATGTCTCCGTATGTTGCACCCATGGTTTTTTATAGGGTGCGATGGTCAAAGGCATCGACCATCAGACAAGCGGCAGCGCGTTTTGTGACTTCTGTGTTTATGACTTCTAAACGGTACGCTGAAATAGAGCTGGGGGGCGATGAATAAAATTGCTTTAAAAAGCCTCCTATTATGGCATTTTCAGCACTCTATTACAAGGGTTTTCCCGACTTAATTCAGAAATAGACGCTTAAATCTTCATCTTCTCAGCTTAGTCATACAAGCATTGCATGTTTGACTCTTTATTTGAGATAACGCAAAAGCCACTCAGTCATTTTTCCATATGGAGGGCGCGCTGTTTTGGTTCCCTTGAAAAGATTTAAGCCAAAGAAGCCGCGCACTTCCAGAATCGACTTTTGATGACTGAAGGTATTAAAGCCTGCTTTGCCGTGATAGCTTCCCATGCCACTTGCACCCACTCCACCAAAAGGAAGATCTTCAATGGTGATATGTAGAAGCGTGTCATTTATGGTGACGCCACCAGAACACGTTTCATTTAAAACCCGCTTCATATTCTTTTTGTCTTTGCCAAACCAATATAGAGCCAAGGGATTGGGTTTGTTGTTGACATAAGCAATTGCTGCCGAGGTATCTGCAACAGTCACGATCGGCAGAATGGGTCCAAAGATTTCTTCATGAAGAATGCGGGCTTCCGGCGGAACATTGATCAATGCAATGGGCTCGAATGGTCTTGCGCCAGCACCAGGGTTATTGAGCAAAGGAATCACTTTTGCACCACGGTCTTGAGCATCGCTGACTAGATGTTGCCAGTATTCTAGCTGTCGCTCATCAATCGGGCCTGTCAGCTCTTCTGGGTTGCTAAATTGTGTTTGAGCTGCAGTTTGTAATTCTTGAATAAATTCTTCTTGAATGCCTTGTTCTAGCAAAACATAGTCAGGGGCAATACAGGTTTGACCACCGTTCAGTAATTTGCCGTAAGCAATTGATGCAGCAGCATCTTTGAGATTGGCGCTCTTATCAATAATGACGGGTGTTGTACCGCCAAGCTCCAGAGTGACTGGTGTCAGATTTTCTGCGGCAGCACGCATCACTTTTTTACCAATGGCTCCTGAGCCAGTGAAGAAAAGATGGTTAAAAGGTAGTGCTGAAAACTGCTCGGCTACTTCTGGGCCGCCAGTAGTGACACAGAACTCGCTAGGGTGGAAATACTCTTGAATTAAGCTGGCAATAAATCCAGAGGTGCGTGAGCTTCGTTCAGAAGGCTTTAGCCAAACGCGATTACCAGCAGCAAGAGCTGCGATTGCTGGAATGAGTGCTAATTGAACCGGATAGTTCCATGGACTCAGAATGCCAACTACGCCTAGTGACTGACTTTGAACCCAAGCCTGCGAGGCGCCCATGTGTGTTGGAACTTCTCTTTGCTCAGGCTTCATCCATTCTTTGAGATGCTTGCGGGTGTACTTGCAGGCCTGATAAATCATCTGGCATTCAGCTAGTCTCGTTTCTACTGGGTGGCGCACCCCGAAGTCAGCCTCAAGGGCTTTGCAGATCTTCTCTTCATTTGCTTCAATCATTTTTTCAATGCGAGCAATTCGATCCAGTCTCACTTCGAGAGTGGCGTTTGGTTCTGCAGCGTAGGCTGCTTTCATTTCATCGAGCTGGATAGTGAGGCGATTCATAGTCTATTAATAGTTGGCAGGTATTGGAATAAGGCATTAGGATAAAGCCATGGAAACAAATTTAGATAAAAAAGAACCACTTTTAGAGCGTGCCACCTTGGGTGGGGGCTGTTTTTGGTGTTTGGAGGCGGTTTACCAGCAAATTTCTGGAGTGCGATCAGTGGTTTCTGGCTACGCCGGTGGCGCTAGACCTAATCCGACGTATGAGGCTGTTTGCACGGGTGTATCTGGCCATGCTGAAATTGTCGACATCTTGTTTGATTCGCAAATTGTTTCATTTAGGGATTTATTAGAAATCCTTTTCGTGATTCATGATCCGACTACCTTGAACTATCAAGGCAATGATCATGGCACGCAATATCGCTCGGTGATTTTTACGCATAGTGAAGAGCAGTCCAAGATTGCTCACGAGGTTGTGCAAGAACTTGAGGAATCAAAAATCTATGCCAACCCAGTGGTGACGAAGATCGATGCTGCGCCAACCATTTATCCCGCAGAAGACTATCACCAGAATTACTTTCAGCAGCATCCTAATCAAGGATATTGCATGGCGGTAGTCGCACCTAAGCTGGCTAAATTTAGAGCGAAATTTAAATCGCTCATAGCGCCACAATATTCCTAAGGATTAACAGTCTCTAGGGTGCTAGGCGATTCACTCGCCAGTTGGCACCTTCTAGTTTGTAGTGCATGCGGTCATGCAATCTAGAAGGGCGACCTTGCCAGAATTCAATTTCAGTGGGGCGCAAGCGGTAACCACCCCAATGCTCTGGGCGTGGAGGTGTATCACCAAACTCTGTCTTAAAACGTTTTTCCGCTTCTTCTAAGAATTCACGGTTTGGGATGGCAGTGCTCTGAGGCGAGGCCCAGGCACCAATTCTGGAGGCGGCTGGGCGAGAATGGAAGTACTCATCGCTTTCAGCTGCGCTAACTCGTTCAACAATACCCTGAATGCGTACCTGGCGCTCTAATTCATGCCAATGGAAGAGGAGGGCTGCTTGAGGGCGGATAGCCAAGTCTTTGCCTTTTTGACTCTCGTAGTTAGTAAAAAAGGTGAAGCCATTCTGGTCTGCGCCTTTTAGTAAGACAATACGGGCTGATGGATTGCCAGCTTGGTTAGCTGTTGCCAAGGTCATGGAGTTGGGTTCAGGACATTCTGCTTTCACCGCTTGATCAAACCAAAGCTTGAAAAGCTGAAGCGGGTCTTGGGGAACCTCGGTCTCTGAGAGCTGACCAAAGGTATAGTTTTTGCGAAGTTGTGCAATGGAGTCCATTTATTCAGTATAAAGAGAAGCTATGGCAGAAGACAAGGTAGAAGGCAGCTTAGAAAATCGTCGTTTTGGTGGGGTCTCACGACTCTATGGGCCAGAACTGCGCGAGCGCTTTCTGAATGCAACGGTTGTTGTGGCTGGTCTGGGGGGTGTTGGGTCCTGGGCGGCAGAGGCCTTAGCTCGCACGGGTATTGGGCACCTTGTCATTATTGATTTTGATCATATCTCCGAAAGCAATACCAATCGACAGCTGCACGCCATAGAAGGGCAGTTCGGCAAAGCAAAAGTTGAGGCGATGAAGGAGCGCATTCTGCAAATTAATCCAGAGATCAATTTGACTGCTTGTGATGAATTCTTAGAACCGGAAAACTTAGATCGACTTATTCCAACAAATGCATTGGTATTAGACGCGACCGATTCAGTACAAACCAAAATTGCTTTATCAGTGTGGGCCGTGAAAAATAATCGTGCATTAGTCATGTGTGGCGCCGCTGGTGGTAAGTCAGATCCCACATCAGTGCGCTGCGAAGATCTTTCTCGTACCGAACAAGATGCTTTATTGGCTAAAGTTCGCCAAGGACTCAGACAAGATCATGGGTTCTCCAGAAATCTGAAGAAAAAAATTGGCATTCGTGCGATCTACTCGCATGAACCACGAGCGGGAGCTTCCAGCGGAGGTCTGGCCTGCTCGGGCTATGGCTCCACCGTGATGGTAACGGCTGCTTGTGGGCTTGCAGCTGCCGCAGAAATTCTGAATCTCATCTCTACACAGTAAGTTTTTCTCAAAAATTACTGTAAATCCTTAAGGGGATTCCCTGTAGGAAATTACTGATTCTTTTGCAATCAGAAATAATTTATTTCAAACTCCGCGTTGATTTCAAAGACATTTCAATATTTGCCTAAATAGATTTATTTATTTAATCACTTTAGTAGTTTTTCTCCCCTAGTGCTGATCACCAGTCCTCCCTAGACTTTGCTCCGTTGGTAAGTTGCCAATGACAAATCAAAAGGAGGTCTCCCTTGCAGACTGAACACTCTGGCTTAAAACGTCACCTCAAAGTACGGCATATTCGTTTGATGGCCTTAGGCTCAACGATCGGCGTTGGATTATTTCTGGGGTCAGCAAGCGCAATTCAAATAGCAGGCCCATCCATTCTTCTAGGTTATTTGCTGGCAGGCATTGTTGCTTTTATTGTTCTGCGGACACTTGGTGAGATGGCGGTGCATGAACCTGTAGCCGGTTCTTTCGCGGCCTACGCCAATACCTATGTGGGTCCACTGGCGGGGTATATGGTGGGCTGGGGATACTGGACTTATTGGATTGTGGTTGGAATTGCTGAAGTTACAGCGGTTGGCATCTATATGGGCATTTGGTTTCCCGAGACCCCGCAGTGGATTTGGGCACTTTCTTCTATCGTGATGATGGGCTTAATCAACCTGATTGCAGTAAAGGTATTTGGAGAATTTGAGTTTTGGTTTGCTCTGATCAAAGTGGTAGCGATTGTCGCGATGATTGCTCTGGGAGGTTCAGTCATCTTGTTTGGCTTTACCAATAATTGGCAGCCCATTGGCCTGAGTAATTTATGGCAACATGGCGGCTTCTTTCCAAATGGCATCAGCGGAATGTTGTTGTCATTGCAAATGGTCTTGTTTGCTTATGTTGGTATAGAAATGATTGGTCTTTCTGCAGGCGAGGCTGAGAATCCACAAAAAACTATTCCGATGGCCATTGATTCATTGGCTTGGCGCATTCTCATTTTCTACATGGGCGCTATCCTGGTTATTTTGGCAATCTTTCCGTGGAATCAAGTTGGGCAGCAGGGTAGTCCATTCGTAGTGATGTTTGAGAGGTTGGGTTTGCGAGAAGCAGCGGGCTTAATTAACTTTGTTGTGATCACTGCAGCGCTCTCTTCTTGTAATGCCGGGATCTTTAGTGGTGGACGCTTGTTGTACTCCTTATCGTCTAACGGCTATGCTCCTAGATCTTTTTCAAGGCTCTCACGGTACGGCGTTCCTCATCGAGCGGTAATGACTACAGTCGGAGTCTGTATGTCGGGTGTAGTCCTGAACTATTTTGTACCAGACAAAGCCTTTCAATACATGATGGCTGCAGTGACCTTTATTGGCTTAATGGTTTGGATCGCGATCTTGATTACACAGATCAAATTCCGTCACTCGCTATCCAAATCCCAAGTAGCAGAGTTAGGGTACCGCGCTCCTTGGTGGCCATATTCCTCATGGTTTGCTTTGGCATTCATCGGATTAGTGGTGGTGTTGATGGGCTTTCATGAGGATGCACGGATCGCACTCATAGTGGGGCCGTGTTTATTGGGCGTGTATCTCGTAATGTTTTATGTCGTGGGCTTACATCGCAAAACAGCAAACCAGCGTGACTTTAAATAATAGGAGAAGGTAATGATTATTGGCGTACCTCAAGAGGTAAAAAATAATGAGTTTCGGGTGGGATTAACCCCGGGTAATGTCAGCGGACTTTGTAAGCAGGGACATTCTGTCCTGATTCAGAGAGGAGCAGGTGAGCAAATCGGTTTAACAGATGAGTCTTATCGGCTTGCCGGTGCCAGCCTCGTGGATAGTGCAGCAGAAGTGTTTCAAAGAGCGGAGATGATTGTCAAAGTCAAAGAGCCTCAGGCGCAAGAATGCGCCATGTTGCGCGAGGATCAAATTTTATTTACCTATTTACACTTAGCGCCAGATCCAAGGCAGACAAAAGCTTTACTGCAATCGGGCGCCACCTGTATTGCCTATGAAACAGTGACTGCTATGAATGGCGCTCTTCCTCTATTGGCGCCTATGAGTGAAGTAGCGGGCCGCATGTCCATTCAGGCAGCCGCATCACATTTAGAAAAAACCAATGGTGGCTTGGGTGTGTTGATGGCAGGTGTGCCTGGTGTATCGCCTGCCAAGATTATCATTTTGGGCGGTGGCGTTGTTGGCCGTAACGCTTTGCAAATGGCAGTCGGTATGGGGGCTGATGTTTGCATCTTTGATCGTGATATTGATCGCTTGCGTCAGATCGATATGTTCTATGGCAATCGCGTCAGAACTTTTTATTCTGACAGCTTGTTGATTGAGCAAGAAGTGTGTGAAGCGGATGTCGTGATTGGAGCGGTTTTGCTACCTGGGGCAGCGGCTCCCAAGTTGGTGACGCGTGAAATGATTAAAACAATGAAGCCTGGATCGGTTGTGGTGGATGTTGCCATTGATCAAGGCGGTTGTTTTGAAACATCTAAACCTACTACGCATGCTGATCCAACCTTTTTAGTAGATGGTGTACTGCATTATTGCGTAGCCAATATGCCCGGAGCGGTTGCGAGAACATCTACCTTTGCTTTAACCAATGCGACTTATCCTTTTGTTGAAGCTTTGGCAAACCGCGGAGTGCTGAAAGCACTCTCAATTGATCATCACTTGCGCAATGGTTTGAGTGTGCATAAAGGGATGTTGACATCAAAGCCGGTTGCAATGGCTCAGGGCCTAGACTATGCGCTGGCTGAGGAGCTTTTAGTGGCATAGCAATATATATCCAAAATGAGTGGGTCTAGTGAGTGCTAGGATTTAAACTATCCCTGACACGCAAAACTTACTGGACCTACATTATTTATGGATTTTTCAGCCTTAACCCTCTCTGCCGGGGTAGTTGCCCTAGCGGAGATGGGAGATAAAACCCAACTCCTCTCATTAATGCTTGCGGCTCGCTATCCCAAGCAAGCATTAGCGATCATTGCAGGCATCTTTATTGCCACTATTGCTAATCATGCTTGTGCTGCTTTATTAGGTCATTGGCTTACTACTTTAGTGTCACCGGATGTGATGCGTTGGATTTTGGGTTTGAGCTTTTTAGGAATCGGCCTGTGGTTGCTGGTGCCAGATCATATTGATGATGCAGCCGGATCTAAGTTAACTGATAGGGCCCCCCAAGTATTTTTGCTCACGGTAGGCTTGTTCTTTTTGGCCGAGATGGGCGATAAGACACAAATTGCGACTATCGCCTTGGGCGCTCGCTACGAGGATGTAGTTTCTGTAACGGTTGGCACCACATTGGGGATGATGCTGGCAAATGCCCCTGCCGTCTGGATTGGTCAGAAATTCACGAAACGTATGCCCATTAAGTGGGTGCATGCAGTGGCAGCCGTCACCTTTATTGCAATTGGCTTAGCTACCCTGATATGGGCCTGAGATAGCGAATCAACCCGTCTGCCAGCCAAGACTTAAAATAGGCTCATGAAAACTGATCTCCACCAGAGCTTTCGTAGGCTCGAATACCTACCACCTGTATACACCTTCGATCAAGTCGAACTCGATATCGCTCTGGATCCAGCGCGAACCATTGTGAAAAGTCGTATTGAGGTTTTGCCAGGCAAAAGCTTTAAGGCAGGAGCTCCCTTGGTTTTGGTTGGGCAAGAGCTCGAGTTTGTTAGTTTGCGCATCAATGGTGAAGCCCATCGTCATTTTGAATTAACACCAGAAACACTGACGATTCATACGCTGCCAAATGAAGGCAAAGAAAAGTTTGTCGTAGAAATTATTTGCGTTTGCGTCCCAGAAAAAAATACTACTTTGATGGGCTTGTATGTTTCCAACGGGAACTTTTTCACTCAATGTGAAGCAGAGGGTTTTAGAAAGATTGCTTACTTCTTGGATCGCCCGGATGTGATGGCGCGGTATCGCGTGACATTGCGTGCACGCGAAGCAGAGTGTCCTGTGCTGTTATCTAACGGCAACCTACTGACTACAGAAAAACTACCTAATGAATGGCATAGCGCTACTTGGGAAGATCCGTTTCCTAAGCCATCCTATTTGTTTGCCTTAGTTGCTGGTAAGTTGGAATGCATTGAAGAGACTATCACCACTAGTAGCGGTGCTAAGAAGTTACTGCAGATCTGGGTTGAGCCGCATGACCTCAAGAAGACTCGACATGCTATGGACTCCCTAATTGCCTCTATTCATTGGGACGAAAAGCGTTTTGGACTGGAGTTGGATTTAGAGCGCTTCATGATTGTGGCCGTAAGTGACTTCAATATGGGTGCAATGGAAAACAAGGGTTTGAATATTTTCAATACCAAGTTTGTTCTTGCTCAGCCAGAAACTGCGACAGATGCAGACTTCGCCAATATTGAAAGTGTCGTTGCCCATGAATACTTCCATAATTGGACGGGTAACCGCGTTACTTGCCAGGATTGGTTTCAGTTATCCCTGAAAGAAGGTTTGACTGTATTTAGAGATCAAGAGTTTTCTGCTGATCAAATGGGTAGTGAATCCGGTAGGGCGGTAAAGCGAATTGAAGATGTTCGCTTGCTTCGCCAATTGCAATTTCCTGAAGATGCGGGTCCGATGGCGCATCCGATTCGCCCGGATGAGTATCAAGAAATCAATAACTTCTATACCGTTACTATCTATGAGAAGGGTTCAGAAGTTGTTAGGATGTATCAAACTCTTTTGGGTAAAGACGGCTTCCGCAAAGGAATGGATCTCTACTTTAAGCGTCATGATGGTCAGGCGGTTACCTGCGATGATTTCTTGGCTGCGATGGCAGACGCTAATGGCAAGGACCTGACTCAGTTTAAGAATTGGTATAGCCAGGCAGGCACCCCAAGTGTTAAGGTGCAAGAGCACTATGACGCCGCCAAAAAACAGTACCAACTGACGCTGACACAAAGTTGTGCGCCTAGTCCGGGTCAGCCGGAGAAGAAGCCCTTTCATATTCCATTGAAGATGCGCTTAATCACAAAGGCGAATGACCAAGCAGAGCAGTTATTGGAATTAACACAAGAAACTCAAACTTGGACTTTTGACCAAATTGAAGAGCGACCAGTGCTTTCAATTAATCGCAATTTCTCGGCGCCGATTAATTTAGATTTCGAGCAATCCGAGGCAGATCTTCTGACTTTATTCTCAAGCGATGATGATGCATTTAATCGTTGGGAGGCTGGTCAGAAGTTAGCGATGCAAATGATTTTAAATAATCGTTTGCCTGATGAAAAACTGATTGAAGCGTACCGCAATATCTTGCTAGACCCTAATTTGGATCCAGCCTTTAAGGATCTGGCTTTAACGCTGCCTGCAGAGTCTTATTTGTATGAGCAATGCACGAGCGTTGATCCTCAGAAGATATTTGCTGCGCGACGCGCTTTCCGTAAAGAGATTGCGAAACAGTTGCAACTCGAGTGGGCTGCCTTGTATCAGCAGATGCAAACCCCTGGACCATTTAAGTCTGATGGAGTAGATGCTGGTAAGCGTGCCCTGAAAAATCTAGCATTGAGCATGTTGCTGGAGGCGGCACCAGCAGTGTGGGCACCAATGGCAGCCAATCAATATCAAATTGCTGACAATATGACTGACCGTTATGCAGCCTTAGTCGCATTAGTGGTGCACGGCGCAAAACAAGCTAAAGATTGCTTAATTGATTTTTATAATCGATTTGCGAATGATGCTTTGGTAATCGATAAGTGGTTTGGCTTGCAATCCAGTCGTCCCCCTGTTGATGGTCTTGATCCCACTCTCGCTGAGGTGAAGAAGCTCCGCGAACATCCTGCATTTAAGTTAAACAATCCAAACCGAGTTCGTAGCGTGATTCATTCGTTCTGCGCTAACAATCCAGCTAGCTTTCATCAGGCGGATGGCAGTGGTTATGAGTTCTGGGCCGATAGCGTATTAGCTCTTGATCCCATCAATCCCCAGGTAGCGGCTCGTCTTGCAAGAGCGCTGGACCGCTGGCGTTTATTTACCCAACCCTATCAAGATCATATGAAAGCGGCTCTAGAGCGTGTTTCTGCATGCCCAACACTCTCTCCCGACGTGAGAGAAGTGATTGGAAAGGCGCTGGGTAACTAAGAAGTTAATGGAGCTTATTGCCGTATGAAATACCCAATCGAATTGCAAGCTTTTCTAGGCTCTTATCCAGAGTCCAAAGCTGGGCATTTTCTGAAAGCAGAGTTGATGTAAGGAGTGACACATCAATAGCCCCACATCCAGATTCTTGGAGTTGATGCTTTTCAATAAACTCCAATATTTCATAAGGGGTGGCTATAGTTGCTTGTCGTAATTTTTTAATATAGCCCAAGGTTTTAGAGCGTGGCGATGGGGGTGATCCGCAGGCTAATTCTATTTGGATTAGGGGATGACACAGTATTTGGTCATTTAGTAGTAGAGCTTCGAAAGATGCATTTGACTTTCTAAAGTGAGCTACCCAGACTGATGTGTCAACTAAAACCATGGTCATGATTATTGGCCATCCTTCGGTTTGCGGCGAGGAATAGCCTTCATCTGAGGTGATTTACCACCCAATGCTACCAACCTCTTGGCAACTTGAACTCTTATGAATACGTTAATGGCCTCCCTAAAGAGATCAGCTTTATCCATATCAGGGTCAGCAAGATCCAAACCTCTTTGATATAGATCGTCGTCAATCGTGACAGTAGTTCTCATATATATTCCTCATCATTATTGATGCATTATAACATCTAAAATAACATCAAAATTAGAGTGGGTTGGTGCCCAAATGACCATTTAGATGGGAAATATCAATATTTTGAGGTTGGCATTCGGAACAAGGCAAAATAGACCTTAATTTCAATAGAGCTTTGGAGAAATACCTTTGTCCTCAAGTACCCATATCAATTTCAAGCAATATTTGACCTCCACGAAGCCAGCTGGTGCTGCTATCCCGGTTGGATTGCAAGATTTGCTGACCGCGGTTGTTAACACCTGCTCAACTCTCAGTCATGAAGTAGCGCAGGGCGCCTTGATTGGCTTGTTGGGTTCTGCTGGCACCGGCAACGTACAGGGTGAAGTTCAGCAAAAGCTCGACATCATTGCTAATGACCTATTGATTGATGGTGTAAAGGGTTGTAAATCACTCGCAGGTTTAGCTTCAGAAGAAATGGAGCTCCCAGTTCCGGTCCAGGGTACAGGTGACTACTTGCTACTGTTTGATCCACTGGATGGCTCATCCAATATTGATGTGAACGTGTCGATTGGCACTATTTTTTCTGTGCTCAAGAAACAAGACCCGAAGGCACCGTTACAGACCTCTGACTTTTTATTGTCAGGACGTCATCAAGTTGCTGCGGGTTATGTAGTATATGGCCCTCAAACTACGATGGCCTTGACCCTGGGTGATGGTGTAGTGATGTTTACCTTGAATAAAGTGACTGGTGAGTTTTTGCTCATTAAGGATGCGGTAAAGATTTCTCATTCAACCAAAGAGTTTGCAATCAATATGTCCAATATGCGCCACTGGGCTGACCCAGTTCGTCGTTATGTTGAAGAGTGCTTAGCTGGTGTCAGTGGCACGCGTGACAAGGATTTCAATATGCGCTGGATCGCTTCCATGGTTGCGGATGTACATCGTGTTTTATCTCGTGGCGGGGTGTTTATGTACCCATGGGATCAGCGTGAACCACACAAGCCAGGTAAGTTGCGCCTGATGTATGAGGCAAATCCAATGAGTTTCCTAGTGGAGCAGGCGGGTGGCGCATCTATCAATGGAACAGATCTCATTATGGATTTGCAGCCAACAGACTTGCATGAGCGAGTTTCCGTGATGCTAGGCTCTAAAGAAGAGATTGATCGCATTCGAAGCTATCACTCATAAGCGCATTAGTGCTTCACCAATAAAAAACCCAAGCAAGTGATTGGGTTTTTTAATGACCATGCAGTTGTGATTAAGGTCTCACCTGTTGTTTAAGGTAAGCAAGAGACTCTTCCACTTGGTCAATCAGAATCAAGCAAATATCGCCTGCAGAAAGATCATTTAGGGCTGTATCAATAGCCTTAAATTCACCATGTATTTCTTGAACTTGCTTTGCCTTAGTGGCGTCAACTAAGCCTTCTCGCAATAGCTTTAATACTTCACCATCTTCACGACCACGCTGGCAGGCATCTTGATAAAGAATGACGTTATCAAATGAGTTGCCCAAGATACGGGTTAGATCACGGATATCTTCGTCTCGACGATCACCTGCACCACTAATAACCACGTGCCTCCTCTTGGGTTTCATGGCCTCAACTGCGCTAGTAAGAGCGCGCATAGCATCGGGGTTATGGCCATAGTCAGCAATGACGGTGGCGCCATTATGTTGGAATTGATTAAAGCGTCCCGGTACGGAATTCGGATCGCTTTCAAAGCTATGTAAACCGCGAGCAATCTTTTCGGCATCAAGACCAAGGGCCCAGGCTGCGCCAATCGCAGCCATGGCATTTTCAATTTGGAAGCCTAGTATGCCATTTTGGGTTAGGGGAATTTCGCTTATGGGGAAGCGATACATCACACGCGATCCCTTGGAGGCAACTATGTAGGTGCCATCAAAATAAATGACTTTTTTATTCTTGGCACGATGAGCGGCAATGACTGGGTCGTGTTGATTTTGGGCAAAGAAAATCACTCGACCAGAGCACTTGTCACCCATCTTCACAACCATTGGGTCTGCCGCATTGAGGACGGCGGCACCAGTGGGCGCAACGTTCTGTACAATCACGCGTTTGAGGATGGCTAAATCTTCAACGCTAGTAATGTAATTAAGGCCTAAATGGTCACCTTCGCCAATATTGGTTACAACTGCAACTTCGCAGCGATCAAAGCCTAAACCTTCACGAAGCAAACCACCTCGGGCTGTTTCGAGTACGGCAGCATCTACATCGGGATGCATTAATACATTGCGAGCACTTTTAGGACCGCTGCAATCGCCGGTATCGATGAGGCGATGATTGATGTAAACACCATCAGTTCCTGTCATACCAACGCGTAGGCCAGTTTCATTTAACAAGTGAGCAATGAGGCGCACTGTAGTAGTTTTACCGTTCGTACCGGTAACCGCTACCACTGGAATGCGGCCATCTTCACCTAGTGGGAACATCATATTGATGATGTCTTCGCCAACGGGGCGTCCTTTGCCATACGAAGGCTTGAGATGCATACGTAAACCAGGCGCAGCATTGACTTCAACTATACCGCCACCTTGTTGTTCCAGTGGCTTGTAAATATTTTCACAAAGAATGTCTACACCAGCAATATCAAGTCCAATCATCTGGGCGGCAGCGACTGCACTTGCCGCAACATCTGGATGAACATCGTCAGTAACATCAGTAGCGGTTCCGCCGGTGCTGAGATTGGCGTTATTGCGAAGTAGAACGCGTTCGCCAGTCTTGGGGACGTATTGTGGGGTAAGACCAGAGCTTGCCAGATGCGCCATGGCAATGTCATCAAAGCGAATCTTGGTTAAAGCTGTTGCATGGCCATCGCCACGCAATGGATTTTTATTCTCGATTTCAACTAGCTCTGCAACAGAGTGACTGCCATCGCCAACTACTTGTGCTGGCTCACGCCGAGCAGCGGCCGAGAGGCGGTTGCCCACGACGAGCAAGCGATAGTCTGCACCAGGGAGATAGCGCTCAACAATGGTTTCCCGACCAAAGGCTTGGGTCACAATAAAGCCAGCGCGGACCTCTTCTTCGGTTTGAATATTGGCAACAACGCCTTTGCCTTGGTTACCATCTTTCGGCTTTAAAACAATCGGACCACCAATTTTTTGAGCAGCACGCCAAGCATCATCAGCAGTGGTAACTACTTCGCCTATGGGAACTGATACGCCAGCAGCGGCAAGTAAGTTCTTGGTAAGTTCTTTGTCTTGGGCAATCGCTTCAGCAATCGCGCTGGTATCACTGGTTTCTGCAGCTTGAATGCGTTTCTGTTTGCTACCCCAACCAAATTGCACCATGCTGCCTTCAGTCATGCGGCGGTATGGGATGTTACGTTGGACTGCGGCATCAACAATGGATCCAGTACTTGGTCCAAGGCGAACGTCCTCGTACAGGGCCTCTAATTCTGAGAGGGCGGCAGCAAGATCAAACGGCGCATCGTTGAGTGTTGCTTGAATCAAAGCAAAACCAAAGTCAAAAGCCATGCGACCAACTACTTCTTCGGTGTATTCCACGACGACTTGATAAACGCCAGCATCGACTGTTTGTACTGTGCGACTAAAGGTAACGGGGCAACCTGCTTGCGCTTGAAGGCCAAGCGCTGCATGCTCAAGAGCATGAGCTAAAGAAAGTACTTCATTGTGCCCGCCGCGACGCATGCTACCCAGTTGAGGAAAGCGCTCGCGAATCTTGGTTTCAAATTGAGGGATAGAATCGATTGAGCGTTCAGACTCATCACAAGAAACAATCGCTTCTAAAGCGGTGTGGCGGCTCCATAAATTTGGGCCGCGCAACATGCGAATACGGGTAATTTCCAATTAAGCCCCTGTAGCAGTAGTGGCGTCAGGCACGAATGTTTCTGCACCTGCTTCGATAACGTTGAATGGAATTTCAAGAGCCCAGGCTGCTGATATAGCCGCACCTAAATTCATGGTCTTCCAAGGAGTAGAGTGGTTGGCTTCAGAGTGACGTGGTACAGGAATGGATTTCTGATCTAGCTTTCCAGACTTCAGGGTAATTTGCTGTTTGCCAATGACAACTGCGCGACCACCGTTTGCTAAGTGGGATTTGACAATCTCAGAGTCCGAATTCTCGCTAAAGAAAATCACCTGACCATCACAAAGCTCGGCCATTTGTACGCACATTGGATCATCAGCATTGAGTACGGCAACACCGGTTGGAAGAACGACATCAATCTGGGTACGCACGACACTAAAGACTTGATCTTCGTCGTAAATAGCGTATTGCGGGAAGTTGGCTGTAGGATCCACATTGAGAACTACACCCACTTGGCAGCGATCGTAGGCTAAGCCTTCAATCAACATCGATAGATGATTATTCTCAATCACAACAGCTTCTACCGCACGATTGAGAAGGGTGCGTCGGGCATTCTCCCAATTTGATGCATTGGAGTTTGGAATGGCTCGATTACCAAAGAACAGGCCTTTACTGCAAGACAGGCCAACATAGACATTCATTAGGCGTAAGAAATGGGCAATCATTTCGGCGACAGGGGTTTTGCCGTGTTCACCGCAAACACCAACTACCGGAATACGGAAATCTACCCCAGGTGGAAAGAGGTGATTCGCAATTTCTTTGCCAACAGGTTGAGGTTTGCCGCTTGCGGGTTTGAGATGCATCAGAAGGCCTGGGCCTGCATTGACTTCAACAATGGCAGCATTTTGATCTGCCAATGGTTTGCTAATATCCTGTGCCACTAAATCAACGCCGGCAATTTCAAGACCAACAACGCGAGCAGCTAAGGCCACTTGACTAGCAACATCAGGGTGAATTAAATCTGTGACATCAAAGGCAACGTTGCCATTGCTCTGAATAAGTACTTTGTGGTCTGCTGCAGGAACGCTATCACCTTTTAATTGTTGACGTGCCAGCTCAAGCTCTACTGCAGAATCAATACGCACAGGATTTAGAGGATGCTCTTCTGCAGTGCCGCGCCGTGGATCAGAATTAATTTGTATTTGAATGAGTTCATGAACGGTATGTTTGCCATCACCAGTGACCCATACGGTTTCACCTTTTGCAGCAGCAACCACTTTATTACCTACCACTAGTAAGCGGTGTTCATCACCAACAATGTGGCGCTCAACCAAAACCTCGCTACCTTCATCGATCGCGACGGCATAAGCAGCTTCAATTTCTTGTTGGGTATAGAGGTTGATAAATACGCCGCGGCCATGATTGCCATCTATGGGCTTTACAACCACTGGTAAGCCAATATCTTGTGCCGCTTCCCAAGCATCATCGGGGCTGGTAACAGTTCTACCTTCAGGTGTTGGAACTCCGGCGCTACGTAGCAAGCTCTTGGTTAGGTCTTTGTCGCGAGAAATGGTTTCAGCAATTGCGCTCGTTTGATCAGTCTCGGCTGTCCAGATGCGGCGTTGTTTAGCGCCATAGCCTAACTGAACCAGGTTGCCTTCAGATAAACGAATCGATGGAATACCACGCTCTTCTGCTGCATTCACAATACATGCGGTACTTGGCCCAAGCAATAGATCATCACCAAGGTCACGTAAATTTTCGATGATGGTTTGCACAAGAGAAACACAATCAGCATTATCTTGCGCTAAAGCTAAATAAAGGTCACGCGCATATTTGAGGGCGGTAAGTGTGACCTCTTCATTGATGGCGCTAACCATGACTTTGTAAACGCCGCGCCTATCGCCGTCACGCGCCTTACCAAAGCCGCCAGGGATGCCAGCTAAGTTTTGTAACTCAAGAGTTAAGTGTTCGAGAATGTGAGCGGGCCAGGTACCTTCTTCAACGCGCTTTAAAAATCCGCCAGTTTCTCCATAGCTACAGCGATGTTCAACGAGGCTTGGGAGAGCTTTCACTATGCGTTCATAAAAGCCAGGAATCAGGTTAGAGGGGTAGTCCTCTAAATCGCCAATATCGAGCCAAACCTCAATCACGGGATGGTAAGTCCACATATTGGGACCACGGAGATGCTTAACACTCAGAATCTCGATGGATTTATCTAGTAATTGGGGCATATGCAGTGTTGCGATGGTCGGCGCCAGGTTTTGGCGTTGACGCGTCAGACAGTCTCTCTGTTTCTAATAGTTATTTGAAAAACTCACAAATTCAGCAAAAATACATAAAAGGGCCTACTTAGACAATTTAACGGCTTTTGACCCTCTAAAGTTGACAGGAGCAATAAATCTAAAAAATTCAGCTCCACTATACTTTTAAGGTCAATGAAGCCACAAATCCTACCTTTTGCCCCCGTGCTACCGAGCTATTGGTTGTCTGTTTTGGGGGCCAAAACTTCCCCAGTAAAGAGCCCTGAAGCCCTACTAGCTTGGGTTGAGCTCGATTTAGGCCTCGATTTACGCTTTGAAAAAAGCCTGCTTTTACTCAGTGAACAAGGCTTGTTTTGGACAGACGGCAATACATTTGAGTCTTGGAAACTAGAGAAAAATACTCATTTAATTCACGGTGATCATGCTGGAGTAGGGCATTTGCGCCTGGAAACTCCCGATAAATTGTTGAGATCCTGGAATTTCACCCTGGCGGTAAATCCTCAAGTACTTCGCCTGCAATCTAGTTTTAAGCAATTAACTCGTGGCGAGGAAATGAGCAATGGTGAGGTCAGCGAGTATGACAAGCAAGTTTGCCCAGTTTGCTTAAGCCCTAAGCCCGCGAATTCGGATTCTTGTCCGACTTGTGATCCTGAGGATGATGCACCGCCATCTACATGGACGCTCTTCAAGCTTTGGCGTTTTGCACGCCCTTACAAGAAACAATTGTTGTTGGGTTTTGTGTTGACTCTGTTATCTACAGGCGCGACTTTAATTCCGCCGTATCTCACGATGCCTTTAATGGATCATGTGTTGATTCCATATGAGCGCGGCAATCCTATCGATTTTCATTTGGCCAGCATGTATCTGTTGGCATTATTTGGCGCTGCAATTGTTGCGTGGGGTCTGGGTTGGTGGAAGACCTATTTACTTGCATTGGTGAGTGAGCGCATTGGTGCTGATTTACGCAATACTACTTTCGAACACCTACTCAAACTTTCACTGGAATACTTTGGCGGCAAGAGAACGGGTGACTTGATTGCCCGCATTGGCGCTGAGACAGATCGTATTTGCGTTTTCCTCTCCTTATACGCACTGGACTTTGCTACCGATGTGTTGATGATCACCATGACCGCGGCCATCCTGGTATCCATTGATCCTTTACTGGCCTTGGTTACCTTGGCGCCATTGCCATTCATTGTTTGGATGATTCATGTCGTGCGCGATCGTTTGCGTTTTGGTTTTGAAAAGATTGATCGCATCTGGTCTGAAGTAACTAATATTTTGGCGGACACTATTCCAGGCATTCGGGTAGTCAAAGCATTTGCACAAGAAGACCGCGAACTCAAGCGCTTCGTGGATTCTAATAAACATAATCTACAAATCAATGATCGCGTGAATCGCGTGTGGGGATTGTTTTCTCCTACGGTAACTTTGCTAACTGAAACCGGTTTACTAGTGGTGTGGGGTTTTGGTATCTGGCAAGTTGCGCACCAGAAAATTTCTGTTGGCGTCTTGATTGCTTTCTTGGCCTATATCGGACGTTTTTATATTCGCTTAGATTCCATGAGTCGGATTGTTTCTCATACTCAGAAAGCAGCCGCTGGCGCTAAACGTATTTTTGATATTTTGGATCACGTCTCTAGCGTTCCTGAGCCTATCAATCCAGCCCCATTAGGCGAAGTCAAAGGCCGTATCTCCCTGCGTGGCGTAGGCTTCCGTTACGGTAACCGTGCCGTATCTAAAGGCATTGACTTAGATATCGCTCCCGGAGAAATGATTGGCCTAGTAGGTCATAGTGGTTCTGGTAAGAGCACTTTGGTGAACTTGATCTGCCGCTTCTATGACGTGAGCGCGGGATCGATTTCCTTGGATGGTCGTGATATTCGCAGTAT
Organism: Polynucleobacter sp. JS-Fieb-80-E5; assembly: GCF_018882015.1. Classification (NCBI taxonomy): domain Bacteria; kingdom Pseudomonadati; phylum Pseudomonadota; class Betaproteobacteria; order Burkholderiales; family Burkholderiaceae; genus Polynucleobacter; species Polynucleobacter sp. JS-Fieb-80-E5. The sequence goes on along the minus strand of NZ_JACVPH010000001.1, from coordinate 325,373 downwards.
CAGAATTGCTGACTATCGCAAGCGTATTGGTTTGGTATTGCAAGAACCGTTTTTATTCTTTGGAACGATTGCGGAGAATATTGCTTACGGCAAACCTGATGCAACTCGCGAAGAAATTATTGAGGCAGCACGCGCTGCCCATGCCCATGAATTTATTCTTCGCCTCCCTCTAGGCTATGACTCCCTGGTAGGGGAGCGCGGCCAATCTCTCTCTGGTGGTGAACGTCAGCGCATATCAATTGCACGAGCATTACTGATTAATCCAAGCATTCTGATCCTAGATGAAGCAACATCATCGGTTGATACCACTACTGAAAAAGAAATCCAGCGCGCTTTGGATAACTTGGTTAAGGGCCGCACTACGATTGCAATTGCCCACCGTCTCTCCACCTTAAGAAAAGCGGATCGCTTAGTGGTTCTAGATAAAGGTGAGATTGTTGAAATAGGCTCTCACGATCAATTGATGGAAGCCCAGGGTGCGTATTACACCCTGTATCAAGCCCAGCTGCGTCATGCTGCGGAGCTCGTTGAAGGCGGTGCTATTGGTGAAAGTCTAGATGAAGCTCAAGAAGAAAGACTGGAAGAAGTTGCTAAGCAAGTTGGGGGTGGGGTATGAGCGCGACTCATCAGCTAGAGCGTGATGCGCTAGGACGTCTAGTCTTTATCGACAACAAGGGTGAGCGACACATTGGCGTTCATCCTGTCAGAGCTTTTCCAATTACTGCACCTGCTGCGGGTATTGGCATCATGAATCAATCTGGAAAAGAGCTTTGCTGGTTTTCGGATGTCACCGCTATTTCTGAAGCAGAGCTTGGATTGATCGAGGAAGAACTGGCTGAGCGCGAGTTCATGCCAGTCATTGAAAAGATCACTAAGGTTTCTACGTTCGCTACCCCTAGTATTTGGGATGTCGAAACGGATCGAGGCCCAACTCGAATTCGCCTCAAGGGCGAAGAAGATATTCGTCGAATTGCTGGCAATACATTGCTGATTGCCGATTCCAACGGGCTGCAATTTCTCATCAAAGACTCTACCCAATTGGATAAAGTCAGTAAAAAACTGCTAGACAGGTTCCGCTAAAAAGGGATTTACCGCACAAATCCCCATTCGGCAGGCGTATCCCAGGCATTTTCCCCTAAATTGAGTTAATTCCTTGTAAAAACATAGGCTTACGACACTTTTGCCCGTTTTTTAGGCCTATTGCACTGCAATAGTATTAGGGTTATACTCTAGGTACTAACCCTTAAGGAGATTCAAATGACTGTTTTATTGAATATGATCAACCAGCTTTTTTCTGAAAGCAAACCAAGCCAAGACAAGCCTGCTCGTCACTATGATTTCGACGGCGCATATCGCGGCATGTAATTAAAAAATTACAGTAGTTCAAAAGCCACCTTTGGGTGGCTTTTTTGTTTTCTGGTGTCACTCGTCTGTAGCGCCGCGCATCTGTTGATTTACCTGTGTAAAGCTTATATTTCATAGGGTTAAGGCAAGGGTAATCACTAGTGGGGATTTGAGTGAATCTTGATTACTGTCAAGTATTCCAATGTGTAAATGCTTAAAAATCACATAACCCAAATTTTTGGGCGTGATAAGTATTTATAAAAAGTAAAAATAGGAGATTCAGGATGAGCGGCGAGAAAACTGCAGGACCTTTAGGAGGTCGTTGGTTTCAGCTACTAATCGGCGTTGTTTGTATGTCGATGATTGCAAACTTGCAATACGGTTGGACTTTGTTTGTAAACCCAATTGACGCTAAGTTTGGTTGGGGTCGCGCAGCGATTCAAGTTGCGTTCACTATTTTCGTATTGACTGAAACTTGGTTGGTACCAATCGAAGGCTATCTCGTAGATAAATTTGGCCCACGCCCAGTGGTATTTGTTGGCGGTCTTTTGTGCGGTCTTGGTTGGATCATGAACTCCCATGCTGATACTCTCACCATGCTCTATACGGCTGCTGCTGTTAGTGGTGTAGGTGCTGGTGCTGTTTACGGCACTTGCGTAGGTAATGCGCTCAAGTGGTTCCCAGATCGCCGCGGTTTGGCTGCTGGTGTAACTGCTGCAGGCTTTGGTGCAGGCTCTGCTTTAACCGTGATTCCAATTGCAAAAATGATTGCAGAGCAAGGCTATCAAGAAACTTTCTGGTTCTTTGGCATTGGTCAAGGCGCAATTGTTGTTGTATTGAGTTTGTTGCTCTCCAAGCCAATCAAGGGCGCTATCACCACTGTTAAGGCTGCAGTTGCTCAGACCCGTAAGGACTTCCGTCCAATGGAAATGGTTAAGCAACCAGTATTCTGGATCATGTACATCATGTTCGTGATGGTTGCTGCTGGTGGCTTGATGGCTACTGCTCAATTGGCTCCAATCGCTAAAGACTTCCAGGTTGCTGGCGTAACAGTGAGCTTGCTGGGTCTGGCATTACCGGCTCTGACTTTTGCATTGACTATTGATCGCGTTTTGAACGGCTTAACCCGTCCTTTCTTCGGTTGGGTATCAGACAAGATTGGTCGCGAACAAACAATGACTTTGTGCTTCTCATTTGAGTGCTTAGGTATTCTTGGTCTTTACTACCTCGGCCGTGATCCAGTCATGTTTGTTCTATTAACTGGTTTAGTGTTCTTTGCATGGGGTGAGATTTACAGCTTGTTCCCATCAACCAACGCCGATACATTTGGATCAACTTACGCTGCCGGTAATGCAGGTCTCCTCTACACTGCAAAAGGAACTGCTTCATTGTTAGTGCCTTTGTCTAGTGTATTGGTAGCTACTACTGGTGGTTGGGAAGCGGTATTCTGGGTTGCTAGTATCTTGAACGGTACGGCTGCAATCTTGGCTTGGTTTGTATTGCGCCCAATGCGTCGCAAACTCATCGAGCGTTCTGCTTCTATGTAATTCAGGTCAAAAGCCTAATAAAAAAGGGTCTTCGGACCCTTTTTTATTGCCTGCACCAATACGAGGGCAAATCCAAGATGAGGTTGGGGAAAATCAGATAGAATTCCTTCATCATGAGTTCCTCCAAAAACCGCTTCGTTCACTGGATTGCTGCCTTAGCAATCGCAATGAGCGCGCTGGCGCCAGCCGCATCTCAAGCGGTTTCAGTGGCTAAGCATGGCGAAGGTTTTGCAATGGAGATTTGTTCTGTCGATGGCAGCAAGATGCAAATCGATGTTCAAGATGACGGGAAAGACGTTGCCAATCAAATGAAGCCTTGCCCGTATTGTGTAGCGCAGAGCGTTATCACTCCGGCATTCAACACTAATCTCAGATTTGAAGCTCCGCAGACTTTCGCTTTGCTGCCTCAGCTTTTCTATCAATCACCCAAACCACTTGCTGTTTGGATAACCCCGCCTTCAGCAGCTCCACCAGTACAAGCCTAATCAAATTAGGGCATAGCCTAGCTATGTAGTTGGCAACGATTTAATCAATACGTTGTCGTATTGTTCAGTGGAGCAGTAAATGTTATTTCAGCAAAAGAAAATCAGCGTATGCGTGGGTGTGCTATTTGGGTCTGTACTAATCAACGCGCAAGCACAAATTGCGCAGCCACCCGACTACGGTCAAAAAATAGGTGATGTGGTTGTTAGTGCCACTCGCTCTGGTACCGAGCTAAAGGACATGACTCAAAACACTTCTATTTTGACGAATGAAGATATTCAAAACGCCCCGGAAATGACGGTTGACCAGGTCTTAAAGAATCAAGCAAGTGTATTTTTAAATGATCAACCGTATTATGAAAAGGACCCCACCGGTCAGAGTTTGAATGTCCGTGGTCTTGGTGCTGCGCGGACTCTAGCATTGATCGATGGACTGCCTGCAAACGACGCTATGTATGGAACCATTCAATGGAATCTTGTCCCCCTCTCAGCAGTGCAGGATGTAGAACTGGTTCGCGGTGGCGTCTCCAATCTTTATGGCAACTATGGCATGGGTGGTTTAATCAACATCACTACCAAGCCCATTAACGATAACAAAGGCGAAGTGTCTGCCAGTTATGGTTCATACAATACAAGCAATGTGGCTGCTTCAAAAGAAGTGGCAGTAAATGACGTATTAAAGCTACGAGCATCTGCGGACTACTTTAATACGGATGGTTATATTAACCAGCCTACTATTTCTCCGGCAACAGTCTATCCAGCAAAGAATAGAGCAGGGCAGTCAGCACCTCTATTGCCTGGGATGGGTCCTGAAAGCGCTAACAGTGCAAATTACCGACTTCAAGGAGCCTTGAAATTAAGTTCTGATACGGATGCTTTTTTTAATCTTGGTTCCCACAATATGCAAAATCTACCATCTGGTGGATATAACTTTGCTACCAAGACAACTCAAGAAACTACTTTTTCTGGAGGAGCAACTACGCGTTTGAGCGCAACCCAAAAGGTTCAGGTGAATGCTTTCTACGAAAACACCACTCTCTGGCAGCAAAATGTCAGTAATAGCGGTGCAACACCAGCCTATATTAGTGCCAACTATAACGATCCTTATTCAACGCTGGGGGCATCTGCGCAATATACCCATGACTTAAAGGATCAAACCATTAATCAGGTAGTAGTAAGTGTTGATGGAAGACAGGTAGCTGCACAGAATTTAACGAATTCCTTTAGCTCTGCTGCTGGATATGCAAATGGAGTGGTTACCTCTTCTGATTACGCAAAAGGTCAGCAACAGTTTTATGGTGTGATGGCGCAAATGAAGGCCAAAACAGATGCCATCCCATTGCAAGCCACTCTCTCGCTTCGAGAGGATCAATGGCAAAGTCAGACTCCAACCTATTGGATCGCAGGTGCAAATGGTGTTCAAAATTACACCAATGTCCCTAATCAAAATGCATATAAGTTCAGCCCTAATCTGGGCTTGTTATTACAGGCCACTAAGGAGTGGGACTTTAGGGGTGCGGCCTATCAGGGTTTCCATGCGCCTGGTTTGAACAACACGCTTCGTACTTATGGAAATTCAACGAGCGTTAGCCTGGCCAATCCATTGCTGAGCCCCGAGAACATGACTGGTTATGAACTAGGGACTGACTATCGTTGGAATGCAGGCTTTGTGCAGATCACGGGCTTTAATGCGAATGTAAAAAACGCAGTTTATGCACCCAATGTTTCTCAGGCGCAAGCTGCTGCTGCAGGTTGTCCAATCTCAGTTTGTACCGGAGCTAATGGCCAAACATTTAGTTTGTATGGCAATAATCAGAATCTTCAAAGTCGTGGACTTGAGGTACAGGCACATCATGATCTCAATGCTCAGTGGGCTGTTGATGGTACATACACCCATACGAACACCATCCTTACTTGGATTGGTTCGGGGGTTAATGCATCCTTAAATCCAATCGGATCTCAGGTTGGTGGTGTGCCACAAAACATGGGTTATGCAGGAGTGACCTATATGCCGCTTCCAAAGACTAGTCTGACAGCCAATGTTCGTTATATTGGTAATTCTTGGTTGGATGGCGCGCATACCTTACCAGTTCCTTCCTATGCGGTTGTTGGTTTAAAGGTGAACCATCAATTAACGCCAGAAGCCTCGGTATTTGCCAGTGTGATCAATATGTTCAATCGAAGCTATATCACTTACGGTACGGGAACTAGTCAAGGAAGTTATATCGCTGGGCAACCACAGAGCATTACTGTAGGTGCACGTATCATCTTCTAATCATGAATCTGATCCCATACTCTTTTAATCGATTCTTATTGCTTGGAGCGTTTCTATTGGGGGCGCTGAGCTTTCCTGCGCAGGCGCAAATGCAAATGGATCATTCGTCTATGGTTAGTGCAAAGCCTGGCAATACCTGTCAGGGCGCTGGTTTGGAGTGCGCCAATGCTGCAACCCCATTTTTTACGCAGGATGGAAAGCTTCTGTTGGCATGGACGGCAAATGGGGTAGTTGCTGTTGCGCAGTCTTCCGATTTAGGAAAAACATTTTCACCAGCAGTCAAAATTGCTGAGCACGGTAAATCATTAGATGCTGGCGCTGATGCACGTCCACAAATTGTTGCTGATAAACAAGGGAATGTCTTTTTGGCATATGCATTTTTCAAAGATGCTCACTGGAATGCGCAAATTAATACCACTAGATCGACCGATGGGGCTAAGACATTCACCAAACCAGAGTCCTTGGTCAATGACAGCTCCAGTCAGCGTTTTCCATCCGTTCTGATAAAGCCAGATGGCGATATTTTTATCTCTTGGATCGATAAGCGTTTAGTTTCTGCTGCGAAGCAGGGTGGACAAAATCGTCTTGGCGGCTCAATTGCCTATTCTTTTTCTCAGGATGGCGGCAAAAACTTCCAGGCAGAGCGCTTTGCTAATGAGAGTAGTTGTGAGTGCTGTCGCATTGGTGGCAGCCTTGATCCAAAAGGTAATCCGGTGCTAGTGTACAGGGCAATATTTCCTGGAGGCATTCGGGATCAGGCTAGCCAAGTAATTTCAGCTTCAGGTGCTGGACCAATCCGTAAGGTGGCTGATGACAACTGGAAAACGGATGCTTGCCCACATCATGGGCCATACATAGCAGTATCAAATGACGACACATTCCATGTGGCTTGGTATACCCAAGGCAGTAAGCGCTCCGGAGTGTTTTATGCAAACTCTAGCAACCAAGGGGCTAGCTATACCAAGCCTAGTCGCGTAGGCTCTGAAAGTGCCAATGTATCCAGGCCATATCTATTGGCATTGGGCCAGCAAGTTTGGTTGGTATGGAAAGAATTCGATGGTGTGCAATCTTCCGTATATTTAAAAGAATCTAGCGACAATGGAAAAACTTGGGCAACTCCTAAAATACTATCTAGTACAGCAGGGTATAGCGACCATCCTTTGTTGCTAGCTCAAGAGAATCTTGTATTTTTATCCTGGCTTACGCGTCATGATGGATACCAGTTAATTAATATTGGACAAAAGCAATGAAAAGATATTGGCTCTTTTTTATACTCGCCTTATCGGTGACTGGGTTTACCTTTGCCGATCCAGTTTCTCTGAAGCCTTATCAGGCAGGCGATTGGAAATCCATCATCAAAGCTGCAAATGGTGGACCTCTAGCTATTAATTTTTGGGGGGTGACTTGCCCATCCTGCGTTAAAGAGATGCCGCAGTGGGGTTTGTTTATCAAAAACAATCCAAGCGCTAAAGTAGTTTTTATTCAGGTTGATGATGTATCAATCGAGTCGATGAAAAAAATGTTGAGCAAAGCAAATCTGGATAAGGCCAATAATTATTATGTCGCAGCGCCTTTTGATGAGCGCTTGCGCTATGAAATCGATCCTAAATGGCATGGCGAAACACCGACAACCATAGTGATCGATAAAAATGGTAAAGCTACCAGAAAAACAGGCTTAGTAGACTTTCAGCAATTACAAAATGCTTTGATGGTTAAACCATAATTAAATGTATCGCTTATCAATTACCGGGAGAATGTAAATGAAGACAAAACTATTAGTAACACTGTGTGCCGTTGCGGGGATGGCTTTCGTAGGGACGACATGGGCGCAAAACGTTTCCAAAACCGTCACTACTAACGCTATCAAAATTGAAGATGCTTATACCCGTGCCACAGTTCCTGGTCAGCAGGTAGCCGGTGGCTTTATGAAGATTGAAAACAAAGGCGCTGCTGATCAATTGATCTCTGCCAGCTCACCTGTTGCAGGTGAGGTGCAGCTCCACGAGATGGCAATGGAGGGCAATGTCATGAAGATGCGTCAGGTAAAAGATATTACTGTGCCAGCAGGTGGCGCTGTTGAATTAAAACCTGGCGGCTTGCACTTAATGTTTATCAACATTAAAGCTCCATTAGCTGCAGGTGAAACCGTTCCCGTGAAGCTGAAGTTTGCTAAGGCAGGTGATGTTGAGGTCAAGATGCCAGTTAATGCAATGGGTGCTGGAGCTATGAAGCACTAAGTCAATTGATTGGGTGGTACACGCAATAAAAAAGCCCCTAGTTTTACCTGGGGGCTTTTTCTTTTAAAGCTTTTGCTTTGTTAACTTAGTCACCCAAGTTCAAGTCAGTTACTGCGCCTTTACTTGCAGTACTTGCAAGGCGAGCATATTTTGCCAATAAACCACGAGTGTAGCGAGGCTTAGGTTGCACCCAAGCTGCGCGACGCTTCGCAATTTCTGCTTCATCAACGTTCAATTGAATCAGTAGTTGATGAGCATCAATAGTGACTGAGTCACCTTCATGAATGAGGGCAATCGTGCCACCTACGTAGGCTTCAGGAGCTACGTGACCCACAACCATACCCCAGGTGCCACCAGAGAAGCGGCCATCAGTGATGAGGCCTACAGACTCACCTAGACCTTGTCCAACAAGAGCAGAGGTTGGTGCAAGCATCTCACGCATCCCTGGGCCGCCTTTAGGACCTTCATAACGAATCACAACAATGTCACCATCCTTGATCTTCTGCGCCATGATGGCTGCCATGGCGTCGTCTTCAGAATCAAACACACGAGCTGGACCAGTGATCGAAGGATTCTTAAGGCCAGTAATCTTGGCGACACAACCCTCTGGAGAAATATTGCCCTTCAAGATTGCCAAGTGACCTTGTTTGTACAAAGGATAATCTAAGGTGCGAATCACTTTTTGATCAGCGCGCGGTACTGACGGAACATCTTTTAGTACTTCAGCGATTGTCTTGCCGGTAATGGTCATGCAGTCACCGTGGAGCAATCCGCCATCAAGCAAAATCTTCATTACTTGTGGAATGCCGCCGGCTTGATGCAAGTCAGTTGCAAGGTAAGTGCCGGATGGTTTCATATCCACGATCACAGGAACGCGCTTACGAATACGCTCAAAGTCATCGATTGTCCAATCGATTTCAGCTGCGCTGGTGATGGCCAAGAAATGCAATACGGCATTTGTGGATCCGCCAACTGCCATGATCACACTGACAGCGTTCTCAATGGACTTCTTGGTGATGATGTCACGGGGACGCAAGTTATTTTTGACTGCTTCAACCAGTACGCGCGCTGATTCGGCAGCACTCGCTACTTTTTCAGCATCAACGTTCGCCATCGTAGAGGAGTAGGGCAAGCTCATGCCCAAAGCCTCAAATGAGGAGCTCATGGTGTTTGCGGTGTACATCCCGCCACAAGAGCCGCTACCTGGACAGGCGTGCTGTTCCACACCTTTTAAATCTTCTTCACTCAATCGACCGGAAGTAAATTCACCAACCGCTTCAAATGCAGAAACAATATTGAGTTCCTTGCCTTTGTAATGACCTGGCTTAATCGTGCCGCCATAGACATAGATGCCGGGTACGTTCGTGCGGGCTAAAGCCATCATGCCGCCTGGCATGTTTTTATCGCAACCACCAATGACGACAACGCCATCTTGCCAAAGACCATTTACACACACTTCAATACTGTCAGCAATCACTTCACGTGACACTAGGGAGTACTTCATACCCTCAGTGCCCATACCGATACCATCGGAAACGGTTGGTGTGCCAAACACTTGTGCTTTTGCACCAGCCGCTTCTAGAGCTTCAACAGCAGCGTCAGCTAATTTTTGTAAACCACTATTACAAGGGGTAATAGTGGAGTGGCCGTTCGCAACGCCAACCATTGGCTTTACGAAATCCTTTTCTTCGTAACCCATTGCGTAATACATCGAACGATTAGGTGCGCGAGCGACCCCTTCGGTGACCATGCGCGAGCGTTCATTAAGGCGTTTCATGCTTATTACTCCAGAAAAGGTTTGTGTCGAAAGGCTCTATTGTGCCGTGAGATGGGTTAAGGGTGCTCTAGATCGATGAGCTCCTATTAATTACTAAAAATGTTGCACTGCAGTATGAAAATGCCAATGAAATCATTGATTTAGGTCTAAATATTAGCTAAGGAGCTAATAGCTTAGTAAAAGAGGCTGCAGTACATTAAGTCATCAATCACTTTTCCCTTTGAATTCAATGACTAAAGTCGGCCACATATACCTAGTTGATGATGACGAGTCGATGCGCATCTCTCTATCTAGAATGCTACGTGAATTAGGTTATCTCGTCGATGACTATGCGTCTGCTACCGTTTTCTTGGAAAAATCAGTTCCGGTATCTCCAGCCGTCATCTTGTTGGATATGCAGATGCCGGATATGACTGGCCTTGATTTACAAGAAAAACTGCAAAAGTTAGGTCGTAAAACGCCCATTGTATTTGTGAGTGGTCAAAGTCATCCGCACCAAATCGTTCAAGGCCTTAAGCGAGGCGCGCTGGATTTTTTATTCAAGCCATTTAATTTAGAGGAGCTCTTAAAGGCAGTGGCTGATGCAATTGATTTTGATAGTCGCCAACTCAAGCGAGTTTCTTTGGATGTAGAAGCTAAGAAAGACTACGAAAGCCTCACTCCTAGAGAGCGTGAGGTATGTGGATGGCTTGTTAAGGGCCTCCTAAACAAGGATATTGCCGTAAAACTAGGAACCACTGATGCCACCATTAAGGTGCACAAGGCTCGGGTGATGGACAAAATGCATGCGGATTCTCTTCAGGAGTTGGTGAGGAAGTACCTTGAATCTAACCTTGATAATCACCCATTAAATCACTAGCTTTGTGGCTAATCACCATTACTCCAGTTTGGTATTATTATCACCTTATTAATTCCACATGAGATCGTTGCTGCGCAGTGAATAAACCGGTCAAACTTCCCGAGATTCGCAAAGAGGCATTTACTAAGGCCAGAGAAAGCCTTGACCTCAGCACGAAAGATCTTTCGGGAATGGCTTGCCTTTCTGTTCGCCAAATTGAGCAGATTGAAAATGGTGAGACCAGCTCTTTCTACGGTGATCAAGTGAAATTCACAGCAGCAAAAAAAGTAGCTGGCTTACTTAAGCTCGCACCTGAAGAGGCATTTGTTTTTTCTGGTGTCGCGCAACCTGTTAAAGCGAGTGATGTTGAGGAGAAATTGCAGGGGGAGACAAAAGCTTCTGCGGAAGAAAATAAGGCAAAGACTGAGAGCGCCAAAGAAGAAAAAGAAACTGCACCAGCAGCGACTGCAAAACAAAAACCTCAGAAGAGTAACGTTAATAAAATTACAGACAGTGTTGTTGACTATCGAGTGAAGTCAGCGGCTTCTGCAAATCCTAAAAAGAAATTATTCCTACTGTTGGCAATTGGCGCGGCCGTGATTTTCTCTGTAGTGAACTTGCGCCCCCTATTTTTTCCTGAACCGGTTAAAGAGGAAGTGGTGATTATTCAAGAAGTAGCACAAGAGCCTGCCCCGGCAGATGCTCCGGCAGAGGCAAAGCAAGCCCCAGCAGCAGTACCAGAGACAACTCCATTAGCGGTTAGTGCGGAATGCCCGCCTGCAGATGCATCTGCACTCAATTACAGGCCCGAAGCCCCTAAAAAAGCGGGTGACATGGTTTATCTGCAATCAAAGACTGCGCAAACAGTATGTGTGGTGGATGCTACAGGTAAGACCCAGAATAAAACTCTAGAACCTGGAGTTGGTACGAGTGTTTATGGCAAGCCGCCATTAAAGGTTTTAACTGGTGGTTTAAATCAGGTGGATTTGTATTACCAAGGTGCAAAGGTGCGCGTGGGAAATACAACTAGTAAGACAATTATTTTGGAGCCGGCTGAAATGATTCAGCCTGCAGCTCCTCCAACCTCTACTGACTCTCAGCTACGTTGATGGCCTGAGAGGTTCGCAGGTTTAATTCGTTGAATTAAACTGCAGCGTTATCGGTTTCACCAGTACGAATACGAATCACTTGCTCTACTGCAGTCACGAAAATTTTGCCGTCACCAATCTTGCCGGTACGTGCAGCTTTAGTGATTGCCTCAATAGCTGCTTCAACACGGTCATCAGAAACCACGGCTTCCACTTTTACTTTAGGCAAAAAGTCGACTACATATTCAGCGCCACGATAGAGTTCAGTATGGCCTTTTTGACGGCCAAAGCCCTTAACTTCGGTAACGGTCAGACCTGTAACGCCGACTTCCGCCAATGACTCACGAACTTCATCGAGTTTGAACGGCTTAATGATGGATGTAATTAATTTCATGTGTTCCCCCTAATGCACTAATCATACCTAGATCTGTCCTGAAATACCAAAAACCAACCCGCTGAGCGTTCTAGGCTCTAAATTGGGAGGTAATGGGGTAGCGCCAATCGCGGCCAAAGGCGCGAGTGGTTACGCGAACCCCCGGCGGGGCTTGGCGACGCTTATATTCATTAAGCTTGATCAAGCGAGTCACTTTTTCTACGCTCTCAGCATCAAAGCCTGCAGCAATGATTTGGGCAATTGATTGGTTTTGCTCCATATAGAGCTCAACAATGCCATCCAGCACTTCATAAGAGGGCAGGCTATCCTGATCTTTTTGGTCTGGACGTAACTCTGCCGAAGGTGCGCGGGTCAGAATTCGCTCCGGAATGACTGGCGCAATACTATTACGATAGGCGCATAAGCGATACACCAAAGTCTTAGCGATATCTTTAATGACTGCAAAGCCACCCGCCATATCGCCATAGAGTGTGCAGTAGCCTACTGCCATTTCGCTCTTGTTGCCGGTAGTCAAAACAAGTCGACCTGTTTTATTAGATAGAGCCATCAGCAGAGTGCCACGCACGCGTGCCTGAATATTCTCTTCGGTAGCATCTACTGTTAAACCTTTGAATTGCTCCGCTAGAGATGCTTCTAAAGCATCTACCGGCCCGCTAATCGGAATCTCGTCGTATTGCACGCCTAAGTTCTGGGCCATCTCCCTTGCATCGATCCAAGAGATATCGGCGGTATAGCGAGAGGCCATCATGACGGTGCGTACCTTGTCAGCACCCAAGGCATCCACGGCAATTGCCAATACCAAAGCTGAATCTACACCGCCAGATAGGCCAATAATCACGCCAGGGAAGCGATTTTTGGTCACATAGTCACGTACACCCAAAACCAGCGCTTGATAGGCCTGTGCCTCAACGGATTGGGGTGGGGTGATCAGACCTTTTTCTAGCTCGCCAGTTGCTGTCACGGTAACAAGGCCTAGGCCGGTTTCAAACTGAGGCATTGCCATCACGACTTTGCCATCACTATTTAATGCAAATGAGCCGCCATCAAAAACTAATTCATCTTGACCGCCAACGGCATTGACGTAAACCAGTGGCATTTTGGTTTGTGCAATATGCCCGCGGAGCACTTCAATACGCAAGGCTTCTTTTTGCAGGTGGTAAGGAGAGGCGTTGGGGACTAACAATACTTGTGCGCCAGCAGCATGAGATTGTTTAGCGGGACCTGCATGCCAGGCATCTTCACACAAGATCAATCCATAGCGAACACCTTCGCATTCAAAAACACAAGCTTGATTACCAGGTACGAAGTAGCGAACTTCGTCAAATACTTCATGGTTAGGTAATTCTTGTTTTGCGTAGCCCGCAATGACTTTGCCGTTTCGTAAAACAGATGCGTAGTTTTGCAAACCTGCAGATGTTTGTTTGGGGTGACCGACGATGACTGTTAGATCAGAGTACTGAGCTAGCTCTTTCATCAAGAGCTCGAGCTGTGATTGTGCCGCCTCAATAAAAGCAGGGCGGAGGAGTAAGTCTTCTGGGGGATAGCCGGTGAGCGAAAGCTCAGGGGTGACTACGAGTTTGGCGCCTTGTGAGTTGGCATCTAGAGCGGCTTTGTGAATGAGTTGCGCGTTGCCAGCCAAATCACCCAGTAATGGGTTGATTTGGGCTAAGGCAATTTTCTGCGTGCTCACTCCGAATCACAAAGCCTTTTCAATAAAAGAATTACTTGTTCTCTTTGTTGTAGCGCTCGATGCCTTCAAGAATTTCTTTATGAGCATCAGCAACGCCACCCCAACCTCTCACTTTTACCCATTTACCTTTTTCGAGATCTTTATAGTGCTCGAAGAAGTGTTGAATTTGATTCAAGCGCAATGGGTTCATGTCTTCAGGTTTTTGCCAGTGTGTATAGATAGGCAAAATTTTGTCTTCTGGAACAGCCAATAATTTAGCGTCTTGACCAGCCTCATCTTCCATTTGTAGGATGCCAATTGCACGGCAGCTAACAACAACACCTGGAATGAGTGGAAATGGAGTAATTACGAGAACATCAACAGGGTCGCCATCACCGGCAATCGTTTTATTAATGTATCCGTAGTTACATGGGTAGTGCATTGCAGTGCCCATAAAACGGTCAACGAAAATTGCGCCAGACTCTTTATCCACTTCGTACTTCACTGGATCAGCGTTCATTGGGATTTCAATAATGACGTTGAAGCTTTCAGGGATCTTTTTACCTGGCTTGACTTTTTCGAGACTCATAAATACTCCGAATATTGATTAGTAAATACCCTGATCCTATCAAGGGTGAGCAGGGGTGATTCTGTTACATACTGATACAGCTTAAAGACCATAGTTTAAAGCTTTCGGAAACCAGGTCTACCTAAGTGCAGTTATACAAAACAATAAAGATTAACAAATGATTAACTTTGGGGAGTTCAAGCATGAGTAATGTCACTTTAGGCTTGTATTTTGCCTTGGCATGCGGTGTCCTGGCCGTGATTTACGGTTTTGTGATGCGCGGCTGGATTTTGAAGCAAAGTACGGGCAATGCCAAAATGCAAGAAATTGCTGAGGCGATTCAGCAGGGGGCGGCAGCGTATTTGTCACGCCAATATAAAACGATTGCCGTTGTTGGGGTGGTTCTGGCCATTCTCATGGCGCTCTTCCTTGATTTTGCGACCGCGATTGGCTTTGTCATTGGTGCTGTGCTTTCTGGTGCTTGCGGCTTTATTGGTATGAATGTCTCAGTACGCGCAAACGTGCGGACAGCGGAAGCGGCTACCAAGGGTATGAACGAAGCGCTTAATGTGGCATTCAAAGGTGGTGCCATTACCGGCATGTTGGTTGTTGGATTGGGTCTCTTGGGTGTTGGTCTCTTCTTTATGTTCCTTGTATCGATTGGCGCTGGACAAGATCTTTCTTCCGTATTACATCCCCTAATTGGTTTGGCATTTGGTTCTTCCTTGATTTCGATCTTTGCTCGTTTAGGTGGCGGCATCTTTACTAAAGGCGCAGACGTTGGCGCTGACTTGGTCGGTAAGGTTGAGGCTGGGATTCCGGAAGACGATCCACGCAATCCTGCGGTGATTGCTGATAACGTTGGCGACAACGTTGGCGACTGCGCAGGTATGGCGGCGGACTTATTCGAAACTTACGCGGTTACGCTGATTGCAACCATGGTGCTGGGATCCTTAATGGTTTCTAGCGCACCAGTGGCTGCGATTATTTATCCATTAGTACTGGGCGGCGTTTCTATCATCGCCTCCATCATTGGTTGCTCATTTGTCAAGGCAACACCTGGTATGAAAAATGTGATGCCTGCTTTGTATAAGGGCCTAATCATTGCTGGTGGTTTGTCACTGATTGCTTTCTACTTCGTAACCAACTTCATCATGCCAGACGATGCGCTAGGTATTCTTGGTAGCCAATGGCGCTTGTTTGGATCAACCGTCGTGGGCTTATTACTGACAGCAGGTTTGGTATGGATTACCGAGTACTACACCGGTACCCAGTTCAAGCCAGTGCAACATATTGCTGAAGCCTCAACCAAAGGTCACGGCACCAACATCATTGCTGGCTTAGGTATTTCGATGAAGTCAACTGCTTACCCAGTGCTCTTTGTTTGTGCAGCGATTTTTGCGGCGTATTGGTTGGCTGGTTTGTATGGCATTGCGATTGCTGCAACAGCCATGTTGTCCATGGCAGGCATTGTGGTGGCACTTGATGCATATGGTCCAATTACCGATAACGCCGGTGGTATTGCTGAGATGGCAGGCTTGCCACAATCAGTGCGCGATATTACCGATCCATTGGATGCAGTTGGCAACACTACTAAGGCAGTTACTAAAGGCTATGCAATTGGTTCAGCCGGTTTGGCATCGCTTGTACTCTTTGCTGACTACACCCATGCTTTAGAGGGTATGGGCCAACAAGTGTCTTTTGACTTGTCCAATCACATGGTCATCATTGGCCTCTTTATTGGCGGGATGATTCCTTACTTGTTTGGTGCGATGGCGATGGAAGCAGTAGGTCGTTGCGCTGGTGCGGTGGTAGAAGAGGTGCGCCGTCAGTTCCGCGATATCCCTGGAATTATGGAAGGCACTGCCAAGCCAGAGTACGGCAAAGCTGTAGATATGCTGACTTCTGCTGCTATTAAAGAAATGATCGTTCCTTCCCTCTTGCCAGTAGTTGCCCCAGTTGTTGTTGGTCTCTTATTAGGACCTGCAGCATTGGGTGGCTTACTCATGGGAACTATCGTGACTGGCTTATTTGTAGCGATCTCGATGTGTACGGGTGGTGGTGCTTGGGATAACGCCAAGAAATATATCGAAGAAGGTCACTTCGGCGGTAAAGGTTCTGAAGCTCACAAAGCTGCAGTGACGGGCGATACCGTTGGCGACCCTTACAAAGATACTGCAGGCCCTGCCGTTAACCCACTCATTAAGATTATTAATATCGTGGCATTACTTATCGTGCCACTCTTGCCAATGGCTTCTCGTTAAGTAATACGTAGTCATTAAATGCAGTAGCAATCAGACTGCAGCAAACAAAACGCCTAGCATTGCTAGGCGTTTTTTATTTCACACTTACTTTAAGTTCTAAGCAAATAAAACTTACTCCAAAGTTTCTAAATAACGTTGCGCATCTAATGCGGCCATACAACCTGTGCCAGCACTAGTAATCGCTTGACGATAGATGTGATCTTGAACGTCGCCGGCTGCAAAGACGCCAGGAATATTAGTAGCAGTGGCATTGCCTTCAAGGCCTGAATGGGTCTTGAGGTAGCCATTGTTCATATCGAGCTGACCAACAAAGAGTTCGGTATTCGGTTTATGGCCAATGGCAATAAAGGCGCCAGTTACAGCAAGGTCTTCAGTGCTGCCATCTTGTTTCTTAATGCGCACACCAGTTACACCTTTTTCATCACCTAGAACTTCGTCGAGAGTGGAGTTCAGTTTCAGCTCCACTTTGCCTTCAGCAACTTTTGCCATGAGACGATCATTCAAGATTGGTTCAGCACGGAACTTATCGCGACGATGAATCACGGTTACTTTTTTAGCAATACCAGTAAGGTAGAGCGCTTCTTCAACTGCAGTGTTGCCACCACCGACTACGCACACATCTTGATTACGGTAAAAGAAGCCATCGCAAGTTGCGCAACCAGAAACACCGCGACCCATGAATGCTTCTTCACTTGGTAAGCCAATATATTGAGCAGAAGCGCCAGTAGAAATAATCAAAGCATCGCAGGTATAGGTTCCGGAATCCCCAACTAGGCGAATCGGCTTTTCTTTCAGGGCTGCTGTATGAATATGGTCAAAAATGATTTCAGTATTAAAGCGTTCAGCATGCTTTAAAAAACGCTCCATGAGTTCTGGGCCTTGAACGCCATCGGCGTCCGCAGGCCAGTTTTCGACGTCAGTCGTGGTCATTAATTGACCACCCTGAGCTAGGCCGGTGATGAGGGTGGGGTTTAAATTGGCTCGGGCTGCGTAGACGGCTGCTGTATAGCCAGCAGGGCCAGATCCGAGGATCAGAACTTTGGAGTGTTTTGGGGTATTTGTAGTCATATTCAAATTATAGATTTGCTTGATTACAATCGATGGAACATGGCAAGAACCGCATACCCGAAGTCCAAGGCTCCAATGAGCTCCCAATCCCCAGAGAATGGCCCGCAGGGCAGGATGCCCCGTCTCTTATTGGAGGCTCGTTGGTTCATCTCTCTGGGCTTGTGCCTGGGCTTATTGGCCATTTTGCTGACCTATTCCAAGGCTGATCCAGCTTGGTCCCATGCTAGTTTTGAGGCTCCCAAGAACCTGGGGGGTCGTTTTGGGGCCTATTTAGCGGATTTAATGCTGTATATCTTTGGTATTTCTGCCTTTTGGTGGGTTGCTCTCTTTGGGCGCCGTGTCTTAAATGGCTGGCGTGAGCTTTGGAGCATACCTTTGCCGCCTGATCCGGATGCTAAGCCAGACTCTCTACTAATGCGTTGGTTGGGCTTTGGACTGACTCTATTCTGCAGTATGGGTTTGGAGTCCATTCGCATGCATTCGCTGTCCTGGGAGCTCCCTAGACCTCCTGGCGGTATTTTGGGTGAGCTGATTGGTGACCCATTGCAAATGTCTCTTGGTTTTACCGGCTCCACTTTGGTTCTCCTATTTGGTCTTTGTGCTGGCCTGTCTTTGTTCTTGCATTTCTCCTGGCTGGACGTTGCTGAAAAAGTAGGGCGTTTCTTGGAGGTGACTTATCACCGCATTCGTGAACGTCGCGATAGCGAAGAAGATCGTAAGTTAGGTGAAGCAGCTGCTGAAGAGCGTGAAGAGTTTGTGGAAGAGTTCCGCGGACGCGTTGAGGTTGCAGCGCCAGTGCAAATCGTACGTGCTCCCATTGAGATTCCAAAGAGTGCTCGTGTAGAGCGCGAAAAACAGCAGCCATTGTTTGTGGACATTCCTGATTCAGAATTACCGCCACTTGCATTGCTTGATCCAGTTCCAAAGGCAAAAGAAACGATCTCTGCTGACGTGCTGGAATTTACTTCACGCTTAATCGAACGCAAGTTAGCTGAGTTTAATGTTCAGGTGAAAGTGATTGCCGCCTATCCTGGCCCAGTAGTGACTCGCTACGAGATTGATCCTGCGATTGGTGTAAAGGGCAGTCAGATCGTGAATCTCTCACGTGACTTAGCACGCTCACTAGGCGTTGTCAGTATGCGTGTTGTAGAAACCATTCCTGGCAAAACTTGTATGGCTCTGGAGTTACCAAATCCCACACGCCAGTCTGTTTATTTGTCAGAGATTCTGACCTCACAGGTTTATAACGATAATCATTCCTTGCTGACTCTAGCCCTAGGTAAGGACATCTCTGGCAGCCCAATGGTGGCTGACTTAGCAAAGATGCCTCACTGTTTAGTTGCGGGCACTACGGGTGCCGGTAAATCAGTTGGTATCAACGCCATGATTCTGTCGCTGCTCTTTAAGGCTAAGCCTGATGAAGTGCGTTTGATCATGATTGATCCGAAGATGCTCGAGATGGCCATCTACGACAAGATCCCGCATTTGTTGTGCCCAGTTGTAACCGACATGAAGCAGGCATACAACGCACTTAACTGGGCGGTAAATGAGATGGAGCGCCGCTACAAACTGATGAGTAAGTTTGGCGTGCGGAATCTAGCTGGCTTTAATAAAAAGATTCTGGAAGCCGAAGAGAAAGGCGAGAAGCTCACCAATCCATTTAGCTTAACTCCAGATGATCCTGAGCCAATCTATAAAGCACCAGTCATTGTCATCGTGATTGATGAGTTGGCTGACTTGATGATGGTCTCCGGTAAGAAAATCGAAGAGTTGATTGCCCGTATTGCGCAAAAGGCTCGTGCTGCAGGTATTCATTTGGTATTAGCAACACAGCGTCCAAGCGTTGACGTCATTACCGGTTTGATTAAAGCCAACGTACCAACCCGCATCTCATTCCAAGTAAGCTCTAAGATCGACAGTCGTACGATTTTGGATCAGCAGGGCGCGGAAGCATTGCTCGGTATGGGTGACATGCTCTATATGGCTCCGGGTACCGGCCTGCCAGTTCGCGTACATGGCGCATTCGTATCGGATGATGAAGTCCATCGTGTTGTGGAATGGCTCAAAGAGAAGGGCGAAGCCAACTACATTGATGGCGTCCTTGAAGGTGTTGACGAATCCAATGTGGATGCGTTGACTGGCGAGGGAGGTGGTGAAGCAGATCCCCTTTATGACCAAGCCGTTGCTATAGTTCTAGAAAATAAACGCCCATCGATCTCACTAGTACAGCGTCACCTGCGTATCGGTTACAACCGTGCCGCACGCCTACTCGAAGATATGGAAAAAGCAGGACTTGTATCTAAGATGGGTAATGGCGGTAATCGCGAGATTCTTCATCGCCCTTCAGAGTAGGCAGCCATTTTGCAAAGATTCTTATCTGCAGTATTGCTTGGAGCAGCCATTCTGTTTTCAGGAGTTGCTTATTCGCAAAGTGAAAGTGGTTCAGAACAGTTGCGTCAATTTGTACGGAACTCCAAAACTGCAGAGGGAGATTTTGTGCAGCAACAATTACGTACACCTAAAGTCAATGAATCACAAGACAAAGGTTTAAAAGTTGTTCGTCAAACCCAAGGTCATTTTGTGTTTCAGCGTCCAGGAAGATTTATCTGGGACACCCAGAAGCCATACGAGCAAAAGTTAATTGCTGATGGCAAGCAACTAATCTTATGGGATAAAGATTTAAACCAGGCGACTTTTCGTCCAGCGGGTCAGGCCTTAGCTTCGACGCCGGCGGCTATTCTGTTTGGTGAAACTTCACTTGAACAGCATTTTGACTTGGTTGAAGGCGAAGAGCGTTTAGGGATGAAGTGGGTAGCTTTGACTCCTAAAAAAGATCCCAATGCCAAGACTAAAAATGACCTGCCTTATACAAAGATCTCGATTGGCATGGCTAATGGCTTACCGAAGGCGCTGGAGTTAACCGATGGGCTTGGAAGCGTAGTCTTGGTGACTTTGGATAAGATCCAACTCAACGTGAATTTGCCCGCCAATCGCTTTACTTTCACTCCGCCAGCCGGAGCCGAAGTCTTGCGCTTAAACTAGAGCCCGTATAAAACTAAAACCTAGAACCCCTAATCTACAGAGCATCACATGATTGATCCGCAATTACTCCGTAAAGATATCGCCGCAGCTGCTGCACGTTTAGCAACTCGCAAATTCCAGCTCGACGTTGAGAAATTCAACACCTTGGAATCAGAGCGTAAATCTTTACAAACCCGCACTGAAGAATTGCAAGCTAAACGCAACCAACTGTCTAAAGCCATTGGCATGAAAAAAGGTAAGGGTGAGGATGCCTCTGCCGAAATGGCTGAAGTTGCAGGCGTTAATGTTGATATGGAATCCGGTGCCGCAAGACTGGGCACTCTGCAAGCAGAGATTTCTGATTTCTTGATGGGCATTCCCAATCTACCAGATGAGTCTGTGCCTGCTGGTAAAGATGAAACAGAAAACAAAGAAGTAAAGCGTTGGGGTGAAGAGCCTATTTTTGATTTTGAGATTAAAGATCACGTTGATCTCGGCGGTCCACTCGGTTTGGACTTTGAGGTGGCAGCTAAGATTAGCGGTTCACGCTTTGTAGTTCTCAAGGGGCCAATTGCCAGATTGCACCGCGCCTTAGCGCAGTTCATGATTGATACTCATGCTACAGATCACCATTATCAAGAGGTCTATGCACCATACATGGTGAATGCTGCTTCTATGCGCGGTACTGGTCAGTTGCCAAAGTTTGAAGAGGATCTATTTAAGGTTCCGCGCCAAATGGGCGGTGAGGACGAGGGCGGTGAAGCGAAGACTGAAAACTTTTACCTCATTCCAACTGCAGAAGTACCTGTAACGAATTTAGTACGTGACGAAATCGTTAACGCTGATAACTTACCAATGAAGTTTGTGGCTCACACACCATGTTTCCGTTCAGAAGCCGGTAGTTATGGTCGCGATGTCCGAGGGATGATTCGTCAGCATCAGTTCGATAAAGTGGAGTTAGTACAAATTACCAAGCCAGAAGATTCCATGCAAGCCTTGGAAGAGCTCACGGGCCACGCTGAGCGTATTCTGGAATTGCTCGAGTTACCTTACAGAAAAGTATTACTCTGCACGGGCGATATGGGTTTTGGTAGCACCAAGACTTATGACTTAGAGGTTTGGGTCCCTTCACAAAAAGCCTATAGAGAAATAAGCTCATGCTCCAGCATGGGCGATTTCCAGGCAAGAAGGATGCAGGCCAGATTTAAATCAGGTCAAGGCAAACCAGAATTGGTTCACACCTTAAATGGTTCAGGTCTTGCAGTAGGTAGAGCATTGGTCGCATTGCTTGAGAACAAGCAACAAGTAGATGGCAGTATTGCTATTCCGAAGGCGCTGCAGTCTTACTTGGGTGGCTTAGAGATATTAAAGCCGAATTAAATTAAAACGGCTTTAATTTTTACTCTATCAACATTTTTTGCTAATACTTTATCAAGAGTTGCCAAAGATTTAGATTTGAATTGCTTTGCGGCGGCAAGATGAAGTGCGTCACCAGCCCTGAGATTTGATTTGCTATCAACAACTAAAATTCCAGCGGAGTAATACGTTTTGCTCTCAATGGGCATTAATTCAATATCGTTTTGGCAGAGATTGTCAAATTTTTTCCAAGCTTCGCGACTCTGTTTTTCACTTAATTGATTGGTTCTGACCTTTAGGCTAAGTGCACTAGAAAATTCTGTAAACGCCCAAGTAGATGAAATCATTTTTGCGGAACTGTTTTCATGCCACATATCAACAGCGCCACTCTTTTCTTCTATTGTGCATAAGGCCACTAAAATACTAGTATCAACATAAATCATTAGTAGCGCGCCCCTGAGCGAACTTCATCCATAACTGATTTACCCATCTTCAAAGTAGCTCTAAATGCTCTAAGATCTGCTGCAATTGCTTTGCGATCTAATTTTTGCGGTCTAATAATTAGTGAGCCATCCTTAGATAGGGTTGCTTCAACCTTATCCCCATCCTTTAGTTGAATTTCTTTGATGAAAGCAGCGGGAATCCTAAGCGCTAGGCTGTTACCCCACTTTGAAATTTGAATATTCATGTTTCACCTCTTTAAAATAGATATACGTATATGTATATCTATTTTAAAGAGGATGATCTCTTTTGGCTAGCCATTTTTAAGTCAACGTTGCCTATATGGCTTTATGTATCGCTGGCTATAATGATTTCTCAGTTCGGAGAGGTGGCAGAGTGGTCGAATGTACTTGACTCGAAATCAAGCGTAGGGTCAAACCTACCGAGGGTTCGAATCCCTCCCTCTCCGCCAAGTTAATAGGTATTACAAGGGTTTGTAGAGATACAACACTTCAGCTACCAAAATCATTACCAAAGAATTTAACTAATCTTCAATTAGGAGGGATTATTAGGAACGACTGCGCCTCCATTGCGCACAATTGATCTAAATAGTTCTAAGTTTCTCTTAACCCTTGCTTCAAACTTATTGGCGTATTGCGCATTAATAAAACTTGAAGGTTGTTTGCTATTAAAAATTTTGGCGCAGGCTTGTCCCACTGATTTTCCAAAATGATCATCATTGTCCGTGATGACGATTTCAATATGCAACATTTTGCGATATTCCTGCATTAAGGACTCTACTTTTTTATAGCCATCAACACTGCGTATAAATGATTTTTGAATGGTGAGTTCAATACAATGATCGGTTATATCTTGTATTGCAGTCTTATGTAGATTTTTTGGAAATCTTTCAGTTGGTACTTGTAGTAAAGATAGCTCGAGCGCCATAACGACTATACAAGACTCAATGACAAATAGGGTCGAATCGCCTTCTGCTAAATGTACCCCCAGGACGGCGTCTAGAGTATTGCCATCGAATAGATTGAGCTTTTCTTTATATCTGTGCAAAAAACTTGAGAGCGTAAGAAATTTTCCTTGGCTTGGTCTTCCTAATTGCATAAGTTTCCTAATTAATGAATATCTACAGCTGGATATTCTTATTCATCAAATCACTAATCTCCCTTGCTTGATTCGATAGTTTTACTGCTTCTGCTGCTGATTCAGCCGCTAGCCGCGAAGCATCAGCTGCTTCACTCGATGCTTTAAGAAGTGCTTCTTCAGCATGTTGAGAGACTGCTGCTGCCGCCGCCGCCGCCGCCGCTGCTGCTGCACCAGCTGATTCAATGGCTGCTACTGCAGCAGAGACTGCAGCTTTTACAGCCAAATCCACGACTGCCAAAAATGCATTATCTTTGGAGGCCAGTTCTGCGGCATTCATAGCATTTAAAGCGGCAATTCTAGATTGCTCAGCTGCTTTTGCGGCTCGCTTCGATGCCTCTGAAGACTGCAGGGTGAGTACTTGTAGCGATGATAGCGCTTCTGCATAGTTTTTACTCACCCCTTTATATGTGTTGCGCAGATCATCTAAATCTGCTTGCATTATTTCTAGCTTCTGATAAATCTGCTCAAGGCTCTGTGTCATCATATTCTCCGGGGCTGCTTTTGCATCATTTCTAGAGACTAACATTCAAAATACAATTTACTTCACATATTTTTACGATCTTTAACGATATATATTTCTTCTATCGTTTCAATATAGCTATTGATGAGGTCGATAAATTTTCCTGTGGGTCTAACATATTTAATCCGCTTATCTTGTGGATCAAGGTAATGTTCGATCCATCCATCATCGATAAAGCGCTGGTAATGGGACCTAACTGCAGTAGAGGAGTGGGGTAATGATGCAAATATCTGCTTTACCGTAACGTGGCCGTTAGCATAGTTATGAATTGAGAGCAGCAAAATTAAGTCATAGGCAATTAAAGAATTCTCAATCGGTAGATTTTCTTTGACCCACTTTCTTAATCTAAAGATAGATTCAATCAGAAGCGGATGTTTTTCGCTGAACATGCATCACTCTAATGCTATTAGGTCTTAATTGGTAGCGAAATAAGGTTTTAAATTAAAAGCTTATTTAAGCATCCTTATATTCTTGCTAATAACAAGAAGCTTTCTGATACTAAAAGTGCTAAATGACGCAACCCCCATTTAAGGTGGTTTTCATTCTTTTTCTGATGAGCTATTGTGGGGAAAAACTTTACTATGCTGAATATGAAATTAACTTACGCAACACCATTTGCTCGATTCTTAGATAATGTAGCTTCCTTACCCACCATTAGTCCTGCCATCAGATTAGATTTACTTGAAGAGCAATTATTAAATTACATTCTTCTCGCCTCTTTTAGAGGGGGCGCGCTATTAGTGGGCGACATCATTTCATTAAAGCAATTTGGGTCTCAAGCAACCTTACATGGCCGCATAAAGAATTTAGTCAGAAAAGGTTATATTCGCCTTCTAGATGATGGATTAGATCGCCGCAGAAAGCTAGTTCACTTAACAACCAAGGCTGAGAATTACTACGAACAACTATCTAAATGCCTCACATTGGTGCTCGAGCATTAGGTAATGGTGGTTCAAAAGATAACTAGATTCATGCGCATATGCTAACTCAGTCAAATTCAGGATTCTGGAAATGAAAATACCCTTTAGGGTCAGGAGTTTCATTGCTATTGGATCGGGCGAGATCTGAACTTGCGACTAATGGATGAAAAGAGGTCGCGGTCTTAAAGCTCTATATAAATCAATCGTTAGGGGATAGTTAAAACAGATAATCTATTGATAATTCGGTCTACACTGGTGATTATTTTAGGATTCGAACTTATCGAAAGTTACCTAAAATAATCCTGATTATAAGAAGGAAAATAAAAGATTAGTTAAGAGTTATTTTTCAAACGCCTTCTCGAAAGTATTTCTCTTGATTTTCTGAATTTGCTTGGCGCATGATTGCTACCAAAGCTTTCATGGATTCAAATGTATGTGGTACCCCATTACCGCTATAAACAAAATCATAAGCTGTTTTGTCTTTTGGAATAATGTTTTGGTCAATAACCATACACAGTAAATTGATAGTGATTGTTTGTGCAATAGCTGGACTTTTTTCAATGGCCGCCCTAAAGGCTGCGGTTGGCAAAAACATGAGATGAGCATCTTCAGTAACTAGAACAGTTGCTGAGCGTGGCATTCCATCAATTGATCCAAATTCTCCGACATACTGACCAGCACCTAAAGTCATTATTTCTTCAGTATTTTCATTATTTAATGTTGTTAACCGAATAGAGCAGCGGCCAGATAAAATGATAAATAGACCATTGGGGGCTTGACCCTCTATAAACAAACATTGACCTGCTTGTGCTTTTAGACTTCCCATAGAAGAGATGACTTGTATTAATTCATTGGTCTCTAGACCTCTAAAAAATGGAATATCTCCTAATTTTTGATTTCCATTATTTACGTCATCTATCGTGTAGGTTATTGGCTGTTGTGGACCGCTAACTATGGGCACATCAAAAACTGAGGAAGGCAGCCCAGTATTTTGTGTAAACCGCTGTGGGGTAATGCTTTGTGCGCTGATAAGTCTTTGAATATGTGCTTGCGCTGAATTTTGACCTAGCTTTAGAGCGTGTGAATAGTAACTTAAGGCCTTTTGATGATCTACCAGACCGCCGATACCATCTTCGTAGTATTTTGCGAGGGCAAGCATTGCTCCTGGGTGCCCTAGTCTGGCAGCTTCAGAGAAATTAAAGAATGCCTTGGAGGGATCGATATCGCAGCCAATACCTTCGCTTTGGCAATGGGCAACTTGAAACAAGCCTTCGATATTATTTTGTCTTGCTGCCATAGCAAAGTTGGCATAGGCTTTGACAAAACTCTTTCCAATATTATCCCCAGAAAGAAACTCTTTGGCGAGCTTTACTTGTGAACCAGCATCACCATTTTCAGCTTTTTTGAGTAAGCTATTGATTGAGTTATGGCCAAACATATAAGCTATTTAGTTTTTAAAATTCTATTTGTAAAAATACAATGAGTGTATTTTAAGGTTTATTAAAGCTGAAATTACTCAGAATTGGTCTTCATATGATGGCGGCTGATAAAGCTTGGCTAAGTTCAGAAATACTTAAAAAATCCATAGCAAATAGAGTCAATTTCCTTGTTGATATTGCAATAAATAGGCCTTAGTAACTCCTCGATATAGAGGCTGTCTATAAACCATTCTTACACAAACACAACTATTAGGTCGGTGAGAGGCCATTTATGTCAGACCAAGAAGCGTAGACAAGCTCTAAATTAAACTCAATCGAAGTCTTTATAGTTTTTACATGGACTCGTCCTTAAAGAGCCACTTTCCCCTCGCTAATAATCAGCCTAAGGGGTAGATACCCCTTATTTATGGGGTCGTATGTTTTTAGATACAAGTCTACAGTCTAAACATTCCAGCTTTTAAACAAAGGGTATTTGGTTGAAAGCTTTTTTTAAACCCTGTCTCGTCGCCATATTTCTTGCCTTATCTATTTTTCAGATGAGCGTCTGTGCACAGCCACACACTGTAATGATAAAGCAGGTTTATTGGAGTGATCAATCAAACGAACTCTTGCAGTCGATTTTACAGGCAAAAAAATCCTCTTTACTCGGTCGTGCTATTGACGATACGCAACTGGCTCACATTACTGAACGGCTCACTCAAGATTTACGACTGCAGGGGTATTTGATTGCTCAAGTAGTTGTGAGTTCTCAAGACCAAACTTACTTTTGGAATACAGGCTTTCTTCATTTAAGTGTATTTTTGGGCAGAGTGGGGCAGATCCAGATTAAAAATACCTCTTCCGTGAATGAGGCCTGGGTGGATGCTGTGGCGAACCGCACTCTATGTCCTGATGGAGTTGGCGAAAATTGTATTCTTACTAAGAATAAATTTGAGCGGATGACAAATTTACTGGAAGATACTGCCGGTTTAAAAATCGGCTCCTTGGAGTTGAGTCCTGATGGTGTTTCAATTGGCCAAACGAAGCTGATCATTACGGTAGTACCAAGCATCTCTGCTGTGAATGGCTCTGTGGGGGTTGATAACAATGGCTTTAGTTCAACCGGCCGCTATAGAACTGGGGTTTCTGTAGGCGCTAATAATATTTTTGGTGTGGGCGATGTTTTTGCTCTTAGTGCTTTTGTATCTAACCAGGGCGCTTTATCTGGCGTGTTTGATCTTAGCGGTCCACTGTCTTCCAATGGATTGCGCTGGCAATCTTCGCTGTCACGCACTCAGTTCTTTGTTTCTAATGTCAATACTAGTGGTTTTGGTAATTCTGCAAGCGCGGGCCTTGCTTACCCTCTGATGCGCAGTCTTGATGCGAACTGGACTGCTGGTTTGAATGCGGTTGTTGTCAGCACCAATATGACGACCAATAGTGTGACTACAGCTGATAAGACCCTTGTTTCAGGTCAAATTACCTTAGATGGAAACTCTGGTGATCGCTCAATTAAATTAGGTCAAGATACTTGGTTCACCCGTGTGGCTTTAGCAAATGGGCAGGTTAAGGATGCTGCGAACCCAATTAATGCCAGTGGTTCATTAGGTAATTACACCAAGCTAGCATTTCAAGGTTTAGGCAAGCTCGTACTTGATGATCCGAACAATATTTTTGTCGCTCTCAATATTCGTGGTCAAGTGGCCAACACTAATTTGGATGACTATGAAAAGCAGCTTATTGGTGGCGCTAATGCTATGCGCGCTTATGCCCCAGAGCAAGGGTCCTTTAACCAAGGAACTATTACTTCACTTGAATTAAGAAAAGTTATCAACACCGAGTGGGGTCAGTTAATTCCTATGCTCTTTGCTGATTATGCCAATGGCTGGATTAATCATTCCACCTATCCAAGCTGGCAGATAAATAGCGGCTACTCTAACCCCACTTTATCAAATCATATGGTTTTATCAGATGCTGGTTTGGGTCTAGATTGGAATAGTTTTAGTAAATATTCCCTCAGTGTTTCTTGGGCAAGACGCTTACCCATGAGTCCAGCAGGCTCAAGTAGTAGTGGTAACAGCAACTCTCAATTTTGGTTTGCGGCCAAAGCATTTTTCTGATGACTTATGAATAACAAGGCCTACCGTCTTGTCTTTAGTAAAACCCGTGGCATGCTTGTGGCTGTTGCGGAGATTATCTTTGGTCGCGGCAAAGGTTCGAGCTTTGCTCGATCTGCCACATCAAAAGGCGCCGTCTTTAGTCTAACCTTATTTCCTATCAAGACTCTAGCATTAGTCGCCTGCTTTGCATTTGGCGCTCATTATGATTTAGCGCGCGCACAAGCATTGCCTTCGGGCGGACTAGTCGTGGGCGGCGCGGCTTCGATCAACCAAACCTCTGCTAGCAAAATGGTAGTCACGCAAACGAGTGATAAAGCCGTGGTGAACTGGCAAAACTTCAATGTGGATGTTGGTAAGACGCTGCAGTTTGTGCAGCCTTCGGCTTCTTCACAAATTTTAAATCGGGTCGTTGGCGTCTCAGGCCCCAGTCAAATATTAGGGACGCTGACCGCTAATGGCCAAGTTTTTATTGTCAATTCGCAAGGTATTGTTTTTGGTAACGGTGCGATTGTCAACGTAGGCGGTTTATTGGCTACTACCAAAGACCTTTCACCGAGCGCCTTTATGACAGGCGGTCCCCTTACTTTGAATGGCGGCTCTAATGGTAGTGGTCTGATTAGTAATCAGGGTTCGCTCACCGCGACTGCTGGTTTTATTACTTTAGTAGGTGATCAGGTGCGCAATACCGGTACTTTGAATGCCCCCAATGGAAAAATTGCCTTAGCCAGTGGTGATCAAGCTACTTTAACCTTAAGCAATGGTCAGTTGGTGCAATTGACCATAGGGGCTAGTGCCAATAATGCATCGATCACTAGTAGTGGGGTCATTAGCGCAGAAGGGGGCAGGATTTTATTAACTACCAACGCCACCAATAGCTTACTGAACTCAGCAATGAATTTATCTGGTGTGGTAAATGCCCAAGGTGGAGGGATCCAGATTGATGGTGGGGCTGCTAGCAATGTCAACATCGGTAATGCTGTACTCAACGCCTCTAATACCCAAGGTCTTGGTGGCAACCTTACAGTGAGCGCCCAAAACATCAATCTAACTGGCAATGTCAGTTTATTGGCTAGTGGTAATCAAGGTGGTGGCACGGTTGTCTTAGCGGGTAACTCTGCACTAGCCAATAGTCAGACCACCATACTAGACTCAGCTATCAATGTCTCAGGCACCCAGGCTAATGCGACTGGGGGTACTGTTGTTCTATCGGGCAATCGGATTGGTCTATTTGGTAACAGCAGTATTGATGCAAGTGGTATGGGATCTGGTGGCCGGGTCATCATCGGAGGTGATCGCCTAGCCAAAGTCGCCGATATCATGAACGTGTCTTTAGCCAATCAAACGTATATTGGTGCAAATACGACAGTGAATATTGGTAGTGCGCAAGGTGATGGCGGCTTTGTAGAAACCTCTGGTCAAATACTCACCATGCTAGGGACTGTGGGCGGTACTAGCAAAGGCAAAAATGGTCAGTGGCTAATCGACCCAACTGATATTACGATTAACGCTTCTAACACATCAGGTGCTGTGAATGTCAGCAACACCTGGAATGGCGCTAGTACAACAGCCATAGTCAACAACGCCTCCATTGAGAGTGCTTTAAATAAGGGCTTAGATGTTTGCGTGACGACAGCAAGCTCTGGTGGTGCTGGAGGCAATCTGACAGTTGCTGCAAACATTATCAAAACTGGTGATAAAAAAAGTAACTTAACCCTCTTCGCCAATCAAAGCCTAAACTTCTCATACGTCAATGTCTGCGCTACAGGCAGTGGGTCACTAGGACTCATTGCTACTGCTGCCAACGGCACTTTAATGCTTAGGAATACCAACATTAGCCTAAATGGGGGTGATGGTAATCTAACAGGAAATAATGCAATAGTTGGAGCTAGCCCCGGTGTAAACATAGTTAACTCTAATATTAATGTGAGTGGGGGTAGTTTTAATATTACTGGCACTAGCAATAACTCTCAAGGCATTGTCTTGGCTGGTGGAATCACCCAAGACAATGGCACCATGAATATGAATGGCACCAGTACTAGCTCTCAAGGCATTTACGTTTCTGGTAGTATCACCCAAGCCAATGGCACCATGAATATGAATGGCACCAGTAATACCTATCAAGGCATTGTCTTGGCTGGCGGTAACATCACTCAAAATAATGGCATCTTGAACGTGAATGGCACTAGCAATACCGCTTCAGGCTTTGGCTTCTCTAGTGGCAATATCACACAAGTCAATGGCGCTATGAATTTGAATGGCGCCAGTACTACTAGCACAGGTATTTCCTGGGCTGGCGGGAACATCACTCAAGCCAATGGCAATGGTAGCTTGAATCTAAGTGGCACTAGTAATATCTCTCAAGGCATTAACTCTTCTGGTGGCAATATTACCCAAGCCACTACCACTAATGGCACCATCAATCTCAATGGCACTAGTAATACCTCTTATGGTGTTTACTTTTCTGGCAACAACATCACCCAAGCCACTGCTACTAATGGCACTATCAATCTCAATGGCACTAGTAATACCTCTAAAGGTGTTTACTTTTCTGGCGGCAATATTACCCAAGCCAATGGCACCATGAATGTGAATGGTAGCAGTACTAGCAACAGCAATAGCTCTCAAGGCATTTACTTTTCTAGTGGCAATATCACGCAAGCCAATGGCACCATGAATATGAATGGCACCAGTAATACGAATCGAGGTATTTCCTTGGCTGGCGGCAACATCACTCAAAATAATGGCATCTTAAATGTGAATGGAAGGGGCAATGCCAATTTGCAAGGCGTTTACTTGACTGGCGGTAACATCACTCAAAATAATGGAACCTTTAATTTGAGTGGCTCTAGTAATGCATTTGTTGGCTTGACCATGGCTGGCGGCACCATAACCCAAGCTAATGGCACCCTGAATGTGAATGGCACTACTACTTCTAGTCTAGCTATTTTCATGCCTGGCGGCATCATTACTAAATCGGATCTTAATAGTGCGGGCTATGTTTCTTTATATGCCGATTCGGGTTCTATACAGTTAAATAATTCTATTTCGGCAGCTAATTTATCTATCAGCACAGCATCTGGCAATATTTCTCAAGCTAGTAACAGTAAGCTGAATGTTAGTGGTAATTTATCGATATTGGCCGGCATTGCTAAACTAGCAGGTGATATTAATGGCGGTAATGTCACTTTAGTTAGTTCAGGGGTTAATGTAGGATCAAGTAGCACTGTGACGATACTCTCTGGCAACTCCACCAATACCTTGGCACTTCAAGGAAGTATTTCTGGAGCAAACTCTACTGGAGTCAATTACAAAACCTATAACGCATCTAACGCTAACATTGCATCAGTTGCTGGTACAAGAAATTACTACTACCGTAATAATCCTAACCTTTCTATAAATAATGTTAGTGATAAGGTATATGACACCACTACCAATGCCAGCGGTAACATCTTAGGTGGCCTCATTGATGGTGACACCGCTTCTATTGTGAGAATGCAGTTTAATAGTTCTAGCGCAGGACTAAGGTCTGTAAATCTTGGTAGCGGGGCATCATTTACTAATGCTAATTGGAGTGTTTCTGGATATGGAATTAATAGCGCCTCTAGTATTCTTAATAACGCCACGATTAGTAAAGCCAATGTCACCCTCACTACCAATGGCACCGTCAGTGATAAGGTCTATGACGCCACCACCAATGCAGCAGTCCTTACCAATAGCTCTGGAGTAGTGCAGCTAGGTAATGCGACCCTAGCCAATGGGGCTACCACCAGTACCAGCTTTACAAATGTCACTACCACGGGTTCTTTTAACAATGCCAGCGCCGGTAATCAAAAAACCGTGGTTTTAAATAATGCACTGCTCGATAGCACCAACTACACCATTGTGAATGGCGCACAGTTAAGTACCACCGCCACGATTAGTAAAGCCAATGTCACCCTCACTACCAATGGCACCGTCAGTGATAAGGTCTATGATGGCGGAACGAGTGCAACTATCTTATCTGGTCCTACGGGAACAATTCTGATGGGGAATAGCGCATTGGCAGATGGGAGCACTATAACTCTTGCCCCTAATACCTTAAATCAGTACTTAAGCACGACAGCCTCTTTTGCAAATCCTGGGGTTGGTAATCAAACCGTTAATTTCCAATATAAGTCTCTCGACCCCATCAATTTCAATATCTCTAGATATAGTGGGTATGGTGTTGCCTATATTTCACCTTCTCTACCTAGCAACAATTCACAGATTCTAGGAATAAATCAACTTTCTGATTTTGCCTTCCCTTATATGCAAATGGCCCTGAAGTCTGCTCAAGATCCTATGTTGATAGCGGATATGCTAAAGCTGATGAAGCTTAAGTATCTCAATATTGATAATAGGTGGTTAAGTGAATCACGCTCTGACAATCAATCTCCTATGGAGTACTCAAATTCTGCAAGTTCACCCATTAACCCCAGTCCTGTAGATGGGATGGCTAATGACAATACATTCAAGCCACAAAAGTTAAACGGAACGGGTATTGGGAGAGGCATACTTTTAAAACCATTTCCTTTAAAGGTAAACACAATTGACAGAATCATCCAAAGTTCTGTAGTCAATCCGTATCATTAAAGCCAGGTGATACCCAGAAATAAAAGAGACCGGCAATGTATAGGTTAGAAGGAGCAGTTAGTCTTATTTTGGAGCTTAGTATTTTGTCTCAAGATTGGAATCATCCCTGGGGAAGATTCCTTAGACAAGTAAGTTACCAAGTTTGCATTACTTAAATCTATCCAAAAGTGAGCCATTACAGCTGAAGGTACTCAATATTTAAGAAGGTTTAGCGTTAGGGTAATAAATTTTATTGATCACAGTTCTTACCTATAGTGCCAGTGTATGCTTAGCATTAATTTCACCTCAACAAATAAACACAAATTAATAGAAAGTGTAATGTCATGGGGTTTTCATTAGAAAAATTTGAGGCTTATGCCTATAGTCAAAACCATGAAATGGGAATGCGGGAGTTAAAGCTTTTTTTAGATAGCCTAGATTCAAATTATGGTTCGGTAGGTTCAGACTTCGAAGCGCAACCACTATATTCAGTATCGCAATTCGAGGTCGATCAACATATTTTTACCAGGATAGCATCTGCAACATCTTGCTTGCTTTCAAATAAATCATTGGTTATTTCTCCAGAGTGGACGCAGCGGCTTTTAGCGACACACCGATGGATTTTTATTTTATTTGCAGCTAGCCCATTTCATAATGCAGATCATGTGATCAGGGCATTAAATGTCAAAGACAATCCATCAGATTTAAATCACTTGGAAGTGGCCCAAGAAGAATTGTTAAAGTTTTGCCTTCTATATACTCCCGATTCTGAAATTGCTTTAGACTTGGATGCTTTGTGGGCTGGCAATAAAGAGCTGGCTGCATGTTTATGTTTGGTATTGCTTTCCCCCCGCTTCTTGGGCTCTCCATTAGCGCATAGTAAGCGTGAGCAAATCCTGCCCTGGTTAGCGGCGCGTTTAGATCAAATTGATGATATTGAGCAATTGCCTATTGGGGTTCTACATGATCTTTATATGCATTGCAGTTATGCCGATCGCGCAGACAAACACGATATCAAAAAATCAATCAATGCTTTAATCCGCAGAAAGCTGAGAAACAACCATGTCCTAGAGATTGAAATCCCTAGGCTAAAACTTTCAACTAAACCCGATAAGAATAAGCCAGTCATGTTGGTAATACTTGAGTGGTTTGGCAGCTCCCATTCAATCTATCGCACGCATTCAAGAACTATAGAAGGTGCCCGTCGTCATTTTCGGGTAGTAGCGATGGCTTATGAAAATTGTGTTGATGAAGTGACCAAACAAGTTTTTGATGAATTTATTCCCCTATCTAACGTGGGGATGATGGATCAATTAAAACAAATTCAGGATGTTGCGCAAAAATTAAATGCCCAAATTTGCTACATGCCCAGCGTAGGCATGTTCCCATTAACCATGTGGGTTTCTAACTTACGTATTGCCCCATTGCAAATGATGGCACTTGGTCATCCTGCAACTACCCATGCGCATGCAATTGATTATGTCGTTGTAGAGGAAGATTATGTTGGCAGCAAAAATTGTTTTAGTGAAAAGCTGTTAATTTTGCCCAAAGATGGGATGCCTTATCGGCCTTCGGCCTCCGCCAAAGAGATGTCTATTTCAAAAAAGTTTCTTGCTAAACCTGAGGTAGTCAAAATTGCAGTTTGTGCAACTACAATGAAATTAAATCCAAGCTTTTTGCAGGCCTGTGCGCAAATCATTGAGAAATCTCGCGTCCCGATTGAATTTAGATTTTTGGTAGGTCAGGCTCAGGGCATGGTTTATCATTATGTTCAGCGTGTTGTAAAACGCTTTTTGGGTGATGGGGTAATCATTTATCCTCATCAAAACTATCAGGACTATATGGCAGTGATTAGCGACTGCGATATGTTCATTAATCCATTTCCATTTGGAAATACTAATGGAATTATCGATACCGTTAGCGCTGGTTTGATCGGAGTTTGTAAAACTGGGCCTGAGGTTCA
This sequence comes from Polynucleobacter sp. JS-Fieb-80-E5, assembly GCF_018882015.1. Taxonomy (NCBI): domain Bacteria; kingdom Pseudomonadati; phylum Pseudomonadota; class Betaproteobacteria; order Burkholderiales; family Burkholderiaceae; genus Polynucleobacter; species Polynucleobacter sp. JS-Fieb-80-E5. The sequence continues at coordinate 290,312 of NZ_JACVPH010000001.1, read as the reverse complement.
CGAACATATTGATCAAGGAATGTTCGAACGCTTAAATTATCCGAAGTGGATGGTTGCAGAAAATATCACTGATTACGTTAATGCTGCAGTTCGATTGGCAGAAAACCACGCCGAGCGAATTAAATTATCTAAGACCTTATCTGGAAAAAATAAGGTTGATGTATTTTTTAATGGCCGCCCAGAAATTCTTGGTGATCTATTTATTAAAAAGCTTAAATCTTTAAGGCTTTCGTAATCTGCAAATTGACACTAATTATTTCGCTTGAACTCAACCCCATATTTATGGGGTAAAACCATATTGAACATTTCACATCAATCACTTAAAATTAATATTTATTACACGCTTTATTGCTTCAAGGTAAGTGATATTTCTCGAAAAATTATTGATGAAGGCTGTGTTGGTCAAATGACTTCCAAAAGTTTTGATTCGACTGACGGTACTTCGAATACTGAATTTAATTAATAAAGAAATGCCATTATTTCCTCATCAATCGAATGCGAATGAGATGAAGAACGATGATGTCGACAAACGCTTGCAACGATACTGGTAAGACCCTATTGGGCACTAAAATGGCTATAGCCTTCAGTAAGCTTACTACGATCCAAACTAGAAACGCTTCTAGCGTCTCTAGTTCTAGTGTTGCAAACTCACTGGGAATTTGTCAATTTACCTCAATATTGGGTATGAGATGAAGCTTCATAGGACTTTGGTCAAATTGAGTCGAACTCGCGCTCTTCATGCGGGTAAAATCTGTTGAGTTTCTACCCCCGCATTTATAGGGTAAGTTAATGTATCATTTTTGATAGCGGATAGATTTGACTATGACCTTAAATCAAACAAGCATCTTTATTGTTGAGGATGACTTATTCTTTACCAGTTTATATACCGCTGAAATTGCTCTGGATGCTCAATTTAATTTGAGAGGGTCAAGTGAAACTGGCACAGAAGCGCTAGATTTTTTAAAGTCAAATCCGATTGACCTCCTAATATGTGACTTGCACCTTCCTGATATGAATGGCGCTAAGGTAATCTCACAGGCCAAGCTAATGCAACCTGACCTAGCTATTTTAGTTATCACAGGAATAGGGCAGGAGGATGATTTTTTCGAGTGCTTGAATTTTGACGTTAAGGGGTTCATTCAAAAGGATGAACTACCAAAAAACTTTAGCAATATTCTGAGTAGTGTTAAACAGGGCTATGCGACCCTGAGTCCAAAAATTGCTAAAAAGCTTCTCAATAAAAATGCTAACAATCAAACTCAGGCCCAAGATACTCAAAATCCTCTGACTAGCAGAGAAACCGAAGTGTTAACAATGTTAGCCAAAGGTCTGCCCATTAAATCAGTAGCAACTGAGCTTAACCTCTCTCCCCATACAGTGAGCGGCTATACAAAGATTATTTACAGCAAGTTGCAGGTGCGTTCCAACGTCCAGGCTGTGATGAAGGGTCAAAAAAATCGATGGATTCCCTGAAAAATCACACGACAAATTTTGCCGTTAAGGAAGAGGATAATGTCGATCCCAATCATTTAGCAACCTTAGTTGATATATTTGCTGGTTTTGGTATCGATAGGAATGCAAATCTGTTGATGCAAAAGTTGCTGTATCTGGCGATTGATGCATCGTCTTGCGAGGGCGGATCAATCTATACAGTCACCAATCGCAATACCTTGCAATTTCAGCATTTTATTAACAATGCCCTTCTCCAGGACGGCGAAAGTGAGGACTCCTTAAGCTCGCCTGGCAGAATAGAAATCCCATTGTTAGATGCCATAGGCACACCAGACCATACCCATCTTTGCTCTTATGTATATCATCAGAAAAAGGTATTGCACATCGAGGACGCTTATACTCACAAAGTTTTTGAATGTGAAGGCATCAAGAGGTTTGATGAAAAGAATGGTTATAGAACACAGTCAGTGCTGACTGTTCCTATATTCGCTAATGACAAAGGCGTTATTGGAGTGTTGCAATTAATTAATGCGCGTCATCCAAGAACTGGGTTTCATATGCCATTTCCCGTGGATACGCAAAAGTTTATGGGGGCACTTGCCGCTATCTGTGGATTCCAAATGGACAACCTGCAGTTAATTGATCAATTAAATACCCAAATTCACATCAACAATTATATTGCTCTTGAGAAAGAGCGTATGTTGCGTGATTTGCATGATGGCCTCGGCTCCCAACTGACTAAAGCATCTATTGGTATGCAGAATGGAATTTATTCTCCAGCTGAATCAATCAAATTGATTGATGCTGCAATTGAGGAGATGAATCATATTTTTGAAAACTATTTGAATTTTGAATTATCACTTCACAAGATGATGGTTTTAACTATTCATCAATATTCCGATCTTTTCAAATCGCAGAAAGAATGCTCTATTTCATATCACTCAATTGGTGCAGAGGAAACATCCGCCCTCTATCCCAAGGATTTAGTTGTTAATCTAATGCAAGTAGTGCGAGAGATTTTGACTAATTCCTTAAAGTATTCCTCTGCTAAAAAATTGGAAATCATTCTGTCCGCTAATGATGACCACATCAAGTTGAGTATCTCAGAAAATGATCTAGGAGAGGTAACGCCAACTTTGCCAGCCTTTCAAAGCCGAGGATTTGGACAAAAAAATATGCTGCATCGTATTGAGTCTGCATTAAATGGGAGTATTTTATTTTCTAAACTAGCAAATTCCCATTTAATAGAAATTAGCATCCCCAATATCGTCCCTGATGCGAGTTTCACCAAACATCAGATAAAGGCTTAGTAATACTCTTATTTCTACTAACAACTACATCGATAGTATGCAGTGATATTCTCTTGGCTATTGATTGATAGTGACTTTAAAGATACATTTAAGTTAATAATTTCTACTCAATAGCTTGCAGTTGCTATGCAAGGGCTTTGTATTGAGCCTAACAAAAACTATATCGTACTTAAAGTGGCTCTAAGACCCCCATAATTAGGGGATATGCAAAACCTCCTAATACGTCGAATATGAATGAAGTTATTTTATATAGAGGACGGAGCATTATGGGTCGCGCACAAAATTCAATCATGTTAGATGCACTTCAGGCTGGTGTTCACTTAAGAGTAAGACCATCTATTAATGAGGTATTTGATATCACCCGATGGGTTGACAGCAGAGAAAAGATGTCCGCGGCAGAGCGCAAGCAAATTAAGTCGTTGATATACGAACTGTCAAAACAAGCTTTGCAAAATATCAAACCAAGCTGGCATATAAAAACTGGTAGATAGGCTGCATATTTATGAGGGCTATAGTGCTTTAAAACGAAAGGCTTAGTAACGCTGAATCAATAGCCTTTATCGATGTTTTTAGATGTGCCACTAAGAAATCAATATTGAACAAAAATAGTGATGGGAATCCTCGGAACTACTTTGTAGAAACTCTAACCCATGGAAATGCACTAAATTAGACCCAATCTAATTATTTCGGACTCTTTACAGCATTACCGAAATCCAGTCATTAGAAGACCTTCTGTAGCTCTTATTTTTATTCAGGGCTTACTTAGTTAGCTAGGGTCAAAAATCTTCGACCTAAAATAGTTTTTCAAACTGATCTAGGAGGGTAAAAATCAAATTAAGTGCTATGATTTTTCGAAGCGCTTTTATCCACGTCAAGAAATACTAAAGACCCATAGTCGATGCCCTCCAAATCAAAAGAATTTTTGGCTAGTTTCAAAAAAAATATTCCTCGAATTAGCATCAGCCTATTCATTGCTATTGTATTTGCATGTCAAGCTGGTGGGTGGTTAGCTATCCCCATAATCGATCGGTTTGATGGCATGATTTATGATGCACACTTGCGCTTAACAGCCCCTGGTGGCATTGATCCTCGCGTAGTGATTGTTGATATTGATGAAAAAAGCTTGCGTGAACGTGAAGCTGGTGGAGAAGGACGCTGGCCATGGCCACGAGATCGTTTGGCATTACTGATCAGCCGACTAAATGACGACTATCAGGTAGCGCTAACCGGATTTGATGTGATCTTTTCTGAGCGAGATGAATCTTCAGGCATTCGCACTATGGATCGTTTGGCTAAAAATGATTTAAAAAATGATGCCGTATTTCAGCTGGAGTATGGGCGCATCAAGCCGCTGTTAGATTTCGATAGTCAATTTGCAAGTAGTTTCAAAGATCGCATTACTATTTTGGCTTATAACTTTTTAAGTCCTGGCGATCAGTCTCAAAAAGGCACTCTTCCGTCAGAGGTATTTACCACCTCCCAAATACCGTTAAATATTGCTGAACCTTTAATCCGACAAGGCTTTACTGGTAATCTAGTGCAATTACAAAATAGTGCGACTGATGGGGGTCATATCAACCCCATTATTGATTCTGATGGCATTATTCGTCGCATTCCGATGCTGATAGTTCATGATGGTAAGTATTATGAGTCACTCGCTTTAGCATGCGTAAAGGCCTTATTGGGGGGTTTACCATTGAAGGCATTAGATGCAAATGGTAAAGAGTTAACTGGCGTACCAAATTACTTTGGAGCTATTGAATTCCTAGATATTGGCGGTGCAATTTTGCCAGTTGATAGTCAGCTTGCAAGCTATATCCCTTATCGCGGCCCCTATAAAAGCTTTGAATATATTTCTGCAAGTGATGTTCTTAATAAGTCAGTTGCCAAGGAAAAATTAGAGGGAAAGATTGTTCTGATAGGCGCAACTGCTCCCGGTCTGCTAGATTTAAGAGTTACTCCCGTTGGTAATGCTTACCCTGGGGCGGAGATTCATGCCAATATGATTGCTGGCATCCTAGACGGCACAATCAAACAAGCGCCGTTATGGACAAATGCAGTAAACCTAGCGCTGATTGCTATGCTGGGAATTTTTCTTGCCCTCATACTGCCATGGCTTAGCCCACTTTGGGGCACTATTACTTCTATTATGGCGCTTGCCGCAATACTTGGGCTGAATTTTTTTGCTTATCAAAAAGGCATTCTTTTGCCCTTAGCTTCTTTATTGGCAAGCAGCTTGGGGATATATCTTTTTAATATTACTTATGGCTATTTTGTTGAGTTCAAAAGTAAACGTTTGATAACCAGCTTGTTTGGCCAGTATGTTCCACCTCAGTTTGTCGACGAAATGGCTCAAAACCCCGACAACTTTAGTATGGAAAGTGAAAGTCGTGAACTCACGATTTTGTTTAGTGATGTACGAGGATTTACTACTATCGCTGAAAGTTTAGATGCCAAAACCTTATCAGAATTTATCAATGCCTTCTTAACGCCCTTAACGCAAGTCATCTATCAACATCGCGGTACGATCGATAAATATATGGGTGATTGCATCATGGCTTTTTGGGGTGCGCCTATTCAAGACGAGAATCATGCTCGTCAGGGCGTTCTTTCTGCCTTTGAAATGCTTAAAGCTGTAGATTTACTCAATCTTGAATTTGTAAAACGGGGGTGGCCACCGATTAAAGTCGGGATAGGGCTCAATTCCGGTCGAGTTAGTGTAGGTAATATGGGCTCCCAAATTCGTCTAGCGTATACGGTAATGGGCGATGCAGTGAACTTGGCCTCTCGCCTTGAAGGTATTGCCGGCGAATATGGTGTTGCCATCATCATTGGTGATCAAACGAACCAACAGATTCCAGACTTGATTTCACGAGAATTAGATAAAGTCAAAGTCAAAGGTAAGGATATTGCGGTAACAATTTATGAGCCTCTTGGGTTTGAGGGGCAGGTCTCCGCTGAGAGGCTAGAAGCTCTCAGTCTGTATGATCAGGCTTTAGCAGCTTATCGAGCACAAGATTGGCAGAGCGCGCGCGAGCAGTTTGAAACGCTTCTACATCACCACGCACATACAGGTAAGGTTCTTTATGAGCTATATCTAGAGCGGATTATGTACCTGAGTCAGAACTCCCCGGGAAGTCATTGGGATGGCAGTTATACCTTAGCGAAGAAATAATACAATGACTTGTACATTACGCGTGCTCGGCTGTAGCGGTGGTATTGGCGGAGAATTAAGAACAACCTCATTTTTACTCAATCAAAATATTCTGATCGATGCTGGCACAGGTGTTGGCGACCTCTCCTTGGATGAATTACGTGAAATAGATCATGTTTTTTTGACGCATAGTCATTTAGACCATATCTGCAGTCTTCCCTTTATTGCTGATGCTGTTGGTGGATCAAGAGATGTACCCTTAAAAATCTACGGCATCTATGAAACGATTCATGCGCTACAGGAATACATCTTTAATGATGTGATTTGGCCTGATTTTACAAAAATACCAAGTACTAAGAAACCATTTGTTAGCTTTAATCTCATTGAAGTCGATGAGCCGATTCAGATCAACGGCCTCACAATGACTGCTTTACCGGTTAATCATAGTATTGCCGCAAATGCTTATGCAATCAGTTCAGATTCTGGCGCTCTTGTGTTTAGTGGTGATACTGGAGTCAGTGATGCTTTTTGGCAATCGGTTAATCAGCAGAAGAATTTAAAGCATCTGATCATTGAAACTTCCTTCCTAGATCAAGAAGAATTGGCGATTATTACAGGGCATCTTTCACCTTCATTATTGATGGGAGAGATTGCGAAATTAGATCAGCAGGTGGCAGCCTCTGATTTACAGATTTGGATCTGTCACCTCAAGCCAGATGTTGGTGATGTGATCATGAAAGAGATTGCAATGCTTTCTCAAAATACTGCACTAAAGCCACAAAAGTTAAGCAGAAATACGACCCTGCATTTTTAATGAGAGTGGTTAGTTTTTTGTAGTACTTTCATTTGCAAAATCTTCATCATCTGAACCAACTTCAATGACAAAGTTGGTTCCACGTATTCCAATGCTTGCTGTTGGTGAATTAAATTGAACATTTTCCCTGCTAGTTTTTCCCAGCGTACCCGATGCCACTTGAATAATTCCTTTAACAACATTGACCTTCATTACTCCCTTCTGTGTTTCGGGATTAAATTCATAGTTAGCTAGGTTCAGTTTGGTGTTTGCTCCTGCAGTAATTCTTGTACCGTCAGTCAGCATCATTCCAACAAAGGCAGATGCCGTAGTTTCAATCACGTCTTTTGAATACAAAGACATTTCTTTTGTAACAGCCAAACTTTCATTACCTCTTTGCACGCTAGCGCTACCTAATAAGGTTTTGACCGTACCAGCCATTGTTTGCGCACAAATATTATTTACTAAACCTAAGTACAGCCAGCAAGCCAGAAAAGTAGAGATGATGGTTTTTTTCATGTCACTCCCTCAATCATTGCGCGGCACTTTGAGGTACACCCTGTTGGATATTTTGATAAATTTGTTTCAAGATATCCCTGTTTGTAGTATCAAATATTGGAGCTTGTTTCCCATCAACATTGACGGATACGTAAGCATTATTGATCAACGAAGTAGCGGTTCCAATCGTAACCGTGATAGCGCCAACCTTGCCATTTTCATCGGGAAGAAGGGCATAACGCTCTTGACCCTTGACCAAGCTAGAGCCATAGAAACCTGGCGATGGAATCGTGATGAAGGTGTTTTGCCTCTCTTTTGCAGTCATAGCCTTACTATCTTTTTTACTCTTCTTCTCTTTCGCGGTAGATCCATTCTTGCTCGAAGAAGAGCTGCTGGAGTCGGAGGACGATGTTTCTACTGAAGAATCATCGCCTCCCGATGAGGACGTATCAGCAATGCCACTCATTAGAGAGCCGTTAGAGTCAGAGGGTGCTCCAACGATTTCTGCGCCATCACCTCCTGATGGGGATGTATTAACACCTCCCAAGGAAGATGTACTAGCGCCTGTACTGGATGAAGAGCTAGCATTCATATTAAGCGGTATTGGGACATAAGTAGATGCCAATGGTGCTTTGATCGTTAAAGCTGTTGAATTACTTGGAGCCTGTACAAAAAGATAATTGCCATTATTTGCTGTTAAGCCAGAGCCAGTAATAGCGTAATTGCCTGCACTAGAAGTCGCCGTGGCAGACGTAGCAAACAGTGCGGCGCCACCAGTGGCACTAGCTAGAGTATCGTTATTCACAAAACCAGTAACCGTACCAGCGTTCACACTAGGAGCATTGCCGTAACTACTGGTCGTTGGCGTGGCGGTATAGGTCAGTGTTGCTGGAGTGATGGTGAACGCACCATTTGTAAGAGCAAGACCATAACCTAATGCCCCTAAGCCATTGCTATAGCCAGATGGAACGATGCTGTATGAGCCTACATTTCCATATAAATTTGCAGTCGTTTGTAAAGTACCCCCCGTAATCATTAAAGCTGAGTCCCCATTCCAAGGGGCGCTCATATTTGTACTGAACGTAGGCAAGCTTGTAGCGCCATAAACCATGCTGGCATTATCAGCAGCAATGGTAATGATGGGTTGCTCACGATAAATTAAATTCACTCCAGAACTTAATGGAGCGGTACTCGCATCATAGCCAGAAGAAGTTGCTGTACTGTTATAGCGAAAATGACCGACGGGTACCAAAGAAGCTACTCCACGACTTCCCTCAAGCGTTCCGGTAAAAAGCATCGCACTACCTCCGCTACCAACTTCAATAGTTGGATTGCCAATTACTTGGATATCACTTCCAGTAGTCGTCGAGCCTTTACTTAAGGTATTACCTGCGTTGATCACAATCGCATTACTTGCGTTACTTGAAGCAGAAAGATTGCCAGCAAGAATGATATTTCCGGTGGTGGTTTCAAGATCCATCGTGGCTGCAGATAAAAAATTATTAATATTGATGCCTGCGTCAGATGTCACATTTAATGAGCTTAATGATGCTGTGCTGCCGATCACCCCATTAAAATTGGTGGTACCTCTATCAGAAATATTCAAAGATTGAGCACCAGCAGAGCTTGCATCAATCGTTGAGTTAAAGGTGATGCCATTGCCAGTTAAGGTTGTATTAGCGCCTAAAGTTATTGCGCCGTTATAAATTTGACTGCCAACAGTTGCAATACTGAAAGGGCCAGAAATGTATTCGGGATTAAAAATAATTCCTGATGAAGTGACATTTAATGAGCTTAATGGGATCGATCCACCTACCCGGCCATAAAATCGAGTGTCAGCACTAGAATCATGGATAGTTAAAGCATGAGGCCCCACAATATTATATGCAAAGTTAATACCATTGCCTGTTAAGGTTGTGTCAGCACCCAGGACTACAGAGCCACAGCAATAATTTTGAGATTGACCCGTTGTAACATTGCTGGTATTAATATTAATCACACCAACATTTGTGTTTATTATCTCTAATCCATCCACTATTCCATTAAGATTTAGGATCCCGTTACCACTTTGAGCAAAATATAATTGACCACCACCAACCCTAGAATTAAAGGTAAGGTTATTGGTATAAAAAGATACGATATCGCCCAACAAGGTTACCCCACCGTTATAAGTTTGATTGCCACCCGTATTAATCTCAATGCCAGACTCTAAGTAAATAGAGTCTGCGGTTAATGTTAGCGAACTAGTGCCAATATTATTAAGAGGGTGGATGTCATTGTTGACAGAGATCACCCCAGTTCCCCCAAGCGGTATTGTAGAAATTGCTACCGAAGTAGAGGCCAAGACTGCACCAAGATCGTTAGCGCTGATATTAGGGTTGGGGCCGCCAATACTAAAGTTATTTGCTTCAATAAACCAGGTACCCGGGATACCGCCCGCTCCAGTCGATACGATAGTATTGCCACTAAGTGTCAAGACGTTTCCCGACGTTGCAATTAATCCGGCATTACCGGAAGTGCCATTGGCGGAGGCGTAAAGATAACTACTGCTTATTGTATTAGTAGCGCCCCAAATGAGAATATTACCCCCGTTGCCACTATTTCCATAGCCATTCGTATCTGATGTTAAGTGGCTGGAATCTATATGAGTGGATTCTGATGTGGGTACAGCAACGACCAAAGATAGGGGCGGCAGGAGCGCAGCTGTTGCAGCGCTAGCTGGCAAGGGATTTGATTTGAAATCACGGCCGATGATGATATTGCCATCGCTTGAGCCGCCCGCACCGATAGTGGCATTTACGATATTGGTACTAGTAAGTCCAGATTGAGCAATCGTTCCACCTAAGCCTGAATACCCCCCAGCCATAACAGAGCCAGAATTTTGATAAGTTCCCGAGGGTGAGCTCAGGATAATCAAGCCGCCATTATCAGAACTGGCTGAAATGTAAGCTGAGATGTCGAGGCTATTATTGCCGGCAATATAGATTTGACCTGCGTGAGAGTTAAGGGCTATAAGGGGGTCGGTAGCGCAGTCACATTTTGCGTTTGCCGTGATATTGGTAACATTATCTAATAAGGTATTGCTTGATAGAATATTGCTTGTGCTTGATGGTGTGAAATTTGCCGCTGTCAACAAAGTAGCCACTTGGGTGTTAATTGATGGGGGCGCTGAGGTTAAGCCAGAGCCCACACCATTGGCGATACCAATCTGAATAACACCGCCTTGGGTGTATCCATCGACAGATACTTGTGCGTTAGAGAGCGTAGTGAGATTTTTTGCAGCAATCGTAATTACGCCACCAGTACCATTGCTACCATTTCCAACTGCATCAATAACGCCATAATTGTTAATATTGCCGTTTACGGAAATAATATTGATTGACCCACCGTTTAGCCCATTAGCAGCAAGGCGACTCCCTAGTAAATTAACAACATCAGAAGAGGAGCCAATATTAATATCACTCGTTGCAATGATATTTATATTGCCGCCATTGGAGGTGTAAATGGTGGTGTCAGCTGATAATCCATTGAGAGCGCCCCCCGAAACCCAAGATTGGCGTTGATTGGTAAGATTAATATTGGCTTGATTTAAGCTGTTAGAACTAGTGTTATTACTACTATTTCCATTGGAACCTATATTGCCTAAGATGTTAATAATTGCACCAGCTAAATAGATGTTGCCATTGATTCCACCATTGGTGTTGATTGAACCGTTGCTGTTGACATTGATCGCTTGGGCTACAGCATAGACTGCCCCAGCAGTAATATTGCTGCTCACATCAATTCCACCTTGAGCAATTAACGTAAGGCTAGTAAATGGGTTGGCCGAATACATATCAAATGAGAAGGTAATATTTACGGTGGCATTTAGAGTAACATTCCCCATTCCGAGGGCTGTCGATAGAGCATCAGCTGCATCACTATCACCAATCGTGATTGAGTCTGGATCAGTTAACCAATTGCCGAATTTTCCATGTGGTGCACTCGTATCGACTACCAAACCTTTACCATAAGTCACTACTCCAGCAGAGCTGGTTTCAATATTTCCGCCATTGCCTGCAACCATACCGCCAGTTGCCTTCAAGACACCAGCAATATTGGTCGCAATTTGTGACCAAATACTGATGGATCCACCATTACCATTTTGTGTGCTTGATGCATCGACTAAGGCACCCTGAACAATATTCACAGTATTAGCATTTACTTGGCTTAGGGCAGTGTTTTGCGCTGTTTTACCAACCAGGATTTGACCGCCGTTAGATGCTCCAGTAGCAGTTGTTTTTGATGTGGAGTTTAGATTAACTAGATTGCCTGAAATAGTGATTTCGCCACCATTTGCTTGCGCTGAATTTGCACTCACAGTACCACTTTGATTTACTGTGCCAGCAGTTAAAAATACTCGTCCGCCTTCATTTTTGACTGCGCTTGCGCTAATGATGCCCGTATTATTCATCGCTGAGGAGCGTAAATCTGATGCTGAATTAGCTGCAATAATAACTTGGCCACCATCCGTCTTAATCAAACGCTTATTGGAAATTAAGGAATTAATGACTGAGGCATCTACCGTTACATTAATCAACTGACTGCCGCTAATCGATAAAGTGACTTGTTGACCAGAGACTAGTGCAATAGCATTATTTCCAGATAAGTTTGCGATCAACACACCTTCGTTTTTCACTTCAGGCGCCATCAATGCGATATAGCCGTTAATGTTATTGACGGTAATAGTGCCTTTATTAATCACTTTTCCAGTTTCACCACCAGAGTAGGTGGATTTTCCAGCCATATAGTCAGCATCACTAATATTCATCGTAGTGGCTACTATTCCACCGGTATTGACCTCAGCGCCTTTACCAAACACAACCCCGTTGGGGTTAACAAAGATCACTTGGCCATTTGAATTGACCGCGCCATTGATCATCGATTTGCTAGCGCTATTGACACGATTCAATGTGGAACTGTTAGCGTTTGGTTGATTAAAGTTCACCGTACTATTTGCGCCTACATTAAAGCTATTCCAATTAATCACCGCCCGTTGAGTGCTTTGATTGATGTTCATGGTGTTACCAGACTGGTTAATCGTTGCTTGGCCTGCAGCAACTTGCCCACCGGTAGGCAAGGCATTGCCGGCAAGGCCAGCTGCTTGAGTATTGACGATGCCAAATGTAAAGGTACAAGCAATGACCAATCTAGAAGTCGTTAACAATGAAGCTATATTTCCTAAAGGCGCACCTTGCCGATTTCGCTGCTTTAAGGCAGTGATTGCTTTGGATGAAAGGGCGGGGGAGCGAACCAATTTCAAGTGTTTAGCCTTGCATGGTCAAAAAGTCAGAACGCATAGGATCCTCTAATCCAAGCTTGCACAGTTTTATACGCATTGTCGGTATTAAGCTGTTGACCACTAGAGTTATAAAGCGGATTTTCTCCAAGCCGCAGCGCTAAGGAGGCATTGACCAACCAACGGTCATAGGTATATTTAGCACTCAACCCAGTCGCAGCTACTTGATAGTTGTTATTAGCATTAGTTAATCCTTGCCAATTTGGATAGAGATTGACGAACTGTTGCACCCAACCTATATCAACGAATCCACCAACACCCCAGTTTTCATTAATTCGGTGTTGTAGCTCCGTCGTAACAATCGCGCCTTGTGAGCCCCCGCCTTGCGCTACCGGATAAGCTCTAACGGCATACGGACCACCCATATAAATTTGCTCAGAAGAGTTCAGATTCTTATTGGCAAACTGCCCATACGCCGAGATTAACCAATTTGTATTGGGCAAAAAACTCAACTCTTGATTGCGATTAATACTAAAGCCAACTTTCTGGAAACCTCCAGCGCTTCCTGGACCTGAAAAGTCTTGGCCAGCTTGCGTGATGTTGTTGATATTCAGGTTGCCAGAAGTGCCAGTCAGACTGTAGTTAATAATGGAGCTTGTTGTATCAGCAAAGTTGCCATTCACGCCGAAGGTAAATGCAGTAATTTGGTATTGGCTAATGTTTTGGCCGAACTGGGTATTGCTGTAATTTCGATTTTCAATTGCAGCACGCACATTCATGGAATTACCGGTTTCACGAATCAGCGCATAGCTCGTATTAGCGCCAATAGTAGCGGCGGTTCCTTGCGTTTGATTGGTATTCCAACTGGCCAGAGTTTGATAAGTGAGGTAACCGCCTTGTACTCCAACGCGTAAACCATCATGCCCCACTGGTAATGAATAACTCAACTGAGCATAACTAGACCCCAAAGACTGTAGCGCATCTAAAGTGGCTTGATCACCAACGCCTGAGGGATTATTCAAGCTTAAGTTTGCAAAGGCTTGACCAGTTCCAGTGCTGGGTGAACCGTAGTTAGAGAGTGCAGCTTGGCCGCTAAAAAGCGGACCATCACCCAGTTTGACGAGAAAATTACTTTCGCTTGGATTGGCCCCTGGTTCAAATACTCCCGTAGCGTAGACACCAGGCAATTCGTTTAGCAAAATCAGACCGCGCGTCAAAGGTTTAGTGTCAATGTACTGGGTGCCATTGGGCTCAGTAATGAGATAAGGTCTTACTGTTTCTGGTGATATTCGCAAGGATAAACCTGGTGGATCTGAATCCACAATGACGGTGCCTAATTTACCTTCATGAATATCAATCAGAATAATCCCCTCTTTGATTTCTTGAGGAGGCACATCGGCAATAACAATGCGATTTTGTTTTGCGTAAAAATCCTGAATAGCGGTAGTGACATCTTTTAAATCACTAAATGTAATTTGACTATTTGTCCAAGGTTTAACAATCGCTTGGAGTTGTTCATTGCTTGCCAATGTATTACCGCTGAACTTGAATCCTTTTACTGAAATCTTTTGCCCATTTGAGTTTTCTTGCTTAGGTTCTGTAGGTTGAACACGTTCTACCTGGGGAGCGGGAGCAGAACGTTCAATTTGAAGCTGTAGCTCCCGTTGCAAAGCGCCGGCATCTTGCGCATGAGAATTTTGAACGAGGCAAACATTCAAGAAAAAGACGAGAGTCTTTCCAGGGCAATTTGTCAAAGTTTTAAATAATGTCATCTGGATTCTATTTAAAGTGTTAATAACCAGATTTGGTGAGCTACTTCGGCGAAAAGCTACATATAAAGCGTTTGGTGAATTCTAGCTTACATGTAGCCTAGGCGAACCCCATAAATATGGGGCATAAAAATTAGTATAAAAAAATATCTCTAATTTTTATTAACAAATATTAGATGTTAGTACGCCCCCGTAAATATGGGGGTACATTCAAACTTGTTCTAATAAAAAAGCAACCTCTTAATGAATTTCAATTTATTAAAAAGTGTAATTAAAAGGATTGCCTCTCCAATGCTCTCATTCAAAAACGTAGATAAAAGTTCTTAAGTACCGATATGAACCAAATCTACAACATTATTTTTAGTAAAGTAAAAGGCTGCTTAGTTGCTGTCGGCGAAAATGTCACTGGCCAAGGTAAAGGAAAGAGCAAATCTTCTCCAGTGGGTGGTTCATCCACGAATATCAAGACCCCTGCCATAAAAGACTTCACAGGTCCTGCTAGATTAATTATTGTTGCCCTGTCTGGGTTGATAGTTTTGATGTTTTTACCAGGCGAAGCGCTGGCTACCTGCATTGATATTTCTATTGATACATCAGCAGAGATACATCCCGCAGATGGAGCTTGCTACAACGTTTCAAGCGGCGTTACAGTTTCGAAATTTTATACTAGCACGTTTGACAGCCCATCAAAAAATTTTACAATTAACAATTCTGGGAGCGTTGAGTTAGTTGATAGCGCAGGGGTTGTAACTTTTAACAATTCTGGAGTAAGTCACGGGGTTTATGCATATGGAGGAATAAATTTTACCAACCAGATTGGTGGCATCGTCTCAGTAAGCTCAGACAACTGGGCACTAGCGTTAGTAGATAATGGAGATTTAACAGTAGTTAATCATGGAACCATCTCAATATTAGATAATGGTGTCCCTGGGGATGGTCCAGGGGGAATCTTATCCTTAGGCACGGGTATTTTTTCAGCAACCAATACAGGGTCGATTACAGGGGGCGATTATGCTGCCGGTATAGCTAGTTTATCAAGCAGCCCGAATTCAAGCGTTGTTAATTCAGGCAGTATTTCTGTCGGTATCGGTGGCTTTGGAATTATTAACGGCGCTCCCGCGACTCTGACCACCATCACCAACACTGGAACCATTTCAGCTGGAACAGGAGGTTATGGCATTGCGAATCTTGGAACAATTACTACTTTAAATAATGCGCAGGGCGTAGGAAATCCAGCAGGACCCCTTACCTATGCTGGAAATTTGCCAGCGAATTACAACATTATTATTCGGGGCTCATCATATGGTCAGCTTAATGTAGCTACAGGGAGCTTAAATATTAATAACCCTATAGATTATCAAATTTATCCAATAACTAGCGGTACAGGCTCTACCAATTTTGGTATTTATACTGGTTCAACACTTTCAGCGGGAACTTATAGCGCAGTTTTAATGGGAATTGACAGCTCCAAAATTACCAACTATGGCTCGATATACAATGTTTGGAATAACTTTAATAGTTCTTATAAGTGGGAGTTAGTTGATGGAAGTAATGCTTCAACTTGGAATTTATTGGTTGCATATAGATCTCCTATCTCAGGCTCTGGATCGATCTATCAGTCTTCTAGTTTAGACAGTACTGCTAGTCCAGTTTTTGATGGTGGCACACTTAAAGTTTCTAGTGCTGGGACGATTACTAATAACATTGCAATCACAGGCAATAATGGAGTGATCAACCAAAACGGCTTAAGCTCTAACTTAAGTGGAAACATCACAGACTCTGGTGTTGGCATACATGGCAAACTGACTATTTCTAATCCTGCCAGTACAGCTGGTTCAGTCACACTTTCAGGCAACAATACCTACTCTGGTGGTACTTTTGTCGCCGCGGGTGCGAATCTTTCGATTAGCTCGGCAAATAATATTGGTACAGGTGGCTTGGATTTGGTGGGTAGTAGCACTATGTCAGCTACATTGACTACCACTGCCAGTATGACAATTGCTAATAGCATTACTGTGGCGGGTGACCCGGTATTTGATGTGGCACCAGGCACCACCACCACCATATCCAGCCCCATTATTAATGGCAGCTCGGCTGGTAATGTCATAGTTCAGGGCGGGGGTACCTTAGCGCTGACAGCCGCCAATACTTACAGTGGCCCAACGTACATTAATTCTGGGTCTGCCTTAGCCTTATCGGGAGCTGGTTCAATAGCTACATCCAGTGGCTTAACCAATAACGGTACTTTCAATGTCACTGGCAAGACAGGTAATGTCAGTATTGCAAATTACACCCAAGGCTCTAGCGGCACCTTGAGGATGAACTTAGCACCTTCAGGCAGTCAACAGCTCAATGTTGCTGGAGCTACGTCTCTAGCGGGCAATCTGCTATTAAACGCGGCACCTGGAAGCTATAGTAAGAATTCATATACAACCATTCTGACTTCTAGCGCCGGCATCACTGGAAAATTTGATTCTTTAAGCACGAACTTGGGAAGCTACACTAATCTGGGTTATTACTTAACCTATGATGCTAATGACGTATATCTCTTTATAGAGCCACCTTATCCAACAACCGCCGACACTCAGCAGTCTTTAGTGAACACCGCAGTTTCTCTTCAAAGTACCTTCGCACTGCAGAACTCTGTTCTTGCCAATAGCTTTAGTTACGACTGTACGGAGTTTGGTGCTCATGGAGTTTGTATCTCTGCTGGTGGACGCAATACCGCTGTATCTGCTGCTAATGGCTTAAATAATACAAGTGGTCTTTTGATTGCCGCTTATCGCCCCCATCCAAACTACCGTATTGGTGCTTATGCTGATCAGAACCTCTCAGTAAAGAATGCTGGCAGCACTGTCACATTGGGAAATAACACTCCTTTGATTGGTTTATTTGGCGCTTGGAATCAAAGACTAGATGGCACGGGCACTGAAGTCAAAGTTTCGGCAGCTTATGGGCAAAAAAACACCACTGTGACTCGCTCTGTAGTTGGCACATCAGAAGCGGGTTCTGGTTCATCACAACTTAACAGCCAAGGTGCTCAAGTGACGGCTAAGTATGGTTTTGCTGTTACGGATAAAGCGATTGTTTCCCCTTATGTCGGCATTCGTTATGCTCAAAACAATATGGGTGGCTATACCGAAGGCAGTAGTGCTAGCGTCACAGCGCCTCTGACTTACTCTGCACTCAATACCAATGCTACTACTGCATTGGCTGGAGTAGGTGCAAGCTATCAAGTGATTCCAAAAGTAACTACCTTTGCAAGTGTTGGCATTGAAACCGATACCAATAAGGCTAACGGTTCTTACTATGGAACGAATTCAAACATCGCTGGCTTAACCCCTGTGAACTTTAATGCCAATCCGGTGAAAACTAGGCCAACTGCTACATTGGGCGCTTACTATGATGTCACCAAGAATCAAAGACTGGGTATTACGGGCATTTACCGACAAGAGTCTTATCAAGCAGTCTCAACCACTACAGTGATGGCTACTTATTCAGTAGGCTTCTAAATCAGCCCATCTCTCATTGGATTAACTGGAAATGCCAAATACTGTAAAAGATTGCCTAGCTAATAAATCGAATGCTCTAGTTTGGGTTTCATCCACTGATTATGTGGAAAAGGTGCTCAAGTTGATGCGAGACAATCTAGTACGCTCAGTACTAGTTATTGATTCTGGGGATTTGGTTGGAATTGTTTCTCAGGGTGATTGCGCTATTAAAGTCCTTCTACCGGGTTTATTGGCTAATAAGGTCTTAGTGAAAGACGTCATGACTATCAATCCAATCTCTGTTGGTTATAAAGATTTATTAAGCGACTGTATGGAATTGATGACCTCCAAAAGAATTCGTCACTTACCTGTTTTAGAGGAAGGCAAGGTAAGGGGGGTGATTTCAGTTGGTGATGTTGTTAAAGATACCCTTGAATTTCATGTGAGAGATATTCAATTTTTAGAGCGTTATATCAAAGCATGGGATTCTTCAGTCAATACATAAAGCATTATCAAGCTTCATTACGTTTTTTGGCTTCCGGAGTTATCAGATCGTAATCTCCGCTAATATTGGTTTGAATGCCAATAACAATTTATTTTATTAGCTTCTACCCACTAGCAAAACATTGCTTAATTAGAAGTCCATTCTTTGGCGGAATTATTTCGTAAATAGACAATCCCGCTAATTAGCCAAAATCCAATGGCGATAAATAAAGTAAACCACCAAGTTCTAAGGTCAAAAGTATAGTCAGGTAAGTAAAAGTAATTTTTCTCTGGGCGAATTAAGTTATCTGATCCTTTGCCGGTTTGTGTAATCAGAAATGGATATACGTTGCGGTTGGGTAAATCTTTTTTATCATCGTGAAGATAAAAATTCAAGGCAATTACGTGGCCATTGACTTTGCGTGTTTGTTCGTCGGGCATTTCAAAGATATCTTTTTTTCCCAGCGATATATAACCTGTAATTTGTTCTTCATGAACAGGGTGTTTAGTATCTGGAATCTGATGACGATCAATAAGACTCCTACCAATCCACCCCCGGTTTACCCAAACAATTTGTCCCGTTTTTAGCAAGAAGGGCATCATGATTTGAAAGCCTGAAGACTTTTTACTATTGGGTTTTGGGCTATCTTGAGAAACGCGATTTTCTAGGTAAATCTCGTGGTCGGTTAAAAGTGAGCCCTCTAATGTCACCTGTCGATAAAGCAAGTTCTGTGAAGATTGTGGGCTATAGTCAATGGTGGGTGGCAGCTCAGTAAGCACGGGCAAGGCGCTACGCTCGTTAAATAGAGCTAGATTTTGCATATTTGCGCTGATTTGCCGTTCCTTGCTTGCAATAAAGAAGATGCACAATGCTGCTACCAGAGCAGCAGCAAGGCTAATTGACGGTCTAGCAGAGATAATTCTAGGTAGCATTTAGCAAAAAGTATAACCATGATCCTAAAGTCTAATAAACCCCTCAAATCAGACCCCGAGCTTGAGGAGGGTCTAGTGATTGCCCAGGCTGAATATTTAAGGGCAAATCTTTATGTAGCAAACGTGGGCACTACCTCGATCATTTTGCTTTTAAGTTACTTCTTCTGGGGGGGATGATTTAGCGGGTGATCTGATCATTTGGATTTTGGGAGGCCTTTTAAGCGCAGCAATGCGGGGAGCCTTGATGTATCTATATCAAGGTGTCGATTGTTTTAAGGGGAAACCACAGAGCGCAAAGAGATATCTATATCTGTATACCTTAGCAACCATCACTGCAGGAGCTACATTTGGTCTTGGGTGGTTAACGATAGTTCCTCATCTGTCATCGTATGAGCAATTAATTTACCTTCTCTCTATTGTTGCTCTGCTGTTTGGCGGCCTGTTTGCATACTCACCTTATTTTCCGGCATATATTGGATTTTCGGCAACTGCATTTTGGCTTTCTCCACTACTACTCAACTTTACTAGTGAAATTTATATTACTGGCTTGGCTTTTGGTATCTGGCTAATTTCTTTAGTGTCTATTTTGAATCGGGCTTTAAGAGCCTTTTTAATCTTTTTTTGAGTCAAATGTTGCCAAATTAATCTTTTCTTTAGAAAAGAATCAGGTTCTTTGCTGATGTCAGGCTTTTTTTCTAGGCTGGTATCTTCACTTTGATGACGTTTGCCACTCATGATGACCTCGTGAGACTAAAGAATTTGGTTACCTATGGGCTGTTAGTACAAACTATTTACAACCAGCAAAAAGAGAATTGCACTTCATCTCCCATAAGTAGGGCTCAACTCTACAAATTAAATATGACAGATTGATGTGATTTTGATGACATTTCATCACCCAAACATCAAAGTGATATGGAATTTTCTGTTAGGCCTTCAGGGCCCTGGAGTAGTCATATTTTGTCTTAGCAGAATTGGCGTAAAGGTAAATGGTTGCTCAGACTTCGGATTTACCCCAATCGTTATGGCTTGGACTTGTTCTGCACCCATCACCTCTAGTCGTAATACATTCTCCAGAGTATGTTTTTGATCTGCCGTTTTCAGCGGCTGATCAAGAATAAGTCGATGGCTATCGCCATGAATTAACAGTACAGGCTTCTTGAATGCTTGAGCATTCTTACTTAATACCTGCAAAGTATCTCGATAGCCGCTATCTGGGTTCACAGCCTGCGTGGGTGTGTAGAACATATCGGCTTGGTAGCAAAAGATGATTCCTAAATAATTCATCTTTTGGGCTAACGCAAAGCTGTTTTGGATCCACTCTAGATTGGCTTGGTTGCGCTCGTAGTATTCTGCTTTCGCTTGTTCATTCCGCTCAAAGTTATTGTTAGATCCAGGAATATGTATGCTGACAAATAGAAATTGACTTTTTACCCAATAAGCGTTTTCAACAAACTTTTGATGCCTAGGGTCAATATCGGATTGTCTGGTGAGTTCTAGTTGTTGCTTGCCAAAACTCTTGCGTGTATTAAAGAAAGTGCTTCTGAGTTTGTCTAATCGTTCAATAGGATCATAAGATCCAGCTAGCGGTCGATGGCAGTCTGTCCACTCATTGTCCCCAATGCTATAAATTAATGGGGATGTAAATTGATTGAAATAGCCCTTAACCTTTTGGTTGTATTCATCGCTACAAGGTGTTGAGCCTGATTTAGTGTCACCAATAAAGATGCTAAAACTCGGATTAGTCTGATTGATTGTGGCAATTAATCTTTCGTAGCGTGGGTAGTCCTCAGGGATGGAGTAAGGCATATCTCCTAAGGCTACAAATTTAAACGACTCTAATGACTGCGCAGATGCTCCTAAGGAGCACGTGAAAAGTAGCCCAACAAGTATTGATTTAAGTAATTTCATGCTTATTTATAAGAGGTGGGTGCATGATCTAGCTCCTTTACTTCAAGCTCGCCAAAGACGTACGATTCTGAGCTCACTTGCTTCCAGCCTAGGTCATGGAAAACATCTTCATAACTTTTGGAATATTTTTTATTGCTCTGATAAAAGATATCCGTTAATTCATCCTGCTCATCTTCCTCTACTGTATCGGAAAAATAAATGACTTTTTCCCCGCCATAAGTCTTGCTAATGACCCCACCAGGGATGTCTTCAATGCAGATGCCAATGTTGGGATCGTATGCCTTAATAAATGCGGGTTTAATCTTGGTTAAAACGGAGCCTAATTTCCAGACCATGCCGCACTTAATCTCTTTATTGAGTTGCTGAAATATGTTGCGCTCTACTAGGGAGCCCATTTCTAAAGGAATAATTTGATAGTACATTTAGTTGCTCCAGTTTAAATGTAATGGGATTCCTTTAGTTTGATGGAAAATTGTGACAACTTGATATTCCATATCCAATAGGAATTTAAAATCTCCAAGTAACCCCAACTTCGCTCCGTGTGGCGCAGGCTGCTTGCGCTGCAAAAGTTTCGCCGTAGTTTGCGCCTGTCCGCATATAGGAGACGCCAAGATCTACATTGTTGGTTAGGGAATAAATCCCCGCAATCAAGGCGTAATGGCTTAAGTATTGTTCGGATGATGGTGGGTTGGTTGCCGCCCCAAGGTCTAAAGCGATTTTTAAATTCTTGGAGATAGACCAAACAGGAGCAATAGACACTAAAAAGATGTTTGTCCGATTAAGGTCGGTAGTGGTCCCGACGCTGTAATTCGTGTTGTATGGCGAGCGCATATAAACAGCATTCACGTGTAACTCGATGTCTTCCCAGTATTTAGAGGCGATAAAGTTCACACCATAATTCAATGCAGCCAAGCCTAGGCCTGCAACTTGCTGCTGTTTACCGGCAGGCAATACAACCGTAGGCTTAACGGCGAGTGCATAGCCTAGATCGCTATCCTCATGAAAGCGCCACTTACTTGCCAATACATAATTTGAAAACTTAGAGAAAGTGCCACTTGGCTCGTTGTAGTAGGTTGCAGACAGTGATGCCTCTACTTGATCGCTTAATCCGCGCGTATATGTAAATGGAAAAGCTTTTGCATCCGTTCTACCGGTGTACTCTTCTCCTGGAGTGACGACATCGGCTTGCTGGGATCCACCATTTCGGTTAATGGAGAAAAAATATTGCTCGATTTGATTCCCACCAGCTTTTACAGTGCCCGCATCATCCGTATTTAGCGGCTCAAAGGCATAGGCAAATGCTGGCACAAGCAGAAACGCAAGGAATAATGCTTTCATTGGAATCTACAAAGGCCTACGTAATGTTTAAACAACCTATGTAGACTAATTTCATGTCATTTTGATGTCAGATAGGTGCGGTACTGCTTAGCGTGTGCCATACAATTTAACAATGACTACAGATATTATTGCAAAGCCTTTTCCGGTTGCAGGCGTTGTATTTGCTTGGGCCATGCCTATATCGGGCAATGGGTATGAAATTCCATTATTTGAAATTGCTGACGCACTTGAAAATCCAGATATCTCTATCTGGCTACATTTAAACCTATCAAATTCTCAAATACAGAGATGGCTTGAAAACACGCCGTTGATTCCAGAGCGCGTAGTGGAGATGATTCAGGAGGGGGTTAACCTCAGTCGTTTAGAGCGTATTGAAAAGTTAGATGACTGTCTTTTGATGGTCATGAACGACTTTCAGCAAGAGTTTGGGGATGAGGGTGGTGACTCTAGTTTGGGAACTCTTTGGGCGATTGTTCGGCCAAAGCTGATGGTTTCTCTGCGCAACAACCCCCTGAGAACTACTGATAAATTGCGGTATGACTTAAGGAATGGTCAACTCAATCCAGCCTCTGTTATTGAATTATTTCATGAGCTACTGGATTTGCGTGCTGAGCAATTGAGAACGCTTTTGGCGCATCTTTCAGAGAATATGGATGATTTGGAGGAAAAACTTCTAAAAGGAAGGGAGTTTCCAGAGCATGAAAATCTCGGCAGGATACGCATTCAATGTAGTCGCCTTAGAAGGCACTTTTCACCTGAATTAATAGCGCTACATCGCTTGTTGAAGCGCCTCCCATATTGGTTTAGCGAGGAAGATAAGCATCGCTTAAATGATGACTTGGACTTGCTTTCCTACTTGGTACAGGAGATTTCCAGTCTTTATGATCGCGCAAAGGTATTGCAAGATGAGCAGGCGGCCCACGTAGCAGAATTTAATGCCAAAAACTTGCAAGTTTTGTCCGTAATGACGGTGATCTTTTTGCCAATGACCTTAATTACTGGTGTCATGGGTATGAATATGGAAGATCTGCCGGGATTGAAGGGATCTTTTTATGAGGTTATGGTGCTGATGTCAATCACGGGGGCGGCAGTTTTTGCCTCACTAAAGCTAAAAAGGATTATTTAATCTCCTGATTAAGTCTTCCCTAGTTGGTCGAATTGCATCATAGCGGGCTGGAAAATATTGTATAAACCATTGATTTATAATGAATTTTTCCTTAATGACACTTTGTCATTAAATCGTCACAGTGAAAACGTATTGTCTCTTTATCGCAATGTTGCGTTATTTCAATACCAGGACTAATCACATGAAATCTTTTTTGAAAAAAGCACTAGTTATCAGTGCTATTGCTTTAGCCCCTACAGCTTACGCTGTTGAAATGACTGGAGCTGGCTCTTCATTCATCTATCCAGTGCTCAGCAAATGGGCTGAGTCTTATAAAGCTAAAAGTGGTGATGGCCTTAACTATCAGTCTATCGGTTCAGGTGGTGGTATTAAACAAATTAAAGCTAAGACAGTAGATTTTGGCGCTACTGATGCCCCAATGGCGTTTGATGATCTCCAAAGTCATGGCATGGTTCAGTTCCCTGCAATTATTGGTGGCGTAGTAGTTGTTGTGAATATTGAAGGTGTTGGTCCAAATCAGCTCAAGCTCTCAGGCGACTTGTTGTCAGATATTTTCCAGGGTAGCGTAACTGATTGGAGCGATAAGCGCGTTGCTCTCTTGAACCCAGGCATGAAGATTCCTTCAGGGCCAATTACAGTTGTTACTCGTGCCGATGGATCAGGTACTACTGCAATTTTTACTAGCTTCCTTTCTAAGGCAAGCAGCAACTTTAAAGAAGCGGTTGGTTTTGGTGCGCAAGTTAAGTGGCCTGCAGCCTCTACAGTTAGCGGCAAAGGTAATGAAGGCGTTGCTGCAAACGTAGCCCGCATTAAGAATTCTATTGGTTATGTTGAGTATGCATATGCCAAAAAGAATAATTTGAGCTACACACAAGTTCGCAATGCTGATGGCGTAATGGTTTCTCCAACTGCTGAAGCATTTGCAGCCGCTTCCGCTGGTACAGATTGGTCTAAGTTTCCTGGCATGAATACATTCATCACATATGCTGCTGGTGCAAAATCCTGGCCTATTACCGGCGCTACTTTTGTGGTGCTTTACAAAAAGCCAGAAAACAAATCTCAAGCTGCTGCAGTATTGAAATTCTTTGAGTACTCTTTCAAAGATGGCAAAAAAGCAGCTTCAGAATTGGATTACGTTCCAATGCCTGATGCAACTGTAGATTACATTCGCAAACAAGTTTGGTCACAGGTTGACACTAAGTAATTCTTCTTTGTATTTTTGATCATTACGACCCTGGCTTCCAGGGTCGTTTTTTAACTTTAGCTTAAGTCTAATGATGAATACTTTGGAATCAGCGGGCGCGCCGACGCTAGTGGCCGCAAGAATTGCGCGTCTTCAGCGCATTCAAGATTTTCTATTCCACCGCGTAACTCAATTTTTCTCTCTTTCTGTGCTTTTTGCGCTCTTGGGGATTATTGGCTCCTTATTTGTGAATGCATGGCCTGCATTGAAAGAGTTTGGACCGCAATTTTTCATTACACCAGCCTGGGATATTGTTAATGGTGATTTTGGTGGATTAATTGCTATTTATGGCACCTTGGTCTCCTCGGTGATTGCGCTATTGATTGCAGTACCACTCAGTTTTGGCATTGCTTTTTTCTTGACCGAAATTTGTCCTCCACCTTTAAGGCGTCCACTTGGGACTGCGGTGGAGTTGTTGGCAGCAGTACCATCTATTATTTATGGCATGTTTGGTTTATTTGTTTTTGCACCAATCTTTGGTGACTATATTGAGCCGGCACTTCAGGCCACTCTGGGTCAAATTCCCTTTGTCGGAATTTTATTTTCTGGCCCACCAAACGGAATAGGAATGTTATGTGCGGGATTAATTCTTGCGTTAATGATTCTTCCTTTTATTGCATCGGTCATGCGCGATGTCTTTGAAATCGTGCCTCCTGTTCTAAAAGAGTCAGCTTATGGTATTGGTTGTACTACTTGGGAAGTGGTGAGAAATATTGTTTTGCCATATACCAAAGCGGGAGTAATTGGGGGTGTGATGTTAGGTCTTGGCAGAGCGCTTGGTGAGACGATGGCTGTTACTTTCGTTATTGGTAATGCGCAGCGTATTTCAGCTTCTCTTTTTGCGCCAGGAAGCTCAATAGCATCAACATTAGCCAATCAGTTTGGCGAGGCAGAGGCTGGTTTACATTACTCATCTCTCTTCGCGCTCGGACTTGCTCTATTTTTTATTACGTTTGTTGTATTGGCTTTTGCTAAATGGATGTTGATCAGCATGGAAAAGAAGCAAGGACTTAAATCATGAGTTCAAATGTTAACTTTGATATGACCGTGTTTGCCCGTCGTAAAAGGACAAATAAAATTGGTCTTACTTTATCCATGATTGCAATGGCAATTGGAATGGCAAGTTTGATCTGGATTTTAAGCATCCTTTTTATTAAAGGGTTTTCTGCAATTAATCTAAATATGTTTACAGCAAGCACACCAGCTCCAGGCACTGAGGGTGGTGGATTGGCTAATGCAATTGTTGGTAGCCTTTTATTGGTGGGGTCATGTACATTTATCAGCACGCCTGTAGGTGTGTTGGCGGGTCTCTATCTTTCTGAATATGGTGATCGCAGTCGAGTGGCCTCTTTGACTCGTTTCGTTACCGATATCATGCTGTCAGCACCATCAATCGTAATTGGCCTGTTTGTCTATGCCTTATATGTTGCTAAGGTACAGCATTTTTCAGGATGGGCGGGCACTATTGCATTGGCTCTGATTGCAATTCCAGTGGTTGTGCGCACCACAGAAAATATGCTGCGCTTAGTACCTGGAAGTTTGCGTGAGGCGGCTTATGCGTTGGGAACGCCTAAGTGGAAAGTGGCATTTATGGTTACCTTGCGCGCTGCACAAAGCGGCATTATGACCGGCATTCTTCTAGCTCTTGCTCGAGTTAGTGGCGAAACAGCGCCTTTATTGTTTACTGCTTTGAGCAATCAATTTTTCTCCACAGATATGAATAAGCCTATGGCTAATTTACCGGTGGTTATTTTCCAATTTGCGATGAGCCCCTATGACAACTGGGTAAGTCTTGCTTGGGGTGGATCTCTTTTGATTACATTTACCGTTCTCGGTTTGAATATTTTGGCACGAGTGGTATTTCGTGAGAAGGTCCAGGGATGATGAGTAATATGAAAACTATGTTTGACTTAAATAAGATTGATGGTCAAGGGGGTAAAGTGGAAACAACAAATCAACATTCAGAGCAGGCAGCAATTAATGCCCTTGAAGTCAGAAATCTGAATTTCTTTTACGGTGCTTTCCAGGGCCTCAAGAATATTAATCTGGATATTGAGCAGGGCAAAGTAACAGCATTCATTGGCCCTTCAGGCTGTGGCAAATCCACATTACTACGTACCTTGAATCGTATGTACGACCTCTATCCAGGGCAACGTGCTGAAGGTGAAATCAATTTCTATGGCCAGAATATTTTGGAGCCAGGACAGGACTTGAACCTGCTTCGTTCACGTATTGGTATGGTTTTCCAAAAACCAACCCCATTTCCAATGTCGATCTATGAAAACATTGCCTTTGGTGTCCGTCTTTATGAAAAACTTTCTCGCTCTGAGATGGATGAGCGTGTTGAATGGGCGTTGAACAAAGCTGCTTTGTGGACTGAAGCAAAGGACAAGTTAAACCAAAGTGGCTTGTCCCTCTCTGGTGGTCAGCAGCAACGTCTGTGTATTGCTCGTGGTGTTGCAGTAAAACCATCAGTGATATTGCTTGATGAGCCAACTTCTGCTTTAGATCCAATTTCGACTGGAAAAATTGAAGAGTTGATCAATGAGCTCAAGCATGAGTACACCATTGCTATCGTTACTCACAATATGCAACAGGCAGCCCGCGTATCCGACTACACTGCTTATATGTACCTTGGTAGTTTGGTGGAGTATGGTAAAACAGATGAAATCTTTATCAAGCCTAAGCGTAAAGAAACAGAAGACTACATTACCGGTCGCTTCGGTTAATTGGAGACACTAAATGCCAGATAAACACCTATCCTCACAATTTGATGCCGATCTTAATTCGCTTTCAAGCCGTTTGCTTGAAATGGGCGGATTAGTTGAGTCTCAAATTGCCACAGCTATGCGTGCATTTACGCAAATGGATCTTGATACTTGCAATATCGTGATTGAAAACGAAAAGCTTGTAAACGATCTAGAAATTCAAATTGATTTAGCTTGTACTGAAGTGATTGCACGTCGTCAGCCAACTGCGCGCGATCTTCGCTTGGTAATGGCTGTATCTAAAGCGATTACGAATTTGGAGCGAGCGGGTGACGAAGCGGAGCGTGTTGCTAAACGTACTAAGCGTTTAATTGAGTCTGGTAGTCCACACAATATTAACGTTGCCGAGATTCGTCTTTCAGGACAAATGGCCATTACTTTATTGCGTCGTAGCTTAGATGCGTTTGCAAGACTAGATACTGTAGCTGCTGCAGAAGTGGTTGCTGAAGACCGTCAAATTGATGAGGAGTTCAGAGGCTTCGTTCGTAAGTTAATCACTTATATGTCTGAAGACCCCCACATCATCAGCACTGGATTAGATATGCTGACGATTGCCAAGGCGATCGAACGTATTGGTGATCATGCAAAAAATATTGCTGAATTCGTGATTTACATCGCAAAAGGGTCTGATGTTCGTCACATTCCGCACGAAGATTTGGTGCGCGAAGCTAATAAGCAATAACTCAACTTCTGAATATGACTCACCGCATACTAATAGTTGAAGATGAGCCATCAATTGCAGAGTTAATTGCAATTAACTTGACTCATGCTGGTTATGAAGTGGAGAAGGCGATGCAAGCCGACATAGCTCATGGCATGATGAAGGAACAGTTGCCCAATCTGGTGATTTTGGACTGGATGCTTCCTGGAAAGTCTGGCGTTCAGTTTGCTAAAGAATTAAGAGCAAATGACCGTACAAGGGGTTTGCCTATTCTGATGTTGACTGCTAAAAGCGAAGAGGCGGATAAAGTCTTGGGCTTAGATTCCGGGGCTGATGATTATGTGACTAAACCGTTCTCGCCTAAGGAGCTGATTGCTAGAGTTCGAGCGCTGCTGCGAAGACAGACCGCCGTTGATGATACTGGCCCTCTCACGGTTGGACCACTCAAGTTAGACCCCAGCTCCCACAGAGTCTTAGCAGTGTGGCCAAATTCTGAGACAAAGCCAGTATCCCTTGGACCTACTGAATATAGACTTCTTCAATATTTCATGGCCAATCCAGAACGAGTGCATTCACGTGCAAATTTGCTCGATAAAGTATGGGGCAATGAAGTCTATATCGAAGAGCGCACTGTGGACGTACACATCAAACGCTTAAGGGCCGCATTAAGTCCTGTTGACTGCGATCGATTTATTGAGACAGTTAGGGGCAGCGGTTACCGTATCACCAAGATACCAACCGAATCCTAGAGCCTATTTTCAAGGCTTTTAAGGCTATTTCAGGACTCTCCCTGAGATAGTCTAAGATTGCACCATGATTTCCGCCATCTCGCGCTACATTATCTTTGCATGCTTTGTTTTAATAGTTTCATTTATTGCCTTCTATACTTGGGGTGCTCAATGGGCTATTTTCACAAGCATTGCCTTAATGTCTATTCCTTTGATTTACTCTTACGTCAATCTAGCGCGCCTATTAAAGAATATTCAATCAGACACCGTTGAGAGCATGCCTTTGCCTAGCGGTTTTTGGGAAGAGATTTTTTTTAAGCTGCAGCGTTTGGTAAAAAACTTAAAGCAAAGAATGCGCATTATTGAGCAGCAACATGAGCATTTTATAGAGGCCTTCCAAGCATCCCCTAATGGTATTGTGATGCTTGATGAGAGCGATCATATTGAGTGGTGCAACTCAATTGCAGAAAGTTTCTTTGGTCTGAACTATAAGCGTGATGTCATGCAGCGGATTAATTTTCTTATTCGTCGCCCAGAATTTATTCAATATTTAAGCAGACGTCATTTTGAAGAGCCATTACTTTTAGAGCGAATGGGGCCAGATAATAACCTTAGCATAATGGTGCAAGCATTTCCATTTGGAAATCAACGTAATTTATTGTTGGTGCAAAACGTGACCGATCTGCAAAAAGCAGATTCTATGAGGCGCGATTTCGTTGCTAACGTATCTCATGAGATGAGAACCCCTATTACCGTCTTAATGGGGTTTCTAGAGACCGTTCAAACCCTGGATCTCGAGAGGAGTCAACGCGATCAATATTTTGACATGATGATGTCCCAGGCGCACCGTATGAAAAGTTTGGTTGAGGACCTGTTGACGCTAGCAAATTTGGAGGCAAATTCATTGCCAGCTGCAATGAACAAGATCAATACCGAAACTTTGATGGCATTGTTGAGAAATGATGCTGAAGCTTTATCCCAAGGAAAGCATAGCTTTAGTTTTGAGGTCGCTGATAAGCAATGCTTGTTGGGTGAGGAAAGAGAAATACTCTCTGCATTTAGTAATTTAGTTTCAAATGCAATTCGCTACACGCCAGATGCAGGTTCAATTCATGTAAGGTGGTGCACTAATGCACAAGGGCAGGGTGAATTTTCTGTTACAGATACTGGCCCCGGGATTGCCTCAGAGCACCTTACAAGGCTGACGGAGCGTTTTTATCGAGTGGACAGAAGTCGTTCTCGTGATACGGGTGGTACCGGCCTAGGCTTGGCAATCGTCAAGCATATTGCAAGTCGCCATCAAGCTCAGTTATTAATTGAAAGCATGCCAGGCAAAGGCAGTACTTTCACACTTCGATTTCCTAAAGAGCGCTTAACTCTTTAAGGCTAATCCTTTTTCTTTTTCTTCTTCTTTTTAGATTCTTTGGTCAGCTTTTCGGTTTTTCCGCTGGCGTATAGGCACCATACCTTGATTTCTTCAAACAGCTCCACTAGATCATCGTGTGGAAGACTTTTTAGGTCAACCAGCCCAATGGCACCAGTCTCTTGCAGTTGTTTCACTGCATCTTCATATCGATAATCACTCATGGCATATATTTGTCATTGTTTGGATAGGGGATAGTAGCAAAGTAATATGACAAAAATCCATTTTTCGACTGTTTTGATGGGTTTTAGTCAGGATCGTTCGAAATCTCAGAGCTGCGCCTAACCCCATTTATCCTGGCAAATAACCGCTCCATAGGGCCGCCAATCATTAAAGTGAGCAAGATTGCGCCCAAGGAGAATCCCCCAAGGGCAAATTGTCCAGCCCCAAATGCAGCCCCAATGAGGGCGCAAGCCCAAAGGCTTGCTGCTGTAGTTAGTCCATGAACTCGTTGTGAACGTTGTTCTCGAATAATGACGCCAGCACCCAGGAAGCCAAGGCCAGTTATAAGGCCCTGAAGAACTCGGCTAACAGACTGGGCATCATCTTTTACGAAGTCGCTGATAAGCATTACGGCGGTTGCTGAGCCAATCGCCACCAAAGAGTGGGTACGAATCCCGGCAGATTTATGGTGCAGCCAGCGGTTTAGGCCAAGCACAGATCCAACAAAAAGGGCCAGGGCTAATCTGAGGGCAATAGTGCTGTAGAGATCCCAATCAAACATCTGAATTTCCTTGTTAGATAAGTGTTTATATAAGCCGGAGTGTATCTCAGCTATGTCAATCAGTCACAAAAGCGCCTTCACCCTGTCATTTCGACAGTAAATAATTGAATGCTAGTTTCGCGACATTTCTACAAAATAAAAATGTCTTAATTAATCTTTCACCACAAGGATTTATATGAAAAAAACTTTATTAGCAATTTGGCAGGCCTGGTACGAAGCACGCCTAGCTTATGCAAATCGTTACACTTCCCACCGCCTTGGTAGTTAACTTTATTTTTATTGTTTAGTCATTTCTTTGTAACAAAGCGCCGCTATCGTTAACTTGTCAGAAAGCTCCTGACCAAGACAAATCTGTATCGTTCTTCCTTTGCACCCAGCTTATGCTGGGTGTTCTTTTATCTAGCATTAATAAAACTGAAATAAATACAACATACGATGATGAGAATGATGATTTACCGGAAAGCGAAAATCCTATGAATACAGATTTAACAAAATACCTGTCTGATGTTTTTCGTAATGAAGTTCAGGGAAGTGCTAGCCTCAAATCCATCAATACTGAAATGCAAGCCAGTAGAGATTTGGTAGACCCAAAGTTCGATCAATTTGTGCTTGATAAAAGGTTCTCATTGCGCTTGGATGAAATCATTTAATTAGTATTTTTTAGTAGCCATTTATTGATGACTCATTGATGACTCATTCTTACAATATTTTATTTCTGTGTACCGGTAATTCTGCTCGCTCCATCCTTGCTGAAGCGCTTGCAACTACTCTTAGTCATGGACGTTTTATAGGCTACTCAGCCGGCTCAAATCCAAAGAAATTCGTTCATCCGATCGCTTTGAAGCTCGTCAGGGAAATGGGATATCCACTCGAATTACTGAGAAGCAAGACTTGGGATGAGTTTGGTAGGCATGATGCGCCGCATATGGATTTCATTATTACTGTTTGTGATTCAGCTGCAGGTGAGGAGTGCCCTTATTGGCCCGGACATCCTACAACTGCTCATTGGGGCTTTATCGATCCAGCCGCCGTTACTGGCAGTGAACAGGAAATGTGGGATGCCTTTAGAAAAGTCGAGATGGGTTTACGCAATCGTATCGAGTTATTGCTTGATCTTCCAATAGATAAGTTAGATCACTTGCAAATAAAAGATGAACTCCATTCTATTCATCAACAATGCAATTAAAGCATTTATAAGTACACCACACTATGGCTACCTATACCGTCAATTACGCTGGCATCTCGCTCACAACGCATCAAAAATTTACTATTGCTAAAGCAATTACTAAAATTCATGCTGATGTCACTGGTGCTGAGGCCTATTTTGCTCAAGTCATTTTTAAACAATTGGACCTACATGATTGTTTTATTGGTGGCGTGCTTCTTGACGAGCCCCATCTCTTTTTAAGTGGGCAAATCCGCAGCGGTAGAAGTGAGCAAATGAAAAAACAACTTCTCGTTGAGTTGGAGGTTGCCATTCAGAGTGCCACTGGATTGGCGGGCCAACAAATTTGGGCTTATATTGATGAAATTATTCCTGGCCAAATGATCGAATATGGCCAAATACTACCCGCGGTGGGGGATGATAGTGTTTGGTTCTCGACTCTTCCGGCGGGCATTCAGAAGAAGTTGAACTACCTCAATTCATAGTTAGCCTCTTTTGGGGAATAGCTTTAATATGGGTGGGTAAATTCATTGCCCAGGTAGCCCATGCACTCACAGAAGAAGCCCAAATTTGCTGTTCTTAGGTCGGTAGAGTCCTTTAGTAATCCAAGACCTAGTATCAAAAAGCGCATGGCAGACGGCAAAGCCTTGCGAAAGGTGGTGAGCTTCGCTCAGCAAGGTATTTATACGCCACCTCCACATCGGATCGATCCCATCACTATTTTGGAAAATCAAGCCAAGACTCGAATCGAGTCCTTGATTCCGATTCGTCATGAGCGCATGTTGCAGTCACCCTTTGCTTTTTATCGTGGGGGTGCTGCGATCATGGCTCAAGACTTAGCCAACCAGCCATATACAAGGATTACTGTTCAGCTTTGTGGAGATATGCACGTCTCTAATTTTGGTTTGTTTGGAACTGCAGAGCATCGGCTGGTATTTGGCATCAATGACTTTGATGAAACTCTGCCAGGTAGTTGGGAATGGGATCTCAAACGTCTTGTTACGAGTGCAGTGATTGCTTGTGAAAGCAACGGTGGCGATAAAGTATTGAGTAAAAAAATTGTATTGCGTATTTGTGCTGAATACCAAAAGCGAATGATGCAATATGCCAAGATGACCTATTTAGATTTAGCTCAAGAATTCATTAGTGATACAGATATTCGCAAACATTTCAGTAAGGACCATCAAAAGCAAGTAGATGCTTACTTAAAGCAGACCAAAGGGCAGGGCAATGTACAGGTTTTACAAAAACTCACTACCCTGGTTGGTAAAGATAGAAAGATTATCAATAAGCCGCCATTAATCGAGCACTTCAAAAAGAATGCTTTTGGTCACCCCTTGAGCACACTCATTGATAAGGCTTTGGTGAATTATTCAAGTACCTTACTGGCCGATCGTAAGATTTTGTTTGAGCGTTATGTTTTGAAGGACTTTGCACGTAAAGTAGTTGGTGTCGGAAGCGTAGGTACGAATTGTATGGTTCTTTATTTTGAGGGTGATAGTGAAAACGATCCCTTATTCTTGCAATACAAGGAAGCTCAAAAATCTGTCTTAAGTCCATATTTGGGAGAATCCATCTACCGAGATATGGGTCAGCGCGTGGTGGCTGGTCAGAGATTGCTCCAAGGTGCCCCAGATATCTTTTTGAATTACGGCTCTATGCAATTCGATATCGATAAAAGTCAGGGGTTCTATCTTCGCCAATTGCGTGATATGAAAGGCGGGATACCGATTGGTCCAGGCGGTGTTTCCATAAAGAATTTTGCAGACTATTCCAAGTTGTATGGCTGGGCGCTAGCCCTTGGTCATGCCCGTTCTGGGGATGCAGCCGAGATTGCTGGATATTGTGGTGTGGAAAAAGAGTTTGGTGAGGTCATGTATTCATTTGCCAGATCTTATGCAAAGCAGAATGAGCGCGACTTTGAATTATTCCGTAAGGCGATCAAGAGTGGAAGGCTTAAGGCTGCCAAGGCATGAATGCGCTGAAGTAGTGTGTTGTGAGGCAGTCATCAAATTGTCATTTGATTGAGAGATAGTCTAGTTTGACCCATCTCATGCACTATTTATCCCATGAATACATCACCATTTCTGAGAGCTGCATTTCTCATCTTCCTAGGTAGCTTTGTCGGTTTAGCACAAGCTGCGGCAGTTTATCCAATCGATCAGGCCAATATATTGGCGGGTTCTAAGTTCGACATCAAGGTTGAATTCAATACCGTTACCACTCCTGAGGAAGTTGTAATCGAACTTAACGGAGTACCAATCAATAAAGCCATTAGCGCTAAACCAGAGTTCATTTCAAATGAAAATGGTAAGGGTAGCTCGTTTCTATTTAGGGATGTTCAGCTATCCAAAGCGGGTAAATATCAAATCATCGCTCGAGCATCCCAAGAACGCTTACAGGTAAGTTGGGATGTATATGCAACAGGCCCTCGCCGTGTTAAGAATGTGATTCTATTTATTGGTGATGGCATGACGATTGCCAATCGTACAACCGCTAGAGTTCTGTCTAAAGGTATTCAGGAAGGAAAGTATCAAGGTCGTTTGGCCTTTGACGATATGCCCAATACGGCAATGATTGGGACATCAGGGTCTGATTCTCTGATCACTGATTCTGCGAATTCAATGAGTGCTTATACAACGGGGCATAAAACAGCGGTGAACGCCATGGGCGTTTATGTATCCCGAGCCAGCGATAATCTCTCGCATCCCAAGGTGGAAACAATTGCAGAGCTAATCAAGCGCAACACCAAGATGGCGGTAGGTATCGTTTCTGATGCTGAGTTAGAAGATGCAACGCCAGGCGCCATGGTTTCCCATACAAGACGCAGAGCCGATAAGCAATATATTGCCGATCAATTGCTATTAAGTGGTGCTGAAGTCATTCTTGGCGGTGGCTCTGCCTATTTTTATCCGCAATCCTCTAAGGGCTCAAGGCGCAAGGATGAGAAGAATTTGGTTGAAAGCTTCAAGTCGAATGGTTATCAGTTAGCTTTTACAAAACAAGAATTACTTTCAGCATCAGAGAGTAAGGATACAAAAAAACTATTTGGTGTCTTTCATCCAGATAATATGGATGGATCGCTGGATCGTTTGTATCTGAAAAAGAATACGGTTGAGCAATATCCCAATCAGCCAGATCTTACAGAGATGACCCAATCCGCAATTGATGTTTTATCTAGAAATCCCAATGGATTTTTCTTGATGGTTGAGGCGGCATTGATTGATAAGTTCAATCATCCTCTCGATTGGGAGCGGGCGGCATTTGACACCATCATGTTGAGTAATGCTGTACAGATTGCTAAAGATTTTGCTAAAACGCATCCTGATACTTTGATTATTGTTACACCTGACCACACGCATAGCGGATCCATTAGCGGGGTAGTGCAGGACGACAAGCCGGGACCCTTGCGTGAAAAGGTGGGTATTTATGCTGAGGCTGGATATCCTAACTATCCAAAAGCAGATATTCAGGGTTATCCAAATAAGATTGATGTGTCTAAGCGTATTGCATTCTTCTATGGCAACTATCCTGATCACTATGAAACTTTGCACCCAAAACTGGATGGCACTTTTGTTCCTGCCGTTAAAGATGATGCCGGTAAATATGTAGCCAATCCAAAATACCTCCAGATTCAGGAGGATGCAATTCATGTGGGCGGTAATTTACCCTCACATCAAGATTCTGGCGTGCACACAGCAGATGATGCTGTTCTCAATGCCATGGGTCCAGGGGCAGACAAATTTAAGGGTTTCATGGATAACACTGAGGTATTCAAAGTAATGGTAGAGTCCTTAGGTCTTGGCTCAAAATAATTACTAGTCCTATGGAGTTTGTTAGCAATATTAATTATGCGTCGTTAACTGATACCGCAATCAGTCTGACTGCTGCCTTTTTCTTTGGCGGCTTAATTGGTTTAGAGCGCCAATATCGCCAGAGAACTGCAGGCTTAAGAACCAATATTTTGGTTGCTATTGGTGCCGCGATTTTTGTTGATGCTGGTAATCGTCTGACTGGCCATGATGGAGCTGTACATGTGATGGCTTATGTTGTCTCTGGTATTGGCTTTTTAGGTGCCGGCGTCATCATGCGCGAAGAGGGTAATGTTCGCGGGATCAATACGGCAGCTACCTTATGGGCCTCAGGGGCTGTGGGCGCCTGTGCAGGCGCAGATTTGATATTAGAGTCCGGATTAGCCACCGTATTTATTTTGGCAGCCAATACTCTTTTAAGACCCGTAGTAACTTTTATTAATCGCCAACCACTAGACACCATCTCGGTTGAGGTGACGAATTCTGTTTATATCATCACTCCTAAGCATGCCCAAAAGCACGCCTTAAAGCAATTTATTAAGACGCTAGAAGAGGCGGGCTATCAAACCCAAGACATTGAAGTGCATCAATTTGGCAACGATGATATTGAAATTCAGGCCGTATTAACAGCGTCGGCTGTTGATGGGGATAAGATGGATAAATTGATCGCTAAAATTGCCGATCAAGAATTTGTTTCGCAGGCCTTTTGGAGTCCCAGCACAACGGATTAACCCTTATTGGTCTTGACACAATACTGAAATAATTTTGGTTCAATATAACTTTGTGAATACCAACACTGCTTCAGAATCTATCGTTACCTGCCCTTATTGCCAAGCTTCAGAGGCTATTAAAATTGAGCAAGGCTCTTCTCAGCATTTATATCGTTGCCGCTCATGTAGCGCGATCTTGAAGCCAAAGTCGGGGGATTGCTGCATCTTATGCAGCTTTGGCAATCGCGATTGTTCTAGTTCTGAGCAAAACTTAGCGGCCTAATCAAAGCCCTTAATCCCAGTCATAAAGGCTTGCTGGCATTTTCATCAATGTGTCACGTTTTTTACATAAAATAGTCATAATTGATACAGCATTCCATTTTTGGGGAATATTTTGGCCAGCAATCCCGTAGATCCTTTAGTTCATTCAGAAGACCTTGTTGCTGCGGTCGATTTGGGATCGAATAGTTTTCGCATGTTGGTAGCCCAAGCAGTAAATACCCCCTCTGGCACACAGTTACGTCCTATTGATACCTTGCGTGAGACAGTTCGCTTGGCCGCCGGTCTGACTGAAAATAAATTGCTTGGCAATGACGCCTATCAGCGGGGATTAATAGCTATTCGACGCTTTGGTGAGCGCATTCGCGGCTTTGATCCTGCCAATGTTCGAGCGGTGGCAACCAATACTTTGCGCGTTGCCAAAAATTCTCAACAATTTATTGAAGATGCGCAAGTAGCTCTAGGGTTCCCGATTGAAGTCATTGCTGGAGTTGAGGAAGCTCGACTCATCTATATTGGCGCAGCACATGAAGTTCAAGCAGTTCAGGGCAATAGGCTGGTCATTGATATTGGCGGCGGTTCTACTGAATTCATTATTGGCAAAGGTTATGAGCCAAAGTTGATGGAAAGTCTCTATATTGGTTGCGTCTCTCATAGCATGCGTTTTTTCCCCAAGGGAAATATTGATGCCCATGCTTTTAAAGAGGCTGAGTTGGCAGCTCGCCGTGAAATACAGGTAATTTCTGGCGCTTATTTAAGAAGCGGCTGGAAGCAGGTTATTGGTTCCTCTGGTACCGCTAGAGCTCTAGCCGATCTCATTGGAAATAATCATTTCAATGGAAGTGGCGACGGCTTAATGATGGGCCGCGTCAATAGCTCAAGTGGAATAATTACCCGTGAAGGCCTTAAGAATCTCAAAAAACACCTTCTCAAGTATGAACATGTAAATCAAGTGGAGCTAGAGGGTCTGAAGGATGACAGAAGATCCGTGTGGCCAGGCGGTTTAGCGATTATGTTGGCAGCATTCGATGAATTAGGCATTGAAGAAATGGAAGTAACCGATGCTGCATTGCGTAGCGGTGTTTTGTACGACTTGCTTGGCCGATCACAACATCACGATATGCGCTATGTGACCGTAGAGCAATTTATGCAACGCTATACCGTCGATCGTGAGCAGGCTGATCGGGTTGGTAAATTGGCTGCTGATTTTTTACAGCAATTACCAAAACCTGAATCAGAGAGTAGGGCAGATAATGTGGCGTTATTGCAATGGGCGGCCAATCTGCATGAAATCGGATTATCAATCTCCCACAATGGCTATCACAAGCATTCTGCGTACATAGCAGGTAACGCAGATATGCCGGGCTTCTCTAAAAATGATCAGGCTAGACTAGCGGCTTTGCTGATTGGACATACCGGCAAATTAGGAAAGCTTGCCAATAACCATAGCTTTGAAGACTGGCGTATGCTTTTTTGTTTGAGACTGGCACAGGTACTTTGTCGCGGCCGAAATGACACCAATTTTCCGAATGTAAAAGTTTCTGAGCATGACGGCTCATATTTGGTTAGTCTTTCTAAGGAATGGGTAGCCAAACACCCCTTGACTGAATTTAGTCTATTAAAAGAGGCGGCAGAATGGGAAAGGGTAGGGCGTTCTTACCAAGTTAGCTTTAAGTAGGGGTATATCTCAGAATAAAAAAGCCACTTCAATGCGAAGTGGCTTTTTCTTTAAGAGCTGATGCTTAAATATTACAAACCAAAAAAATGCTTTGCGTAACGAGGGTTGATTTCTGAAAGGCGGAGCATCGTCAATAAGTCAGCTGTATTAAAGTCGGGATCCCAGGCTGGAGCGCTACAAATTTTTGCACCTAGCTTCAGGTAACCTTTGATCAATGGTGGAGGCTGCACATCTAAACCACCATTTAGCTTATCAAGAGGCAGAGGCAGGCGCGGGAATGCATGAAACTCTGTTGGCGCCATTTGGTCGTTGCCTAGGGAGTTATAAAGACTCGCTGCAAAGTGACCGCCGTCAGCCATTGGAATACTGGCACAACCAAGCATGATTTCATAACCATTCTTTTGCATGTATTGAGCTAAGCCACTCCATAGGGCCATAATGACAGCGCCTGAGCGATAGTCTTGGTGAACACAAGATCTACCGAGCTCAACCAATTTAGGGCGCAGGTGGTCAATACGGGATAGATCAAACTCAGAATCAGAATAGAGGCGACCGATCTCTTGAGCCTTATGAGGTGGAAGTACGCGGTAGGTGCCAACTACTTTCAGACTGTCTTGATCACGAATCAACAAATGATCGCAATAGGAATCGAATTCATCGACATCTAAGCCTTCAGCGTTCTTAGGTAGGCTAGCACCCATCTCCTCGGCGAATACTTTATAGCGCAATCTTTGCGCTTCTTTAATTTCACCAGGTGTGCTTGCCCAAACAATTTGAAATGCCGGTTTTTTAGGCTTATCAATCTGAACCGCAGGAACAGGAGCCATTTCTCTGAACTCGGCCCTTGTTGTATTTACAAATTTCTTGCCAAACAGCTTCTTAGCTAACTTTTTGGTGAGTTTTTTAAGGGGATTTGGCTTGATTCTTTTTAAGGCTTTGACCTTCTTGGGGGTAAAGATCTCAAATGAACCTATTGGATTGGGGATGTCAGACATGGCTGGCCTTAGTGGGTAATTAAAATGATGGGAGCAAGGGGATGCAAACTGCAGCCCAGAGTAGAGCCGCTACAAGTAGAGCAAGCATGACAGCAGCACTACCAAAATCTTTTGCCCTTTTGGAGAGGTCATGGTGTTCGAATGAGATTCGATCGATTGCTGCTTCCACGCTGGAATTCAATAGTTCAATAACAAGCACCATCATCAAGGAAGAAACTAGTAATGATTTCTCTAGCAGTGTTATTGGTAACAAGAGGGCGGCTGGTGTTAGCAAAGCAAATAAAGTCAGCTCTTGTCTAAAGGCGCTCTCTTCCATAAATGCATAAACCAAACCACACCAAGAGTTCTTGGCTGCATGCCATGCTCTGGCAAGGCCACGATTGCCTTTATGGGGATTCTGATCTATGTGATATGGAGAGTTCACGCTGGGTTTTCTTTAGGCTAGTGCTGTTACGTGAACTTCTGTAGTTGGTACTGGCTTTAGGTGATTGGCAAATTGCTCAGAAGCAGCTCTCCAGGAGAATTTTTCTGCATGTGCGCGTGCTACTTCGCGGGGAATTTTGAGAGCCTGCAGGCAAGCTTCACGCAAATCTTCGTTCATGGCACCTGAATTAGAATTTCCCAGTACGTCAATCGGACCGGTCACTGGATAGGCTGCCACTGGAGTGCCGCATGCCATGGCTTCAAGCAACACCAAGCCAAATGTATCCGTCTTGCTAGGAAATACAAATACATCTGCTGCCGCATATACTTTTGCTAATTCGTGCTGCTGCAGTACGCCTAGATAATTCACCTCTGGGTATTTTTCTTTGATTCCAGCCATCGCTGGACCGTCCCCTACTACCCACTTTGAACCTGGCAAATCGATTTCTAAAAAGGCATTGATATTTTTCTCAACAGCAACTCTACCAACGTATAAAAAGATGGGATGTGCAGTATTTAGGGCCTTGGACTCCTGCATCTTGAAAATGTCTAGATCAACACCTCTTGACCACAACACGACGTTATCAAGACCATAAGCTTCTAGATCATTTTTAACGATAATCGTTGGAGCCATGACAGCCATTGACGGCTTATGAAACCAGCGAATAAAGGCATAGGTGATTGCTAAAGGAATGCCGGTACGCGCTTTGACATATTCCGGGAAGCGGGTGTGATAAGCAGTTGAAAAAGGCAGGCTATTTTTGACTGCATAGGCGCGAGCAGATAAACCTAGTGGGCCTTCTGTTGCAATATGCATTGCATCAGGCGCAAATTCTTTAATGCGACGAGCTACTTCTTTGCCTGGGAAGAGTGAGAGGGCGATATCAGGATAGGTTGGGCAAGGAATGGATTTAAAGCCATTGGGGGTAATCATCTCTACTTGATGTCCCATTGCGATTAATTCGGCACGAGTTTGTTTCAAGGTGCGGACAACGCCGTTTACTTGTGGATCCCATGCATCCGTAATAATCATAATTTTCATAGCACAGCCTCTTTTATGAGTGATTCGATAGCAGGTTGAAGAGTAATCTGAGGAGTTTCAACTGGTTCACCCTTAATGTGCGTCCAGTAAATAATTTTGAGTTCGCCTGTTTGTGTTTCAACTAGGGCAGAAAGGCTTTCAACCCAATCACCATCGTTGCAATACAACAAGCCATCAATCTCACGTATTTCTGCTTTATGAATATGGCCGCAAACTACGCCATCGCAACCACGTAAGCGGGCTTCTCTGGCCATGATGTGTTCAAAGTCTGCGATATAGCTGACGGCGTTCTTTACTTGGTGTTTAAGGTATTGCGATAGCGACCAATATTGCAGGCCCATCTTGGCGCGGACCATATTGAAATAACGGTTTATGTAAAGAATGAGTGAATAGAGGTTGTCACCAACGTATGCAAGCCACTTAGCGTATTGCATTACGCCATCAAACTGATCGCCATGGGTTACCCATAGCTTTCTACCATCAACTGTCGTGTGAATCACTTCCTCAACTACTTTGACATCACCAAAAGACATTCCAAAGAATTGTCTGGCGCTTTCATCATGATTTCCGGGAACATAGATGACTTCGGTCCCCTTACGTGCCTTACGCAAGAGTTTTTGTACTACATCATTATGTGATTGAGGCCAGTAGAAAGACTTCTTCAGTCTCCAGCCATCAATAATGTCGCCAACTAGGTAGAATTTATCCGCTTCGTTGTGCTTTAGGAAATCCAGAAGGTAGTCTGCCTGACACCCTGATGTTCCTAGGTGTACGTCTGAAATCCAGATGGCTTTGTAATGCATCATGAAACAGTATTAAGCCTACTGAGTATGAAACTAGAATGACAGTTCCAAGACAGTTTTATGACGACGCAGCAATTTCTGAATTTGTTTTATATTCCTACAACATATGAGTCTGAATACACACTCCAAACAGCCCCCGTTTCAATATTGGGCTTATGTATGGTCGTGGGTTTTGGTGTGGTGTCATGTGATTGCTGGATTGGCGATCCTGTCTTTTCAGTTCCCATTTGCCACTCAGGAGGCTAAAAATACGCATATTCAGATGTGGTCAAAAAGACTGCTAGCTATTTTTGGTATTGACTTAAGACTCAGAAATCCAGAAATTCTTCCTACCACCCCTTATCTACTCGCATCAAACCATATCTCTTGGATGGACATCCATGCGATTAATGCTTTTAAGCCAATTCGATTTGTAGCAAAGTCTGATGTGGAGGGGTGGCCCGTTTTTGGATGGATGGCCAAACAATTGGGCACGGTATTTATCAAGCGCGATAACTCTCGTCATGGAAAGCAGGTTGCGAGCGAGGTGGCTAAGGTTCTTCAAACCCAGTCAGTCTGCATTTTTCCAGAGGGCACCTCCACAATAGGCGAGGGCGTCCTACCATTCAAACCTAATTTATTTGAATCGGCTGTTATTGCTCAAGTGCCAGTCTATTCCTTGGCGATTAGCTATAGATCATCCCTTTCAGGCGAGAGAAGTGATGTGACAGCCTTTATTGGGGATATGGGGCTGCTAGAGTCCATGGCTAAGATCCTGAAGGATCGGAACCTGATCGTGGAGCTGACCTTTTTGCCACCCTCGGGAGCTAGCCCAGATACATCGAGAGACCGAAAGTGGCTGGCATTACATAGCCAGGAGGCTATCTCTGCTTATATAAAAGGCAATCCTCGCCTGATGTAATAAATGTGTCATCATTTCTAGCTATAAATCTAGTCTAGGAGCGTAAACCAATGACATCGAAGCATAATGAAATGGCCGACTGGTATCGCCGTGCTCAGGAGGAGATTCTTGATAGCATGGACGAAGAGCTTGAGATGGAGCTCGACGACGATCGTTTATCTGCTGATGGCAGTGAAAGCTCCGAAATTCCACGCAATGTTTACTTCCGTGAGCTTTTTAGACTCCAGGGAGAGCTAGTCAAACTTCAGGATTGGGTTGTAGCAAACAAGCTGAAGGTGGCAGTCCTATTTGAAGGTCGTGATTCTGCAGGTAAGGGCGGAGCGATTAAGCGTATTACACAGCGACTCAATCCTCGGGTTTGTAAGGTAGTTGCTTTACCTGCGCCTAATGAGCGCGAGAAAACACAGTGGTACTTTCAACGATATATTTCCCAGTTACCTGCTGGCGGCGAGATTGTTCTATTTGACAGAAGTTGGTACAACCGAGCTGGCGTTGAGAGGGTGATGGGTTTCTGTACGGATTATGAATACGAAGAGTTCCTAAGAACAGTTCCTGATCTTGAGCGCATGATGATTAGTTCAGGCGTTATCTTGATTAAATATTGGTTTTCAATTTCTGACGAAGAGCAATACAACCGCTTCATGATGCGTATTCATGACCCGTTAAAGCAGTGGAAGTTAAGCCCAATGGACCTAGAGGCTAGAAGGCTTTGGGAGGCCTATACCAAGGCTAAAGAAACCATGCTTGAGCGAACACACATCCCTGAAGCGCCGTGGTGGGTGGTTGCTGCCAATGATAAGAAAAAGGCTCGCCTAAACTGCATTTCGCATTTGCTGAGTCAAATCCCCTATCAAGAGATTGATCACCCAGAGATTACTTTACCAAAACGCGTTCATAACCAGGATTACCTACGAGGCCCAGTACCACCTGAGATGTATGTTCCCGAGGTTTTCTAAGGACTTATTCTTCGAGCTTAGATAGCTTGCCGTCCCATTGGAAGACGATATTCTTATCAGCCTTCAGTAAGCCTTTATCTTTTCCTGGATATGAAACTCTAGAAAGAAGATCCTCAATCATATTAAGATGAGCAACTTTTTTATCGTTCGCTTTCACAATGATCCAGGGCGCATCTTTAGAGCTGGTTTTTTCTAGCATGTCATTTCTACATTTGCTGTAGGCATTCCAGTTTTTCTGCGCTTGCTGATCAATCGGACTAATCTTCCATTGCTTGAGTGGATCTTTAGCCCTATCTGCAAGACGAAGAGCTTGTTCCGTTTTAGAGATATCTAAATAATATTTAAGAATAGTCATACCTGAGCTAGCCAGAATGGACTCAAACTCATTTACGGTCCCCATGAAGTTGGTATATTGCGCCTTCGTGCAGAAATTCATGACCATCTCAACGCCAGCACGGTTGTACCAACTACGATTGAAGAGAACAATCTCACCTTTTTTAGGTAGTTCGGCAACATACCTTTGAAAGTACCATTCCGCAGACTCGCTATCGGATGGTTTTCCGAGGGCAACCACGCGAGTTTCCCTGGGGCTTAAGTGTTGGGTGATCACTTTAATAGTGCCATCCTTGCCTGCCGTATCGCGGCCCTCAAGAATGACTAGTATTTGATCACCTTTACTTATCAAGCTATTTTGTAGCTTAACTAACTCAATTTGCAACAAGCGAAGTTGATCGTCATAGCTAGATACCTCTGGCTTATCTTTGCCTTTTTGCCCCATTAGCTTGCTTCGTTTGTATTAGCAGGGCTAGCAGGAGCGG
The DNA here is from genome assembly GCF_018882015.1 of Polynucleobacter sp. JS-Fieb-80-E5. NCBI lineage: Bacteria > Pseudomonadati > Pseudomonadota > Betaproteobacteria > Burkholderiales > Burkholderiaceae > Polynucleobacter > Polynucleobacter sp. JS-Fieb-80-E5. Next base: position 245,650 of record NZ_JACVPH010000001.1, on the reverse strand, counting down.
TTTTCTTTGCAGCCGCCTTTTTAGCAGGAGCTTTCTTAGCTGGGACTTTCTTGGCGGGGGCCTTTTTAGCAGGAGCTTTCTTGACCGGAGTCTTTTTGGCGGCAGCTTTCTTAGCCGGAGTTTTTTTGCTAGCTACTTTTTTATCTAACTTATCCAATGCTTTTCCAAGCTTATCGATGAGCTTTTCTCTGTCTGATTCTAATTTATCAAGCTTTTTTAATAGTTGCTTAACTAATTTCTTTTGGCTCATGCTGATTCCTGGGTTGATTGGCATTTCGTTGTATTGGCGTATCTTGAATCAATCCTACGTTTAATTTTCTCTATTTTCAAGCAAATATGACACAAATCTGTCATTTAAATGACTTGGCTTGTCACAATTCAGAAATATATTTCGATATAATTGGAAATATGAAAAATACTGATGCCATCAAAGCATTCCTGGCTCTAGGCCAAGAGACCCGCTTGAATATTTTTCGCTTGATAGTTCAGCGTGGTGATACTGGATTAACGCCTAGCGAGATTATTGAAAAACTAGGGGTTGCCAACGCCACACTGAGTTTTCACCTCAAAGAACTAGTAAGCGCCGAGTTATTGACGGTAGAGCGTCACAGCCGCAATCTCATCTATCGACCTAATGCAAGCTTGGTGCAAGAGTTAAGTGGGTTCTTGCTAGAAAACTGCTGCGGTGGAAATTCTTGTGAGGCAGTAAAGAAAAAGAAGGTAATTTGTAAATGAAAAGACTTCATCTTCATGTGGCAGTGGCTGATATTCCATCCTCAATTCCATTTTACGCAAAGATGTTTGGCTGTGCGCCAACTATTGTAAAGAGCGATTACGCCAAATGGCAGCTGGAGGATCCTAGGGTAAATTTTGCTATATCAGCTCGTGGGGCGCCTGTGGGCATTAATCATTTAGGAATTCAGGTGGAAAGTGGTGCTGAGCTCGAAGAGATGAAAGGTCGACTCGATACGATTGACGAGGGAGTAATTGCGGAGATGGGTACCGCATGTTGTTACGCAAAATCAGATAAGTATTGGGTAAATGATCCTGCAGGTATTCCATGGGAAACATTTCATACCCTAGACTCAATCCCTGTTTTTAATAACGTCCAAGACGGGGAAGATGCATGTTGTGTGCCGACACCTTTGGCAACGGTTTTAGTGGCATCCATCACAAAAAAATCTTGCTGTTAATTAATTAAGGATTTGTAATGAAACAATTCAATATTCTCTTCTTATGTACCCATAATTCTGCTCGGTCCGTTTTGGGGGAGGCTCTTGCTTCAACTCATGTCAGCGGCAAATTTGTGGGCTACTCAGCAGGATCCACTCCAGGCACTTCAGTAAATCCATTTGCACGTGAGTTGGCTTTGCAGATGGGTTACGACGAATCTAAATTACGCTCCAAGTCATGGGATGAGTTTGGTTTGCAAGATGCCCCGAAGATGGATTTCATTATTACGGTTTGTGATAACGCGGCAGGCGAAGTGTGCCCATTTTGGCCGGGTAAACCGGCTACCGCCCATTGGGGATTCCCAGATCCATCGCAAGTGACTGGATCGGATGACGATAAACGCCGTGCATTTAAAGAGGTCATGATTGGCTTAAAAAAACGCATTGATCTTCTGGCAGATATGCCTTTAGATCGACTCAATTCACTTAGCCTTCAAGAAATTCACACTAAATCATGAGCACAGTTACCAGCAAGCTTTCCTTTTTAGATCGATATCTCACTGTTTGGATCTTTGCTGCCATGGCAGCAGGTATTGGCTTGGGATATTTTGTTCCTGGAGTAGAGGGGTTCATTAATTCCTTTCAATCGGGCACTACCAATATCCCAATAGCCATTGGATTGATACTGATGATGTATCCACCGTTTGCTAAGGTGAAGTACGAAGACTTGCCTGACGTCTTTAGAGATAAGCAGATCTTTGGATTGGCATTCTTACTCAATTGGATTGTTGCGCCTATCTTGATGTTCTTCTTGGCCATCCTCTTTGTTCCCAATCAGCCTGAATACATGGCAGGTCTTATTTTGATTGGGATAGCGCCTTGTATTGCCATGGTGATTGTCTGGAACGATATTGCCAAAGGCTCTACGGAATATGCAGCTGGCTTAGTGGCTTTTAACGCAGTGTTTCAAGTGCTGTTCTTTAGCCTATACGCCTATTTTTTCTTAACTGTCTTGCCACCATATTTTGGCTTTGCAGGATCCGTCGTCAATATCACCATTGGTGAGATCGCTAAGACGGTTGCTATCTATCTAGGCGTTCCTTGTGTTGCAGGATTCTTGACGAGATACATTGCCCTCAAATTTGTGTCGAGAGAGTCATATCAAAATACTTTTGTTCCCAGAATAGGCAAACTCACCTTAATTGCTTTGCTCTTTACTATCGTAGTGATGTTTAGTTTGAAGGGTAAGCTAATTCTTCAGTTGCCAATGGATGTGGTTACCATCGCAATTCCATTGCTAGTCTTCTTTGTGGTGATGTTCTTGCTGACATTCTTGATCACTATCAAAATGGGTATTGAGTACAAGCGCTGCTGCACTTTATCGTTTACAGCATCTAGCAACAACTTCGAGTTAGCCATTGCAGTAGCCATTGCCGTCTTTGGAATTAACTCTGGAGCAGCCTTTGCGGCAGTGATTGGGCCCTTAGTAGAGGTGCCGATCATGATTGGGCTGGTATCGGTTGCTTTATGGCTAAGAGATAAGTTCTTTCAGGCCTAAAACATGTGATTAGGGCCTCCAAAGGGGTCTTATATTAAAAATTGTGCCGCAATAGAGGGGATTAGCTCTAGGGAGAATGTAGAATCAGATTTCCTTATTTACAGAAAGCGTCATCTGCATGCCTACCTCTATCACTCTCAAATTTTGGCGCTATATTTCCCTGGGCTTCTTGGCATTAGTAATGCTTGGTTTGGCTGCCTGCGGCGGTGGTAGTGATAGTGGCAGTAGTTCTGCTGTCGCAACCCCGAGCGTCTTTTACGTTGTGAGTAATACCAACGACTCTGGTGTCGGATCTCTGCGAGATGCGATTACAGCAGTTAATAGCGCATCAACTTCCCAATATTCAGGCATTACTTTTTCTGTAGCCGGTGTAATCACTCTTGCAAGCGATTTGCCTGCTATTACAAAAAAAGTATTAATTGATGGCGGTACTGCTCCTGGCTATGTAGCTGGTAATACTACTACTGCGCCATTGGTTGCGGTGAACTTCAATAACGTTGCCTCAGGTTTTACCTTTAATAGTGGCTCTGCAGGCTCTGGAATTTATGCTTTGTCAATCATTGGATCTAATTCAAATGGCGTTACCTTAAATGCGGGCAATATCGTTTTATTAAGAAACTACATCGGCCTTAACTTAAGTGGTGCAGCTGCTGGCAATGCAAAAGATGGCATTTACATTTCCGCTTCTTCTACTAACAACGTTGTTGGTACAAACCCAAACAGTATCTCTGGTCTTTACTCTAATGTGATTTCCGGTAATACGCAGAATGGTATCCAGATCTATGGCAGTGCAGGCAACAAGATTCAAGCCAATGCAATTGGTACCAATCCAGCAGGAACGGCAAAGATTGCTAACGGATTCAACGGTATCTATGTAACTTATTATGCGGTTGATAACACTATTGGTGGTACTGCATATATCAATTCTGCTACAGGGCAAACTAATAATCCAACGGGCAACAAGGGTACAGTTCCAATCGTTTCTATTGCTCCGCCCTTAGGCAATCTGATTTCCGGAAATTCTCGTAACGGAGTTTTAATTGATGGTGGTTCAGAGTTAACGGTGTTAAGTGGCAACTTTATCGGTACCAATAATGTTGGTACAGCAGCTGTGGGCAACACCTTGGATGGTGTATTAATTCGCAATGCGAATAACAATCAACTGATTGGTTGCACCTTTGAAGACAACCCATTCATTTATTACAATGTATTGAGCGGTAATGGTGCTAATGGCCTTCATGTAGCAGACTCCAATGCAATTTTGGTTCAGGCTAACTTCTTTGGTGCTGGTGCAAACAATGCATCCATGGTTCCAAATGGCGGCCACGGCATCTTAGTTGACGGTAGCTCTGCTGGTGTTCAGGTTGGCGGTGTAATCCCGCTTGGTAACGTGTCAGCTGGCAATACACTTGATGGTATTAAGGTTTCAGGAACTGCTAGTGGCTTCACCACCTTCAATACGTTTGGTGGCTTGTACGCCTTTCAGGGTGCCGCTCCGAATGGTGGAAACGGGATCACAATTGATTCTACTGGCGGTAACAATTTAGTTCGCACTAACGTATTCTCTGGAAATATGCATCATGGTATTGAGATTTCCGGAAACGCATCTGGTGTTACTGTCGATCCTAACGTGGTTGGTTTGAATACTGAAGGTACTGGCGCTCTTGCTAATGGCCCTGGCGCCAATGGTGCTGGTAACGGCGGTAGCGGGGTTTACATTGCGGGAACTGCCCATGGAAACTATATTGGCGGTTACAACAATTCTGTTATTCCGCAAAACACCTTCTCTGGCAACGCAAGATACGGCATTGAAATTGTCGGTACTGCAAATAGCAATACTGTATTTAATTCTGTAATTGGCCTTGGAACTACTCAGGTTTCCGCTTTTGGTAATGGACTGGGTGGTATTTATATTGGCGGAGGAAGTAACAATAACTCTGTTATCGCCTATACACCTTCCAGTTCATATACTGCAATGTCTAGTGTGATCAGCGGAAATACAGGGGATGGTGTTCTTATTGCTGACACTGCATTTAATAATACTGTTCAAGGAAATTATTTTGGTTACGGTAAACGTTCCATTGTCGGTAATTTGGTTGCCGGGCTATTTCCCAATTCATTACTTCCGGTTCATGTAACGAGCTCTGGCTCGGGCAATGTGACCACCCCAAACAACCCTTAATATGAGCATTAATCTAAAACTTACTTAAGTTGCCGTTGATTTATAAAAGCCAGCTAGTCTTTGACTGGTTGGCTTTTTTATTTATTAGGGTATCAACCTGAAAGAGATTGTGATTTGACAAAGCTCCCCATTTATTTATTGGTAATCGCAGAATTCTCTAGTTTTGCTTTAGCTCAAATGCCACCCTCAATGATGCCACCCCAGGAAATGCAGCAGGGCATGCCCAGAACACCTCAAGGGGGTCCAGGTGGCCCAGGAGGCATGATGCGTGATGATCCTCGTCGACCCGTTGACCAAATTAGTCGTGGTCTTGGGGTGACGCCAGACCAATTTAGAGCTTGCTTTAATGATGTCAATCCCGCACCCCAAGGTTCTTTGCCGGGTTCCAATCAGAAGCATGCCAATAAGCAAGTTCTCTTAAGCTGTCTCCAGCGTGCAAATCCGAGTATTACCAATAACAGCCTAGATGCGGTGATGGATCAATACAGGCCTGGGGGCAGGGCGGCTCAGTAATTCTGGTGCCCTAAGATAGAATCAATCTATCCCTCATCTTTTAGGCGGTATTGAAAATGGTACGTCATTACTTAGTGGTTTTTCTAGGCCTGATGTTAGCGGCCTGCTCAACACCAGTTAGTCAGTTTGGTGTGTACAAGCAATCAGATGGCACAGTTGGGGTTCATGCGCCCAAAGATGCAAAAGAAAATGAAGCGCAAGAAATGGCGCTCGAGGAGTGTAAAAAACTGGGGAAGAGAACTGCGACGATTGTAGAAAGCAGAAAAACGGTCAATGACCGTTTTCCCTTAACTTATATCTATCTTTGCAGATAGTGGCGAGTAGTTAATTCGCCATTCATTGGTGCTTAGCTAAGCAACCACTTCTTAATCGACTTGTTGACGCACATCGCATCTAAAGCAAGACCAAAGAACTCAGAACCGTTGGTAACCATGCTTTCGATTGCTTCCACTTTGCCAGACTTGATGCCACGCAAATAGGTTGCAGCACGGTAACGCAAGAAGTGCTCAGTTTCACCATTTTCATTCTCGGTTGGGCAGATTTCAAGGCTGCCATAGCGAGTTTCTGGGTTAATGTTGAGAACAGCTAGGCTCAAAGCCCCAACCAATTTCTCGGGCACTGGGATAGGCACATAGGAGTAGAGGGAGATCATCATTTCCTCTTCGTCTACTTCAATGATGTGATCAATGTCCAGCACATCTTTTTCGGTTAACTCTGTCTCACCAGAATCGCCACCACCAAATGTGGATTCAAACTGCAACATTGCAGTATTGCTTCCTTTGGAGATCTCGATCATGTCAGGGTAGCCAAGCAAACCTTTCCACCAATACATCAACGAGAAGGTGCAGGGCTTTACTTCAACCAATCCCTTGTTAGTAGACTTTGCAAAATACAGGCCGTAAAACTCATCATCTTGCTCAAGACCATATTGGTCTACTTTAGGTGATTTAGATGAAGCAGGTTTTGCAGTCTTCTTGGCAACTTTCTTCGCTGCTGGCTTTTTGGCCGCAGGTTTCTTTGCCACTAATTTTTTAAGTGCCACTTTTTTGGCAGCAGGCTTCTTTGCGGCCACTTTCTTGGCTGCTGGTTTTTTCACTACCTTTTTGACCGTCTTTTTGCTTGCTACTTTCTTGGCAGTAACTTTCTTGACAGCTTTTTTAACAGGGGCTTTTTTTACCACCTTGGTAGCTACTTTCTTTTTTGCTGGAGACTTCTTTGTAGCCATGGTTTATTACCCTTCTTTCGGTAGTTATCGTGCTTGATGCACTTTCTGATATTACTGCAAATTCCCTCGGGAATTGCCCTTTCCTATATGGGGTTTGTCCCACGGAATACAAGGGAGGGGATGAAATAAATAGATGGCAGAAGGCATTGTTCTTGGAATGGAGGGTTGCTACACTAAAAGCGTGAAGTTTTGTGCAACCTAAATATCAAGAGGGCTTATGTTTCCTGAATATCGCGAACTCATTACCAAGCTGAAAACGACAGATCGTCATTTCTCGCATTTATTTGATAAGCACAACAATTTAGATCAAAAGATCCAAAGAATGGAGTCCCATTCAGAGCCGAGTACTCCAGAAGAAATCGAGACCTTGAAAAAGGAAAAGCTCCTTTTAAAAGACCAGATTTATGCCGTCTTAAAGAAGGCAAGTAACTAGCTAAGCAACTAGCTAAGCAAATAAGCAAGCATTGATTTGGAAAAGCCTAGAGGCAAAATGCTCCTAGGCTTTTTTCAGGAAGCAGGCCTTGAGTAGCATATTGCCCGCTTCTGTTTTGCAGTCGACTTCATGATCACCTGATACCAGGCGAATCCCTTTAATCTTGGTGCCCACCTTCAGGGTAGTGGAAGAGCCTTTGACCTTGAGGTCTTTGATGAGGGTGACTGTGTCGCCATCTGCTAGAAGATTGCTATTGGCATCTTTCACAATGAGCCCAGCCTCAGACTCTTCTGCAGCAGCAGCCATAGGCCATTCATGGCCACACTGGGCGCAAACATAATTTTCCCCATCGGGGTAGGTCATATCTTCCTGGCAGGCAGGACACTTCGGTAGATTATCTGTGCTCATCACTTCATTTTAGTCTAGGGGTAATGAGTCTTGGCCCTCATCTAGTACTCGATTTAGAATGGGTAAGTGAATAAAACCCTGAAGATTTCTCTTATTGCTTTGTTAGGCTGTCTTGCCATAATGGGTTTGGGCGCATGGTACGCGTCCTCTTTTGTAAATCCTGCCCAGGTAACCAAGCTCCTGAGTTCTTCGGTAAAAGAGGCTACTGGGCGTGAGTTGAAAATCACCGGTCCAGTCAGTCTGAGCCTTTTCCCATCAATTAGCGTAAAAGCAGAACAGGTGTCTCTGAGCAATGCCTCATGGGCAAGCATTCCTGACATGTTCATATTCAAGAACATTGAGTTAGATATTAGGATACTTCCGCTTCTGAAAGGTAGCGTTGAAATCAGCAGAATCGGTATCAGGGGACTAGAAGCAAACTTACAAACCAATAAGGCTGGGGAGGGTAATTGGAATCTCACTCCGCCTACGATAGTTGCCAGTGGTTTGCCAACACAGTCTGCAACTAGCGATTCTTCTAGTAATGCCCTTGTCTCCATTAAAACTCTTGATGTCGTAGATGCCCGTATCAATTATCAAGACGGACAAAAAGCAGCCAGCCCGATTAGTATTCCTAAACTTTCTTTAGATGCTAGCGATGGGAAGTCTACGATTCTGGTAGATGTGCAGCGCACTAATTACACATTGAACCTAAAAGGCAAAACAACTTCACTGCGTAATGCTTACTTCGCTTGGAATCAATCTCCAGTAAACCTAGATCTCGATTTAGTTTTGACTTTAAACGGTAAGTCGCTTGCAATTTCGGGCGAGATCGATAAAAAGCCAGATCTATTGCCAAAATTCAATATCAATCTCAACTCAAAGTCCTTTGATTTAGCACCCTTAGCGGGTTCTGTTGTTATTGCTGGATCAGCTGGAAAAACTTCCCAAGCATCTACACATAAGGCCCAAGGAAAGTATTTATTCACCGATGACGCATTGCCGTTTGATCTTTTGCCTTTGGCTGATGGCCTTATTAATATCAATATTGCTGAGCTTGGGATTCCGCATCAGGCGCCATTTACGAACTTTAAAACGACACTTCAATTTCAGAAAGATAGGATTGATGCGAGTGATATCAGCTTTAATGTAGGTAAGGGAAGTGCCCAAGCACAGCTGTCCATTAATCAGTTCACGAGCCCTGCGCCTAAGATTTCTGTGAAGGGTATTGCTAAAGACTTTGCCTTAGAGCAGATTATTGCCGTCACCGATTCAAGCGCTAGAGTTTCTGGTGGTGATACAAAAGTGGCCTGGAACTTACAGGGAAGTGGTGTGAGCCCACATCAAATGGTTAGTCGAGCTAATGGGGCTATTCAGGTTTCAGTGGGTCAAAGTAAATTAGATTCGAAGTTCATCAATAAAGGCGGGGACTTTGTCATCACTGTAATAGATGCAATCAATCCGATGTATAAGAAATCCAATCAAACTACTTTGAATTGTGCTGTTGCCTACTTACCCATCAATAGCGGGATGGTAAATATTCAGAATTCAGTTGGCATTGAGACGGACCGTCTTGATATCACCTTAGCGGGCACAATCAATCTTGCCAACGAGGCTCTCAATATCAGTATTAATCCAAGAGAAAAATCAGGCCTTACAACGGGCTTGGATCTGGCCGGACTTGTAAAGATTGAGGGAACATTACAAAACCCGCAAACTGGAGTGAATAAGGCAGGAGTGGTGAATAGCGCCGTCTCTATTGGGTTAGGCTTCTTAACCGGCGGCATAAGTATCGCGGCGGAGAATGCTAAATCATTGGCGACCAAGTCGCAGCCATGTAAAACAGCACTGCACTCTTGGTCGGACATCTATCCTGCTAGCAAGTAAGCCTAGCTAAGCTCGTAAATCAGCTTCTTAAAAAACTAAGCCGCTGACAAAGAGGCTAAATAAAGAAATAAAGATGCTGGCAAAGAACGCTGTCCAGAAGCTGGAGATCGTAAAGCCACTCACCACTGTAGAAACCAGCATCAATACCAAGGCATTAATCACGAGCAAGAAGAGGCCCATGGTTACTACTGTTAATGGCAGCGTGAAAAGAATGAGCAAAGGCTTGACGATGGCATTGGCAAATCCCAAGAGTAGGGCAGCGATTAATAGTGAGCCACCATCTGCAAAGCGCAAGCCACTAAAGATATAGCTGGCAACCCAAAGAGATAAAGAAGTCAGGCCCCACTGGACTAGAAATAAAGTTAAGTTGCTCATGGATATTCCTTTGCTTATGTTGTAAGGGGTTTATGCCTAATGACTATATTAGCAGCTGATTAATAGTGTGGGGGGATTTCATCTTTAGAACTCCCGCCTCCGCCGCCACTGCCGGCTTGCTCTTTGATTGCCTTTAACTCGCGATACAGAAATTCGATTTGCTGTTGCTGTTTGTAGATTGTCTCATTGAGTTTCTCAATTAAGTCTTCCGTGAAGCTCAATTTGATTTCTAGATTAGTGATGCGTTCTTCTGACATAACTTACTTTCTATTCTGAGATAAGCTCAAAGCGCCCATCTTCCATTTCTGCTTTAGGTCTAATCCAAAAATCATGCGATTGCATGGATTCGTAAACATAAGCTGGCTCCAGATTTGCTTCTACATTAGCCAAGAAGACAACCTTATAAAATCCACCAGTCTTAATGTGTCGCAATTTACTGCCTGGCTTAAAGAGGCCATCGTCAGGATCGGCCATTTTGGGTTTAATCATGTCAACAATGCACTTTCTCGGTATGATCTAGCGATGGCAAATTCCATCCCATACTCCATTCTAGATATATCTCCGATTCCTCAGGGTTTTACTGCTGCCGATGCACTTCGTAACTCTTTGGATGTGGCAAGGCATGCCGAAAAATGGGGCTATACCCGCTATTGGGTAGCAGAGCATCACAATATGACGGGCAATGCGAGCTCTGCAACTGCAGTCTTGATTGGCTATATTGCTGCTGGCACCTCCCATATCCGAGTGGGCTCTGGTGGCGTCATGTTGCCAAATCATGCTCCCTTAGTGATTGCTGAGCAATTTGGCACCCTAGAAGCTTTATACCCAGGAAGAATTGAGCTTGGCTTGGGCCGTGCACCCGGTACCGATCAAATGACTGCTAGGGCATTGCGTAGGGACTTATTGGGCAGTGATGATCGCTTTCCGCAGGATGTCCGTGAGTTACAGCATTATTTTGGCCCGTTACAAGAAGGGCAATCTGTAAAGGCGATACCAGGAATCGATAGCAATGTTCCGATCTGGATTTTAGGTTCTAGTTTGTATGGAGCTCAATTAGCCGCTCACTTTGGCTTACCTTATGCCTTCGCTTCTCACTTTGCGCCAGAGCAGCTTTTAGAGGCAATGAAGATTTATCTTGAGCTCTTTAAGCCATCAGCTCAGCAAGCTAAACCGTATGCAGCATTTGTGATGAATGTAGTTGCTGCGGATACCGATGAAGAAGCTCAACATCTATTTACTACTCTGCAACAAAATGTTGTCAGAATGCGGCGCAATACTCGCGGACAATTACCGCCCCCAATTGCTGACATAAATGAATTTTGTGAGCCTCATGAACGAGCAGCTGCAGATCATACCTTGCAGGTTTCAGTAGTGGGTTCGCTAGAGACAGTAAAGAAGGGGATGCGTCGTTGGTTGGATCTTACTGGCGCAAACGAAATCATCTTGACTGGGCAAATTTTCGATCATCAGGCTCGTCTCAGATCTTTTGAGATTGCCGCACAGGCCGCGCAAAGCCTATAAGATCGCTGCGTTGTAATCTGCGGTAATCAATACTTGTTCTTTTGCAGCCTGATTCGCAAATCGCAGCACTGCATTGTCTTTGCTGATTAAGATGCAGGGCTTTGCGGTGTAAGCAAGATCTAAAAAGACTTGATCATCTGGGTCTTGGCATATCCAGGGCGCTTTGACCAAGTTTTTATCATCCATGATTCTTGTTAAACCATGCCATTGCTCGCGAATTTGCTCTTGTTGCACTTCATCAAGCGAAAACAGGGGGCGAGCAATCACATCAGTAAATTCTTCTAAAGTGATTGGAGTTGCTAGGGCATCTATTTTGCCTTCAATCAATGCTTGTTTTAAATGAAGTGCTCTAAAGTCATTGAAGACAAAAAGATCTAGCAATGCGTTGGTATCAAAAACTACTACCTTCATTTATAACGCCTATTGATTGTTGCGCCAAATCTCTGGGGTAATGGTGACCTGACCTTTATCGGAGGAAACATATGCTTCGCCATCTTGCACATTGACATGGATCACCATGCTGCGCTCAACCAACTTGTTCAGCTCTTCCGCTTGTTCTGCTGGAATAGAGACTATTTGTAAATTGCGAGCACGATTGAGTTTGTTGGCAATACCATCCCACCAGATTTTGCTGGTATGTCCGCCATAGCAATAGACAATCACTTGATCAGCACGACCACAGGCTTTCAGAATACGACGCTCGTCTGGTTGGCCGATTTCAATCCATAACTTGATTGCATCGGTAAGATCTTTAATCCACAGATCGGGTTCGTCGGTATCACTCAAACCCTTTGTAAACACTAGATCCTCATTTGCCTGCAATGCAAAGGCAATGATGCGGATCATCATCCGCTGCTCAGTCTCAGAAGGGTGCTTAGCAATAGTTAATGAATGGCTGCCATAGTAGTGGCGGTCAGAATCTGCGACATGAAGGTCGGCTTTGTGGATAGTTGCGCGTAGAGCCATGACCTATTATCGCCTTTATGAACTAACTCCTGGCCTGAGTGAGCTTATAACCAGTATTATTTGGCTTAGGGCTCCTGATGAGCCTGGAAATGCCTCAAATTACTGTGTGCCGTAAAACCCATGATCCGTATTACTGAATTACGTCTGCCAATTGACCATGCTCCAGAAGCTCTGGAGAAGGCGATATTGAAGCGCCTCAATTTAGACGCTAAAGACTTAATACGATTTGAGGTCTTTAAGCGTAGTTACGATGCTCGAAAGAACGTCGCCCTCTCTTTTATCTATACGGTTGACTTATCTGCAAAGCATGAAGATCTTCTTCTGAAGCAGTTTTCTGGTGATATTCATGTAAGACCATCCCCGGATACGAGCTACCACTTTGTAGCAAAAGCCCCTGAAACTATAGACTCTGGAAAAGCACTGCGCCCAGTAGTCATTGGATTTGGCCCATGCGGTATTTTTGCTGCTCTAGTGTTAGCGCAAATGGGATTTAAGCCTATCGTTCTTGAGCGTGGCAAAAAAGTTCGTGAACGCACTCAAGATACCTGGGGCTTGTGGCGTAAGAATGTTTTAAATCCAGAATCCAATGTGCAATTTGGAGAGGGCGGGGCTGGTACGTTTTCAGATGGTAAGTTATATAGCCAGATCAAGGATCCTAAGTTTTATGGACGCAAGGTCATTCATGAGTTTGTGAAAGCCGGCGCTCCCGCAGAAATTACCTATGTAGCTAAGCCACATATCGGCACCTTTCGCCTAGTTGGCGTGGTAGAGAAGATGCGTCAAGAAATTATTGACTTAGGCGGTGAGATTCGGTTCTCGCAAAAGGTGATTGGCTTTGATATTGAGAATGAGCAAATTACCGGGGTCAAGATTGAGGGGCAGGCAGATCTACCTGCCAACCATGTCATCTTGGCTTTAGGGCATAGTGCACGGGATACCTTTGAAGCCTTGCATCATGCTGGCGTCTTCATGGAAGCTAAACCCTTTTCTGTTGGCTTTCGGATTGAGCACCCACAGTCACTGATCGATAAAGCACGCCTTGGTCCTCATGCGGGCAATGAGTTAATTGGTGCGGCAGATTACAAATTAGTCCATCACGCCAAAAATGGTCGTTCTGTCTATAGTTTTTGCATGTGCCCTGGTGGCACAGTAGTCGCTGCTACCTCCGAGCCGAATCGAGTTGTAACCAATGGCATGAGCCAATATTCTCGTAACGAACGAAATGCCAATGCGGGCATCGTTGTTGGCATTACGCCAGAAGATTACCCAGGCGGCCCATTAGCAGGCATTGAGTTTCAGCGTGCTATTGAATCAAAGGCTTTTGAATTAGGTGGTAGAACTTATGAAGCGCCGGGTCAGCTGATTGGCGATTTTTTAGAAGGGAAGGCTTCCACTCAGTTTGGTAGTGTGATGCCGTCGTATAAGCCGGGTGTTCATTTAACGGATCTGGCAGAAAGCTTGCCTGCTTATGCCATTGAGGCGATTCGTGAAGCGATTCCTGCTTTTGAGAAGCAAATTAAAGGCTTCTCTATGAAAGATGCTGTCTTAACCGGCGTAGAGACGCGCACTTCCTCCCCTTTGCGAATTACTCGAGGCGCAAACTATCAAAGCCTAAATATCAAAGGCCTTTACCCAGCAGGTGAGGGCGCCGGTTACGCGGGTGGAATCTTGTCTGCAGGAGTTGATGGGATTAAAGTAGCAGAAGCAGTGGCGTTAGACTATCTGTCAAAGTAAACACCACATAAGAATCCTATGAACCCCGTAGCAACTCATTCATCAGTCGAAGAAAAAGAAGTACTTTTTCATCCAGAGCTGTTGAAAAGGTTTGATATCAATGGGCCGCGCTATACGTCCTATCCCAGTGCTGATCGATTTCATGGGGATTTTTCTGAGGCTGACTATTTAGGAGCGCTGGAGCGGGTGGCCAAAGCTAATGAGCCACTGTCCTTATATTTCCATTTACCGTTTTGCCCCAATATTTGTTATTACTGTGGCTGCAACAAGATCATCACCAAGGATCATGGGCGTAGCGCCAAATACATCAAATATCTCGCTAAAGAAATGGCCATAGTGACTAAGGCCATGGGTGCTCAGAAAAAGATTCCCGTTACACAATTGCACTGGGGTGGTGGTACCCCCACTTTTCTATCGCATGAAGAAATGACAGAGTTAATGCAGTACACTCGCGAGCATTTTGAGTTACTACCTGGCGGTGAGTATTCGATTGAGATTGATCCGCGCCGCGTTACTGAGCAAGATATTGCACTCTTGGCTCATCTGGGCTTTAACCGCATTAGCTTGGGTGTGCAGGATTTCAACTTGGCAGTTCAAGAGGCTGTTCATCGCGTACAAACGATTGAAGAGACACAGGCAGTTATGGATTGGTCTAGAAAGTATGGGTTTAAATCCAGAAGCGTTGACTTGATCTATGGCCTACCAAAGCAAACGCCAGAGACTTTCAAGGAAACGGTTGATGCGGTATTGGCTATGAATCCCGATCGTCTTTCTGTCTATAACTACGCACACTTGCCACATATCTTTAAGCCGCAACGCCGTATTGCTGAAGCTGACTTGCCTGCGGCAGCAGATAAGCTGGATATTCTCTCCAATACTATTGCACGCTTAGGTGAGGCAGGATATGTTTTTATTGGCATGGACCATTTCGCTAAACCAGATGATGAATTAGCTATTGCCCAACGAAAAGGTAAGTTGCATCGCAATTTCCAAGGCTACTCCACTCAGGCAGAATGCGATCTTCTAGCATTTGGAATTTCTTCAATTGGTAAAGTGGATGATTGCTACTCTCAGAATGTGCGCACTTTGGATGAATATTACGAGGCATTAGATACTGGTCACTTACCGGTGCTCCGAGGTTTGCGTCTTGATGAAGACGATCTGATGCGCCGTGAGTTAATTGGTGAGTTGATGTGCCAATTTGCCTTAGACACCAAAGCTTTTGCGACATCACATCAAATTGAATTCTCAAATTACTTTAAGACGGAAATAGAAGAACTCAAGAGTCTAGAGGAGGCTGGTCTCCTCAACTGGGAGGGTGAAAGTATTTTAGTTCCCACCAAAGGTCGTCTACTTGCTAGACGGGTAGCCATGACTTTTGATCGGCACCTCAGAGAATCTCGAGCCAAAGGGACCTATTCCAAGGTTCTGTAAGGGTAAGTCTGAGGTAATTTGATCTAGATCAAATAAGCCCAAAAACTCTGTTGCTTTTTAACCAATAAAAAATCTCCAGCCTCAGTCAATTTGATTTACATCAAATTGCACTCCCTTCATCAATTCGAAAATGATTTCATCGAAATTGATAAGAAAAAGGGAAACCATCATGCGTATTAAGACACTCATAGCAGCAATGGCTGCTGTAGCATCCTTAGCCCCAATCGCGGCTCAAGCTCAAGCAGAAGAAAATCCATGGATGTTGCGTGTCCGTGCGGTGGATCTGCTTTGGCAAAATGGACAGTCTGGCTTGGTTTAAGCCGCAAACGTAAAAGCTAAAAATCAAGTTATTCCTGAGTTTGATGTTTCTTACTTTTTCACAAAAAATATTGCTGCTGAATTGGTGTTGACATGGCCGCAGCAGGTGAATATTACTTATGGCCCAGGTAGTGCCAACGCCGGTAAGATTACAGCTTTGCCGCCATCACTTTTAGCTCAGTACCACTTTACTGATTTAGGTGCTTTTAAACCTTATGTTGGCGCTGGTATCAATTACACCATCTTTGGAAATCGTCAAAATTTCCCTGCGCTCGGAAATCAGGTTCAAGTTGATCAGTCAAGCGTTGGTTTTGTTGGTCAAGTTGGCATGGATTACATGCTGGATAAAAATTGGGGTTTAAACGTTAATGTGAAATATGCAACTATGAATACCAATGTAACTGGTAGCGGAGCGCTTGCCGGCGCATCTGGCAAGTTGACATTGAATCCATGGATGCCAGCTGTTGGTGTGACTTACAAGTTCTAAGAATTTAGTTCTTAGGTCTTAAGATAGAGCCCCTTAGGGGCTCTATTTTTTGACTAGTCCAACCTACCAAGTCCCGCATGGCCTGCAAGGAAGGAGAAGTCTTCCCGAAATGAGCAGAAATATCTCCTCTTTTGAGGAAATGACGATAATGTCGGCATGGCTTTAATCGTACTCACTGATGCAAAACTGGCTTTTGGCCACGTTGACCTCCTCGCAAACACCGCTTTCTCACTGGAATCTGGTGAACGTGTTGGCTTAATTGGCCGCAATGGCACTGGTAAATCTTCTTTGTTGAAGATATTGGCCGGTATAGAAAAAATGGATGATGGCCTGTTGCAATATCAGCAAGGCCTCAGAACTGCTTATGTTCCTCAAGAGCCTATATTTGAGGCTGAAGAGACTGTCTTCGAGGCGGTATCGAAAGGCGTTGCTCAAGCTAAGGCCTTGCGCGAGGAATACGAGGCTCTTAGCGTTGGTGAATGGGATGATGCTTCCCATGATCGTCTTGACGAAGTGCAGTCGCAATTAGAGGCTTTGAGCGGTTGGAATTGGGAGCAACGTGTTTATGAAACATTAGATCGTTTGCACTTAGAGGCTGATCTCAAAATCAATACACTTTCTGGCGGCACTAAGAAACGGGTTGCCTTAGCGCGTGCTTTAGTTGAGATGCCTGACGTGCTGCTACTTGATGAGCCAACCAACCATTTGGATTTGGATTCGATTGCATGGTTAGAGGAATTGCTCAAAGAGTATCAAGGCTCAGTCATTTTGATTACCCATGATCGCGCCTTCTTGGATAACGTCTGCACCCAGATTGTTGAGCTCGATCGCGGCATCCTCCGTAGCTACCCTGGTAACTTTACACAATATGAAGTTTTAAAAGAACAAGAACTGAATTCTGAATCTTTGGCTAATGCTCGTGCCGATAAATTATTGGCGCAAGAAGAGGTCTGGATTCGTAAAGGGGTTGAGGCACGCCGCACTCGAAGCGTTGCCCGAATTGCCCGTTTAGAAAAATTACGGAGTAGCCGTGCCGAACGCAGAGATGCGATGGGGCAGGTGAAGTTGGCTGTTTCTGCTGGAGATCGAAGCGGCAAGATTGTGGCTGATCTTCAAAACGTTAGCAAAACCTATGATCGTCCGATTGTGCAAGATTTCACGGCAACGATTTTGCGCGGTGATAAGGTTGGTTTACTGGGTCCTAATGGCGCAGGCAAAACAACTTTGCTGAAATTGATTTTGGGAACTATTGCGCCAGACTCTGGTACCGCAACTATGGGTACACGTATTGAGGTCGCTTACTTTGATCAAATGCGCGAAGGTTTGGATCTGAATGCTTCGCTGGAAGATTACATTAGCCCAGGTAGTGAGTGGATTGAAATCAATGGCAATAAAAAGCACGTTAAGAGTTACCTGAGCGATTTCTTATTTGCTCCTGAGAGAACCAATTCCCCAGTAAGTACTTTATCGGGTGGTGAGCGTAATCGTTTATTACTAGCACGCCTATTTGCGCGGCCTGCAAACGTCTTGGTCTTGGATGAACCTACTAACGATTTAGATATTGATACTTTAGATTTGCTTGAGCAACTCTTGCAAGACTATAAGGGCACGGTTTTCTTGGTCAGTCATGATCGTTACTTCCTAGATAACGTCGTCACTAGCATTATTGCCAACGAGGGTGATGGCTTCTGGCGTGAGTACGAAGGGGGTTATGAGGATTGGAAAATCCAGAAAGCGCGCTCAGACAAAATTCGTGCTGCCACTGCCAATGCCAACACAAAATCTGTAGATAAGCTTGAGGTCAAAGCAGAGGCAAAGGTAGAAGCTAAGACAGAAGCTAAGACAGAAGTTAAGCCTGTAGCTAAGAGTGGAGTTCAGAAGCTCAATGGCAAAGAGCGCCAAGAACTGGAAGTTTTGCCATTACAGATCGAGACATTGGAAACTGAGCAGGCCGACATTGGTATTGCCATGAGCAATCCCGATCTCTATAAAAATGAACCTGAGTTGGCAGCGAGCATGCAAGCGCGCTTGAGTGAAATCACTGCTGACTTAGATCAAAAGCTACAACGCTGGGAGCAGTTATTGAGTCGTTCAGAGTCTTAGTGCTATAGCCTAGTCGCGAGGTAAACGAGCGCGCAACTGGGCGATTTCATCAAGCAAGTCTAGTGCTAAGGCAACCCCAGGCACATTCAACTCGAGATCATGGGTGAGGTGTGCCGCGGTTTTTGCTCTTCGCAAAGAGTCGCCACTAAAGCGCCAATTCTGAGGTGAAGAGCCGGCTGGACTTAAAACACCTTCGGATACCCAGGTCATGATGAGATCTTCAGGTGTGCGTGAGGCATGAGAGAGTTCAACAATGGTCATGTGCACCTCATTCTCTACAACAGCACCTTCAATCCAAGTGATATTGGTTTGTGTCATATCAATCATCCCTTCAAGTGTGTTCTAGGGTTGAAATCAAAAGCCTTCTCAAAGGCTTGATAAGCTTCTTTTTGTGATTCAGTATCAGCAGGAGGCAAGGCGATAGAAGGTACCGCATATAAATCACCTGGCTCTGAACTTGGTATGCCTTTACCTTTAAGGCGCATCTTCCGACCAGCAACAGTTCCGGCGGGGATCTTCAATTCTAAAGTACTGCCTGCAGGAGTGGGGACGTTGACGGTAGTACCCAGTGCCGCTTCCCACGGCGCCAAAGGAATATCGATGAAGACATCTTTGCCTTCTACGCGATAAATAGCGTTAGGATGAAATTCAATTTCGAGATAGAGGTCACCAGCAGGGCCCTCGCCAACACCAGGGCCACCTTGTCCAGAGAGTCGCAGATTTTGGCCAGCCTTAATGCCTTTAGGGATGCTGACATCTAACTTGCGTTCTTGGGTACTGACGTGGCCGCTTGCATCTTGCACGGGCATATGTAATGCAATAGTGCGCTTAGCTCCGTTATAGGCATCTGCGAGATCAATCAAAATTTTGGCGTGATGATCTTGGCCTTTGAAATTCATACCCTGGCGAGGATTGCCACCACGACCACCTTGGCGATGTTTGCCGCGACCAAACAGAGATTCAAAGAATTCGCTTTGATCACCTTCAAAACCGCCACCGTAACCTGGATGACCACCGCCAAAGCCGTCATCAGAATATTCAAAGCCTTCATTCCAATTTGGCGGAGGGGTAAAGTCTTGACCGTTTTTCCAGTTCTCGCCAAAGCGATCGTAGGCTGCGCGTTTCTCAGTGTCCTTTAATACTGCATAAGCTTCGCCGATTTGCTTGAATTGTTCTTCAGCACCAGGCTCTTTATTAACATCCGGATGGAACTTGCGCGCCATCTTGCGATAGGCTGATTTAATCTCAGCTTCAGTGGCGCCACGAGCTACGCCAAGAGTTTCGTAGTAATCCCTAAATTTCATAAGCCTGTTTCAGTTCGGTTTCTGTCTAGGTTAAGCTAATAGGATTGATTCTACAGTTCTCTTAGCTCATTACCCCAATTTGCCATGGAACAAATTCATAATCTCCTAGGCCAAGAAGTTCGCTTTTGGAGGCCTCCCCGGAGGCAGTACGCAGGAATAACTCAAATATCCGCTGACCCATCTCCTGAACGGAGACGGTGCCATCCAAAATCTCACCGCAATTAATGTCCATATCTTCAGTAAGGCGCTGGTACATTGGCGTATTGGTGGCTAATTTGATGCAGGGCGCAGGCTTAGAGCCGAACATGGATCCACGACCGGTGGTAAAGGCAATCAGATTAGCGCCGCCAGCGATCTGGCCAGTGGCGGATACGGGGTCAAATCCCGGGGTATCCATAAATACAAAGCCTTTAGTGCTCACTGGCTCTGCGTACTTATAGACTTCCATTAGAGGACCAGTGCCACCCTTCATGGAGGAGCCTAGGGACTTCTCAAAAATATTCGCTAAACCACCAATTTGATTGCCGGGACTTACTTGCCCGTTAATTTGCACATCTCTACCAACAGAGTATTCATCCTTCCACCAGCGAATTCGCTTAATGAGCTTTTCACCCACTTCTTTGCTAACAGCGCGGCGGGTAAGGGTGTGCTCTACACCATAAATCTCTGGGGTTTCCGAAAGAATGCCAGTGCCACCATGACGGGACAAAATATCAATCGCAGCACCTAGTGCAGGATTGGCTGTAATTGATGAAAAGCCATCGGAACCACCACACTGCAAGCCAACAGTCAGGTGACTTGCTGATACCGTTTCCCGTTTTACTTGATTAGCCGCAGGCAGAAGTGCTTTGACAGCTTCGATGCCAGCCTCAATAGTTTTGCGCGTACCACCCGATTCTTGCATGATGAAGGTATACAGAGTATTGCCTTCGGCCAGGTCCTCCTGCTCCATCAAACCTTTTAATTGATTGCGCTCGCAACCAAGACCCACAATTAGAGCAGCCGCTAGGTTGGGGTGACGAGCATATCCAGCCATAGTGCGGCGAAGTAATTGCATCGGCTCACCACTCATCTCCATGCCACAGCCGATGTCATGACTAAACGCTACGACTCCATCTACATTAGGAAAATCTTTCAATCTTTCAGGGGTAAACCAATCTGCAATTTTGTTCACAACAGTTGCCGAACAATTTACTGTCGATAGGATGCCGATGAAATTACGTGTTCCTACTTTTCCATTGGGTCTGACATAACCCTGAAATGTAGCGCGCTGATCTTCAGGTAATAATTGGGTCGGCTTATATTCGCTTGCATAAGCATAGTCACGATCAAACTCGCGAAACTCGGTATTGTGGCTATGTACCATCGTGCCGGGTTCAATGTCGGTATTCGCAAAACCTACCGTGACGTTGTATTTCAGAATTGGCTCGCCCTTGAGGATCTTTTTGGTAGCAATTTTGTAGCCAGCAGGCACTTGGCTGCGACTTGTAAAGTTCTCGCTAGGAACTTCAGCACCAATTCCAACATCAACCCGTGCGACCACAATATTGTCATTAGGATGCAGACGAATAATAGGGCCAGCCAGTTTTTTTTCAGAGATCTCAATCATCGGTTTCTTTCGATTCAATAGTTTAATTATTCAGCAGTTGCGCCAGATTTCTTAACAATAGGGGCCCACTTAGCCACTTCGGACTTAATGTAGTCACCCAAATAGTTTGGGGTACTGGTGACCACTTCAAAGCCCTTTCCATTAATTTGCGCTTTGATTTCTGGATTGTTAAGCACACTGATGAGTTGTGCATTCAGTTTGTCGACAATCACTTTTGGTGTCCGTGCTGGTGCAACGATTGCGTATACAAGCTCAACTTCAAATTTAGGTAGGTACTCTGAAATCGCTGGAATTTCTGGGGCGCTTGGAGAGCGTTTAAGACTGGTAATTCCTAGTGGGATCAATTTTCCAGAACGCACATAGGGTAAAGCTGCAGGCGTACCAACAAGCGCAGTTTCAATTTGACCACCAAGTACATCAGTTAATGCTGGTGCGGCGCCCTTATAAGGCACATGCAGAATATCGGTTCCCGCTTGCGTATTAAATAGTTCGCCACCTAGGTGAAGTGGTGTCCCAGCACCTGATGAGGCAAAGCTTACTTTATTGGGATTAGCTTTCGCGTAGGCAATGAGTTCTGGAATTGTTTTGAAAGGTGCCGATGGGTTAGCCACAAATAATAGCGATGAAGATGCGACCAAGCTTACAGGAGCAAAATCTTTAACGAGGTTGTAATTCAGTTTTTTGTAAAGCGTTTCGTTAATGGCTTGGGTACCTACCATCATCAGAAAAAGGGTGTAGCCATCGGGTTTGGAATTGGCTACATACTCAGCGGCAAGATTGGCACCTGCGCCCGGCTTGTTTTCAATAATGATAGGTTGACCAAGGTTTTCGCCAAGTTTGGGAGTAAAACCTCTCGCCAAAACATCAGAAGGCCCACCCGCAGCAAATGGAACGATTAGCTTGATGGGTTGAGTGGGGTAGCTCTGCGCCTGTATGCTGTTGGTAAAGCCAATGCTAACTAGCGATAATGCAATAAAGATTTTTCTCATGTAATGTTCTCCGTATTCTTATTGTTTATTCTTATGTAAATGTTGTGTAAAAAAATGAAAATCACTCAGGCAACCATCTTCCCGCTTTCAATTCCACTCATTGAGCCAATCAAGATGGCTAAAGAAGTGATTGTGGATGCCAAAACTGTATTGCTTTGCCTCACCGATGAAGAGGGTCGCCAAGGTTGGGGTGAGGCATCTGTTGCACCCCTCATGACTGGTGAGACTCTCGAGAGCCTATTAGCGAGCGTAAAGTATTTGGTGGAAAAAGCACGTGCAATTGAGTGGGGTGATCCTAAGGATTTTTCTAAACTATTTGATGCAATTTTGTATGGCAATCCATCAGCTAAGTCTTGTTTGGAGATGGCATTACTTGATCTGTATACACAGAAAAATTCGATCGCGCTATGGAAATATTTGCGCTCATTTGCTGTAGGCGTTGCTTCACCGGAAGTGGCCCAGATTCCCTTGCTGCGCATGCTTGGCGGTTCATTGGAAAAAGAAATCGCTGACGCTAAATTATTTCGTGAAGCAGGATTTAAGCATTGGAAAATAAAGATTGGTTCTTTATCAGTTGAAGAGGATTTACGTCGAGTCAAGGCGCTCTCAGATCTGCTAGAGGGCGACGTCATTTCAGTGGATGCTAACGGTGCCATGTCATTAGAAGGGGCTATACA
The DNA here is from genome assembly GCF_018882015.1 of Polynucleobacter sp. JS-Fieb-80-E5. Lineage (NCBI taxonomy): Bacteria > Pseudomonadati > Pseudomonadota > Betaproteobacteria > Burkholderiales > Burkholderiaceae > Polynucleobacter > Polynucleobacter sp. JS-Fieb-80-E5. Next base: position 222,776 of record NZ_JACVPH010000001.1, on the reverse strand, counting down.
GTTTTGCACCTCAAAGCAGGCGTGCAAACTGTCATTTGCTGAACAGCTGATTAACGCAGATTCTGCAATGGCTGATTTCGTCTTGCTCAAGCAGCAATCCCCAATTCCAATTGGCTTGGATGAATCTATCCATGGCACAGATGAGATAGAGGAATTTGTGAAAGCTAAGGCCCTTGATGGCGCTAGTCTAAAACTTATTAAAACTGGCGGTGTACTGGCGGCCTGCAAAAGCGCACAAACCTTGCGAGCAAATAATCTAAAACTCAACTTAGCTTGCAAAGTAGCAGAAACATCTCTAGCGGGGGCTGCAACAGCATCCATCGGTTTTGCGATAGGAGATGTGCCTTGGGGATTTAGCATGTCAAATCAATATCTACGCTTTGATATCTGCGATCGTCCATTAACGGCAACGCATGGCCATCTTGATATCGCTCAATTGAGCTCTATTGGCATCGGGATTACTCCCAACCTCGATCTTGTGAAAGATGCTGTAGCTCAAGATTACTCAATCATTCAATATTGAGAACGTCAAAAGCAGCCTTCAACCTACGAGAGTAGGAGTCGGAAACAGTTTTGATTTCTTCCGGGGTCCACTTCCTAAATCCTTCCCCAGCTTTCATACCTGTTTTCCCATCGGCCATGAGTTGCACTACTTTTGGAGGTAGGGCAGTGATATTAGAAAGCGAAGGATAAATTTCCTTAGCGGCATTCGCCATTCCATCCCAGCCTGAAATTTCTTTTTGTGTCATCGGGCCTACAGCGGCGTAACGGAAGCCAAAGCTATATCTCACCGCATCATCAATATCGGCTGGCGTAGCAATTCCCTCTTGTACGAGCGAGAGCGCTTCTCTCATCAAAGCATGTTGAATACGGTTCGCTAAAAATCCAGGAATATCCTTCTTTACCAGGACGGGCTTCTTTTCGATAGCCCGATACAGTTCGCAAGCTTGCTCCGCATATTTGAGCTCTGTTTTTTGTCCCATAACAATCTCAACCAGAGGAACAACTTCTGCGGGCATGAAATAGTGCGCACCCATCATACGGTTTGCAGTTTTGAGGCCTTCTGCAATTTTGCTGATGGGGAAGCCTGAGCTATTGCTGCCAATAGGAATATCTAGTGGCACCACTTGATCAAGGTGTTGGAAAACTTTTTGTTTTAGTTCTAAGTTCTCGGCAACAGTCTCAATCACCCAGGAGAATTGATTCCAGTCCTGCCAATCCTCTAGGACCCCAATGAATTGCTGCTTCTTTATGTCAGCATCATCTTTAGCAGCATTGTCTCCAACCATACCTATTTTTTTTGCAAGGCTGATGGCTTTATCCAAGCAGGCGTCAGCCTTGTCTTTTGATCTCCCCAGAATCACTACGGGTATGTTTTGGGCAATAAAGCCGGCTGCAATGCCAGCACCCATGATTCCAGTTCCAATAACAGCTACAGATTTCATATTTTTCAACCTATTCGGTTAAGTTATAAACAGCTTAAATTAATTTTTATCAACAAGGACTTAAGGTTATCATTATTTATGGTTTAATTGTTTAATAATAAAACATACTTATCCGTATAACTTACCCTAGGAGATCCCCCCATGACGATGCACAACCCTTTCCAGCCCGTTGAGAAAATTAAAACGGAAGTGTTTTCAACTATGCCAGAGAAGTTTCGCAAAAAATCCCGTACCGGATGGTCCGATCCTAATCGTCAAGGTGCAGAGGTTGAGTGCTTTTTAGAGGGACCTTCATTCGATCGTGAAGGTAATTTATGGTTTGTTGACATTCCCTTTGGTCGCATTTTCCGCATTGACACCAAGGGCGAGTGGGAGCTAATTACTCAATATGATGGTTGGCCAAACGGCATGAAGTTTCATAAAGATGGTCGTGCTTTTATTTGCGACTACAAAGCAGGTTTGCTGGCGCTAGATCCAAAAACTGGAAAAATTGAAACTATCTTAGGATCAATGTATAGCGAAAACTTTAAAGGTTTGAACGATCTACACTTTGCCTCGAATGGCGATTTGTATTTCACAGATCAAGGTCAGACCGGTATTGCTGACCCAACTGGTCGCGTGTTTAGATTGCGTGCCAATGGGCAACTGGATCGTTTGGCGCTTAATGTGCCAAGCCCAAACGGCATTACTTTGAACACTCAAGAAAAGCATGTATTCGTCGCAGCCACTAGATCTCAGCAAATCTGGAGATTGCCTTTGATGGCTGATGGCTCTGTTTCCAAGACGGGTTTAGCAATACAGTTAACAGGTGGTGTTGCAGGTCCAGATGGTATTGAAATGGATTCAGAAAATGGTTTGTTGGTATGTCATCTTGGTATTGGAATCTGGAGATTTGATAACAATATGTTACCAACCCACTTGATCTACTCTGAGAACCCACATCACCATCATTTGGCTAATATGTGTTTTGGTGGGGCGGACGGAAAAGATCTCTACATTACCGAGTCTTTATCTGGCGATATTCTGAAAGCACATCTGCCAGTTGCTGGTAAAAAAATGTTTGGACTTTCTTAAATTGAGTGAACGATCACCGTTATATAAGTCTCTAGCCAAAACGCTAGAGCAGCGTATTTATAACGGTGATTGGCCAGTGGGATCCGTCTTGCCTGCCGAGACGGATCTTTGTCGAGATTTTCAGTCTAGCCGGCATACATTACGGCATGCACTACAAATTCTGGAGGCTAATGGCCTTATTTATCGCCATCAAGGCGCGCCTACAAAAGTGGTGTCTAGACAGCGCTTACGTCGTTTCACCCAAAGCTATAACTCTCCAATTGATATCCTGAGTTATTCACGGGATACCTATCGACAGAACATAGTCGAAGAATTTATTGAGCTAAATAAGTCTCTAAGTCAGATTGTTGGTGCGCCAATTGGATCATCTTGGTATCACATTGGCGGAATTCGAAAGCGTCAGCAGGCGGAGGAGGTCATAGCCTGGACGGATATTTATATATTGCCCCAGTTTGCTTCGTTGACAAAAGATCCAGAACATACCCAAGTAATGGTGTACGAGCAGATTGAGGAAAAATATGGCGCTCGGATCGAGAGGGCGGAGGTAGATGTATATGCCTCTCAAGTGTCGCCAGAAATTGCGGAAAAACTCCACATCAAGCCTGACACTGCATGTCTAGTCATTATTCGTCGCTATTTTGATGATCAGGATAAATTATTTGAAGTTACGGTAACGCATCATCCGGAGAATAAATATGTTTACAGCATGGAATTTAAAGCAAGCTCAGAGGCTTAAATCACAATGAACTATTTATCTATAAGTGGTGCAGAGCGTTTTATCTCGAGCGCACTTCAAGCGGAAAAAGTTCCTGCAAGTGATGCAGACATCATTGCCAATCTGATGGTGCAGTCTGATCTCGTTGGCGCGGATGGTCATGGAATTTTCCGTTTGCCATCTTATTTAAAAAGAATTCGGGCAGGTGGCGTGAATTTGAATCCCAATATTCATATTGAGCGTGAGCAGGGTGCAACTGCGTTGATTAATGGTGACAATGCCTTAGGGCATTTGGTTATGAATAGAGCTGTAGACCTCGCTATCGAAAAAGTGAAGCAGCACAGCGTATGTTGGATTGGTAGTCATTACGGCAATCATTCAGGAGCTGCTTCGGTATATGTTCGTAAGCTAGCAGAGCAGGGTTATATCGGTATTTATATGGCTGTTGGTAACGCAAATCATATGGCGCCATGGGGTGGCATTGACTTATTGTTGTCAACCAATCCAATTGCAATTGCAGTTCCAGCAGGCGATGGGCCAACAGTGCTTTTGGATATTGCAACTACTGTAGCGGCCTACGGCAAAGTAAAAGTAGCTGCGCAAAAGGGGGAGTCCATTCCAGATGATTGGATGATTGATCGCCAGGGCAAGCCAATAACGGATCCTAAAAAATCTGCCGAAGGATCTTTATTGCCCATTGGTGGATATAAGGGTTATGGCTTAGCAGTCATGATTGGCTTGCTTGCAGGCGCACTTAATAATGCAGCAGTTGGCAAAGGAACAATTGATTTCAATGCTCACCACGACTTGGTTACAAACACGGGGCAAACGATTATTGCAGTCGATCCAAGTGCGTTTGGAAACACGGAAGAGTTTATTAACAGGGTAATTGCTTTAGTGAATGATTTGAAAAATTCATCAACATTGCCTGGCGTTAAAGAGATTCGTGTGCCAGGTGAAGGCGCAGCAAAAACAATGGCAGAGAGAAGTGAAAGGGGTATCCCTGTCTCGCCCGAGCTGCTAGAGGCATTGAACGCTTGCGCTCAGGAATGCGGCATCCCCGCTTTAACGTTTTAAAAAAATACTAACTTACTGGAGGAGACATATGTTTAAAAAACTAATAAAAAACATAGTAATAAGTGCGGTAGTTGTTCCGGCGGTTGTTCCAGTATTTGCAGGGGCAGCCTGGGCTGCCTACCCAGATAAACCCATCAAAATGATGATTGGCTATGCGCCAGGAAGCTCTACTGATATTGTCGGCAGGATGATTGCCAATGATCTCAGTCTTGCTTTAAAGCAGCCCATTATTGTTGAGAATCGTGGCGGCGCAGCAGGAAGCCTAGCAGCAGATGCGGTGGCAAAAAGCGCCCCTGATGGCTACACCATCTTGTTCGCACAAAATGGACTGGCTATTAATGTGGCAGCCAATCCAAAACTGCCGTTCAATGGACAAAAAGATTTATTGCCGGTCGTTGGGGTCGCGGCAACTCCTCATATTCTGATTGTCAATAACAACTCACCAGCCAAGAGCGTTGCGGATTTAATGGCAATGCTTAAAGCCGAGCCAGGTAAATTGAGTTTTGGCTCTTCAGGAATTGGTAACTCCGATCATATGGCTGGTGAATTATTTTTAGCCACTACTGGATTACAAGCGATTCATATTCCCTATAAGGGTGGCTCACCCGCTGCTACAGACTTAATGGGCGGGCAGATCGACTTTTATTTCGCAGGCATGCCAGTAGGCCTCCCTTTGTATAAAGGCGACAAGGTAAGGGCATTGGCTGTCACCAGTAAAAATCGTTTTAGTGGCGCCCCAGAATTAGTAACGATTCAAGAAACGGGCGTTAAGGGTTACGAGATGGCTTTGTGGCAGGGAGTATTTGTGCCTGCCAAAACGCCTCAAGGAATCATCAAGGAGCTGAATAACTCTATTTTGAAGATTCTAGAAACCCCTGAGATGAAGGACCGCTTTCAAAAGGCTGGAGTGCAAATTGCCCCAATGAATACTCAGCAATTTTCAGATCTGTATTTTTCAGATATTGCTCGCTGGAAAACAGTGATTGAAAAGGCCAAAATTAAGTTAGATTAACTCTGGCCCTTGAGAAATACGCTAAGCGCTGAGGTCAAATACCAAGACTTCGGCGCTTTTTCCGTCAGAGAGTGCTAATTGGTTTTCCTCTTGCATTAAGAGGGCATCACCGCTATTTAAAAGGTGGCCATTCACATCAAGTGAACCACGAATAAGGTGAACGTAGAACTTTCTATTGGGGTCTAATGCTAGCTCGCATGATTGACCCTGATCAAAGAGCCCAGCATATACCTTGGCATCTGCATTAATTTTCACAGCACCATCAGTTCCGGTAGGGGAGGCAATGATGCGCAGCTTGCCATCTTTTTCTATTTCTGGAATGGATTTTTGTTCATAGCTCGGCTCAATTTCTAATACATTGGGCTCTATCCAGATCTGTAAAAAATGAGTAGTTTGATCTTTGGCATGGTTGAACTCGCTATGAGTAACTCCACTACCAGCACTCATGCGCTGGACATCACCTGGCGGAATGCCTTTGACGTTGCCCATACTATCTTCGTGCGCCAACTCTCCAGATAGTACGTAACTAATAATTTCCATATTGCGATGGCTGTGCTTGCCAAAACCCATTCCTGCAGCCACGCGATCCTCATTAATGACGCGCAGATTTCCCCAGCCCATAAAACGGGGGTCGTGGTAGCCAGCAAATGAGAAAGAGTGAAAGCTTTTAAGCCAGCCATGGTCAGCATAGCCGCGATCTTGGGATTTTCTAAGATTTATCATGTTTTCGGGGTGTTAAAAGTCTAATTGAAAGAATCAGAATAAGCCTATTATCATTAGCTTTAATGATATTTGTCGATCGGTAGCACATGGGAAGCTTTAAACAAGACATTCAAGAAACGTATCTAGGGCTTTCTGAGAGCGCTCGGGAGAAGTGGGATGACTTTACTCAGTTCCTACAGGAGGCTTGGCCGCTCCTCATTCTCTTGTTAGCAATACTGATGGGGATCTGGTGGTATGCAGATCCACCGCCCCCAAGACATGTCCTTATGGCCACCGGTTCATCAGGCAGTTCATACGAAGCCCTAGGGAAAAAGTATGTAGAGTTTTTCAGGGCAAAGGGAATTACTCTCGAGCTCGTAGCAACTACGGGAGCACAAGAAAACATTGATCGATTATCGGATCGCAATGACCCCGTGCAAGTAGCCTTTGTTCAAGCTGGGGTTGATCATGCCAAAGAGGTGACTGGTATTCAGTCTCTGGGCGCAATCGCCTATGACCCGATTTGGTTTTTTTATCGAGGTTCGGAGCTAAAGTCTACCGAGTCAGATTCGGTTGGCGTCGTACTTCAACATTTTGCTAATAAAAAGATTTCTGTGGGAATTGAGGGTAGTGGTACCTATGCTCAGTCAACCAAAATACTGAAGGCCGCCGGCTATGAAAAAGGAGTGCAAGTTTTCAATCTTGCTGGGCATGATGCGGTGAAAGCACTCCAGGCGGGCGAGATAGATGGAACCTTTATTGTGGATTCCTATGATGCCCCCAATGTGCAAGCCTTGTTAAACGATAAGTCGTTGCATTTAGTCACTTTTAAACGTGCAGCAGCCTATGTCAAATTAATGCCTTATCTCAATATTTTGGATGTCCCCCAAGGGGCTTTTAATTTGCCACGTAACTTTCCATCAACTGATATGAAGCTGTTGGCAACAACAACAAATCTATTGATTGATGATCGCATGCATCCGGCGATTCAATTTCTATTTTTGGAAGCTGCCAGAGAGATTAATGGCAAAGAATCTTTCTTTTCTGAGCGCGGAGAGTTTCCCTCATTTAAGGATTCCATGTTGCCTGAAAGTCCTGTTGCAATTCATTACGAGAAAAATAATTACCCTTTGTTGGTGAATTATTTTCCTTTTTGGCTAGCCGAGCTCATTAGTCGCCTCATTTTTATAATGTTGCCATTCTGTGTTTTAGGGTATCCCATTTTGCAAGCGCTGCCTGGGTATCGCGCCAGAAGAATGCAAAATAAGATTAATCGTTTATACGGCTCTTTAAAATACTTAGAGCAAGAGTTGCTCAATGGATTTAACGACGAACAGCGCGATGATTATTTAAAAAGACTCAATTTGCTCGAGTACCAGGCCTTAAATATCAATATTTCACAACGTATGTCTGATGACTACTATGCATTGCGTGCGAGCATTGATTACGTTCGAAACTGCTTAAATAGGGGCGTTCACCCCTATCAATTTGATGAGGGTGAAGGGGGAAGAGTAGAGTCCCTCTTATAAAGCATTATTCACTCTCGCCCGATCTGCTGGGAAATTTAAATGATGCGTAACGAACGACGGCATTAGCCAGGGCCAAAATGAGGATAGTCAGCCCCATAAATAGGATGGGCATATCAGCCTCATGCTTGGTATTAACCAAGTCAATGATGAGACGAGTAACGGCAGTGATCGCTACATAGATCAAAAAGCGGACTGGCATATGGTTGGTCTTGAAATAAATTCCAACCATGGCGCCAATTTCGAGATAGATAAAAAGCAAGAGGAGATCTTCAATCGAAGCTGAGCCCTTGTTGACCATTCCCAAGAATGCAACAGCCGCAGACCAAACGGTTGCAGCACCGATTCCGAATAGCGCAATCCGATGGAATAAAGAGACAAATAAATTTCCAATGGGGACAGTCCATCTTTCAATGGCATTCTCTAGTTTGGATGCATCCTTTGGTGAAGTAGGGGTCATGCTCATAAAGTCTCCGATTTATTTAATATGTTTTACTTAGTATAGGTATCTATAGGGCCATGTAAACAAAAAAGAAGCGCTCAGCCTCATTTTTTTAAGTATTAACTTAGATCAACCCAGGCTGTCTGCCCAAATATTGTGAGCCCAGCCCCAGGCATATACCCCTTCAAGAGTGGAGGGTGCTGGAGAGAGGCCTCCTGATCCTGGAACTGGCTTGAAGGTTTTTTCGGCAGCAATGTACTGGTGGACGCTAGCGACGTGAACCACTTCTCGGTCATTTACAAAGCTATAGCAGGTATTGGTGAGAACTGGTGCGGGGTTAACTTCCCAATTACTCAGCTCTGCCACAATGGCAGCAGCAGCTACCTTGGCGTGTTGGTTAGCCATATGACCTGATTTGGGCATTGCATAGGCAACTTGAATCGAATCTCCTAAAACATGAATATCTTTTTGCGCGGTGGATTCAAAGTTTAGGAAATTTACATTGACCCAACGACCATTAGAGTTAGCTAAGCCTGTTTTAACAGCAATCTCACCAGCACTCATTGCAGGCAATAGATTTAAAACATCCGCCTTAATATCATCTTGAACTTCAAGCTTAACCATTTTGGTTTTTGCATCTACTGCCACCACATTGTGTTTTGGTAAGTACTCAATCAATCCTGAATATTGCTCAGCCCACACTTTTTTGAATAGAGCGCCCTTTGAGGTGACATCTTGATTGGCATCCAGAATTAGCACCTTAGACTTTGGCTTATTGTGCTTGAGATAGTTTGCGACTTGGCAAGCGCGCTCATAAGGACCAGGAGGGCAGCGATACGGTGCTTCCGGAATGCTGATGGCAAAAGTGCCACCATCGCGCATAGAGGCGAGTTGTTTATGTAAGGCGGTAGTTTCAGGACCCGCTTTCCAGGCCTGGAGTGTGACGCCAGCTTTATTGGCTTGTGCAAGCCCCTCAATGCTATTCATCATCAAGGTAACGCCAGGTGAAACTACAGCCTTATCGTAGCGCAAGGTTTTTCCAGAGGCGAGTTTGACTGTTTTCTTATCAGGATCCATGCTGGTGACGCTATCCTGAATGATCTTGATCCCATGACGTTTGCTGAGGTTGTCATAAGAGCTGGTGATATCAGAGAGGGTGCGTGAACCACCTACAACTAAGTTTGAAAGCGGGCAGGAAATGAACGTAGGGTTTGGTTCAATCAATGTCACCTTAGCAGTGTTGTTAGAGAACAGGCGTAAATATTTAGCAGCAGTAGCACCGCCATACCCTCCGCCAATCACAAGGATTTCTGCTTTTTGTAAATTGGCCTTCGCTTGGCCAGAGAAGCCTGCAAGTAAGCCGATGGCAGCTGCGCTATTCCCAATAAAGTGTCGACGATCCATGATGTGCTTCCTTATTGTTTCTTGCCAAGTTGATTGGCAATGGTTTCGAGTTGCTCGTCTGAGTAGCCTTTAGCTAGTTGAGGCATGATGGTGCCTTCACGCGCACCAGATTTAAACGCTTTCAGTTGAGTCAGTATTTGTTCGCTAGTAAGGTTGTTTATCAACGGCATCCCACCATCAACCACACCCTTACCATCTGTTCCATGACAGTTTGCACAAGTAGCAGCTAGCCCACTTTTGTATAAATTACTGGCATCAGTGTTTTGAGCAAGAGCGGAGCCGCTCCAATGACTTATGGCAATATAAATGGACAAAAGGATTGCGGGTTTTAAATGCTTTGCTTGCATCAAGACTATCTCCGTTCGGAATATTTTCTGGGTAATAAGTTGTACATTGCTTTTTTAGCATCTTAATCAAGAAGGCGTTGCAATGGGTTATTCATTTCAGATTCATTTTTCATAAGCCCATTCGAAAATATGGCCAACTTTGGTTTTAATTGAGTTTCCCATAAGCCCTATAAACTATAGCCATGCGAGCTTCATTCTCTTACCGTTCCGCCTTATTGATACTCCTTTTAGGTGTATTTACCTACCTTTATGGTTTGGATAGCCGATTTGCGCCAAAAAACGGTGATGAGTACCCCTATATGCATATTGTGCGCATGACGGCGGAGTCGAGCCATTGGCTGCCTCTGCAGTCTGAAATGGATGGCATTAAAAACACTAAGCCGCCATTGATATTTTGGCAGGGTATTGCTAGCACGCATTGGGCAAGCGAATGGAGTTTGGCAAATTTGCGTTGGCCTAGTGTTTTATATACCGCACTTACGGCATTTCTCTTATTTTTAGCAGTCCGACGTTTCAGTGGCAAAACGCAAACTGGAATATTGGCAGCATTAGTTTGGCTTTCCTTTTTTGCAACCTATCGCTACGGTCGACCATTCTTAGCGGATCCCCCAGAAGTATTTTGGGTATCGCTACCATTTATGGCGATTTTGTATTGGGGTAAGAGTGCGTTTGAATCTAAATTCTTTTTCCCATTGATGGCGGGGATTTGTTTTGGTCTTGCACTATTTGCAAAATCTTTTGCCTACATCGTTCCTGCTACTTTTGCTTTGGGACTGTATTACTGGCGCTGGCGGCAGTGGAGTATTCCTCAGGCACTTATCCGCGACCTATATAAGTTGATCCTGATTGCTGTACTTGCCCTAGGCGTATTTGCCTTGTGGTTTGCCATGGACCCCTATCCAGAAGCTGTTTGGAACGAATTTGTACTGGGCGAGAATGCCGGTAAGTTTGCTGCTCGCCAGTCTAGTTATTTAATGGATTTGCTGCGCGGTGGAGACAGCATTTGGCTTTTAATTTTGACGACGATTGCTAATGCAGGCTTATTTAGCTTTGTGTTGATATCGAGTTTGATGCAATGCTGGCGTGCACGTCGCTTTCTGAATTTAGAAGAGGTTCTATTACTGCTCTTGATAGCAGCGTTCTTTATTGTGTTCAGCTTACCTAGTCAGCGTTCAGGTCGTTACCTTTTGCCAGTGATGCCAGCGTTTGCGGCGCTAATTGCCTTATATTGGGATAAGTTGCCTTTATGGGGCTTCCGCATTGCCTTGCTTTTGCAATTACTGGTGTTATCGCTCTTGCTATGGATTGGTATCAATCTTCAGTTCTCACAATTTATGGGTGATGCTGGCGCATGGACTTACTCCTATTGTCATTGGATTCTCATGGCGGCAGGAATATTGCTGGTCTTGCTTGGCTTACTGAATCGGCGTTTTACTAAAACCATTTCTTTGGCAGCCTGCTTTTTGGTTTATTGCGGGTTGACTAGTAGTCTTGCTCCATTAGAAGGGCGCTTAGGGCGCTACTCGGCAGAAACGATTGCTCAGTTGCAAGGCAGGGATGTTTGGATTCCTTGTGACTATCGAGCCAAGGATGAGGAGTATCGATTGTTGCTGCCGGGTGCAAAGCTGCATGGCTATTTAGCGAAAGATGCTAGTGATGTCGCAACTCTGACATCCGCCTACCCTTTAGTTGCGGTACATACTTCTTTGGGTGCTCAGCCTCCACTCTGTGATTCTTGTCAGATTGTTGGACAAAGAATGGAGATGAGAGCCCGTCACTCTAATGAAGAAATTCAGGAAATGTTGATGGGGCAGATTGGCAAACATTTATTTGTCAATGAGTACCTGATCTCTACACCGGTAGCGAACCCAGATTTATCGAACTTAAAGGATGTTTGTAGATGAGTCGTGTCATTGCCCTTTGTTTTTTGTTGCTTGCTGCAGTGATTGGCTTTCTGCATATTGATAGTCACCCAGTGTGGGCGCCATTTGCTACTCCTTCTTTCCAGGTAGATGAAGTTCTGGATGAGCCAGCAGTAACGAAGACAAAAGGCCCCATCAAAATCAACATTCCTATACCGCAATCACATTGGCTTCCTGATACTGGTGCTGCCTCAGTCCATGCAGCTTCAATGATTGCTCTCAAAGATGGTGCAGTGAGAGCATTTTGGTTTGCCGGTAGTCGCGAGGGTGCTGCTGATGTATCGATCTACAGCTCCGTATATGACCTGAAGTCTTCTAGCTGGAGTGCGCCTATTGTTGTGATGGATCGCATTAGTGCGGAGAAGGGGCTTTCACGTTATATCGCTAAGTTAGGCAATCCTGTACCAGCCAGATTGGCCGATGGTCGTCTGCAATTGTTCTTCGTCACCGTCTCTATTGGCGGTTGGGCAGGTAGTTCAATTTCTGCCATAACATCGGATGATGAAGGTTTGACATGGAGTAAGCCGCAACGCCTCATTAGCTCCCCCTTACTGAATTTAAGTACCCTCGTGAAATCCCCTAATGTGATGTTCGCCGATGGTCTACTGGGCTTGCCAGCCTATCATGAATGGATAGGGCGTTTTGGCGAGTTTCTAAGAATAGAGGCGGGTCAAGTAATCGATAAACGTCGTATGAGCTCTGGACGCAGTGCGATTCAGCCACTCGTATTTGTAAATGATGCGCAAGATGCCAGTGCTTATTTTCGGCAAACACGAAGCTCTGGGTTGCCAAAGCAAATCCCGGTTAGTCATACAGAAAATGCGGGTCAAACATGGCATCAGTCAGAAGATTTGGCCATTGCCAATCCCAATTCTGCAGTTGCTGGGCTTGTTCTCAAAAGCGGCGCTCGTATTTTGGTTTTAAACAATACTGAAAATGGGCGTTATCGTTTGGTCTTATTGATGAGCGATGTCAAATCTGGGCAGTGGCAAACCATTGAGGTATTAGAGGATGATGAAGCTATACTTGAAGCTCAACGTAAAGAATTCTCATACCCTTACTTAATCACTGTAGTTGGCGATGATGCGCATTTGGTATACACCTGGGATCGCAAGAAGATTCGGCATCGATATTTTTCTGGTGCTTGGTTAAAGCATGCCTATCAGCAAGTAAGCAGGACTGAAGCAGATCCGGCTCATCAGGAGGTGCAGCAATGAATCAGTTTATGCAAATCATAGCTTTGATTGAATTGTCTATTTCTTGTGCGGTAGTGGGTGTTTGGATCTTGCAAAAGTTTTCTCCAAATACTTTTCCATTTGCTATCAAAGTATTTTTAACCCTTCTGATGGGAAATATTCTATTTTGGCCGTTAGGTATGAACTTACCCTTGGTTGCCTATGTGCGTGGCTTGACTGGTGATCTGAGCATCGTGTTGACTTTATTGTTGTGGATCTCATTGCTACCAGCCAATAAGCCCGCACCGATTGTTTTCAAATTTGCCGTGGCAATCATCGCATTATGTTTTTATCCATTTGCCTTGGGCTTGGGAATGGCCGATCCTTATGCATGGGGTTACGGATCTATTTCATTTTTAGTTGCGGTCCTATTTTTTGCTTTAGTGTGTGGCTTGGCAAGTTGGACGAAGGGCGTATGGGTTATTGCTATCGCCATTCTGGCTTGGACACTCCATTGGCATGAGTCTGCCAATCTTTGGGATTACTTGCTGGATCCATTCTTGGCCATCTGGGCTATGTGCGCCTGTATCGGCATGGTATATAGAAGGAAAAGGGACAAAGCCCGTTCTGGATATTTGTTTAGACCGGGTTAGGGCTCATCAAACGCAAGGTTGTAAAGTAATATGAATCTCGTGAGTTATTGAATTTACATAAATCAATGCTGAGGCAGATATGAAGCAGACAAGTCAACAAAGTATTCCTGTGTTGAGTAAGAAAGTGGGATTTCTGACAGTAGTAACAATCACTTTCGGATCTCTTCTCAATGGATGCGTTATGAATCCCGGTCCTTATCAAGAAAGTGGATATTACCCTCAAGGGTATACACAAGGTGGGGGATACGGTGGTGCGGGCTACAACGCGGGGCCACAAACCATTTCTTCAGAGCAATTGCAGTCATTGGTTTCCCCAATAGCGCTGTACCCCGATTCTTTGCTTTCGTTGATGCTCCTTGCCTCAACCTATCCGTTAGAGGTAGCAGAAGCCCATAATTGGCGAACTAGCAATGCTTCATTGACGGGCGATGATCTGCAAAATGCACTCAAGGCCCAATCTTGGAACGATAGCGTTAAATCTTTAATGTCATTTCCAAAAGCATTCAATATGATGGGTAAAAAATTAGAGTGGACCCAGAATCTAGGTAATGCATACAAGCTCCAGGCAGCAGACACCATGAAAGCAGTTCAAGCACTCAGAAAAATGGCTGTTCAAGCTGGTACCCTGAAGTCTAATAATCAAATTACTGTAACTACTGATGTAAGCGGTAATATCTTGATTGGCCCAGCCAATACAAAAGTAGTTTATGTCCCAAGCTATAACCCCACACTTGTTTATGGGCCATGGCCTTATCCAGAGTACCCACCATATCCTATCTATGACCCTGCTTGGGGTCTGATGACTTTTGGTGTGGGCTTTATGATCGGCGATGATTTTTGGGCGCAACCCAATTGGAATGATGGCACGATTAACTCTACGAACATCAATGCATCTGGGCGCATACCTTCTCGCGCAATTATCGGACCAGCAAATGTTGCTAACCAGCAGCGCTTGCTGAACGACTGGAAAAATAAAGCGACTCCAGAGGAGAGGCAGGCGGCCAGAATGGATGGTCAACGCGCTAATAATGCTTTTCAGAAAGATGCAACTCCTGAAGAAAGAAATCAAGCAGCGCGTTTAAATCAAGAAGCACGCAATGATGCCCAGATGGATAGATCTAATCCCAATATCTATCGCGAGGCCGCTCAAGAAAACGCTTTGCGAGATCAGGCACGCTTTGATGGCAATCAAGATCGCTCACGTAGCTTTGATGAGGGTGGGCGAGATGGTGGATTTGGCGGTGGTCATATGGGTGGATTTGCCGGTGGTGGTGGCGGACATATGGGTGGATTTGGTGGCGGTGGAGGCGGTGGAAGCCATATGAGTGGCTTTGGTGGTGGGCACATGAGCGGTTTTAGGCGTTAACCTTTATTGAGAGAAAAGAATCATGAAAACATTCATAGCAACATTCGTACTTATTGCATCCACCCTTTCCTTTGCTCCAAGTGCATTTGCGCAGAAGGATCTCCCGGTGGATGATGCTAGTACTGCTGCATTTGTTGAGCTCTGCAAAAATCCTGATGATGAGCAAGGCCGAAGTTTTTGTTTTGGCTTTGGCGAAGGAGTGTATCAAGGATACTTGGCGAATCGTCGTCCAGATGCCAAGCCAGCCATTTGCTTTGTAAATAAGAGCGAGACTCGTAATGAGGTCTTGCAAAAGTTCCTGGCGTGGACCAGGGCAAACCCTCAGTTTAATAAAGAGAAAGCAGCCAAAACTTTAATGCGTTTCTTTACTGATAATTACCCCTGTAAATAAGAACGCAGCACAATAAAAAAGCCAGCGAGATGCTGGCTTTTTTATTTCTAAGGTAAGCCCTTAATCAGCATAGGCTCCAGCCTTACGAATTACAGGACCCCATTTATTAATCTCAGCTTCAAGATGTTCTTGCAAGCCTTTTGGAGTTCTCTTAGCTGGTGAAACAATTTCAATATTGGACTCGGCTAAACGAGCCTTTACTTCAGGGTCATTCAAAGCAACGTTAAGAGCCTTATTGATTTTATTGACAACTGCTGGAGGTGTGCCTTTAGAGACATACATACCGTGCCAAACTTTTACTTCAAAACCTTTCAAGCCTTGCTCATCCAAGGTGGGTATGTTCGGTAAGGCTGGCAGACGTTTTGGAGTGGTAACACCATAGGCCTTTACTAAGCCATCTTTAATATAAGGAACAGTCTGTGTGGTCTGATCGCAGAGTAGGTCAACCTGACCACCAAGCAAATCGGTTAATGCTGGGCCAGTTCCTTTGTAGGGAACGGTTGTTAATTCCACGCCTTCGCGCGACATAAATAAAAGGCCACATAACTGAGATACCGCACCAGGACCAGCATTAGCCAGTGTCACTTTATCCTTATTGGCCTTGATGTAGGTCTCTAATTCTTTAAAGTTGTTTGGTGGGAAATTCTTGCGACCCAAAAGCACCATTGGCACATCCACGACTTGGCCGATGTATTCAAAGTCTTTCATCGGGTCAAAGTTCAATTTTTTATACAAAGCCGGCGCAGTAGCCATGCCCATGTGATGAATAAAAATCATGTAGCCATCTGGAGCGGAGCGCGCAACACGGGTAGCCGCAATGGTGCCACCAGCACCAACAGTATTTTCAACAATAACGGTTTGGCCCAATTCTTTACCCATAGGCACGGCAATCAGACGAGCAACAGCGTCTGTAGGTCCGCCAGCAGCAAATGGCACAACTAAGGTGACGGGCTTATTTGGATAAGGATCTGCAGCTAACGCATTACCTGCAATAAATCCCAGGGTGGCGATTGCATAGAAACCGGCAAATAGCGATTGACGTAATTTCATTTTAGTCTCTAGTAGTAGTTATAAAAATTATATGAGTGCAAAACAACTCAGGGTTATTTTGCCAGTTTTGCAGCTCTTTAGACAGAGGAAACTCTTAGTGTTTACCAGCAATTGCCAGGGTTCTTTTGGCTAGTAGCACCACGGGTCGATCAATCATACGGCCATCTAGCTTTACAGCGCTACCCTTGGAGGCCATGTCTGCCTCAACCACCCGTTGGGCCCAGGCTAGTTCTTCTTCAGTTGGTGTAAATGCCTTGATGACGATAGCCACTTGTTTTGGGTGAATACAGAGTTTTCCGCCAAAACCCATACGCTTTGCGCGTTCTGCGTCGTCGGTAATGCGCTCAATGTCGTCAGTGGAGGGTGTAACCCCATCAATAGGAGGGGCAATCTGTGCAAGTCGTGATGCTAAAACGATCTGAAAACGCGCAGTTTGCAGTTCGGTCTCTTGGCGGTCGCAGGCCATGCCCAGATCCGCTTGTAAATCTAAATTACCCAAAGCAAGGCGAATGACTTGATTGGAGTTTGCAATTTCTTTTAGTTTATCCAGGCCAATTGCCGTTTCAATCATGGGAATAATTGCAGTATTGGGGAGTATGAGGGCGGCTCCATTAATTTGGTCGAGCGATTCGCTCTTCGGAATTAATAGGCAGGCAACTTCAAGTTGTTGAGCGAGGATCAGGTCAGCTGAATAAAATTTACTACCAGGTGAGTTTATACGAATAACTAGACGCTTCTTTTGCTCAGGACTAAAGCTAGGCCATGCGGTGCGAATGGAGTCACGTGCACTCTCTTTGTCTTCCTCCGCAACGGCATCTTCTAAATCCAAGACAACGCCGCTAGCACCACTATCGAGGGCTTTCATAAAACGTTCAGGACGTGTGCCTGGTACAAATAGAAAGTTAGTGCTAAAGCCTAGTGGCGTTTCGAGTGGATTCATATCAATCTAGAGAATAAGGGAGCGAGTGGTGGGTTTACTTATGTGGATGGCAGTAGAAAGCCTATCTTGGCTTGTTTGCGGATATTCCACAAGAGATCAATTGCTTTGCTCATCTCTTTTGGGTTAGCGCCCCCGCTAAAAGCGGCTAGGCGCATTGCTTTATCGGTAATTTCTGCGCGAGATAGGGTATTGCTAGGGTCGCCTTTAGGTTCGTCTACGCGACCCTCCAGAATTTGTCCATTGTTCAAGTGAACTTTGACTTTGCCAATCCAACGTTGCGGATAAGCGCTATCTACCTCTGGATCTAGCGTCATAGAGACACGCTCACGGAAAGCGCAGATGGCATCATCATGAAAGTGCTGATCAAATTCTTGCAAGCCAGCAAATTGGTAATATGCAACCAAAGCGAGCACCGTTCCCATAGAAAATTTAGACTGATGCACGGTAGTAGGGTCAGTTACCGGGCCTAATACATCAATAGCGCCTTGGTGAACCAAGGTTTCTACTTTCGCAATATCGCTGGGCGATAGTTTGTTTGCCAGCATGACTTGAAGTAGGGCATCTGCAGCGGGGTGAGTATGACGACATGAAGCGTAATACTTAAAGCTTGTTTCTGCCAAAGCCCAGCGAGTACCTAAACGATCAACCAATTTACTGGGGTCGCTATCGCTTGACATGCCTGCCGCTAATCCCTGCTTGCCCTCCAGAATATGTTCAGCGCCTGTAAAGCCAGCTTGCGCAATATAGGCAGACATTAAGCCGGTGGAGGCTGCATGGGCGGTGTGTAGTTGCTTGGAGTCTGCAGCATCACGCAGAAACTCCCAAAGGCCGGCTGATTGCGTGCCTGCAGAGCCAAAGGCGTGGAGCATTTGATCTGGATTGAGTTTGAGTAGGCGTCCAACTGCCGCAGCTGCAGCTAATGTGCCAGCTGTACCGGTGGTATGAAACACTTTGTAATGAGAGCGTCCTAAAAACTCACCAACCCGAATACCTACCTCGTAGCCTGCGACTGCCGCAACCAATAAATCTTCACCAGATGCACCAATGGCTTGTGCACAAGCAAGCGCAGGTGGAAATACTACTGTGGCAGGATGAAAAACTGAGCCATTGTGAACATCATCCTGTTCGGCAACATGTGATGCTGCGGCATTAGCCATTGCTGCTAAAAAGGGGCTAGAGGTTTTACGAGAAACGAAAACTTCAGAGGGGCCAGCGTGTGTTGCATCAAACCCACCCATATTTTGGACAAACTGAGTAATGAGCTCCACTGGGCGCGAGCCCTTACCAGCAATACCTGAACCAAACCAATCGACTAATAGGTCTTCGGCGCGGCTCATGACGTCGCTTGGAATATCTGATGCCTGTAAATTGGCCGCAAAGCTAGCTAGCTCGCGAGAAAGGTGTTGAGTGGTCATCAGTAAACCTTCTTGTGTTTAGGCTAGAACAGCAGTGGCTTGCATAGTGAGCCAGCCCTCATGATCTTGGGCCCAAATGGAAATAGTTTTTCCACTCGGATCTTTTTCTAGATACGGCTTGGCATTTACTTTAAAGATATTGATATCAAAAGTAGGGCGTACAGCGCGGAACTCAAAACTCTTAAGCTTGCATTCTGGAATGCTTTGGCGCACGAGATCAACTAATAGAGTTGCAATCAAAGGGCCATGAACAATGAGGCCTGGATAGCCTTCAACTTCAGTGACATATTTACGATCATAGTGAATACGATGGCCATTAAAAGTTAATGCTGAATAACGAAAGAGAAGCACGTCATCAGGTGTAATTGTTTTACTCCACTTAGCATCGGTAGGCGCAGCAGTAGGGGCAACAGGTTTATCGTCTGGCCCTGGAGCATCACGATACACAATGTCATGCTCTTCAATAATCGCCAGACCGTTCTGGTTAGAGATTTTGTGATTGACCAATACGAAAATTAAATCACCGGTGCGACCTGCTTTATGGGTTACTGACTCAATTGTGGAAACGCGTTCAATTTCGTCGCCAACGCCAAGTGGTTTTAACCATTCAATGCGACTACCTGCCCACATGCGACGAGGTAACGGAACCGGCGGAAGAAAGCCACCACGTTTTGGATGACCATCAGGTCCGATTTCGGATTCGCGGGCGTGGGGCAGAAAATACAGCCAGTGCCACAGCTCAGGTAAAAAAGTTCCCTTACTTGGTGCAGCATCATCGCGATCCAAGGTTGCGGATAGTGCGCGCACGGGGGCTGCTGTGACGGTGTCTTGCAGAGACTCGGTTTTACCAAGCCATTCTTGCAGGTGGGTGATAGTTTGAGGTTCGATTCGCATAAGTTCCATTATGCCAATCTTGTGAAAAAACTCACCCTATCAAAATAGAGATGTAGTAGAAGAGTAATCCAGCAATTGCTGACCCGCCCAATACCGAAAGAACACCCTTTTGATACTTAAATAAAGCTAAACCAGCTAGAGCGCAGATCAAAATCGAGATCCAAGAGATCGAGCCGCCAAAGCCTCTTGGTAAAAAGACGTGATAAGCAAAGAAGAGGCCTAGATTAGCAATGACGCCAACGACTGCTGCTGTGATTGCTGTTAGCGGTGCTGTAAAGCCTAGCTTGCCATGCGTTGATTCAATTAACGGACCGCCTACTAAGATAAAAAAGAAGGAGGGTAAAAAAGTAAACCAAGTAGCAACACAAGCACCCAACACCCCAAACCAAAATGGATTGGTATTGCCAATGAGGTGTTGGATATGTCCTGCAAGATAACCAACAAAAGCCACTACCATGATGAGTGGGCCTGGCGTAGCCTCGCCTAGCGCTAAACCATCAATCATTTGGTTGGCACTGAGCCAATGAAAGTGTTCGACCGCTCCTTGGTATACGTAGGGTAGAACTGCGTACGCACCACCAAAAGTCATCAAGGCGGCTTTGGTAAAGAACCACGCGATATTTGGGTACAAGGTCTTCCAGTCAAAGATGGCTATCAATGCGCCAATAGGAAGTAGCCAGCAAGTAAATGCTACAAGGCTATGACGCACCGCTTTTGAATAAGTAAATTTGGCGTGCTCGGGAGTAGGAGTGTCGTCATCAATGATGGCGCTACCAAATTGTTTTGCTTCTTTCGTGCTATGCCCACCAGCTTGTTGGAAATATTCTGGATACCGTTTACCACCCCAGTATCCGATTGCTGCTGCAATCAGTACGATGATGGGAAAAGCGAGATTCAGAATAAAGATGGCTAGAAAAGATCCAAGAGCGATCCATTGAAGTGCTAGGTTATGAATGGTTCGTTTACCAATTCGCACGGCAGCGTGCAACACGATTGCAGTCACTGCAGGTTTGATGCCAAAAAAGATGGCGGCAATCCAGGGAACTTGTCCGAAGGTGAGATATACCCATGACAATCCAATCAAAATGAACAAGGAAGGCAACACAAAGAGCGTACCCGCTAGGATACCGCCCCAACTGCGGTGCATGAGCCAGCCAATATAGGTCACTAGCTGTTGGGCCTCTGGCCCTGGTAATAGCATGCAGTAGTTCAGCGCATGTAAAAAGCGCCGCTCAGAAATCCAGCGACGCTTTTCAACTAATTCTTGGTGTAGAACGGCAATCTGTCCTGCGGGCCCACCAAAACTGATGAAGCCTAGCTTAGCCCAAAACTTCAGGGCCTCGCGCAGTGGAATGCTCAAACTTCATCCATTCCGCCAACTACTTGACTAAAGCCGTTGTCAACGTAAATGATTTCAGCGGTGATGCCATTTGCTAAGTCAGACAATAAGAATGCAGCAGTATTGCCCACATCATCAATCGTCACATTACGGCGCAGTGGAGCAGTTTCCTCAACCGCTTGCAAAATCTTGCCAAAGCCTTTTATGCCAGAAGCCGCTAAAGTTTTAATTGGGCCAGCAGAGATGCCGTTAGCGCGAATGCCTTTAGGACCAACTGAGCCTGCGAGGTAGCGAACAGATGCTTCAAGCGATGCTTTTGCTAAACCCATAGTGTTGTAGTTAGGAACATTCTTCATGGATCCTAAATAAGTCAATGTGAGCAATGAAGATTTGTCACGCAACATCGGGAGCGCTTCTTTTGCCATTGCTGGGAAGCTGTAAGCAGAAATGTCGTGCGCAATCTTGAAGCCTTCACGAGAAAGGCCTTCCAAGAAATCGCCAGCAATTGCTTCGCGTGGCGCAAAACCAATCGCGTGTACAAAACCATCAAATTGGGGCCAGGATTTAGCTAAATCCTTAAAAAGGGCGCTGATTTGCTCATCGCTACCCACATCGCAGTCAAAAATGAGTTCGGTATTGAATTCTTTTGCAAAATCAACGATACGGTCCTTAAAGCGCTCACCTACATAGGTAAAGGCTAGTTCGGCACCTTCGCGGTGGCAAGCCTTGGCTATGCCATAGGCAATAGAACGGTTAGAGAGGAGGCCGGTAATGAGGATTTTTTTGCCGGTGAGAAAGCCCATGTTGTGTCCTTTACTTCAAATATGATTAGCTATCTACAATTGTTGCATATATGCCCACCTTAAAGCCCATTCGACAAATTGCCTATTTATTGCTGCTAGCCCTGCTAGCGGGGCTAGGGGCCAATATAGCTCTGGCAGGACAAGGGATTGCACAATACGGCAAGCCTAAATATCCCGATGGATTTGCCCATTTTGATTACGTTAATCCCAATGCTCCCCGCGGTGGAACCCTGGTCTTACCAAACCCAGGGCAAAGAACGAGCTTTGATAAATTCAATCCATTTACCCTGAGAGGTATCACCGCTCCCGGTATTGAATTGATGTTTGAGTCATTGGCCGAAGGAAGTGCTGATGAGGTCTCTAGTATTTACGGTTTATTGGCAGACGATATTCAGGTAGCCAAAGATCACAAGTCGGCCACCTTCCATCTTCGATCTGAGGCAAAATTTTCAGATGGTAGCCCAGTCTTGGCTGCTGACGTTAAATATAGTTTTGATACCTTGATGAGCGGTAAAGCGCACCCGCGTTATAAAACTACATTTGCCGATATTAAAGAGGCAGTTGTTTTATCTGATCGGTCTATTCGCTTCGACTTTAAGAATGACAACACTGAACTACCCATCCTGGCAGGAACATTCCCAGTGTTCTCGCGGAACTGGGGTAAGCAAGCAGATGGAACGGTGATTCCATTTGAGAAGCTCGCTTTTGAAACTCCAATTGGTAGCGGGCCTTATTTGATTGAATCTTTCAAAGCAGGTAAATCGATTGTTTTTAAAAAGAACCCAAACTATTGGGCTGATCAACTCGGAAAACCCTTAAATATCCGCGTTGGCTTTTATAACTTTGATCGAGTCCTTTATAAGCTTTACAGCGACGATGCTGTTAGGCTGGAAGCCTTTAAAGCGGGGGAGTTTGATGCTCTGGTTGAGTATCGCGCCAAGATTTGGGCTAAAGGGTATGTGGGCTCTAAGTTTGATCAAGGTGTTCTCTTAAAGAAAGCATTCCTAAATCACAATGGCGCTGGCATGCAAGGTTTCGCAATGAATGTGCGACGTCCTATTTTTAAAGATGTGCGTGTGCGCGAAGCTTTAGGCTATGCGCTTGATTTTGAATGGCTCAATCGCCAAATATTTTTTGATCAGTACAGCCGTATCAATAGTTATTTCACCAACAGTGATTTGAGTGCCAACTTTGATGGTCCTCGCAAACCTACAGAGTCAGAGTTAAAGCTTCTCAAGCCCTTAAAAGCAAAATACCCACAGTGGGTTCCGGATGCCGTCTTTGGCCCAATGCCTGAGGCGCCATCAACCCAGCCTCCTGGGAGCCTACGCCAGAATTTAAAGAAAGCCCGTGAGCTCCTTCTTCATGCGGGCTGGCAATATCGTGACGGTGCATTGCGTAATGAAAAGGGTGAGCCATTTCGTTTTGAGATTGTGGAAGATGGCGGATTCTTCTTGAGGGTGATTTCTGCTTATGTACGCAACTTAGAAAAGCTGGGAGTACAAGTAGATATTCGGACCAGCGATTTTGCTTTGCATCAAAAGCGCATGAATGAATACGATTTTGATATGACCACCGTCAGATTTCAGGACTCTCAAAATCCAGGCAATGAACTCTGGGACCGCTTTGGCAGTCAGGCTGCCAAAGAAAAAGGCTCTGATAATGTGATTGGTGTGCAATCTCCCGTGGTGGATGCTTTGATTGATGAAATTACCAAAGCACAAAATCGGGAACAGTTAAGAACTGCAACGAGAGCCCTAGATAGAGTTCTGTGGAATAGTTATTACGTTGTGCCGCAGTGGTACAACCCAACCCATCGCGTTGCCTTCCGCCACGAGATGCGTTATCCAGAACCTCCTTTGTATTACTCAGCCGAGGCATGGATCATGCAAAACTGGTGGAAAGAAGAGGCTAAATAATGCAAGGTCAAATGCGCGCTTACATTTTTAAACGTTTGCTCTTGATGATTCCGACAATCTTGGGGGTGCTAACTCTTACCTTTGCAGTAGTGCAATTTGTTCCAGGTGGTCCAGTAGAGCAAATGGTATTGGAGTTAAAAGGGAAGGGTGGTGCTGCAACAGGCGGCTCCGAGTCCTCCGGATCCGGATCAACCTATCGCGGCCGTCAAGGTGTCGATGCACAGCGTTTAGAGGAAGTGAAAGCATTATATGGTTTCGATAAGCCACCTCTTGAACGCTATTTCATGATGTTAGGCCGCTTTGCCAGATTTGACTTAGGTGAAAGCTATTACCAACACGAAAGCGTTTGGACTTTAGTGGTCTCTAAGTTGCCAGTCTCGATCAGCATCGGACTGTGGACCTTCTTCATTACGTATTTAGTTTCCATACCCTTAGGAATAGCCAAAGCAGTACGCGATGGTTCACGTTTTGATGCCGTCACCAGCAGCATGATCTTAGTGGGTTATGCGATTCCTGGTTTTGTATTGGGTGTCTTATTGCTGGTGCTTTTTGGCGGAGGTAGTTTCTTGCAACTTTTTCCGCTACGAGGCCTTACTTCGGATAATTGGAGTGATCTGAGTTTGCTTGGCAAGATCATGGATTACTTGTGGCATTTAGTGTTGCCGATTACCGCCTCTGTTTTAGGTAGCTTTGCCGTAGTAACCATGTTGACTAAAAATTCCTTTTTGGAAGAAATTCGTAAGCAGTATGTTTTGACTGCGCGCGCAAAGGGGCTTACTGAAAAGCAAGTGCTATGGAAGCATGTATTCCGTAACGCACTCTTGCCTTTAGTGACAGGATTCCCGGCTGCATTTATCGGTGCATTTTTTACTGGCTCGCTTTTAATTGAAACGCTGTTCTCATTAGACGGGCTTGGCTTACTTTCATATGAATCCGTGATGCGACGTGACTATCCGGTGGTCTTTGGCACTCTGTACTTATTCACTCTCATTGGCTTATTCACCAAGTTAATCTCGGATCTTTGCTATGTTTATGTGGACCCACGTATTCAATTTGGTGCAGGAGGCGGCTCATGAGTCGTTGGCAGCGCTTCAAGAATAGTCGCATGGGGTATGCAAGCCTGTGGATCTTCATGGTCCTGTTTGGTTTATCGATGTGTGCTGAATTGATTGCGAATGACAAGCCTTTGGTGGTGCGCTATGAAGGCCATTTCTATTTTCCGATTGTGAAGAGTCAGCCAGAAACTGTCTTTGGTGGTGACTTTGCGACTCCAACTGATTTCTTAGATCCCGATATTCGTCAGAACATTACCAGTAATGGAAACTGGGCAATCTACCCGCCGATTCACTATAGCTATGAGACGCTCAATTATTTTTCACAAGTACCTAATCCAGCGCCACCTTCATGGGAGAACTGGTTTGGGACCGATGATCGTGGGCGCGATGTTTTGGCTCGCCTGATCTATGGTTTCCGCTTATCTATTCTTTTTGGTCTTGCACTAACGATTGTTGGCGTGAGTGTGGGCATCATCACTGGATCTTTAATGGGCTTCTTTGGAGGTAAGTTTGACTTAGTCTCGCAGCGCCTCATAGAAATCTGGTCAGCTATGCCAGAGTTATACTTGCTCATTATTTTTGCCTCGATCTTTAATCCTAGCGTTTCCCTACTGATTATTTTGTTGGCCGCTTTTGGTTGGATGGGCCTCTCGGATTACGTCCGGGCTGAGTTTTTTCGTAATCGCGCTCTGGAATATGTGCGTGCAGCAAGAGCATTGGGTTTAACCAATTTACAAATCATGTGGCGTCACATCCTTCCTAATAGTTTGACGCCAGTGATTACCTTTTTGCCATTTCGCATGAGTGCCGCCATTTTGTCCTTAACCAGTTTGGACTTTTTAGGCTTGGGTGTACCCCCGGGCACTCCAAGCTTAGGCGAACTACTCTCTCAAGGTAAAAGCAATCTTGATGCCTGGTGGATCTCTCTCTCAACCTTTGTTGTCTTGGTGGCAACTCTGTTGCTATTAACTTTTATGGGTGAAGCATTGCGTAATGCTTTTGATTCTCGTAAGGCTGGCGTAATGAGCGGAGGTCGCTCATGAGTTTGCTTCGTTATGAGGATCTGTGCATTTCATTTGGAACGGGTCGCCGTGAAAAGTTTGCGGTCAATCATCTTGATTTAGAAATCGGCATTGGTGAGCGTGTGGCATTGGTTGGGGAATCCGGCTCAGGTAAGACGCTGACTGCATTGGCGCCATTACGTTTAGAGCCCGAGGGCGCCAAAGTCTCTGGAAAGATTCTGTGGAATAAAAAAGATGGGAAGGGCACAGTAGACTTGCTCTCGATGTCTATCCAAGATATTCGGGAGATTCGTGGTCGCGAAATTGCGATGGTGTTTCAGGAGCCGATGACGGCCTTGAACCCGCTCTTTACTGTGGGCAATCAAATTATTGAAGCAGTGCAGATCTATCAACCTTTGATATCTAAAGCGGATTCGATTGATGCCGCAATTGATTTGCTTCGTAAGACGGGAATACCTGAGCCTGAGCGCCGCTTTCATTCTTATCCACATCAACTCTCGGGCGGCCAAAGACAGCGCGCCATGATTGCGATGGCTTTGGCGTGTAAGCCACGACTACTGATTGCCGATGAGCCTACGACAGCTTTAGATGTGAGTTTGCGTTTGCAAATCTTGGATTTACTCAAAGAGCTCCAAGAGGAATCCAAAGATCATGGTGGTATGGGCATTCTGTTGATCACCCATGATCTCAATTTGGTGAAGCATTTTGCACAACGTGTAGCTGTGCTCAATCAAGGTAACTTGATGGAGGCTGGGCCAACCAAACAAGTGTTTGAACACCCAGAGGATCCTTATACGCGCGCCTTGGTTAATAGTGAACCGGTACGTGACCTGGCACCTTTGATGCCATTAGCTCCAGTGTTGTTGAAAACAGAGGATCTATCGGTTGCTTACCCGAGCGCAGAGTCAGTCTCTTGGTTTAAAAAAGCGCCATCACATAAAGTGTTGAAAAAAGTCAGCTTTGCATTAAAGCAAGGTCAGACTATCGGTGTCATTGGCGAATCAGGCTCTGGCAAAACCACTCTAGGTATGGCTGTGCTCGGTTTGCTGGGTGATTCAATGGCAGAAGTGACTGGCAATGTTGATGTGCTTGGCAGCGATTGGCAAACACTCAAGCCTATTGAGCGACGTGCGATGCGTTCTAGCTTGCAGGTGATCTTTCAGGATCCCTTTGGCTCGCTGTCACCGCGCATGAACGTATTGCAGATTATTTCTGAGGGCTTGGATGTGCATTTTCCGAAACTGTCTACTGCAGAACGTGAGACACGTGTAGTGGATATGCTCAAAGAAGTGGGTTTAGATCGTTCTGCGCTATTGCGCTACCCCCATGAATTTTCTGGAGGGCAGCGCCAAAGAATTGCGATTGCGCGTGCCTTAATTTTGCGTCCACAAATTTTGGTACTAGATGAGCCCACCTCGGCATTGGATGTCTCGATTCAAAAACAGGTGCTTGCGTTATTGACCGAGCTGCAAAAAAAGTACAACTTGGCCTATCTCATGATTAGTCACGACCTAGCAGTGATTAGAGCAATGTCTCACGAAGTGATGGTTCTCAAGGGGGGCAAGGTAGTGGAATTTGGCGATACCGAAACCCTCATTAAGCATCCCCGTCAGACCTATACCAGGGAGCTATTTGCAGCTGCAGAGCTGACTTAGATAGCAGATCAAAACCCTCTTGAATGGGCTAATTTGGTGCATTTGCCCTGATATAAGGCAATATTATCTTTATAAACAAAGACTTAAGCATAGAGTGAAGACTTGGTTAATTGAAGGTTCTTTGTTAAACTGATCCGATGTCATTGAAAAAAGCACTTCTTTTGAAACTGCTGGGCCTAGGTTTAGGCACCATCATCTCTGTATCTGCCTATGCGGTTGATACGGCGGTAGAGGCATCCTCCGATGCGGTGGTTCCTAAGGAAAGTATGTTCCAAGCAGGGCGCTCTTACATTGCCCGAGTATCAGACCGCTTGGCCGATACCGTGACTGGCAAATCAGAGGAATTAATTAACCGCGCTATGGAAGTTATTGGCGTGCGCTATCGCTGGGATACAGAATTACCGCAGTCTGGATTAGATGGCAGTAGCTTTGTTGGCTATGTCTTTAAAGATAAGCTGGGATTCTTATTGCCACGCAAGTCAACGCAAATGAGTCGTGTTGGTAAGCCGATTACCCGTGAAGAATTGCAGCCAGGAGATCTTGTATTTTTTAATACGATGCGACTCACTTTTTCTCACGTCGGAATTTATGTGGGCGATAACAAATTCATTCACTCACCTTCCAAAGGCACCAATGTTCGAGTGGATGATCTCGGTAGCCTCTATTGGGATAAACGTTTTGACGGGGCACGTCGTTTAGATGGTAGCGACAATCTCGATGACTCTGAGCGTCAAGAGCTTCTTAACGAAGTCAAAAATCTTAAGCGTAATTCACGCAGCCTTTAATCAAGCGCTCTGCAGCCTGACGGTTGCTAGCCTTTCAGCTTCTCTTTAATCAAACCCATTTGCTCTTGCGCAGCAACTTCGCCAGCGAGTATGGCGGCATTTCTAGATTTGAAATCACCGCTACCCATTTGTTTTAACTGCGGCTGAATCACGATATCAGCACTCTTGAGCTCGTATTGATTGATGCTTCTCTGCATGATAGAAATAGTTTGCTGCAAAACACCTAAGGTTCCGCTGGCATCTTGATGAACCGGCTCGGAAGAAATATTTACTGCAATCACTAAGGTTGCCCCCATCTGTCTTGCATAACTGACTGGTACTGGCGCCACCAAACCGCCATCGACATATTCTTTGCCGCTGATCACTGCCGGCTGAAATACTCCGGGTACGCTGCAAGATGCGCGAACGGCTAAACCGGTATTGCCTGTTCTAAATAGAACCCCTTGGCCAGATTGCAATTCAGTAGCAACAATTCCTAAGGGGATGCGCATTTGTTCAATCGATTTATTTTGCACTTCTCGATTCACCATATTTTGCAGGGCATCACCCTTGATGAGTCCGCCAAATCGGCCAGCAAATGGGAGGCCCCAGTCGGCAATCGTGGCCTCATCTAGATTGAGGGCTAAGCGATTGAGATCATTCCCAGTAGCACCTGATGCTAGTAGAGTGGCAATCACGCTGCCAGCGCTACTACCAACAACAATATCGGGTCTGATGCCTTGGGCTTCTAATGTCTTGATGACGCCCACGTGAGCAAAACCTCGAGCTGCTCCAGCGCCTAGAACTAGGCCAACCACAGGTTTTTTACTCCCAACAAGGCTGCAAGAGCTCAAACCTGCACCCCCAAGGAGGGCTCCTATGCCAATTCCGAGGCTGAGGAGTCGACGGCGCTCCAAGGAATGGATGACCTGAGGCATGGATAAAGGGGGTTTGGTGGAATTCTTGTGCATGTGGCTATTGTATTGAGCCTACCTTATAATGGGTGCAAGGTGAACGAAAAGTACTTCGTTTCAGCGCGGGCATATCCCAAGAAGAATTGATGAGATGGATTGTCCGTAGTAGCTTGAGAACACCAAAACCCATTACTAAATACCTTTTAAAGCCTAGTCAGGATCACTCCTGGTAGCCCGAATTTTATGGACGATCACAATAAGCGCGTCATTGAAACAGCCCTCCTGTGCGCACAGGAACCACTCACCGTTGCTGATTTGTCTCGCTTATTTATAGAAGACATCACTACGGCAGATATCGATGAAGCATTAGTCGAGCTGCAACGCGCTTGGGATGACAAGGGTATGGAATTGGTGCATATCGCAACTGGCTGGCGTTTTCAAAGCCGTCTTTCGATGCGTGAGTACCTTGATCGCCTAACTCCAGAAAAGCCGCCGAAGTATTCACGTGCTGTTATGGAAACTTTAGCTATCATCGCTTACCGCCAACCTGTAACCCGTGGTGAGATCGAGGAAATTCGTGGTGTTGCTGTGAGTAGTAACGTAATGAAGCAATTAGAAGATCGTGGTTGGGTTGAGGTAATTGGTCATAAAGAAACTATTGGTCGCCCAGGCTTGTATGCCACCACCAAACAATTTTTAGATGATCTCAGTCTGACCAATTTGCAAAGCTTGCCGATTTTGGAGGATGCGGCGCCAATGGCTGCTGCAGCGCAATTAGGCCAAGCAGTTATGGAGTTTGACCCATCTGCCACTGTGGAGACAGTAGTGATTGATGCGGATGCTCAAGAGGTGAGCGAGATTGACGAAGAGACAACCGAAGCAACTTTAGAAGAAACCAGTATTGAGGTTTCTGAAGAAGAGGCTAAAGAAGTTACCCCTGAGTCTGAAGACAACCCAGACGAAACAAAATAATAATTAATGACAAGCTCTAACGAAAACGATTCATCCCCGGTAGTAAATCCATCGGCAACCCCTTCTAATGCAGATGCTGCACCATCGAACTCCGATGGCCAAAAGTCTGAAGGTGGAGAGCGTGGTGAACGTCGCCCGCGCCGCCAAGGTGCCGGAGGCAGTAAACACCCGTTTAATAAGAAGCGCCCATTCAATAAAGATCGACCACGCCGTGAAGGTGGTGATGCCAATGGTCCGCGCGAAGGTGGTAACAATCAAGGCAATAACCAATCTTCTAAATTAGCCCCCAATCCAGCTGAGAGTGAGGCTTTGTTTGCTTCAGTTGTCTCTGGTGAGTTTGACGCGGCTTTAGATGCTCCAGAAGTTGAGGAATTAAAAAATCCCGATGGCGTGAATGAGAACGAGGTATCTCATCAAACTGGTGCAGAGCGTCGCGCGCAACGTGCACAACGCTCACGCGAAGATGAAGATTCAGATGTGCCAACCGATGAGGAAATGAGTAGTCTGCAGTTTGCCAACGTTGACGATCTCCCACTCAGTTTGCGTGATGAAGTTTGGTCTGACCTCGATGGTTTAGATGATGATGCTGATGATGAAGATACCGTTAAGTTGCACAAGGTATTAGCTGATGTTGGCATGGGATCCCGTCGCGATATGGAAGACTTGATTATTCAAGGGCGCGTATCAGTTAACGGATTACCAGCGCATATTGGTCAGCGTATTGGACCAACAGATCAAGTGCGTATCAATGGCAAACCTGTTCATCGCAAGATTCAGACTAAGCCGCCGCGCGTGATCATGTATCACAAGCCGGCAGGTGAGATCGTTAGCCAGTCAGACCCAGAGGGTCGTCCAACCGTATTTGATCGTTTACCTAAACCGCGTCAAGGACGCTGGATCGCGGTAGGTCGATTGGACTTTAATACCGAAGGTCTTTTGTTGTTCACCACTTCTGGTGAGTTAGCAAATCGCTTAATGCATCCCCGTTACGGTGTCGAGCGTGAATACGCCGTGCGTATCTTAGGTGACTTGAGTCAAGAAAATACTTCGCTCTTAAAGAGTGGCATTACGCTCGATGATGGCCAAGCAAAATTCTTGCGCCTAGCGATGGGCGGCGGCGAAGGTGCTAACCGTTGGTATCACGTTGCATTAAGTGAGGGTCGTAATCGCGAAGTGCGTCGCATGTTCGAAGCAGTTGGTCATACGGTCTCTCGCTTGATTAGAACTCGTTACGGCATTTTCTTATTACCTCCACGCCTCAGACGTGGTAAATGGGAAGAGATTGAGGCCGGCGGCATCTATAACTTGATGAAGTCTGCTGGTTTAAAAATGCCACAACCTCAAGATAAGGGTCGCAACCCTAACGCTAATTCGAATAACCGTGATCGTCGTCCAGTTGGAGAAGATTTCCAGCCGGATCCAATGCAAACCTCCGTTTCCTACTGGGGATCCCGTGATGCTCTAACCCTTGCTAGTGGCCATAACGGCCTAACGCATCAGGGTAGAGGTGGAAAACCTGGTGGCGGCAGTGGTTCTGGCGAAGGGCGTGGACCTTTCCGGGGTCGCACTCAAGGCGGCAGACCTGGGCAGGGTGGCCAAGGCGGTCGCAGTGGGCAAGGCGGACAGGGTGGTCAAGGTGGTCAGGGCCAAAACCGCAGTAAAGGCGGCAAAGTTCACCACGGGCAGTCTGCTTTTGTGACGGGCAACCCCCAGAGTCCTGGAAATGGGCCTAAACGTAGCGCACCAAAAGGGCGCAAACCCTTCAATAAAGGGCCTAGAAAACCCCGTAATCCGGGCGAAAGCTTCTGATTTGTATCAGTTTTCTGCCAAATAGGCTATAATTTTGGTCTTACAGCAGGATTCTGCTGTTTTTAGTAGTTACCGACTGATGTTGCGATCAACGTAAGTCGGCCTGTTCTGAATTTCGAGAATATGGGCTTTGAAGCCCATTTTTTTTTGCCATTTTGGTATGAAGGGGTGTCGTGAAGGATCAGCAGGTTATTTCTGCAGAGCTGGAAAACTTGGGTTACACGCTAGTGGAGATAGAGCGTGAAGCCGGAGGATTGCTGCGCGTCACGATTGAAAACCCAGATTACGAACGCTTGATATCTGTTTTGGATTGCGAGAAGGTGAGTCATCAGTTGAGTTACACCTTGCCAGTTGAAAACATTCCATATGAGCGTTTAGAGATTTCATCTCCAGGATTGGATCGTCCAGTGAAAAGTGCCGCTGATTATGAGCGCTTTGCTGGAATGCAAGTGGATTTGAAATTGCGCGTGGCAGTTGGCGGTCGCAAGAATTTTCGTGGTGAGTTGCAAGGTTTGCTGAGTGGTGAATTGAATTCACCAGATGCAAAGTTTGGTTTGGTATTTGAGGGTGCTGATGGTCAGCCCTCTCAATTGGAGTTCTCTTTAGCCGAGGTCGATAAGACTCGGTTGGTCCCTGTTATTGATTTCAAAGGAAGAAAGTCATGAGCCGAGAAGTTCTCATGTTGGCAGACGCGTTAGCGCGTGAAAAGAACGTTGATCAAGCTATCGTATTCGAAGCGTTGGAGATGGCTTTGGCCTCTGCGACTAAGAAGCGTTACGCTACAGAAGATGTGGATATCCGCGTTGCGATTGATCGTGAAACTGGTGAATACGAAACCTTCCGTCGCTGGTTGGTTGTGCCCAATGAAGCTGGTTTGCAAGAGCCGGACAAAGAGATTCTGCAATTTGAAGCCCAAGAGCAACTCGCCGACATGGAAGTTGGTGACTACATCGAAGAGCAAATCGAATCTTTAGCGTTTGGTCGTATCGGTGCACAAGCTGCTAAGCAAGTGATCTTGCAACGCATTCGTGACGCTGAACGCGAACAGATTTTGAACGACTACCTTGAGCGTGGCGAAAAAGTCATGACCGGTACCGTCAAACGGGCAGACAAGAATGGCCTGATTATTGAGTCTGGTCGTGTTGAAGCATTGCTCCGCCGCGATCAAATGATTCCGAAAGAGAACTTACGTTCTGGCGATCGTGTTCGCGCATACATCCTTAAGGTGGATCGTGAAGCACGTGGCCCTCAGATTGAGCTTTCTCGTACTTGCCCAGATTTCTTGATTAAGTTATTTGAGAATGAAGTTCCTGAGATGGAGCAGGGTTTATTGGAGATTAAAGGCGCTGCCCGTGATCCTGGTATCCGCGCAAAAATTGCAGTCATTACTTATGACAAGCGCATCGATCCAATTGGCACTTGCGTTGGCGTACGTGGCACCCGTGTTACCGCGGTTCGCAATGAAGTTGCTGGTGAAGCAGTAGATATCGTATTGTGGTCTGAAGATCCAGCCCAATTTGTGATTGGTGCTTTGGCTCCAGCTCAGGTTTCATCAATCGTGGTTGATGAAGAGCGTCATGCAATGGATGTGGTGGTTGATGAAGAAAATTTAGCAATCGCGATTGGCCGTAGTGGACAGAACGTTCGTTTGGCGAGTGATTTGACTGGTTGGCAGATCAACATCATGACTCCTGAAGAGTCTGCTGAGAAAACAGAAAAAGAAGCTTCTTCTGTACGTCAATTGTTTATGGACAAGTTAGACGTAGACCAAGAAGTGGCTGATATTTTGATTGAAGAAGGTTTCAACACATTAGAAGAAGTGGCCTACGTACCACTCTCTGAAATGTTAGAGATTGATTCATTTGATGAAGATACTGTGAATGAGTTGCGTACCCGCGCTCGTGATTCTTTGTTAACTATGGAGTTGGCAAAAGAAGAGCGTATCGGCGAAGTGTCACAAGACTTGCGTTCCCTAGAAGGAATGACTACAGAGCTGATTGCTAAACTTGCTGACAATCAAGTACATACCCGTGACGACCTTGCTGAATTAGCTGTTGATGAGCTAGTTGAGGCGACACAAATTGACGAAGAAACTGCGAAAACGCTCATCATGAAAGCGCGCGAACATTGGTTTACTTCATGAGAGGAAGTAGTGCATGGCAACAACAGTAAAAGTACTCGCTAAAGAATTAAAACGTACCGCGCCAGACCTCTTGGAGCAGTTGAAGGCGGCCGGTATCGAAAAAGGTTCTGAGGACGATAGCATTACCGAAAAGGACAAAACTGTCCTGCTTGAGCATTTACAAAAAGCTCATGGCAGTGCTGATGCGGGCGCTCGCAAAAAGATTACTTTAATCAAACGTGAGAGCTCAGAAATTCGTCAAGCGGATTCTGCTGGACGTACTCGCACCGTACAGGTTGAAGTTCGTAAAAAGCGTGTACTTGTAAAGGCCGGTGATAAGGCGCCTGAAGAGGCTCCGGCTCCAGTAGTTAAACCAGTTGCTCAAGTGGCACCATCTAAACCCATAATTTCTGAAGAGGAATTAGAGAAACGCGCAGCTGAAGCAACACGCCAGGCTGAGTTATTGGCTCGTCAAGAAGCAGAAATGAAGGCCGCTGAAGAAGCGCGTCAAAAAGAAGTTGCAGCCCCGGTAATTGCTAAAGAAGAAGTGCCTGCAGATGCAGCGCCTGCTGCAGCCGCAGCTGCTGCAGAGAAAAAGGCAGCAGCAGATAAAGCAGCTAAAGATTTAGCAGCTAGTAAAGAAAAAGAGTTAGCAGATATTCGTGTTCGTCGTGCTGCGGCTGAAGCTGAAGCTTTAGCGATTCGCGACATGATGAGCACTCCTGCGCGTGTTCTCAAAGCACCAAGTGAAATTGCTTCTGAAGAGGCGAAAAAAGGTACTTTGCACAAACCTGCAAAAGTTGAAGGTGCTGACGATAAGAAGAAGGCTGTTGCCAAAGTTGGTGGCAAGACTATTAAATCTTCTGAGACATCATCCACTTGGCAAGAAGAAGGCGCTAAGAAACCTGGTGGCCTAAAGACACGCGGAGATTCTTCTGGTGGTGTTGGCGGTTGGCGCTCAGGCGGTGGACGTAAGAAGCAGCGTCAAATTGCTGAAGCGAACGTAGATACCAACTTCCAAGTGCCTACAGAAGCTATAGTGCGTGATGTTCACGTACCAGAAACTATAACTGTTGCTGAGTTAGCTCATGCAATGGCAGTGAAGAGTGCTGAAGTGATTAAGTTGCTGATGGGTATGGGCCAGATGGTCACCATCAATCAAGTGCTTGATCAAGATACCGCAATGATTCTCGTAGAAGAAATGGGCCATACAGCTCATGCTGCAAAATTAGATGATCCAGATTTGGACCTTGGTACTGCTGGTCATGATGCAGAGTTATTGCCACGTCCTCCGGTCGTTACAGTAATGGGCCACGTTGACCACGGTAAAACTTCTTTGCTCGATAAGATTCGTGCAGCTAAAGTAGCTACCGGCGAGGCTGGCGGCATTACTCAGCACATTGGTGCATACCATGTGGAAACTCCACGCGGCATGATTACCTTCTTAGATACTCCGGGTCACGAAGCCTTTACGGCAATGCGTGCTCGCGGTGCTAAGGCAACGGACATTGTGATCTTGGTTGTTGCGGCAGATGACGGCGTAATGCCGCAAACAAAAGAAGCGATTCACCATGCGCTTGCAGGTGGCGTTCCAATTGTTGTGGCAATTAACAAGATTGATAAGCCAGAAGCCAATTCTGAGCGCGTCAAAACTGAGTTGGTTGCAGAGCAAGTGGTTCCTGAGGAATATGGTGGCGATGTGCCATTTATTCCCGTATCCGCAAAAACTGGTGAGGGCATTGATGCCTTGCTAGAGAACGTACTCTTGCAAGCTGAAATCTTGGAATTGAAGGCACCTAAAGACGCGCCAGCTCAAGGTTTAGTCATTGAAGCGCGTTTGGATAAGGGTAAGGGTCCTGTAGCAACTGTATTGGTTCAATCAGGCACACTCAAACGTGGAGATATGTTGTTGGCGGGCTCAACTTACGGACGCGTACGCGCTATGTTGGATGAAAACGGCAAGCCATGTAACGAAGCCGGCCCATCTATCCCAGTAGAAATTCAAGGTTTAGCCGATGTTCCTGCAGCTGGCGAGTCAGTACAGGTAGTTCCTGATGAGCGTAAAGCTCGCGAAATCGCATTGTTCCGTCAAGGCAAGTTCCGTGATGTGAAGTTAGCGAAACAGCAGGCATTCAAGCTTGAAACCATGATGGAAAACATGGAAGAAGGCGCTGTTGAAGCTAAGTTGTTACCGTTGATTATTAAGGCTGACGTACAAGGTTCTCAAGAAGCTTTGGCACAGTCTTTGATGAAGCTTTCTACACCAGAGGTGAAGGTACAAATTGTTCACGCAGGCGTTGGCGGCATTACTGAAACCGACGTCAACTTGGCAGTTGCTTCTAAAGCGGTTATTTTTGGATTTAATTCCCGTGCGGATGCCGCTGCTCGTAAGTTAGCTGAAAACAATGGTGTGGATATTCGTTATCACAACATTATTTATGACGCAGTGGATGAAGTGAAATTGGCATTGAGCGGCATGTTGACTCCAGATAAGAAAGAAGAAATTACTGGTCTCGTTGAGATTCGTCAAGTCTTCCTGGTATCTAAGGTGGGTGCGATTGCGGGTTGCTTGGTGGTTGATGGAATTATCAAGCGCACATCTAGTGTTCGTCTCTTGCGTGACAACGTTGTTGTTTGGACTGGCGAACTGGACTCTCTCAAGCGCTTCAAAGATGATGCTAAAGAAGTTCGAGCTGGTGTCGAGTGCGGCCTGTCATTAAAAGGCTATAACGACATTAAAGAAGGTGACCAGCTTGAGGTATTTGAAGTTACTGAAGTTGCACGTTCACTCTAAGCAATATGCATAAAACTAGCCCGCATCGTAACCAGCGTCTCGCCGATCAAATTCAGCGAGACCTGGCCGAACTTATTCCGCGTGAATTGCGCAGTCCGAGTTTAGGCTTGATTACTTTACAAAGTATTGAGCTCACACCGGATCTGGCCCATGCCAAAGTGTTCTTTACGGTTTTGGGTGCTGAGCCTGAGCATGCTTTAAAAGCGCTTCAAGAAAAAGCCGGGTATTTGCACTCACTCTTGTTTAAGCGTTTGCATATTCACACGGTTCCTACCTTACATTTTCACTATGACAGCTCAGTAGAGCATGGCATAGAAATGTCTCGATTGATCGATCAGGCCGTTGATAGTGATCGCAGCAGCGACCATAGAGATGAGACTAAATAATTCATGTCAATACGGATCGACGGCGTAGTGCTGCTAGATAAACCTGCTGGAATGAGTTCACAGGGTGCCGTTACTGCAGTCAAGCGCGCCTTTAATGCTGACAAGGCCGGCCATACCGGTACATTGGATCCAATGGCGACTGGCCTATTGCCTATCTGCTTAGGTGAGGCAACTAAATATTCACAAGACCTGCTTGAGGCTGATAAGACCTACATCGCAAGAGTGAAGTTTGGCTCGCGTACCGATACTGGTGATGCAGAAGGTCTGACCATTGAAGAATTACCTTTACCTGCATTTTCAAGCGTAGTTGAAATCAAAGCTGCATTAGATGCTTTACTTCCAAAATTTACGGGGCCAATATCTCAAGTGCCGCCAATGTATTCCGCACTCAAGCGTGATGGCAAACCTTTATATGAATATGCGCGTGCAGGTGTCGAGTTAGAGCGCACTCCACGAGATATTACAATTCACTCCATTCGTTGGACTGAAATTGCTTGGCCAGAAGCTACGTTAGAAGTCAGCTGCAGCAAAGGAACCTATATTCGCGTATTGGCTGAAGACATTGGAAATGCTTTAGGTTGTGGCGCCCATTTAGTGGGTTTGCGTCGCACCGAAGTAGGACATCTGAATCTTGAGCAGTCGTTTACGCTTGAATCAATTCAAAGCGGCTTGCAAAATAGCGCTAACTACATATTGCCTGTGGATGCCTTGCTGCAAACATTGCCGCACTTAACCGTGGATGAGCAACAAGCTAAACGTCTTGAGATGGGGCAGCGTGTACCTCTGAACTTACCTTCCATTGAAGCATTGGTTCGCATTTATCGCGCGACTGCTGCTCCTCATAACTTTATTGGTACTGCTGATTGGCGTTCTGGTGTGTTGCATCCAAAGCGCTTAATTTCTCAGGCTCATTAATTAATTTTTATTTATAACCCTTTTACTTATCTTTAACTCAAGAAGCTTCACATGACTAAACGCGCACTTCGTAACATCGCCATCATCGCCCACGTTGACCACGGAAAAACTACCTTGGTTGACCAACTCTTGCGCCAATCTGGCACATTCCGTTCAAATGAAAAAATGACCGAACGCGTCATGGACTCAAACGACTTGGAAAAAGAGCGTGGCATTACTATTTTGTCCAAGAACTGTGCAGTGGAATATGACGGTACACATATTAATATCGTTGATACCCCAGGGCACGCGGACTTCGGTGGTGAAGTTGAGCGCGTTCTCTCGATGGTTGATGGTGTATTGCTCTTGGTTGATGCGGTTGAAGGTCCAATGCCGCAGACCCGCTTCGTTACCAAGAAAGCCTTGGCATTAGGTTTGAAGCCAATCGTTGTGATTAATAAGGTTGACCGTCCAGGCGCACGTTGCGACTACGTGATCAATGCAACTTTTGAATTGTTTGACAAACTTGGTGCAACTGAAGAGCAGTTAGATTTCCCAGTGATCTATGCATCAGGCTTGAATGGTTATGCGGGAGAGTCAGAAGATGTGCGTGAAGGTACTATGCGCCCCTTGTTTGATGCTGTTCTGAAGCACGTTCCTGTGCGTGACGACGACGCAGAAGGCCCATTGCAATTCCAGATTTCTTCAATTGACTACAACAGCTATGTTGGCAAGATCGGTGTTGGTCGTATTAGTCGCGGCCGCGTGAAGTCAGGCATGGAAGTGGTCTGCATGAACGGTCCTGATGGCACGCCATTCAAAGGCCGTATCAACCAAGTATTGAAATTTAAAGGTCTCGAGCGAGAAATCGTTGACGAGGCAGTTGCTGGTGATATCGCCCTCATCAATGGTATTGAAGATTTGGCCATTGGCACAACAGTATGTGCGGTTGATAAGCCAGATCCATTGCCAATGCTCAAGATTGATGAGCCGACCTTGACCATGAACTTTATGGTGAACACTAGTCCATTAGCTGGTCGTGAAGGTAAGTTTGTAACTAGCCGTCAAATTCGTGAGCGTTTAGACCGCGAATTAAAGGCTAATATGGCTCTGCGTGTAAAAGAGACTGATGATGACACCGTATTTGAAGTATCAGGTCGCGGCGAGTTGCATCTCACTATCTTGGTAGAGACCATGCGTCGTGAAGGCTATGAAATGGCAGTTTCCCGTCCACGCGTTGTCTTTCATGAAGAGAATGGCGTCAAAATGGAGCCGTATGAGAACTTAACGGTGGACGTTGAAGATGCCACTCAAGGTTCTGTGATGGAAGATTTGGGTAAGCGTAAGGGTGAGTTGCAAGATATGGTGAGTGATGGCAAAGGCCGCACCCGTCTTGAGTACCGCATTCCTGCACGTGGTCTGATCGGCTTCCAAGGTGACTTCATGACCATGACTCGCGGCAATGGTTTGATGAGTCACACATTTGATTCTTATGCTCCAGCGAAAGATGGCATCTTGGGTGAACGCCATAATGGCGTATTGATCAGTCAAGATGATGGTGAAGCAGTTGCCTACGCTATTTGGAAGTTACAAGATCGTGGTCGTATGTTTGTTAGTCATGGTGATCCTGTATACGAGGGAATGGTTATTGGTATCCATAGTCGAGACAATGACTTGGTTGTTAACCCAATTAAGGGTAAGCAATTAACCAACGTTCGCTCTTCTGGAACTGACGAAGCAGTTCGCTTGGTAACACCAATTGATTTGACCTTGGAATATGCGGTTGAATTCATTAGTGATGATGAGTTGGTTGAAGTAACGCCGAAAAGCGTTCGTATCCGTAAGCGCCACTTGAAAGAGCATGATCGTAAGAAAGCATCCCGCGAGTAAGCTCTTTTCCAGCTTCACAACAAAAGTCACCTCCGGGTGGCTTTTGTTCTTCATTGAAATCAAAACTATAAATTAATCATTTATAAGTTAAATAAATAAAACTAGATATACATGCTGCCATCAATTGAACAACGCCTTGCCCAAGAACTTGCTGCTAAACCGGCTCAAGTAGCTGCTGCTATAGCTCTGATGGATGAGGGCGCTACCGTACCATTTATCGCTCGTTATCGTAAAGAAGCTACCGGTGGCTTGGATGATACGCAGTTACGTTTATTGGAAGAACGTCTTAGCTATCTTCGTGAACTAGAGGATCGCCGCAAAACAATCGTTGCTTCCATTGAGGAGCAGGGCAAGATGACGCCAGAGTTGCTGAAAGCCATTATGTTGGCAGAGGATAAGACTCGCTTAGAGGATCTTTACCTGCCGTATAAACCTAAGAGAAGGACTAAGGCGCAAATTGCTTTAGAGGCTGGCTTAGAGCCCTTGGCAAATGATCTGCTCAATAACCCCAAGCTCGATCCTGAAACAGAGGCTGCAAAGTATCTGAAGGATGCGTTTCAGGTCGATGGAACAGATAATCCTGGCGTTGCGGATACCAAGACTGCGCTTGAAGGCGCACGTCAAATTTTGATGGAGCGCTTTGCAGAAGATGCAGCATTGGTGCAATCTCTTAGAGAGTACTTGCAAGATCATGGTGTAGTCGAAGCCAAAGTGATTTCTGGTAAAGAGCAAGAGGGAGAGAAGTTCGCTGATTACTTTGATTACTCTGAGCCGATTAAAGCCATTCCATCGCATCGTGCCCTAGCTTTATTTAGAGGTCGTCGGGAACAGATGTTAATGGTCAACCTGCGCCTAGATTCTGAAGAAGAAAAGCCAAAATGGGATTCTCCTCACAATCCTTGTGAAAACCGGATCGCCAATCATTTCAAGATCAAAAACGAGGGGCGACCCGCCGATGCTTGGTTAGCCGATACGGTTCGCTGGACTTGGCGCATTAAGTGCTCACTGCATTTAGAGTCAGAGCTAATGACAGCACTACGTGAGCGCTCAGAAACTGAAGCGATTAATGTATTTGCTCGCAACCTTAAAGCCCTCTTGCTGGCAGCGCCTGCTGGCCCAAGAGTCACTATCGGCCTTGACCCCGGCATGCGCACTGGTGTGAAAGTGGCCGTAGTGGATGCTACTGGAAAAGTAGTGGACACCGAAGTAATTTACCCGCATCAACCAAAAAATGATTGGGCTGGTTCATTGGATGTCTTGGCTAAATTAGCTGAGAAGCACAATGCCACCTTAATCTCGATTGGTAACGGTACTGCATCTCGCGAGACTGATAAATTAGCCCAAGAACTGATTAAGGCTAAGCCAGAACTCAAACTCACCAAGATTGTTGTTTCTGAAGCGGGTGCCTCTGTTTACTCTGCATCTGAATACGCCTCAAAAGAATTACCAGGTATGGATGTATCGCTCCGTGGTGCGGTATCGATTGCACGTCGACTGCAAGATCCCTTGGCTGAGTTAGTGAAGATTGATCCTAAATCAATTGGCGTAGGTCAGTACCAGCACGACGTCATGCAAACTCAGTTGGCTAAATCATTAGTCGCAGTAGTTGAGGATTGCGTGAATGCTGTCGGTGTTGATGTGAACACTGCTTCAGCCCCATTGCTAGCAAGGGTTTCCGGTTTAAGCTCAACAGTGGCTGAGGGAATAGTGGCCTATCGCGATAGCAAGGGTGCATTTAAATCAAGAGTTGATCTAAAGAGTGTTCCGCGACTCGGCGATAAAACGTATGAGCAAGCTGCTGGATTCTTGCGCATCATGAATGGTGATGATCCATTAGATGCTTCTGCAGTTCATCCTGAATCTTATCCTTTGGTAGAAAAGATACTGAAGGATATTAAGAAAGGTGTGAAAGAAGTGATTGGTGATGCTAGCTTGCTGAAGTCACTTTCACCAGAAAAGTATGCTGATGGTCAGTTTGGTGTACCCACCGTGACTGACATTCTTAAAGAATTAGAAAAGCCTGGTCGAGATCCACGTCCGGAATTTACTACTGCAACTTTTAAAGATGGTGTCGAAAAAATTAGCGATCTCAAAACGGATATGATTTTAGAAGGCGTAGTGACTAACGTTGCCGCCTTTGGTGCCTTTGTGGATATTGGTGTACATCAAGATGGTTTGGTGCATATCTCTGCTTTATCTAATACCTTCGTAAAAGATCCGCATAGTGTTGTTAAAGCGGGGCAGGTTGTGAAAGTCAAAGTGCTAGAGGTGGACGAAAAGCGTAAGCGTATTGCATTAACGATGCGCTTGAGTGATGAAGCCCCAAAGGAGAGTGCTAAGGCAGGAGCCAAAACTGAGCAAAGAGCCACCAATCGCCCTAGGTCAACAGAAAACAGAAAACCACAGGAAGATAGAAGGTCGGCTGCACCTATTAATAACGCCATGGCTATGGCATTAGCTAAGTTAAAAAAATAGCAGCTTATTTTTTTGTATAAGTACAGAAGCCTAATGGTTTTATCGATCCTTAGGGAATGATAGGCATTACCGTTACAGCTACATCAAGCGTATGGTCTGCTCCGCCATGAATGACGCCACGGATAGGGGAGACATCGGAGTAATCTCTTCCCTGGGCCAAGTGAACATAATCTTCACCAGGAGTTCCGTAGCCCCAGCGATTATTAGTTGGGTCTAGATCACACCAAATGCCCTTACCTAAAATACCGTTTTCATCCATGCTGGGAACATAAACTGAGACCCAAGCATGCGAAGCATCGCCGCCAATCAGTCTTGCTTGACCAGGCGCAGGGTTCGTCAGAATATAGCCGCTCATATATTTTGCTGGAATGCCGATACTGCGGAGCGACGCAATCAAAATATGTGCAAAGTCCTGGCAAACACCTTCACGCTTATTTAGCGCCTCTAGTGCAGGGGTGTTGATATCGGTACTTTTACTAACGTAATGAAATTCACTATAGATGCGTTTCATCAAATCAATTGCCGCATCTAATATAGGCCTACCAGCCGTGAAATTAGCCCTCGCAAATTCTGCGAACTCTGGTCTCAAAGTAATGAATGGAGATGTAAATAGAAATTCTGAGGCAGCATCCCATTGAGTATTGGAGTGATACCGGAAGTATTCGCGTACCAGCTCCCAGGGTGCGGTTTCCTGGGGCTTAGGGCCATATTCGGTAGCTTTAGTCTCGATCAGTGATTTGGCTGTGATGAGTAATTCGCTGTGCCTATTCTGCAAAGAAAAGAAGGTGCACACATTTCCATGGCTATCTCGATTTTCTTCGCTCCAAGAAGGCCTCGGGCTCACCTGAACTTCTGACTTTAATACCCGTTGTGTTTCTAGATCTGCTGGTTTGAGGTGAGCAAAATGCTGGGCAATCTCAACATCAGGATCATAAGCGTAGCGCGTATCGTGGGTAATTTCTAGCAACATAATTGGCGCATTACATTTGGATACTGTATTCATTAGAGTGAATCAGATTGAAATAGCGTGCGCTAATTGCATCTGAAACATTCCAAGCGGATTGCGAGCAATTGCTCAAACAATTTCTTAGGTTGGAGAGATTACCAAACCCATCGGCAGTCGATAAGGTGTATAGGTCGTAATCTAGTAAATTAATGACACTACGGGTTAGCTCATCCGGGTTATTTCGCTCGGTGCCCGCAAGTTTGGAGAGTCTGGCGCGGAGCGCTTTGCTAACCCATGCCAGGGAACGTGGATTTTCATCATCCATTACCAGCAAGCTGATTAAAGGGGCTATCTCGCGACTTTGTTGGTGCTGTGCATGAAAGGTGATCGTGCTGTCAAATAAATTGAGTAGAGCGGTATAACCTGAGCTGTCTGCATTTGGATTATTAAGTAAGCCAGAAACGATGGCTGAATCTAATGCGTTTGTCAGAAAGGCCAGCCTCTCAATATGTCTTCCAATGGAAAGTAGTTGCCAGCCATCATCACGTGTCATACGGTCAGTTTGAGCGCCGGTGATCGCCGCTAAGCAGCTACTCGCACCATTTAAAGCGTCGATAGCGAGCGAGGCAGAAAAATCATTAAAGGTATTGGCTTTATGGCAATCAGCTTGAAATTGCTCAATGCAATGATTGATAGTGCTCCATTGTTCGGGCGACAGACGCTCTCTAACATTAGAGGCCGTGCGCTTCATGGCATTCAGGTTATAGCCCACGCTGGTGACGCTGTCGCTGGCATTGAGAGAGTTAATTAAAGTGCGCTCAAAAATTCGGTGACGCATATCACTCTGATCAAAGTTACTTGGTACCCCTTCAGGCACAAGTCCGTAGTAGTGACATAGGTTTTCTAGCCAAGACCACAATGAACGGGAAGGGGTGTATTCGCTATTAATATTTTCAAGATAAAGCTTGGCTAAGCGCAGAATATTTTCACTGCGCTCGGTATAGCGCCCAAACCAATAGAGATTCTCGGCAGCGCGGCTGGTAACCAAGCGCTTACGCATTACTTTTTCAGTGGTTTGAATCGGGTGCTGTGGTTGTTGTTCTTGCTCTTGGGAGGGCTGTGGGCTTTGAACCCATACATCTGCACTACTACCGCCCCGTTGCATAGAAGCAATACCTGAATCAGTGCTGGCGATACGGGCAAGTCCACCTGGTAATACTTGCCAGCTATTAGAACCATCACTCAGGGCAAAGACTCGTAACATATATGAGTGGGGCTCAATCAAAGACGCATCATTGAGGTTAAAGGCATT
This sequence comes from Polynucleobacter sp. JS-Fieb-80-E5, assembly GCF_018882015.1. Classification (NCBI taxonomy): domain Bacteria; kingdom Pseudomonadati; phylum Pseudomonadota; class Betaproteobacteria; order Burkholderiales; family Burkholderiaceae; genus Polynucleobacter; species Polynucleobacter sp. JS-Fieb-80-E5. The sequence goes on along the minus strand of NZ_JACVPH010000001.1, from coordinate 178,155 downwards.
TAACCAGGTTGGCATTTGTGCCAATGGAATGTAGGTTTGTACAGTGTGCTCATCGGGTTGCCTAGTAATGCGGCCCACCCATTCATCTAACTGAGCCTGATTTAGATCGCAGCCTAAAGCGGATTCGTAACTTTGATGACCTGTGCCATTCGGAAACGTCGGCTTAATGGCGCTATGCCCTAAATTCGGAATGGCAGCCTCAAGTGCAGCGCGTTCACCACACCACCAGGTATCCATTGCTGGAAGCTGCACTTTTTCATTTAAAAGTCTCTCGCTAATCGACGGCAAGAATCCCAGTAGAGCGGGGGATTCTAGGAAAGCTGAGCCAGGAGCATTTGCCAGTACAACATTACCAGCGCGTATCGCTTGCAATAGACCGGGGACGCCTAGAGTCGAATCAGAGCGCAGTTCTAATGGATCTAAAAACTCATCATCCAAACGCTTGAGCAAAATATGTACAGGCTCTAAACCGCGTACCGTTTTCAAAAACAAATGTTGGTCGCGTACGGTTAAGTCACCACCCTCAACCAAAGTTAGGCCAAGATAACGAGCGAGATAGGCGTGCTCAAAGTAGGTCTCGTTATAAGGTCCCGGGGTAAGGAGGGCAATATGGGCATTAGCACCTGCCGGACTTTCAAGCTTCAATGCATCGATTAAGTCTCTATAGGCATTTGCTAGTGGGGCAATCTGCATGAGCTCATATGCTTTGGGAAATTGCCTTGCAATCAGATTGCGATTTTCCAAAAGATACCCCAGACCAGAAGGTGCTTGGGTGCGTTGCGACAGTACTGACCATGATCCATCGGGTGCTCTGGCTAAATCAAAAGCCATGATGTGAAGATATTTTCTATTCTTCAGCTCGACACCATGCATGGAGCGCAAGTAACCAGGATGTCCATGAATTAATGCTGGAGGAATCCATCCTTCCTTCAACAAATTTTGCTGCCCATACACATCCGCCATAATGGCTTCGAGTAAACGCGCTCGCTGCAAAACTCCAGACTGAATTTTTTGCCAAGAATCGGGGCTAATGAGGAGCGGGAATAAATCTACTGACCAAGGGCGCTGCGGACCAAACTCGTCGGCATAGACGTTATACGTAATGCCGTTATCCCGAATCTGCCTGTTGAGTTCTTGAGTACGTTGATCAAGATCGCTTAACCCAGAGGGGCCAAGAGATTCAAAAAAAGTTTGCCATTGGGGCAGTAGCGACTCTGATTCCCCTCGCAACTCATCAAAGTGTCCCTTTTTAGGTGTGGGTGATAGACGGTTGATGTCCTCCACCAGCGAAGGGTTGCTGGAGTCTTTCAAAGTATAAGCCTGAGGGTTGTCCACAAACTATTGTCTCACCGCCGCATATCCAGCGTAAATGGAAATTCCTTGCTAGCCGGGAGGTCAATATTCGCCTGAACCCCTTCAATAGTTCCTGGGGTATGGCCCATCCTAAAGAAGCGAGAAAGACGGCGACTCTCTGCCTCATAGGCATTGATAGGGAAGTTATCGTAGTTTCGGCCGCCAGGATGGGCAACGTGATACTGGCAGCCCCCCACGGAGCGTTTATTCCAGGTATCGATCACATCAAAAATCAATGGAACATGAATGCCAATACTAGGGTGCAGGCTAGATGGAGGATTCCAAGCCTTATAACGAACGCCTGCTACATACTCTCCCGCAACTCCTGTTGGTTGTAGCGGCAAAGGCTCGCCATTACAGGTAATGGTGTAGCGGCTTTGATTTAAGCCGGTAACACGTAATTCAATTCTCTCTAATGAGGAGTCAACATAGCGTGCAGTACCGCCTGCAGCATTTTCCTCGCCCATAACGTGCCATGGTTCAAGTGCATTGCGTAAGGTAATTTCTGTACCCATAGTTTGCAATTGTCCAATGAGCGGGAAGCGGAACTCAAGGTGAGGTGCAAACCACTCCGGCTTAAAGTCGTAGCCGTGCTTTTGCATCTCTTGAATGACATCATCAAAGTCCATTTTGATAAATGTTGGCAAGAGGCAGCGGTCATGGAGTTCAGTTCCCCAGCGCGTCATTGGTGCCTCATAAGGCTTATCCCAGAAGCGAGCTATCAAGGCGCGAATGAGTAATTGCTGAACAATGCTCATATGCGCATGTGGAGGCATTTCAAAAGCACGTAATTCTAGTAAGCCTAAGCGACCCGTTTGACTATCTGGTGAATACATCTTATCAATACAGAACTCACTGCGATGGGTGTTGCCAGTGACATCAATCAGGATATTGCGTAGGGTTCTATCGACCAGCCATGGCGGCATGCTTTGGCCAAACTTCTTGCGATTCTCACGAATTTCTTTCAGCGCGATTTCTAATTCGTAGATTTGGTCATTGCGTGCTTCATCCACGCGAGGTGCTTGACTGGTTGGTCCAATAAACATGCCGCTAAAGAGATAGCTCAAGCTCGGGTGGTTGTGCCAATACAAAATCAGGCTGGCCAAGAGCTCAGGTTTGCGTAAGAACGGACTATCAATCGGCGTTGCACCACCCATCACAAAGTGATTGCCACCACCTGTACCGGTATGACGGCCATCCGCCATAAATTTCTCAGCAGAAAGGCGAGATTCAAAAGCAGCTTGATATAAGAATTCCGTATGCTCAACCAATTCGCCCCAGTTATGGGCTGGATGAATATTGACTTCAATAACGCCTGGATCTGGTGTCACCTGTAATAACTTCAAGCGTGGGTCGCGTGGTGGGGTATATCCCTCCAGCACAATTTGAAACTGAAGTTCTTCAGCAGTTGCTTCTACCGCCTCCAGTAAATTGAGATAGTCTTCAAGACGAGCGAGTGGGGGCATGAAGACATATAGCACGCCTGACTTACCGCCATGCTCATTCTCAGCCTTAGGTCCATTGGAGCGCATTGGATCACGTGCTTCTACGCACATCGCTGTTCTGGTAACCCATGCAGCTGATTCTTGACGTTTTGGATGTCTTACTTCTTGCGACTGACTCCAAATCGTTTTGCCAGACGCTGGAAATTCTTTACGAGCGGGTTGTTGTTGGTGAACAATTGACGCTTGACTATTTAAAGGCGGCCTGGGAGCAAATGGATCTTGCTCAATGAGATAAGGGTAGTCGGCTTTACTAACCCAGGGTAGGGACTCCAGGGGGAGTCGATAGCCCATGGGGGAGTCACCTGGTAGCAGATAGAGACGATCATCACGATATTCCCAGGGACCCGTTTTCCAAGCGGTGTCTAGATAGTTCTTTCCTTCATTCGCTTCGATAGGGAGGACGTAGCCCACCACGGAATCTAATTTCTGCGTGAAGACCCGCTTTAAGCGAGTGCGCTCCATCTCATCGTCTAGGTTTGATTTGAAGGGGTCAACGTTGACAGGTAACTTGGATTCCCGCCAGAGGTAATAGAAAACATCCTCATAAGCGGGTTCGATAAATTTATCCGCTAAACCTAATTTTTTGGAAAGTGTGTAGACAAATTTTTCAGCATCTTTACTGGTGTAGTTCGTAGGGTGACGTTCATCGGCGAAGAGTTTGGGATTTTTCCAAATAGGCTGTCCATCAGCCCTCCAGTAGATTGACAAAGCCCAACGAGGGAGTTGTTCTCCTGGATACCATTTGCCTTGACCAAAATGAAGGAAGCCACCATCGCCATATTCTTTGCGAAGTTTTTCTACTAAATCGGTTGCGTAACCTCGCTTCGTTGGCCCTAATGCATCTACATTCCATTCACGTTCATCACGTCCATTAACGGATACAAAAGTAGGCTCACCACCCATGGTCAAGCGAACGTCGCCCGCAACCAATTGCTTATCAACTTGATGACCCAGATCGACAATCGCTTGCCACTGTTCTTCGGTGTACGGTTTGGTTACTCGGGGCGCTTCATAAATGCGAGTAACCTCCATGGAGTGAGCAAATTGCACTTCACATTCGTCAACACCACCTTCAATCGGGGCTGCACCTGAAGGTTCAGGGGTGCAGGCAACAGGAATATGGCCTTCGCCAGCAAATAGGCCGGAAGTCGGGTCCAAACCAATCCATCCTGCACCTGGCAAATACACCTCACACCAGGCGTGCAAGTCGGTGAAATCTACCTCTGTTCCGCTTGGTCCATCAAGTGCCTTGACATCTGGCTTGAGCTGTATGAGATAGCCTGAAACAAAGCGCGACGCGAGTCCGCAAAGACGCAAGAGATTCACCATTAACCAAGCAGAATCACGACAAGAACCACTGCGAAGTTTTAAAGTCTCATCTGGGGTCTGTACTCCAGGCTCCATTCGAATGGTGTAGCTAATATCCTTGTGAACTTTTTGATTGAGCGCAACCAAAAAATCGATAGTGCGCATCTTGCTGCGATCAACCGTTTTAAAGTATTTGTTGATGCCGTCATTTCGCTTTTTACCTAGGTAAGGGCGCAACTCTTTCTTCAGATCTTGGCCGTAGGTAAAGGGGTAGTCTTCAGCATCTGGCTCTAAAAAGAAATCAAATGGGTTGTATACGGCCATCTCCGTAACAAGATCGACCGTTACTTTAAAGCGTGTCGTTGGTTCAGGAAAAACCAAACGCGCTTGATAGTTTGAAAACGGGTCTTGTTGCCAGTTAATGAAATGACCCTCAGGCTCAATCTTGAGAGAGTAAGAAAGAATGTGACTGCGGCAGTGAGGTGCCGGTCGCAGACGAATTACCTGCGGCCCCAGTTTGACTGGGCGGTCATATATATATTCGGTGACGTGGTGTAGGGCGGCGTGTATAGACATGACTCAAAGTCTATAAGTTCACCACAAGGGTGCATTATTGCGGCGCACAAGATGGGTGCGTAAAGGTGAGGCGTGCCCAGATTTGGGCAGAACATGTCAAAAACAGGGCATTTAGTAACTTATCCCCATTTCAGGAGGGATAAGTTGGAGTTATGAGCCAGCCTATATTTAGTTGGTCAATAGCCAGGAGGAAATATGGTCGTCTATATCACTCGAAATATCATCGCCAGAATGCGTCGTAATGATGGTACCGATAATGGCTGTAGACCTCTAAACCCTGGAAAGTATGAGGCTAACAAGACCAATGATGGGGCACTGGAAATTCTTCAGGATGCTGGCGAGCCAGTCTATCTTTTACCCTTTATCTGGTGGGAAAAGATGGAGTTAGGCGATATTTTGATTGCAGCTTAACAAGACGTAAATATCAACTCAGAGACAGCATCTTGAACTATCAATACATCAAAACAGAGCAGGCTGATTTAATCGCCACAATTCGGTTTAATCACTACGAAAAGCGTAATGCATTAAGTGAGTGCTTGATAGAAGAGATGCATCATGCTTTGGAGGAGTTTGGCAAGCAAGATGTGCGGGTCTTGGTTTTGAGATCGGACCAAAAGAATAAGGTGTGGTCTGCAGGCCATGATGTGATGGAATTGCCTAGATCAGAGCGGGATCCCTTACCCGCTGATGACCCTGTCATGGTTTTGCTGCAATCCATCAGAGCCTTTAGAGCGCCGGTGATAGCCATGGTAGATGGTTCGGTATGGGGTGCTTCAACTGATTTGATCATGAGTTGCGATATTGCTATTGGCGATCATGACTCCACCTTTGCAATTACACCGGCCAAGTTAGGGCTCCCCTATACCGCGAGCGGAATTTTGCATTTCATGTCACGAATGCCCTTGAATGTCGTCAAAGAGATGTTCCTGACTGCTGATCCTATTGGCGCTGATCGGGCCTTACAGATTGGCATCCTGAATCATCTCTACGTCTCTGGTGAATTAGAGCTAAAAACTTACCAAATGGCTCGAACTATTGCTTCGCGTTCACCCCAGGCTAACTCTGTGCTCAAAGCCCAAGCGCAAATGCTCTCTGATGCTGCAGTCATGAACCCCGCCGTATTTGAGCACCTACAATCCTTGCGTAAGAATGTGTATATGGGAAGTGATTACCGAGAGGGTATTACCGCCTTCCTAGAAAAGCGCGACCCAGTATTTGGTCAGGCCAAATAAAGCGACGCCAATAACACTCAGGGAAAAGCATAAAATAGGGCTCCTATCTATGGGGCGCTATGAGCACACAAGTTAATTCAGAAGGAGTCTCAGCATCGCGGGTGTATTTGCCTGCAGATCAATCTCATCTGAATTTGCTGGCATTTTTTATTGCCCAGTTTCCGCACATTAGCGAAGTAGAGTGGATCGATCGCTTTCATGAAGGGCTTGTGCTCGACCAAGAAGGCCATGCCCTTAATGCAAGTGACGTCTATATACCTAATACTCACTTGCTGTACTTCAGGCGACTAGCTCGCGAACCAGAGATTCCATTTGAAGAGCAGATCCTCTATCAAGATGAACATATTCTGGTTGCAGATAAACCCCATTTCTTGCCGGTAACGCCAAGCGGACTCTACTTGCATCAAACTCTATTAAATCGACTCAAGAAAAAAACAGGCATCCAAACACTCAGCCCGATACATCGAATTGATCGTGATACTGCAGGACTGGTTATCTTTTCAGTTAACCCAAGTGAACGAGCTCAGTACCAAAATTTATTCAGAGATAGGGCAGTCAAAAAGGTGTATGAAGCAATAGCACCATACTCTGAAGAATTAGAAAAACAACTTCCAATCACTTATCAAAGCCGCATTCAAGAATCAGAACATTTTCTGCAAATGCAAGAAGTTGAGGGTGAGCCAAACTCAGATACCTTGATTGAGCTCATAGCAACAAACAAGCCATGGGCTAAGTATCAACTTACCCCGGGTAGTGGCAAAAAGCATCAACTGCGTTGCCATCTCAATGCCCTCAATATTCCAATAAAGAATGATCAGATCTACCCCATACTTACGCCTTACCAAGAATATAGTTTGGACTTTTCAAAACCATTACAGCTGCTGGCCAAAGTATTAGAGTTTATTGATCCAATTGACGGGTCAAAAAAAGTCTTTAATAGCATTCAAGACCTAGTACTTTAGTTCTACATCACTTGATTTTGGTCGTTAGGATCGGCCTAGGCACTTAAAAAAGCATAGAACTTAGCACGATATTAGCTCTTAAGCTAACATGTTACCCATGACGTCTAAACCTCGTTACCGCTGGCTTTTAAATCGATTGAGGCACCAGCCAGCCAGCCTGGAGGAGTGCAGCCCCGACCTCATCGTGGAATATGCAAAAGCAACCGGTGCAAAAGTATTTTATCGTTCCAATGAATATCCACGCTGCCCACAATTAAGTCGTGACTTTAGTAAGTTGGTTAGACTTAATTTGGTAGCCCGAAGAAGATCTTTTCTTTACGACCTCAGCGGATTTATGGTGTCTCCAAAATCGACCTATGTTTATCGCTTAACACCAGTAGCTGCAAATTCACTTACTTGGGTTGATCGAGAGTGATTCAAGTGAATGGTATCGATAATCTATTTGGAATAAAACCAACAATAGCAGTGCAGCTTGGATTTACTTCACTACTTTTAATTTTAGTTCTCGACATCGTATCGCCTGATGATTACCGGTTAGTTCTGCTTTACTTATTTCCTGCTGCAATCATTGCCTTAAATGCAAAGTCAATGAAGGTGGTGATCGCTGCGTTAATTATCACCACTATTTTTGAAAATTATTTTCTTTTTAGAGATGAGTATTTCCCTCTTTATTTTACGAAGATTGAAATATTGAATATCGCCATTCGATTTCTGGCAACCCTATTAATCATGTGGCTTGCAAGGTCGCTTAGACGTAGTCAATTGCGCGTAAATCTTTTGGCAAATACGGATTCATTAACGGGCTTATGGAATAGGCGCTGGGCTCGAATCATGATAGAGCAGGCGATTGCAAGGCTAGAAGAGGCCCAGGAAGTATTTTCTGTTGCGCTGATTGACGTAAATGACTTCAAAAAAATTAATGATGTTCGAGGACATTTGGTAGGCGATCAAGTTTTGACAAAGATCGCACATACCCTGATGGAATTTTCGTCTGAGGATGTCTTGTTTTTCCGCTTGGGTGGCGATGAGTTTTTGATTGTTGCATCAAAGGTAAATGAGCAACAAATGCATCAGGTGTGTGGCGACATCGTTAAAACAGTTGATCAGACGATGATTGAATCCGGATACCCAGTTAGCTTAAGTATTGGCATGGCTACATATAGCGATACAGTCAGATCCGTCTCAGACATCCTGCATGAAGTAGATCTAGAGATGTATCGCCATAAAACTGAAGGTAAAAAGGCGCTATAAAACTCTTCTTTAGAGATGCTTTAGACCTAGGTCTTCAGAGCAGAAAAGCTTTGGGCCTGGGATCGATGCCAATACAGCTCAAATACTCTCGGCAGATTCAGGCTCGGATCTATGTGCTCAGCCTTGAGTAGTAGGCCAGCAGGCATCTCAGGCAGCAGGAAAGAGAGAAGTCTCACTTCATTTTTGCTAATGCGGCGAATAATATGATGGGCATCTATTTCAGTTGGGTGATTTAGTCCGGCTGCCTCAACCAGTTCTTTTAAAGTTTTCAGAGTTTCATTATGAAAATTAAATACACGCTCAGATTTGTCCGTTACAACTAAGGCCTTCTGCCTGATCGGATCTTGGGTGGTAACACCAGTTGGACAAAAGCCGGTGTTGCAGACTTGAGCTTGAATACAGCCAATGGAGAACATAAAGCCGCGAGCGCTATTGCACCAGTCTGCCCCCAGTGCAAATGTAACAGCCATATCAAAAGCACTAATGACTTTGCCCGAGCAGCCAATCTTGATCTTGTCGCGTAAATTAACCCCCATTAAGGTATTGTGTACCAGGCGCAAGCCATCTTGTAGCGGTGTGCCAACGTGATTAGTAAACTCTACTGGCGATGCTCCAGTGCCACCCTCAGAGCCATCAACCACGATAAAGTCTGGATGAATATTAGTTTCTAACATAGCTTTTACCAAGCCAAACCATTCCCAGGGGTGGCCTATGCAAAGTTTAAAACCAACCGGTTTTCCACCCGAGAGATCACGAAGTTTTTGAATGAAGTGCATCATCTCTAATGGTGTTGAAAATGCACTATGTGAGGATGGGGAAATACAGCTTTCGCCTTCTTTAACTCCGCGAGCGGCAGCAATCTCGGCAGTGACTTTGGGTCCAGGTAATATCCCGCCATGTCCAGGCTTGGCTCCTTGGCTGAGTTTGATTTCAATCATCTTGACCTGAGGGTCTAAGGCATTTTCTTTGAACTTGTCTGCGTTAAAGCCGCCATCAGGATTGCGGCAGCCAAAATAACCTGAGCCAATTTCCCAAATGAGGTCTCCACCATGAACGCGATGGTAATGGGAGATGGAGCCCTCACCAGTGTCATGAGCAAACCCACCTTTTCTAGCGCCTAGGTTTAAGGCAAGAATGGCATTAGCGCTCAAGGACCCAAAGCTCATAGCGGAGATATTGAAAATACTGGCTGAATACTTTTGTTTGCAATCCTTGCCGCCAATCTCTATTCGAAAATCATGGCTAGGTAAGTGGGTGGGCGCTAATGATTGATTGATCCATTGGTAGCCTGGTGCCATTACATCTAAAGTAGTGCCAAAGGGAATTTCATCGGCTACTGCCTTCGAGCGTGAATAGACTAAAGTTCTTTGCTCTCTGGAGAAGGGGGTTTTATCGTTATCACCCTCAATAAAGTACTGCCTAATCTCTGGGCGAATAAATTCTAATAAAAAACGCATATGCCCCAGAATGGGATAGTTTCGCAAAATAGCATGCTTGGTTTGTGTACAGTCGTATATGCCTACAATTGTTAGCAATCCAAAAACCAATAAGACTGGCCAATCAAAAATACCCATCAATAGAGCAATTCCGCTCAAAGCTGTTCCGCATATACAGATAGCAAAAGTACTTAGTCGGATAGGTAGTAGGGGGTGTGATTGTTTGCTCATAAGGGGCTCAATTCAAGGGGATTTCAGTATGGATAGTAATTAAGTAGGTTTTATTGTGCTTTAAATCAAATTTTGACATGAAACTAGCCCTTTGCTGGAGTATTCTGAAGTGGTAGCCACTATCAACAATAGGAACCATATGTCACTAAACCATGCAGTAATTTGGATTGACCATAAAGAAGCTCACGTCATGTTCTTAAGTGAGGAGGCTAGCGAAGCCGAAGTGATTCGCAGCAAAAGCACCCACACTCATCTGCATCACAAAGCCAATGAGGTCGGTAGTGGCAAAGTCGCTTTAGATTCCAAGTATTTGCATTCAGTCATCAATGCCGTGAATGAATCCAAAGAAATTTTGATTCTTGGTCCAGGTTCAGCAAAATTAGAGCTCATCAAGCACGCGCACAAGCATGATGCCAATATCGCAGAAAAAATTGTTGGCGTAGAAACGGTTGATCATCCTACTGATAAAGAAATTCTTGCTTATGCACGCAAGTTTTTCTACAAAGTAGATCAAATGATTTAAAAAACGAATCAAGGAAATTGAAAATGAAAGAAACTCAAGAGCCCTTAGGTCCAGATGGACTCCCTGGACATGATTATTTTCTAGATGCAGTAAATCATATTGATGAAGCTGTGGCGAACAATACGATTGCCGCTGGCGCAGCTAAAGGCTTGGTATTTAGCTTGGTTGAAACCTTAGGCGCAATGGTGGGTGATCCAGATCTACCGAATCATCTGAAGTCCGGTTATATGGGCGCTTTAGATCTTGCGGTTGAGTTAGAGGCGAAGCTATCTAATTAGGCTAACTATTCAGAGCATCTAGAGTAAGGGCGGCTTCGGTTGCCCTTATTTATTTCAAAAGACGGGTCGATTGTTGTGAGGCAAAGACCCCTTTTATCACCCAAATAGTATTTAATGACGTCATCTTTTGATCAAAAGAGGTATTGGGCATATTCAGTTAGTCTGATAGCGCACAGACACCCCTAAAACGTATTTATATATTTGTGTGCTAGTTCATTCAAATATAAATTTATGACCACAGATCTCTCATCAACAATTTCCATAGATCCCTCACAAGAGGCTCTTGGGCGAGACGCTATTTCAAGATTATTGGCGATCGTTAATAGTTCCGATGATGGAATTCTTGGATTGGACCTACAGGGAACAATTACTAGTTGGAACCCGGGGGCTGAAAAAATCTTTTCCTATACTCCCCAAGAAGTAATTGGTCAAACGATGGCATTTCTGATGCCCGCTAATAGATTGGACGAAGAAGACAATATTTTAAAAAAGATGCTTAAGGGTGTTACGGTTAATCAGTTAGAAACGGAGAGGGTTGGTAAAGGCGGTCATCACATAGCGGTATCAATTAAAGCCTGCCCAGTAATGAGTTTGGATGGCAAAGTTATTGGATTCTCTAAAATTATTCGCGACATTACAACGCAAAAGAAAGAGGCTCAGGCTCTCATTGATGTTAATAACGAGTTAATTTTTCAAAATGAAGAAAAAGTAAAGCGTGCAGCTGAACTTGTTATTGCTAATGAAGAATTGACATACCAAAATAATGAGAAAGAAAAAAGATTAAAAGAGCTAATCTTTCAAAATGAGGAAAAGGCAAAGCGTGCAGCTGAACTTGTGGTTGCTAATGAAGAGTTGCTTCATCAAAATGAAGAAAAAGCAAAGCGCGCGGCCGAACTAGTCTTGGCAAGTGAAGAGAAGGCTAAGCGGGTGCATGAGTTAGTCGTTGCTAATGAAGAATTGCTATATCAGAACGAAGAAAAAGTGAAGCGTGCAGATGAGCTTGTTATAGCTAATGAGGAAAAAACTAAACGGGTTGATGAGTTGGTCATTGCGAATTTTGAGAAGGCCAAAAGATCTGCTGAACTTGAGGCAAGCATTAAAGAAACACATCAAACAGAATACCAAATGCTGACTAGCTTAAATGCATTGTCTCTTGCTCGAGATAATGAAACTGGCAATCACGTAATTAGAACTCAGCATTATGTTAGGGCTATTGCCACTAGATTATTTGAGATGGGAAAATATCCAGATCAAATCAATAGAGAAACTATCGAGCTAATGTTCAATGCAGCTCCACTTCATGATCTGGGTAAGGTTGGAATTCCGGATACTATTCTGCAAAAAAAACGGGAAATTGACAGATGATGAGTGGATGGTGATGAAAACTCATACCACAATTGGTGTGAATGTCTTGTCCGCCGCCCATCTTCAGTCTGTAAGAACCAATCAGGTGATTGGGGTGGCTATTAAAATTGCAGGAGGCCATCATGAGCATTGGGACGGTACTGGTTACCCAAAAGGATTGAGCGAAGAAGCCATACCATTGGCAGCAAGAATTATGGCAATTGCAGATGTATACGATGCCTTGGTCAGTAAGAGGGTCTACAAGGAGAAGTGGATATATGAACTCGCAATTAAAGAAATTCTTTCTTTAAGGGGACTCCAGTTTGATCCAGTTATTGTTGATGCTTTCGAGTTAGAGGAAAGTCATTTCTTAGAAATAGAAAAACTTCACTGCGATACATAACATCTAGGGCGATTACCATTATCCTGAAAGTTTAATTTGCCCCTAAACCAAAACAAACTAAAATAATCAGTAATAAATTATTGATAAAAAGTGTCCGTGGAAATTCAAACAAAGAAAAGGCTTGCCGTAGCGCCCATGATGGAGTGGACTGATCGCCATTGCCGTTCTTTTCATCGCACGCTTACTAAGGAGGCTGTTCTTTATACGGAGATGGTCACTTCTGGCGCGCTCATGCATGGGGATGTGCCTCGTCATTTAGATTATTCACAAGAGCAACATCCTGTCGTTTTGCAATTGGGTGGTTCAGAGCCCAGCGACTTAGCAAAGTCTGCCGAACTAGCGCAGCAGTGGGGCTACGATGAAATCGACCTTAACTGCGGTTGCCCCTCAGAGCGGGTGCAACGTGGTGCCTTTGGTGCTTGCTTAATGGCTGAGCCTAATTTAGTTGCAGACTGTGTACGCTCCATGAAGGGCTCAGTTGATATTCCAATCTCTGTAAAGCATCGCTTAGGTTTGGATTCAATGGATGCTGCCAATTCTGAAGCTGATTACCAATTTGCGCTGAACTTTATTCTTGCTGTTGCCGAAGCAGGCGCAAGTCAGGTAACAATTCATGCGCGTAATGCGGTGCTCAAAGGCTTATCACCCAAAGAGAATCGCAGCAAACCACCACTGCGTTATGAGGTAGCTGCCAAACTGAGATTGGATGTACAAAAGCAATTTCCGAATCTCAAAGTATTGCTTAATGGTGGCCTCGAAACCAATGAGCAAATTGCGGGTCACTGGAATGACTTTGATGGTTTTATGGTCGGCAGGGCTGCCTATCATTTTCCGGCGCTACTTTTAGGCTGGGATGACATGATTAATACGGATGGTGACGCAGCTGGCTACCTATTTAGCGAAACCGAGTGGCATCGCATTCAAATTGCCTTAGTCAAGCAAGTTCAAGCTTGGTTTGATGAGTGCCAAGCCAAAGGCAAACCTTTTTATATCGGCGCTTTTACTAGGCATATCCTCGGCTTGGCTCATGGCAGAGCGGGATCGCGGTATTGGCGTCAGCGTCTCTCAGATCATCACGCTTTGGCCAAAGTTCAGAGCAAAGCCGCCATCTTGGATTTCTTTATAGATGCAAGCCTGTGTCTTGGGGATTGGGCAGCTTTTGAGTTCGAAAGTGCCTAGGAACAGGCCTTGAAGGGGTGTTTTTGACAGGTTTTTGAGCAAAAAGCTATAATCTAGGTCTTCAGTGGCGGACGTAGCTCAGTTGGTAGAGTCCCAGATTGTGATTCTGGTTGTCGCGGGTTCGAGCCCCGTCGTTCGCCCCACAGTATTAAAGTAAAAAAGCTCCTCAATGGGAGCTTTTTTCTTTCCGTCGCCCCTATCTCTTTCGCTCTTATTTTTTATTTCTGGCTGATCTAGCCGATTCAGCGGCAAGGTTAGACATTTTCACGGCTTCGGCGGCGGCCATGGCTGCGCGCTTAGTAGCTTCCGCTGCTTCGGCTGAGGCCAAAATTGAGGACTCCTCAGCTTGATGAGCAACGGCGGCAGCAGCAGCTGCGGCAGCTGCGGAGGCGGCAGCGGCAGCTTCAATGGCGGCTTCGGCAGAGGCAGCAGCGGCATTAGCAGCGGCCTCTGCGGCAGCTACTAATGCTTCTGATGCGGCTAGCTTGGCCGCAGTTGCGCAATTTTTGGCGGAGAGGGAAGCTTTTTCAGCAGATATAGCAGCTCTCTTGGCGGCCTCAAGCGCGCTTGAAGTAAGGACCTTTAAGGTGCCCAACGCTTCTGCATAACGGGCATTTACAGTAATGTAACCCTGTCGTAGATTACTAACTTCAGTTTCAAGGCTGATGAGCTTTGAGTAAATTTTCTCAATATCGTCTTTCATAGACCCTTAATGATGATTTTGTCTTTTGATAGTCTGCTTATTTATTGTTAATAGCAAGGTTTTTATAGCTTTTAGATACATAATCAAGGCATGAAAACAAAGCCATTCGGTGCGCCAGTAACATTACCCCAAGAGGCTATTCAACAAGAGCTAGAGAAGCGAGGCTGGGCTTTGTCTGCGCTTTCGGATGCTGCTGCTGCGTTGGCACGTGCAAACTCTACTGAGCTATTGATTCAAGAAGTGTGTCAAGCAATTGCATCACAAGGCCCATATGTCCTTGCTTGGGTAGGGCAGGCTGAGCATGATGTTTTTAAAACAGTTAAGGTTGCAGGATCTGCGGGTTCTGCAATGGGTTATATAGAAAACATTGTAGTCAGTTGGTCAGAGAATGAAGTTACCGGAAGCGGCCCTGCTGGCAGATCTATTCGCGCTAATAAAACGTATGTAGTAGAAGATGGTGAAATAGATCCTGGTTTTGTAGCATGGCGCGAACGAGCCAAAAAATTTGGTATTCGGTCTGTAATTGGGTGCCCAATTCCTGATGGTGTTGACGGCACTCCTTTTGGAGCTCTAATAGTGTATTCAAAAGCTCCCAATACTTTTGGATCCTCGGAAATTCAGTTATTTGAAAGTCTTGCTAAAGAAATTGGGTTTGGACTTCGCTCTATTGAACGTCAACATAAGTTAGATGATCAAATTCATGAAAAAGAATTAACGCAAGAGCGCCTGGCAACTGCATTACGTGCAACTATTGAGGCTATGTCCAAAACCATGGAGTGGCGCGATCCCTATACCGCTGGTCATCAAAAGAGGGTGGCTAGTATTGCGATGGCTATCGGTAGTCAATTAGGTTGGGACAATGAGCGTATTCAGGCTATCTATATGGCAGCAATGGTGCATGACATTGGCAAGATGGCAGTACCATCAGAAATTTTGACTAAGCCCTCGCGATTGACTGACCTTGAGATGAAAATGGTGCAAGGGCACGTAGAGGCCGGCTATCAAATTCTGAAAGATATTCCATTTCCCTGGCCAATCGCCGATATGGTGCGCCAGCATCATGAGCGTTTAGATGGCAGCGGTTATCCGCTGGGCTTGAAAGATGAGCAGATCAGTCAAGAGGGAAGGGTGTTGGCCGTAGCCGATACGATCGAAGCAATGGCAAGTCATAGACCCTATCGCCCCGCCAAGGGATTGAATTCAGCAATGGATGAAATTCAAGCTGAGGCAGGTACAAAGCTAGATACAAAAGTTGTCGAAGCTGCATTCAAGTTGCTTGAAAATGGAAATGAGCTACAAAAGATATTAGATGTGCATTAACGGTGATGATTAAATTGATTGCGCTCGGCGCATATTATTTGGCATTACTTTCGCAAGTTTTTGCAACAATTTTTGCGCTCAAGATATTTTTTAAATCAAAAGCGTATCGTCTTGCTAGCGGTGCATTAGCTCTCGGTTTTGGTTTGATGATAGGAAGGCGGATTACTCCTCTTCTGCATTTTTATCTAGATGGCTACTACAACCCCTCAGACGCAGTCTTGGCCTTTTTTATTTCAGTACTGCTTTTTATCGGGCTAATGCAAATCAAAAAAATTATTTTAGAGTTAGAGGAAAAGAATTTCCTGCTTGATCACATATCAAAGACGGATTCATTAACTCAAGCCTTAAGTCGATTAGAAACTTTCCATCAAGCAGAATTGGAGATTGAGAGATCTTTGCGCAATGGGGAGTCGGTAGCTTTTCTCATGCTGGATATTGATCACTTTAAAAATATCAATGATGAGTATGGCCATCCGCTAGGCGACATAGTTCTGACAAATCTTGTAAAGCACTGTCAGAAAGAGCTCCGTGTTATTGATATCTTCGGGCGTGTAGGGGGCGAGGAATTCTTCGTTGTTTTGCCAGGCAATGATCTTGGTAGTGCTTTTGAGGCGGCTGAGCGCCTACGAAAAAGGGTGGCCTCCACCCCTTCGGCTCATGTGGCCGGCAAAGAGATCTATATATCGATCAGCATTGGGGTTGCCAGTTTTAGTCCTAAAGAGGATGAGGAGACCAAGTCCAGTCTGGTTTTAAGGGCTTTTTATGCCAAGGCTGACCAAGCCATGTATGCGGCTAAGTCTAAAGGCCGTAACCGAACGGAGATTTGGACTCAATAGGCTAATAAAATAGCTTATATTCCTAATAAAATTGATAGTAATGCAAAAAAAGCGAAATATTATTCATGCAACTATTAATGCAATTGATGGTGCCAAAGAGCTCATCCTTCAAAAAGCGGCCCGTAGAGAGTTAATTCTTGCGGTGATTGCTATCGGATTTTTTTGTTATCGCCCAAATGTATATACCGTATTAATAGCTGTTCTATCCCTGGTTTTGCTGGCGGTTGAAGCTCTTAATACAGCTATTGAAAAGATCTGTGATCTCATTACCTTGGAAGAGCACCCTGAGATTAAAAAGATCAAAGATCTTGGAGCGGCAGCAGTGATGATTATCGTGCTGGCTATTGTTCTCATCTTTATTCGCTACTTATCTCCATTCTTCTGATGAGTAACTTTTTAAGTGCCTTTCATATACAAATCATTCCTAGGAGTGATATAGAGTCAACGGATGAATCATCTCATCAAGCCATTCGCGAGAAGCTACTTCTTTTGATTTCAAGAATTTGTAAAGATTTTCGCGGTGCACCATTTGAAGAGTCTCGCGGAAAAATCATTTATTCATTTGAGCAAATCAGTTTCGCAGCTCAAGCAGCTATGGCCATTCAAATAGAGGCAGATGCGTTGAATGCAAAAAATCATTCAGACCCTATATGTTTGGCCTCGATTGGGATTGTTGCTCTGATTAACCCATTCACTGGATTCAGGGAGGAGGAGCGCTCGATCCAGCTAGCCTCGTTCATGGCAGAGGCTGCTGGCCCTGGAGAGCTTTATCTATCCGAGGGCGCGCATGATTCCTTAAAAAACCCAGGCTCACTTCTATGTCGCTTTACACGACAGCTACTGAGAACTGGTGAAGATAGAGCCCTCAATGCCTATGAAGTCTTTTGGAATCCAACAGAGGTTGATCCAGGAAGGCTCCATAAAGATCCTAATAGCATCGATTTGGAGCTTCAGCCAATTCGCTCCTTTGGTCTGAAATTGGCTGCCGGAGTTTTGCTACTGTTCTTTGGAGTGCTTTTGCTGACTGTAGGCTGGGAAGCACTTTGGGTCTGGTTTATTGCGGTGGTGAATCGCTAATGTTTATGCGCGATCGTCATTTTAGAATCACTGCAAGCTTATGCATGTTTGCCTTGGGTATTGGCGTCATGATTTACTTCGCCGAGGAATTGCTTAATTTTGGTGGCCAACTCTATTTAGGTTGGGGCTCTTTCTTCATCATCTTCTTAATGTCGAAGGTGAAGTATTTCCGCAATCAACCTTGGCGTTCTTTATTCATTGTTTTAGCGCTCTTTGTTAGTTGCCGTTATATGGCATGGCGTATTTTTGACACCTTAATTTATACCGGTTTCTTTGATTTTATCGGGACCGCTCTATTGTTCCTGGCGGAGCTATATGGCTTCACCTTATTTCTACTAGACATGTTTGTGAACTTCTCGCCAATGTCTAGTGAAATTATTCCCTTATCTAATGACGAGTCCTCCTATCCCTCTGTAGACATCTTTATTCCTACTTACGATGAGTCTGAAACTATTGTTCGCATGACGGTGACGGCTGCGACTCAGATTCAATACCCTAAAGAAAAGCTCAATATTTACATCCTGGACGACGGCGGGACCCATGCCAAGCGTCGCAGCAAGGAAACGGGCCATCAAGCCTGGAGACGCCATTACAACTTAAGAAGACTTGCTAAAGAGTTGGGTGTGCAATACATCACCCGCGATACCAATCAAAAAGCTAAGGCCGGCAATATCAATCATGCTTTGCAGCATAGCAAAGGCGATCTCATTTTAATTTTGGATTGCGATCAAATACCGACCAAAGATATATTGCACAACACAGTGGGGCAGTTTATAAGCGATCCCAAAATGTTCTTGGTGCAAACCCCGCATTTCTTCATCAATGAAACTCCAGTCAATAATGTGATTACTGGCGTTTCTAATCGCCCGGATGAGAGTGAGATGTTTTATCGCAAGATTCAACCCGCGATGAATTTTTGGAACTCGGCCTTTTTCTGTGGCTCCGCAGCAGTTCTGCGCCGTCAGTACCTCATGGAAGTAGGCGGTATTGCGATTAAGACAATTACGGAAGATTGTGAGACTTCACTGATTCTCCATGCGCATGGCTATAACAGCAGTTATATCAATAAGCCCATGGTCTGCGGTCTTTCCCCAGAAACTCCATCTGACTATCTAACCCAGCATTCTCGTTGGGCCAAGGGGATGCTCCAGATCTTGATGCATTACAACCCCTTGTTTATGCGTGGGCTGAGTCTGCCCCAACGCCTGGCTTATTTTTCTTCGTCATACTCTTGGCTTTTTGGATTTGCTCGCTATATTTTTTTCTTGGCGCCATCAGCATTTTTAATCCTAGGGCTGAATGTGTATTCAGCCAATTGGCACGAGATGGTAGATTTCACCGTTCCTTATGCGCTGAGTATTTTGGTGGTGATCTCATACTTCTTTGCTGGTTCGCGTCAACTCTTCTTCTCGGAAATTTATGAAACTGTAAAAGGTTTTAGGATGATTCGAGAGCTTATGCCAGTTCTCCTAAATCCTTGGAAGCAAAAGTTTCTGGTAACACCAAAAGGTCTTACTTTAGAAAAAGAGCAGCTCAGCTGGGACGCCTTCCCGTTATTTATCCTGGTAACCATCAACGCTGTTTCTATTCTTATTGCTGCTCTTCGCTGGCATTACGAGCCTATTTGGCATGACAACATTGTCATTACTGCAATATGGTGTTGTATCAATATTTGGTTGGGCTTAATGTCTCTAGGTGCCTTTTGGGAGAAACGTCAAGTCAGAGCCTATTACCGAATTGGTGGCGGCGGTACAGTTACGGTGCTTCGTGGTGATGGCCTAGCTGTTATCGAAGCAAATTTAGAGGATGTTTCGGTAAGCGGCATTGGGTTCGTTCTTCCATTCAATACTGACCTGAAAGTTAGCGAATCCATTCAATTGGCCGTGAATGATAGTTATGGAAATCACTATACATTTAGGGCAAAAGTGGTTCGTATGCAAAAAGAGGCTGACCATTATTTTTGTGGCACACAGTTTGTTGCAGAGCAAATTGGAAGTCCTGGCGCTATTGCATTTGTATATGGAGATAGTGGTCGTTGGCAGCATATTTGGGATGCTAGCGCGGAACTCAAGCATTCAAAACTCCAGTTGTATTTGTTAACGAAGTTGGGGCTTAAGGCCGTACGCGAAAACTTTGCGAGCTATTTTGCTTACATTGCAAAAAGCGTAGGCACTTTTATAGTGATGCTTTTTAATCCCTATGTTTGGTTTTACGCGATCACTGGCCTAGCAAACTGGGCTATTTACTTGCTCTATTTATTTATCGTCTACACCATTGGTTTAGTCGATCATGAGCAGGCGAGAACCTTCCCTCGCTTACAGGCTGGGGAAAAGATGACAGTGTATTTTCCTAAGTTGAACGCCACGCTAGAAGGGTGGGTCTTTGATATTTCCTTAACCGGCATCGGCATCAAAGTGAATCTACCGTTCTTAATTGACGATAATGAACTAATCGAGGTTTCTGTATCTGGCGTATTGAAAACGCAACAGCGCATGGATTGCATCATTCGTCGGGTCATCAAGGACGGCGATGAAGTTATTTTGGGCGCTGAATTTATTGTGGATAACAGTAATTTCTTCAAGATCGTGAGCTTTGTCTACGGCCAAGGATCCAAAATGGTATTTTCATTGGCGATTCAAAATTTAAGAAGAATTTTGTCGTATCTCTTTTTCACCGGTGAGTTGTCGGAGGAGCGTAAGAAACTTACATCCTCTAAGTCTTTGGGTAAATAACGACTTTGAAAATAAAAGCCCTTCATCTCTGCCTAGGTTTTGCATTGCTCTCATCGGTTGGCATAGTTGAGCTTGTCCATGCTTCGGATGGCACCCTTAGTAGGCAGGAGATTTCAGAAGCTAGAAGGGTATTAACCCAAGCTACGATTCTTCAAAAGAGTGGCAAGTCAGCCGAGGCAAATGCATTTCTAAAAGAGAAGTTCCCAAACGGACCACCTGCGGGTGATCTGGCGGTGGGCTATTACAAAATTATTGCTAGCTTGCCTGGGGGGTGGAACGAGGCACGCTCAGGATTAGAGGGCTTGGTTAAATCTGATCCTAAAAACTTGCAATACACCTTGGCTTTAGACGCTTTATTAGGCTCAAAGCCTGAAACCCGTAACCTTGCATTTCAAAATTTGGCTGCGACATATCAAGTTCGCAAGGTGGATAAGCAGAGAGTGCTTCAAGTTTGGAGAGAGGTGCTCAATGCTCAACAAATCGGCCCAGATCTGATCCCCCTTTATGAGCAGTATCTAAAGTTAGATCCCCATAATCAAGAAATAACCGGTCGCTGGATTCTGGAGAAGGATGTGCTTGAAGAGCGTAAACGTATTGCAAGCGATCCTTTGCTCAGGCGTCGTCAGGTTGGTTTAGATCTGTTGGATAAAGGTGACATCGTAGGTGCAGAAGCGCCGCTCATGGATACCCTCAAGGATAGGCCAAAGGATTATTTGGCATTGGGTGGCATGGGCTTAATTCGGATGAGGCAAGGCAATTATCAAGAAGCTGTTGCTTACTATCAGAGAGCCTTAGCGCTCAATCCTGAAAACAGTGGCAAGTGGAAGAGTCTGATATCCACCAGTCAATATTGGGGTCAAATTCATCAGGCCGAGGACGCAAGAGATAAAAAGAACTACCCCTTAGCGATGGAGAAAATCCGCGCCGCTATTCAGCTGGAGCCGCAGGGTGCAGAAGGGATTGCTGTATTGGGCACTATTGAAGCTGAGCGAGGAAATAACAAAGAAGCCGAAAAGCAATTCCGAGAAGCCTTAGCCATTGAATCTGATAATGGCATTGCATTACGGGGATTAGTTCAGTTATTAATTAATACTGGTAGACGAGATGATGCTTTGGCATTAATCAATGCGCAGGCGCCTGCAAACAGCCCTGCTGGTAAGGGGTATGATTATTTGCGCATCAAGATTTTGAGTTCACAGGCAGATGATTTAGTAAATAAAGGGCATGGTGAGGCTGCTATCCCCTATCTTCAGAGCGCACTAAAGCTTGATCCACTCAATCCTTGGTTGCGCTTTCAGCTGGCTGGAGTTTATGAGAGCCTGGGCTCAGTCGACAAAGGTTTGGCTGTAATGAAAGAGGGCTTACGACTTGCCCCCAATGATCCCGAGATGACGAATGCCAATGTACTGTTCTTATTGAGTGCCGATAAGACGGAAGAAGCATTAAGTCTCATGCGCAGTGCGCTATCCAAACCTTCCGCAGATGTAAATTCACTCCGCTTAACGTATGCCAATGTACTTAATCGCCTCCAACGTGATGATGAGTTAAACCCTGTACTGCAACAACTTGCCAAAGCCCAGTTATCAGTTGGTGATAAGCTCAAATTTACTCAGATACGTCTTGATTTTGATATTCGCCAAGCGCTTAAAGCGGGCGATACTCAAAAAGCCATCGTCCTTCTAAAGCAGGCAATCGCACTAGACAAGGATGAGATTTGGTTGCGCTTGGATTTGGCACGTTTATACGCAAAGCTGCATCGCCCAAAAGAGGGTATCGCAATATTTGATGCTTTTCTGAAGACTCATCCCAATAGTGTTGAAGGTTTATACGCTTATGCTTTGTACTTATCTGGCCTCGAACAAAATCAACCGGCACTAAAGGTCTTAGAGCGCATTCCAGCGGCGGAGCGTACTCCTAAAATCATCCGCTTTCAAAGGGGTGTGTGGGTTGATCTGCAGTTGACTCAGATAAATAGACTCAATGCCCAGGAAAATCATGAAATGGCTATCGCCCAGCTAAGCGTGCTT
Organism: Polynucleobacter sp. JS-Fieb-80-E5; assembly: GCF_018882015.1. Classification (NCBI taxonomy): domain Bacteria; kingdom Pseudomonadati; phylum Pseudomonadota; class Betaproteobacteria; order Burkholderiales; family Burkholderiaceae; genus Polynucleobacter; species Polynucleobacter sp. JS-Fieb-80-E5. The sequence continues at coordinate 155,879 of NZ_JACVPH010000001.1, read as the reverse complement.
GAGGATGAGGTATCCAACGATCCCGATCTTTCTTCCTTGGTTGCGTTGATGTGGGGCAAAATCGGAAAAGTAGAGCAAGCCAATGCGCTCTTTCAGAAAATTGAACAAGGTACTCCAAACCTTTCAGTTGAATGGCATTTGCGTTACGCAAATTTTCTGCTGAATAATGATCAGCCAGAGGCATTCCAAAAGGAGATGGGGCTGGTCTCAATTCAAAAGTTAAGTCCAGGTCAAAAGCAGGATTATGCTGATCTTCAAGAGGCAGCAGAGCTTAGGGCGATTGGTCAATTCATTCGGTCTGGCGATATTCAAGTGGCTAAAGAAAAGCTACAGCCGCTGATTTCTGCGAAGCCCAATAATTACAAGATGATGTATTTGGATAGTCAGATCCAAAGAAGAGAGGGGTATCTGGATAAGGCGATCGATATTGAACAACGCGCCCTTGTTCAATCTCCAGTGCCACTCTCTAGTTACCAAAGTCTGTCTACACTCAAGCCAGTAGCAAGCTCGTCCGGAGTTTCTGTATTTCAGATTGAACCACCAATTCTGGAGCCATCAGCCGTTCCATCAGGAAGTGCATATCAATATAAACAGATGGCTGACATGATTGACATGCGCACTAATTGGCTTGATTCAGCGGTCGACTATTTATCCCTCAATGGCACCCCAGGACAGTCTTATTACCGTGCTACAGAGATTCCGCTGGAGTGGAAGATGCCAATGCGTTCGGATGAAAGGATGACATTCCGTGTAGATCAGGTCAATATTAATGCAGGCACCATCGATGCTGGCAATGCATATCAAGTAAGTACTTTTGGTTCGATGGCTGCTTGTAAAACTAATTGCCCAACAACATTTTCAAACCAATCTGCATCAGGAACTGCTCTGAATATTGGGTATGAGAAGCAAAACTTCAAGGCTGATATCGGTACAACCCCATTAGGCTTCCTTACCCAAAATTGGATTGGTGGAGTAAAGCAGAAACTGGATGCGGGCCCTGTTGGTATCTCATTGGAATTAGCGCGCCGTCCCATGACCAGTACCTTACTTTCTTATGCTGGTACTCGTGATCCTGTGACTGGTTCCGTTTGGGGCGGTATGGTTGCTACTGGCGGAACGGTTGGCTTGAGCCTAGATCAGGGTGGTACCTTGGGCGGATGGACCTACTATCGCGCGCGCAGCCTGACGGGTACCAATGTGCAGAGCAATAGTGACAATCAATTTATGGCCGGTCTGAACTGGCGTATCGTCAATGAAACTGATCGTCAGCTCTCTAGCGGTCTCACGGGCATGCTCTGGGGCTTTAAAAGAAATGCCGGAGAGTTTACTTATGGGCAGGGTGGTTACTATAGTCCGCAAAGCTATCGCTCTGTAACCCTTCCTTTAAATTACTCGCAACGTTTTGCGCGCTTCTCCTATGTTGTTGGTGGCTCGGTATCAACCAACTGGTCTCGTACTGATGCGGCACCATACTTTCCTACCAATTCAGAATATCAAGCCGCCTCGAATAATGCCACGTATTCAGGAAGCTCTGGACCTGGTAGCGCCTATTCTTTCTTAGCGGCTTGGGAATATCAAGTCACACCATCAGTCTTTGTTGGTAATCGTTTAAAGTTAGAGCGTTCGCCTTACTATGCTCCAAATAGTTTTGTGCTGTACGTCAGAATTGCTCTTGAAGGCACTGCGCCAAACCCAGTGCCTTTGCAAACGCAGCCGGTAATCCCGACGTCCCGCTTTTAATGAATTTTAGATCATGAACAAATCTAGCTCATCCTCTATCTTGCTTCTGGTGATGGGTTTGCTCGCATGCTCAATGCTGAGTGCTCAGCCCTTGAGTGGTTCCCCGGAGTTTGATCCCTACCTTCCTGGGGAGCTCAATGAACGTGCACTGTATGCGTTGAAGGAGCAAGATATCTCTACCGCAGTCATCCTGCTGGAGAGAGCATATCGCTTAAATCCGCATAGCCCTGACATTAAGGCTAACTTAGAAGCAGTTCGAAAAATTGCTCAAGAAAAGACTTCAATAGAAATCAATGGCGAGGTTGTTTACTTAGATGCACTTGGTAATTCAGTGAGCACTGATAAAGTGATTGATATTCCTGCGCTATGGCCGGAGTCTACAGCGAAGCCGAAGCTTTAGTTATTGGTTTCGAATAAATTCCAATTGATATCGTTGGAGCGGAAGTAGTACGAGGCCCCAAACTTCATAATCACTGAATCTTCATTCTCAGCCACAAAGCGTGTACTCGGCAGGTTCTTTAGATAAATCTCTGGACTTGGAGTATTGGCGCCAAAAGGTGCCTTACCCACAAACTTAGAGATTAAGTCGGAAGCAGCCAGGTAGCTAGTCGGCTGTTCGATGATATTTGTCTTGACCGGCGCATCTGCTTTACCAGTAAACATGATTCCCACAGGAATATTCGTCACGTTAGGGCTTGGGATTTCACGCATACCCACGATCTCATTTTTGTTTCTGCGAATCGCTGCACCATGCTCAGGGATGAACATAATTACCACTTGTCGGCCAGAGCTATTGACCTTGGCATAAAAGCGATCAATATCACTCAATAATTTACGTGCTCTGCGAGAGTAGGTTTCGACGCTGTTTTCTAGCTTGCCACCATCCAGCGCACGATTGCCGTCATGTAAAGAGATCGTGTTGTAAAAGAGTGCAACTCGCTCATTTGGGGACTTCATGCGGGCATCCCACCAATTGGATAGCACGGAGAAGTCATCATAGACTTGCGAGCCATCAAAACCCCTCAAGTAAGGTGCTGCATTCGTGTTATCGAATAGCGGGGCAGACATACCGCCCTCATTACGGATTTCCTTTAGGAGGTCACCGTATTTACCATCATGATTCAAAGCCAACTGTACTTGATAGCCCGTTTTATTGAGATTACTAAATATCAGAGAATCTTCGATGGCCGGTTTGTATAAATCCCGTTGGTCTTGCTGGCCGCGACTGCTGCGTAATAGGCGAATGATCGAAGGTCCGCTATAGGAGGATGCTGAATTAAAGTTGGTAAATAAGTAATGGAAGCGCTGGAAGAGTGGATTGTTATCTTCTTTGATATATTTCAGGTCATCCCAAGCCAGGGAGCAGACATTGATTACCAGGACATCAAATGGGGCTCCACTAGCCTTTTGTGAGCGGTTGAAGGCGGTACGAGACGATTCTTCAATAAAGAAGCCGTCAAGGGATTCGGTGAGTTCTAAATCGCTAGGCAGACCAATGACTTGACCATCTGAATCGTAGGCTAAGGAAGGCATAGTCACCCCCAGTGGAAGCAAGGTACTAAAGATGGCCAGGGTGGCTATTGTTGTCATTCTGATCTTCTTAGAAAGAAGGAAGTAAACAATATAGAGTCCCAACAAGATGGCTATAACTCGCCAATCCAAAATTCTGGTTAAGAGCTCAAGATAGTACTGAAAACTAAAGTCGAGTAGCTGGCTAATTTTAGGAATGATACTGCGCAGAGGTGGCAGTGGACTATCAAAATACAGAATAACAATGGCAATGGGCAGTGCTATCCATTTACGAATCCGTAGCAAGGTCGGATTAACATGGGAAAAAATCAGAAATAGCGCAAAAGCAGCATTAACAAAAAAATGGAACTGGATATAGCCTGTATAGAACAGGATTATTTTGATAATGAAATAAAAGCTCCAAATTCCCATATTACTTTTTGGCATCCTCTAAAGCTATTTGGGTGAATAAAGAAAGCATGGAAGAGTAATAGCCTTCGGACGGATTAAAGCTGGGCAAGGGGGTTGAATGTACATTGGGGTAAGCAAGTGTTATTGCTGCAACACTATGAAAGCCTGTAGATGCATTGTACGTTGCCATCTCACCAGTATTCACGTTTACCCAAGCTGGTAAAAGCGGTTTTCCAGCAAAGGGGCCCCAGAAGTTTTGAAAGGGCTTAATCGTGTTGGGGCTGGCTTGCTGTCCCCAGATGAGGTAAAGAGGTATGCGGACAGCGTTGTAACCGAATTGATCGTCATCTACTGGAGTAATGGCCTCACCCTCAAGCTGTAACCAATCAGGCGGTAGTTGCCATTTACCAAAGCGGGCTTCTTGAATGAGCTGTAAACCCGTTGCCCTTAATGCTTCCCATTCCGGTGCCGGGTCAAGCAAAGCAAGATCGGCAATAGCAGGGAAGACCCAGTAGGAGAGGTTGAGTTTCAGGCCTTCTGGCTTTTCAAAACCTATAGCACCAGGAAGTAAAACAGTTCCTTTGCTAGTTTTACGTAAAAGCTTTGCTCTAATAGATTGACTGACTTGGATGGCTGCAAACAGATAACTAGGTTCATTCCATTTGCGATATGCACGCGATAAAGCCCAGGCAATAAACAAGTCGCCATCGCTGGCATTGTTCATATCATTAATACCCGTCTTAGGAGACCAACTCCAAGCAAACAATTTATCATCACGCACTTGAAGATTGCGTTGGGTCCAGGTCCAGATTTGGGCAAAGGTGGCCGGGTCATTATTTTGTACTGCAAGTAGCAATGCCATTCCTTGACCCTCGGTATGGCTAATACCATTCTGGCCGACATCGATCACTCGACCATTCTCAATAAATACAGATTTAAATTGAGCCCAGTCTTCACTAGCAACTGCATGTGCTGGAAAGTGGACTACAAGAGCAAGACTCAAAAGCCAAAACCGGAGAAGGGTGTGCCAAGTCATTGAGAGATTGAATTTAGGTGAACGATAGACTGGCAATTGATTATGATTAGTAATACTGACTAATAAGGTACATTATGTATTACCGGCATTTAATTGGCCTATTTTATTTAGATATTTCATGCAGTTAGCAAATCAAACCTTTTACTTTGCCACATTCATTGTCCTAGTTGGCTTGATGGGCCGTTTCTTAGCAAGCCGGGATGACGACCGCGCTCAATTCAGGGTAATTTATTGGCCAATCGGCCTGAGTTTTTTGGCGGCTTCCATGTTGGGTTATGCAACTGCCCCATGGGGTGGCAAGATTGTGTTGGCCTTGGCTAATATCTTCCTGATTGCAGGCGTTGCTAATATTTCTTTATTGTTCAGCGTTTGGAATGGTGCACCAAGGAATTCAAGCAGGCTGGTTGCTCTGACCTTATTTGTAAGCGCCTCTTTAATTTATGTCTATCTGCACTTTTTTGGAGAAACACAACACCGCATTCATTTAATGAATGTTGCGCTCAGTATCTTTTGTATTTGGCAGATCGTATCTTTAAGTCAGCTATTAAAAAAGGATAACGCTTATCAAATTAAATTATTGATTGGAGTTGAGTTTTTCCAGCTTGGTACCCGCATCATTCGATCACTTTTGTCGCTTGAAGGGATAACTCACCCTGGAACCTTGTATCAAGAAGGCGGCCTGGCTTTTGCAATGCGTGTAGCTGCAATTCTGTCGATTGTCACAATTTGTATATTAATTACTAATTACTATATGGAAAAACTCTGGCATGAATACCGTAAGAGCTCGAACGCCATTGAAGATGGAATGCTCAATAGCCTAAATATTCTATCGATGGTTCGTGATAACGAAACCGGCAACCATATTCTGCGTACCAAAAACTATGTACGTGCTTTAGCTGAAAGATTGAGGTCAAGCGGGGCCTATGAAGACGAGTTAACTTTAAAAGCAATAGAGAACATCGTGAAGGCTGCACCATTGCATGATATTGGGAAAGTCGGAATTCCCGATGAAATCCTAAAAAAGCCGGGATCACTGACCGACAATGAGTGGAGCATCATGAAAACCCATGCCAATTTGGGTAAAGATGTTCTCAGTGCTGCCAAACTCAAAGATGCTAAGAACACTCATGTTTTGGATGCCGCAATTAATATTGCTGGTGGCCATCATGAGAATTGGGATGGCACTGGCTATCCTCTGGGTCTAAAAGGTGAAGAAATTCCATTGGCAGCGCGGTTAATGTCCTTGGCTGATACCTACGATGCTCTAGTTAATGAACGGGTTTATAAAAAGAAGTGGTCTCATGAAGAGGCTTGTTTAGAGATTACTCGTCTAAAAGGAATTCGCTTTGATCCACAAATAGTGGAAGCATTCATTCAGGAGAAAGACAATTTCTTGAAAATCTCTGAGATATATGGAGACTCGAAATGACGATTAGTTTCGAGCCCAGTTCTAATGTTCGACTTAACTCCCGTCTTATTTTGGGTGCTTCCATTATTTTGGCGATCATCTTCGTCATTAATGCGCTAATTTCTGGATATTTGCTACGCCGTAATACAACAGATGATCGTGCAGATCAACTTGCCACCTTGACATTAATATTGGCCGAGCACACTTCGCAGATTATTTTTTCGGCCAATACTGTTTTAAATAGTATTGATGATGTGGTTTATGCAGCAAAAATTGAAAATGAGAAAAGCTATCGCAAGTTCACATCAAATAAAAATCAGTTTGAGCTGCTGGAGGAAAAGACAAAATCTAATTCTATTTTAGATGTCACTACTTTTGTGGCTAATGACGGTAAAGTCCTTAATTTTTCCCGTTCCTATCCTGCGCCTGAAATTAATCTGGCGGACCGAGATTATTTTGTCTACTTGAAAAATCACAATGATCTTGAGACCTTCTACAGCGCTCCCGTCCAGAATAAGGGGAACGGTAAATGGGTTTTTTATTTGGCTAGGCGCATCAATGGTGCGCACGATGAGTTTCTGGGTATCATTTTGGTGGGCGTCTCCGTTGAGGTCTTTTCCTCTTTGTATGAGAGGCTAGGCTCTAACTTGGGTGATGGCGCAGCGATAACTCTTTATCGCCAAGACAAGACCTTATTAACTCGTTGGCCACTAGTTGAAAATCTGATAGGTCGCGTCAATACTAATGACTTGATTGAGCAATCTTTAGGTGCTGCAGCAGACGGTAACGGTGTGATCTTTACATCCAAGACCGGCTTTACTCGGCAAAATACGTCCCCGGTTGAGCGCATGATTTCCTACAGAAAAGTTTCCGGATATCCATTCATTGTTGGAGCCGTAGTCCCTGAGACTTTGTATTTGGCCAACTGGTATAAAAATGCGACTGGCGGATTAATTGCCACCATTTTGAGCATCATCATTTTATTCATTGGCACCTATTTTCTGCTGAGTACTTATCGGCGTAATGCTGAAAACCAGTACCGTGCCCATCACGATGTTCTCACCAGGCTTCCTAATAGGACTTTATTTTCAGATCGTCTTTCTTATTCCCTGGCCAATTGCAAGCGCAACCAAACTAAATTGGCACTTCTTTTTACTGATTTAGATAATCTTAAAACGATTAATGATGTCTACGGCCATCTCGTAGGAGATGCAGTCCTAATGCAGGTTGCCGAAAGAATACGAGCCCGTTTACGAGATACTGATACTGTAGCCCGTCTCGGCGGAGATGAATTTATTGTGCTCTTGCCGGGCGTTGGTGATGAGAGTAATGCCTTAATGGTTGCTGAAAAAATTCGATCTTCTCTCATGATGCCGATGACAGCGAATGGCATAACTGTAAGTACAAGCGCAAGTATTGGAGTGGCTTTATATCCCGATCATGGATCTAATGAGTCTGATTTAATGAACAACGCCGATATGGCGATGTATGAGGCTAAATCTAGCGGGCGAAATACCATTCAGGTATTCAGCGAGAAAGTGCTTAAATCAGTTTTCAAAGATATCTCATAAGCCCAATGCTGGGTGGATTGGTTATGAAAAAATTGGAGACCTATAAAACCCTTTTAATCCCATTGATCAGCCTTGGGTTCTTATTCATAGGACTTAGATCAACTCCAAGTCAAAGCGCACCCACTTCAATCATTCCCACGGTGCAAATTGGAAGCCTGATCTGGGATCAAACGGAGATGAATATTGCCGACGTGAAAACGTATGTGTCATCCACAGGTTTTGTGAGTGTCGCAGAGCAGAAGGGTGGCGGATTATCTTATGAAGCGGGCTTTGTTCAAAAGCCAGGCTGGACTTGGCAGACCCCTTATGGTGTCCCTGCAAAAGATGCAGAGCCAGCAGCTCACCTCAATCAAAAGGAGGCCGAATCGATCTGTCGCTATTACGGTAAAAGATTGCCAACTGAAGCTGAATGGACGAATGCTGCATTCTTAGAGCAAAGAAATAATCCTCCAGCCGGATATATAAAGGGTCAGCGCTACCTATATCCGGGTGGCAGCACTCCAGTGGCATCTCACTGCCTGAGTGGTTGCGGTGACTACAAAGGTCTTGCACCGGCCGGCGCTCTGAACCGAGGTACTGGACACGTGATTACTGGCTCAACCAAGCCCGGCGTCAATGGCTTGTTTGATATGGGGGGCAATGTATGGGAGTGGACCGCTACTGAACGCAATGGTGGCTACATTACTCGTGGAGCATCGTGGTGGTATGGCCCTAATAGACAGCAAGAGGGTGATGTGGAATCGAAGCCAGGTGATATTGCCGTGGTTTATATCGGATTTCGTTGTGTAGCCGATGCCGTGAAACAATAGGGGATGACTAATCCCGTTGTAGATTCTTCTGAAATTGAAATTACTCCCGATTACCAAGCGGTAATAGAGGCCATTGAGCGTCGCGATCCTTATATCTTTGTCAGCGGTAAAGCGGGTACTGGTAAAACAACCTTAATCGGCTATCTGCGAGAAACGATTCCTGGCAATGTCGTGGTGGTTGCACCAACAGGGGTTGCTGCGCTTCAGGTTAAGGGGGTGACAATCCATTCCTTCTTTAGATTACCTCCGCGACTCATTTTTCCTGAGGAAGATATCAAGCCGCTGCGCGACAAGCGCCTTTATAAAGATATCCGTTTGCTCATCATTGATGAGATCTCGATGGTGCGTGCGGATGTCGTAGATGCAATGGATTTGTTTCTACGTGAGAACGGTCCTGAAAAAGGTAAGTCCTTTGGCGGCATTCAGGTGATGTTTGTGGGGGATTTGTTTCAGCTGCCCCCAGTGGTTTCTAGTTCTGATATGCAAGTCCTATCAGAGCGTGGTTACGAGGGACCTTATTTCTTTTGCGCCATGGCCTTGCATCGAAAAGATGTCACGATGGTGGAGCTCTCTAAGATCTTCCGTCAAAAGGATGAACACTTCGCAGGCTTATTAAATCGCATTCGCATTAATCATGACATTGATGAGGCTCTTGATACTCTGAATGCACAGTGCTATCGCAAAGATGCCGAGATAGATGAGCAGACCATTACTCTGACCACTACAAATGCACGAGCAGATCAAATCAATGGTGCTGGTTTGCGGGCAATTACTGTTGAGGGCAAAGTCTACTCAGGTCAGTCGACCGGAAAATTTAATATTGATGAGCGTAATTTGCCGTCACCCAACAATTTAGTGCTTAAGGTAGGCGCCAAAGTCATGTTTACCGCAACGGATCCAGGGTTTCCGAAGCGTTGGGTTAACGGCACTATCGGGGTAGTGCGTGAGTTATTACCTGATAAGGTGAAGGTGATGGTGCAAAACGGGCCTTATGCAAATACGGTTGAGGTTACAGGGCATCAATGGGAGTCATATCGCTACGACCACGACATGATGTCAGGAAAGATATCTCCCAGCATCATTGGCACTTATGTTCAGATACCGCTCATGCTGGCATGGGCTGTAACGATTCATAAGAGCCAGGGAAAAACGCTCGATAAAGTGAAAGTTGACCTCTCATCAGGAGCGTTTGCCTCGGGACAAGTCTATGTTGCCCTAAGCCGTTGTAAAACGATTGAAGGTATTTCTCTACAGCGGCCGATTGAGCCCAGAGATGTCAGTTGCGATCAGGAGATTAAGCGTTTCTATCTGAATTGCTTGCCTTCCAAATAAGGCTATTTTTTCTTATTTGACGTCTGCCGGCTTATGTAAAAACATTGTTATTACTATGAATAAGAACCATAAATCCATTGCTGAAACTAGGGCACCGCTGCAGGTAGCTATTCGAGCTATTGGCAACTCTAAAGGCGTGGTTATCCCAAAGATTATTCTTGAACAATCTGGAATAAAGGAGATTGTTGAGATGTCAGTCAACGGAGAAAAAATTGTTCTAAGTAAACCTAAAAATACCGTGAGAGAGCATTGGGCTCAAGATGCCCAAAGCTTTGCTAAGGTTGGCGAGGATAAGTTGGTACTTGGAGATTTTGCAAACGAAGAAGATGGAGATTGGGTTTGGTAAAGAGCATCGTTTCTCGTGGAGAAATTTGGCTTATCAATTTAGATCCTACGATCGGAAGTGAAATTAAAAAAAATACGTCCTTGTATTGTGGTATCGCCTCAAGATTTAAATGATCATTTGCGTACCATCATTGTTGCGCCTATGACTAGCAAGGGTAGACCTGCAGGCTTTCGGATACCCATTACGCACGATGGCAAGAAGGGGCTGATTCTTTTAGATCAAATCAGAGCTGTTGATAAAGCGTGCTTGGTCAAGAAAGTGGGCAAGAGCAATCCAAAACCCCTATCTGCCAGTCTTGGTGTGCTACAAGAAGCTTTTGCTATTTAGCTTCTTTATTAGAAGCCAGCCGCCAATCCATCTCTACGGTGATCACTGCCAGCAATATAAGCAGAGTCGGCATCTTCAGAGAGCTTGGCAATTGCTTGTGTGCTACCAAAGTCTAGACTATTTGCTGGCTGTACAGCAACTTCATGTCCCAGCGCTTTCAACCCATCAACCACACTCTGGGGCATCGCCGCTTCCACAGTGAGTTTGCCTATATCATCGATACGCCAACGGGGCGCATCAGAACAGGCTTGTGGATTAAGGTATTCATCTACAAAGCGCATCACGAATTGAATATGACCTTGTGGTTGCATATTGCCGCCCATGACGCCAAATGCCATAGTAGGTTTGCCATCCTTAGTGAGGAAGGCGGGAAGAATGGTGTGGAAAGGGCGCTTACCCGGAGCAACTTGATTGGGGTGCCCATCTTCTAATCTGAAGCTCATGCCACGATTATGAAAGGCAATGCCACCTGGGGCAACTACTCCAGAACCAAAGCCTTTGAAGTTAGATTGAATATAAGAAATCATCATGCCGGATTCATCGGCGGCGCATAAGTAAACAGTGCCACCAGAATGCGGATCTCCGGGTCCATAGCTACCAGCCTTTTTGTGATCAATCATGACTGCGCGACTAGCTAAGTAATCCCGATCTAATAGGGAGCTCACTGGCATTTGCATGGAGCGCGCATCAGAGACATAAGCATAGACATCGGCAAAAGCCATCCGCATTGCTTCGATTTGCAAATGAATACGTTGCGCTGAATTAGCTGGGTACTGCTTCACATTGGCTGCCTGCAAAATACCTAAGGCAATTTGAGCGGCAATTCCGGAGCCGTTTGGTGGAATTTCATGGAGAGTGTAATCGCCATAATCGAAGGCTAAAGGCTCAACCCATTCTGGCTGGTTATCAGCGAAGTCTTGCATAGTGAAGCAACCGCCAGTAGCTTGAGCAAAGTCCACCATACTTTGTGCAAGTGGACCTTTATAAAAAGAATCGCCTTCCGTGGCAGCAATTTCTTTCAGAGTTTTGGCTTGCGCAGGATATTTCCAGATTTGTCCCGCTTGAGGTGCTTTGCCATCAATTAAAAAGGACTCTACAAAACCAGGTTGATTCTTCAGGATTGGAATGGCTTCACGCCATTGACGAGCGATAACAGGTGAAACCGGAAAACCATTTTCTGCATAGTCAATTGCACGTTTAAACAATTGCGCAAAGGGCAGCTTGCCAAATTTTCTGGAGAGCTCGATCCAACCAGCAACCATGCCTGGGACAGTGACTGTATTCCAACCAATTAAATCCATAGCCTCTTTGCCAGCAAAATACTCTGGCTTCCAAGCTGAAGGAGCGCGACCAGAAGCATTTAAGCCATGTATCTTCTTACCATCCCAAAGAATTGCAAAGCCATCTCCACCTATGCCATTCATCGTAGGTTCAACAACGGTGAGCGTGATTGCAGTTGCAAGTGCTGCATCCACTGCGTTGCCGCCACTCTGAAGAGCCTCAATGCCAGCCTGAGTGGCCAGTGGCTGAGAACTCGCAACCGTGTTTTTAGCCAGAACAGGGGCACGACTACCAAAAGGAGGGGATATCAACATAAGAACTTATCTATTTAACGACTTAATCAACTTTAACATTCGCTGACTTTACTACCTTCTCCCATTTACTAGCTTCGCTTGCAGTAATTTCAGATAATTTTTCTGAGTTTGCAAACTGAGGGTGAATACCTTGGGCTGCCATACGTGCTTTGAAATCCGGATTCGTGAGAATTTTACGAACTTCCTTTTCTAATTTTGCAATGATTACTGGAGAAGTTCCTTTGGGAACATAAACCGCATAAAAGTTTTCTACATCAAACTGCTTCAGGCCATCTTGTCCGAGAGTGGGAACATTGGGCATTAAAGGAGAGCGTTCTGCTGCGGCGATAGCAATCGGACGTAGCTTGCCACTCTGAATATGGGGCAATGAAGCGGTCACGCTATCAAACATCATGAGAGTATTGCCTGCAATCAAATCAGGCAAAGCAAAGCTGCTGCCCTTATAAGGGATATGCGTTCCCGTTGCTCCAATACGCTGCATAAACAAAGTGGATTCCAAGTGGGAGAGGCTGCCATTACCTTGGGATGCGTAATTAAAGTCACCCTTTTTAGACTTGATGAATGCAATGAGTTCAGGAAGATTTTTTGCTGGAACACTTGGGTTCACCACAATTAAATGCGGAATTGTTCCAATTAATGCAACTGGAACAAAATCTTTCTGTAAGTCAGCCGGAGGATTTTTAAATAGGGCTGAAGAAATCGATTGATTTGTCAGCGCACTAATGTTGATGGTGTAGCCATCAGGGGCGGCTTTAGCAGCGGCTTGTAAGCCAATCATTCCACCAGCGCCAGGTTTATTTTCGACAACGATGGATTGACCCAATGCTTCAGCTAAAGGCGCGGTCACACTACGCGCAAAAATATCAGTAGATCCGCCTGCAGGAAAGGACACAATCGCAACAATCGGTTTTTTAGGCCAATCTGTATCGGAGGCGGCAAGAGCCAAGTTACTTAAAGTCAACAGTCCTAATGAGCCAAGGATGAGAGATTTGAAATAGTGCATTTAATGATCCGATAGTGAGATGAGTAATATAGTATTGGAAATTCAGAATCTAGTTTTAAAAAGATCAAATAGAGAAACGCATGACAACAATGAACAAAACAACCAGCGGAATTGATATGTCAGCTTATTGGCTGCCATTTACACCTAACCGCTACTTTCAGCACCATCCGAAGATCATGCAGTCAGCTAAGGGAGCTTACTACTTTGATGATCAGGGTCGTAAGCTATTTGATGGCTTATCTGGGCTGTGGTGCTCTCCATTGGGGCATGCTGATCCACGTATTGGTGCAGCGATTCAAAAGCAGTTTGAAACGATGGATTATTGCCCTGCATTTCAGATGGCTAGTGAAACAACTTTTAGCTTGGCTAGTCGAATTGCAAAGATGGCGCCGGAGGGATTGAATAAAGTATTTTTCACCAACTCTGGTTCTGAGGCGGTTGATACTGCATTGAAGATCGCCATTGGTTATCACCGAGTAATGGGCAATGCATCCCGTATTCGACTAATTGGACGAGATCGCGCTTATCACGGCGTTGGTATCGCTGGTATATCGGTGGGTGGTATGGTCGCCAATCGCAAAATGTTTGCCAGCATGATGATGCCCGGTGTGGATCATTTGCCGCATACACTCAATCTCTCACAGATGGCTTTCTCAAAAGGGCAGCCAAAGTGGGGAGCGCATTTGGCAGAAGAGTTAGAAAAGATTGTTGCTCTTCATGATGCCAATACGATTGCCGCTGTCATCATGGAGCCTGTGCAGGGATCGACTGGGGTAATAGTGCCGCCGGATGGCTATTTACAAAAGATTCGTGAGATCTGTACTAAGCACGGTATTTTGCTGATCTTTGATGAGGTGATTACTGGCTTTGGTCGCTTAGGGGCAAACTTCGGCGCTGATCGCTTTGGTGTAACGCCCGACATGATTACGTTTGCCAAAGGAATTACGAATGGTGTAATTCCAATGGGTGGCGTGATTGTGCGTGGAGATATTTACGACAACATTATTTCGAATGGTGGGCAAGAGCAAGCGATTGAATTTTTCCATGGCTATACCTACTCAGGTCATCCGATACCTGCGGCTGCAGGCCATGCAGTGCTTGATATTTTTGAGTCTGATGATTTGGTCAATCGGGCTCGAGCACTAGAACCTGTTTTAGAAAATGGACTTCATGCCCTAAAGGGTAAGTCTGGCATTTTGGATATTCGTAACTTTGGTTTATCTGGCGCTGTTGAGCTTGATCCTGTGCCAGGAAAGCCAGGTCTACGTTCCATGAAGGTGCTGGAGGCCTGCATCGAAAGAGGTGCTTTAGTAAGGGTGGCTGGTGACGCTATTGCCGTAGGCCCCCCATTTATATCCAAGCCTGAAGAAGTGGAATTTCTGTGTAGCGTTTTAGGTGATGCTATTGATGAGGCGATGAAGGTTAATTAACCGCGTAAATATTAGGCTTTTAATTGGCTTGAATTATTGTATAGCTACGCTATACAATATGGTATGATTAAATCGTTTAGGCATAAAGGATTGCAGTTATTTTTTGAAACTGGAAGCCGTGCTGGCATTCAAAGTTCTCATGCTCCTCGTCTTTCAAGACAATTATCCAGATTGAATGAGGCCCGTAATTGGGAGGATGTGAATATTCCTGGCTGGCGATTACATTCCTTAGGTGGAAAACTGGTTGGCCACTTTTCAATTTCAGTTAGTGGAAACTAGAGAATTACTTTTAGGTTTGAAGGCGAAGACGTAGTGTTGGTCAATTATCAGGACTACCATTGATGATAAAAATGAGAAAAATGCACAACCCCCCGCATCCAGGACTCACCTTGCGTGATGATATTCTCCCTGCTTTAGGGATTACTGTTACTGCCGCAGCTGATCAGCTTGGTGTGACTAGAGCCGCTTTATCTCGAGTATTAAATGCTAAAGCTGCAATTTCGCCTGAGATGGCATTGAGAATTGAGGCATGGTTAGGCGTTGAAAATGGTGGCAGTGCAAGTATTTGGTTGGCCCAACAGTCTGCTTATGATTTGTGGAAAGCTAGAAAGACTATTAAACCTAAAGTGAAGCACATACAAATACCGGATTTACTGGCCGCCTAATTATTGGCGACTCAATTAGCGATTAAATAAGTGATAGATCACAGGAATCGCTACCGCACTAACAACGCCATTCATGCCCATCGCTAGGCTGGCGTATGTTCCTGCTTCAGGATGAATGCTAAACGCACGTGAGGTGCCGATACCATGAGCGCCAATGCCAATCGCAAAACCTCTTTGCCACCAAGCTTTCATACCCAATGCGTTCAATACAAAGGGTGCCAAGATAGCACCTAGTATTCCGGTGCTCACGGCAAAGATGGCCGTTAGAGTGGGTGAGACGCCAATACGTTCTGCAATACCCATGGCAATTGGTGCTGTGACTGATTTGGGATACATTGCCCCAGTAATGCTGGAGTCCGCCCCGAGCATAGTAGCAATACCTACCGCACTAATGATTGAAACCAATCCGCCCGTGCATAGCGAAGCAATCAAAGGGATTGATCTCCCCTTAAGGCTACTTAATCCCCTATAGATGGGGATTGCTAAAGATACTGTCGCCGATCCCAATAGAAAGTGAATAAACTGAGCGCCCTCAAA
The DNA here is from genome assembly GCF_018882015.1 of Polynucleobacter sp. JS-Fieb-80-E5. Lineage (NCBI taxonomy): Bacteria > Pseudomonadati > Pseudomonadota > Betaproteobacteria > Burkholderiales > Burkholderiaceae > Polynucleobacter > Polynucleobacter sp. JS-Fieb-80-E5. The sequence continues at coordinate 140,160 of NZ_JACVPH010000001.1, read as the reverse complement.
ATAGGTTGAGTAGGGCATTTCAATAAATTGAATCGTACTTGCCACAATCAGAATGGCAATTGCTACTGGATTTGCTAATGGATTCTGATGACTAGCCTTATAAATGCTGAGTCCAATTTGATAGGCCGCTAGCGTAATAAACAGGGCAAAAAGCGGGCTTCCTGATAGGTAAACCCAAATCTCAACGATGGAGTGCTTTTCACTCATGAGATTCTTTCCTGCTCAATAAACGGGCGACTAACGCGCTAGAGGCAATAGTGAGGATGACGCTACCAATGAGGGCGCTAATAATGGCCCATGCATTTGCCTTGAGCTGGGGCAAGAAAAGCACCACGCCAACAGCGGCTGGAACAAAGAGAAGTCCGAGGTACTGGCTAAAGCCATCGCCCACCATGGCTAAGTCGGGATTAATCCCTTTGCGCAAAACCAGCCACAGCACCAAGAGAACCAATCCAATGACCGGTCCAGGGAGCGTCGGCAGAAGGAACTTAGAAACGAGTTCACCCAGGCTTTGAAATAGAAGGATTTGTACAAGGCCAAAAATCATGTAGCTATCTTACCGCCTGCGTGAATAGAGTGCCCAGATAACCATCCCAGTGCCAGAGGCACCAAACAAGGGGCTTTTATAAAGCTTCACTGTGACTTTCTAAGTTAGATTTGAGTTATTCAGGGATGCCCTGAGGATTCCAGTCAATATCTTGTATACAAAACCTTGCTACACTGGTCTGAAAATAGCAGTTCATATTAATAAATAGGAGATTCAACATGAAGTCACTCGTATCTGGCTTGCTTCTTGCTTTGTGTTCCAGCCTTTCTTTTTCTGTATCGGCTAAAGATACGGTCAAGATTGCCTACATTGGGCCATTGACCGGAGGTGTTTCCGCAAATGGTATTGGTGGTCGTAACTCTGCTGATCTAGCGGTTCGCCTCAAAAACCAAGACCCGAATGCTAAATATAAGTATGAATTGGTTACTGCAGATGATGAGTGCAAGCCAAACGTAGGCGTTCAAGTCGCTACCAAAATTGCGTCAGATAGCTCCATCATCGCTGGTGTAACGCATTACTGCTCCGCAGTCGCAATGAGTACTGTTGACGTTTATCACAAGTTTGGTTTGCCAGTGATGGTGTGGGGTGCTGTTCTTCCCGAAATCACTTATGGCAATGACTATAAAGAGATTCATCGTGTAAACGGTACGATGATTAATCAAAATGAAGTAGCAGCTAAATTCTTAACTGGCTTAGGCTACAAGAAGTGGGTCATCATTCATGACACTACCGATTACGGCAAAGGTCACAATAAGTATTTTTCTCAGTTCCTGACTAAAAATGGCGGCCAGATCTTGGGCACCTTTGGTGTCACCGCTGACCAGCAAGACTTCACGGCTGAGTTAACCAAAATCAAGCAGTTGAATCCTGAAGTGGTTTACTTTGGCGGTCTCACACCAATTGGTATTCGTATCCGCACGCAAATGGATCGCTTGGGTATCAAGGCGGTATTTGAAGGAACTTCTGGAATTAAGTCTGATGCTTATATCGAGGGCTTAGGTAAATTATCTGAAGGCTCTTTGTCTTTCATCGAGGGTGCGCCATGGGAAAAACTCCCAGGTGGACTCGAGTTCATTGCCAAGTATTCACAACAAAAGTATCCGGATGCGCCTGAAGCCTATGGTCCTTTTGCCTATACTGCGACTAATCTGATCATGGCCGCAATTGAAAAGGCAGGACCTAATCGCAAGAAGGTCATGGATCTTTTAAATAACACCCAAAACGTAGAAACGATTATTGGCAAGGTCAGTTTTGATGATCATCGTCAAAATATTGTTCCCTTGATCTCTAAGTATGTTGCGCAAGATGGCAAATGGGTTCTCTGGGAAGACAGTCTCTATGCTAAGAAGCAGCGTAAGTTAGGGCAGTAATTGAAATCGTAGTAGAAGAGGGTATTTTTGCATGTCATTTGATATTTTTTTGCAGTACTTACTCAATGGTTTGATGTTGGGTGTAATTTATGCAATCGTGGCAGTTGGATTTACCCTCTACTTCGGTGTTTTGGATGTCATTAAGTTTTCTCATGGTGACATCCTCATGGTGGGGGCCTTTGCTGGCCTCACCGCCTATATTGGTATAGCCGAGACTTTTACCTCTCCTTGGCTACAGCTTTTAGTATTAATAGTAGTGAGTCTGGCTGTTGCAGCCTTTCTTGGGGCAGTCATTGCGCGCTACCTCATTCTGCCTTTGCAGAAAGCACCCCCAATCAACACCTTATTGGTAACCTTGATGTTGGGCTTGGCGCTGCGTGAATTAGTCCGTTTGTTTTATCCAAATGGATCCAATCCCAAACCTTTTCCAAAGTTGCTACCGGTTGATGGCATTGTTCTTGGTGAATTTACACTGCGCTCCGATAGTCTTATCTTGCTCATTACCGGAGTTTTAATCATTGTTGCGGTTCAACGCCTGATCACCAAGAGCAAGATTGGCTTAGCTATTCGTGCGGTTGCACAAGATAGCGAGACAGCACGCATTATGGGCATTAACTTCCATCGAATTGTCTTGATTACATTCATGTTAGGTTCAGCCTTGGCTGCACTAGCTGGCTTAATGAATGGTCTGTATTACAACGAAGTCAATTTCAGTATGGGTTTATTGCTAGGTGTAATTGGCTTCTCGGCCGCTGTAGTAGGTGGCTTGGGAAATTTCTATGGTGCGATTGTTGGAGGGTTCTTATTTGCAGGACTCCAAACGATTGGCGCTGTTTTGCTGCCAGCCATATTGCCCAGTGTTCCTAGTGCATACAAAGACGTCTTTGCCTTTGCGGTAATCATCATCATCATGGGATTGAAGCCTACAGGCTTGATTTCTGAAAAATCCAGCGAGCGAGTTTAAGTATGAAGTTATTAATATCTGCCTTCATTGCCTGCCTGGTCTATTGCATTCTATTGTTGGGCTCTGAAAACCAGTTAGAAGTTGGCGCTCTTGTAATCCTCGCGTTTGTAACCAGTTTGGTTGGTAAAAAATTAGGGTTGATGGATAAGCTAGCAAATGCCGTGAGAGAACATCCTCAGTTTCCCGCTTACGCCTCGATTGCAGGTGTGCTCATAACCATGCTGGTGTTCCATAATTCACACTTTGCACTCTTGATGCTCGCTACAGTGCTGATCTATTCCATTGTTTGCCTTGGTTTAAACATTCAATTTGGTTATGTCGGCATCGTGAACTTTGCAGGTGCCGCTTTCTTTGGTATCGGCAGTTATACCGCTGCAATATTGTCGACCCACACCGCGATCCCGCATTTGCTGGTTCTATTTATAGCCGCAGGTATCTCTGCCCTGATTGGTTCCATATTGATCTACCCAGTGTTGAGAACACGTGGGCACTATGCGGCTTTAGTCACCATCGCTTTCGGTATCTTGTTCCGCAACTTCTTGGAGGTGAATGACACCTTGGGTGGTCCGCAGGGGTTAAAGATTCCTCCGCTCACTATTTTTGGCTGGAATTTATCGGATGGTTTGGACATAGGTGGTTTTGAATTGTCTTTCTACATCCCATACCTCCTGATCGCATTAGTTCTGCTAATTGCTAGTTTTAGAATCACCCGCAATTTAGAGCGCTCATGGATTGGATTGAGTATGGATATGGTCCGTACCGATGAAATTGCAGCCTCTACTTTTGGTGTGAATATTGCGCACTGGAAGGTAGTGGCATTCACATTAGGCAACTTCATTGCTGGTATGGCAGGAGCACTCTACGGAATGATGACGGCCTATGTTGCCCCAAATAACTTTACCTTTGCTGACTCCTTGATATTGGTATCAATTGTGATTTTGGGTGGTATTGGCAACCCATGGGGAATCATTCCTGCAGCAGCCATTGTGGTGATTCTTCCTGAGAAGCTTCAATTCATTCAGGAATATCGTTTCTTGCTCTATGCCATTGTGGTGATCTTGATCTTGCTATTCCGTCCTGATGGTTTGTTGCCAAGGCGGATTCGAGAGTATTTCCCGGGCAACAAAGCGGGAGGTCAAAAATGAGTTCATTGACATCATCCAAGAAGCAAATCCTAGTCGCAGAAAAACTCACCATGCGTTTTGGTGGTGTAACAGCATTAGATTCGTTGGACCTTCATGTGAATGAGGGTGAAGTATTGGGATTGCTAGGTCCAAATGGTTCAGGCAAGACCACTTTCTTTAACGTCATTACCGGTTTGTATCGGGCCAGCTCAGGCAGTGTTTTATTTCGTGGTGAGGATTTAACTGATGCTACTGCTCAGCAAGTGTATCTGCATGCAATTACTCGTACGTTTCAACGCTCGCGTTTGTCTTTGCCTCTAACGGTCTTCGATAACATCGCGATTGGAGATAACCGTCGATTAAATACTGGGCTTTTCTTTAATTTGTTTCAAAGAGAGAAATTTAAGCAAGAATACGAAGGCTTGGTTGAGCAGGTAAGGCAGCTGCTCCTTACATTTAATCCTAAGTTAGCTGACAAAATATTTGAGCCAGTGGCAAGCTTGCCAATGATTGATCGCCGCCGCATTGAAATCTGCAGAGCCTTGATTAGTCAACCTGATTTACTTCTTCTAGATGAGCCTTCAGCCGGCATGACTCACGATGAGACCGCTGAAGTAATGGATGACATTTTGCAGGTACGTAGCAAGATTAAGCCATTCACTATTATTTTGATTGAGCATGAAATGGGTTTGATTCAAAGAATGACTGAGCGTTGCATTGTTCTGAACTATGGAAAGAAAATTGCTGAGGGCACTTACGATGAGATCGTGAACAATCCCGAAGTACAAGTCGCTTATTTGGGGCAGGAATAATCATGGCCTTATTAGAGATTGAACACATCTATACCGCATACGATCGCATTGATGTTTTGGAAGACGTCTCCATCAAAGTCGAGAAGGGTGAAATTACCTGCATTCTTGGTGCCAATGGCGCCGGTAAATCTACCTTAATTCGATCCGTCCTAGGATTGACCCCGGCTAATCGTGGAAAAATCATTTTTAATGGCGTAGATATTGCCCATTTGCCAACACATCGCATTATTGAAGCAGGAATTGCATGTGTTCCAGAAGGACGTCGCGTGTTTCCGCGTATGACGGTGGATGAAAATCTATCTGCTGGAGCTTATCTGGTAACTGATAAAAAAGTGATTGAAGAGCGTCGTGAGCATGTAAAGCATTTATTTCCGCGCCTTGCCGAGCGCTCTAATCAGTTAGCGGGGACTATGTCCGGTGGTGAACAGGCGATGCTGGCGATTAGTCGCAGCCTCATGAGTTCGCCTGAGTTGCTGATATTTGATGAGCCTTCACTGGGCCTGTCACCTTTGTTTGTAAAAGAAAACTTTAAGATCATTAAAGAAATCAATCAAATGGGTACCACTGTCTTATTGGTTGAGCAGAATGTTCGTCAAACCTTGGCAATCGCCCATCGTGGATATGTCATTACCAAAGGCCAAGTGGTGGCTGAGGGAAGCGCCACAGCATTGGCTGAGAATGCGGAAGTACAAGCAGCTTATTTTGGATAAATACAGATGACAACCAACATTCCTGATCCAATTGCATTAACTCAAGAGCTGATTCGTTTTAATACGATTAATCCCCCGGGCAATGAAGATCAAGTCTGTGAATATCTAGCGAAACTCTTAGAGTCTGTAGGCTATGAATGTCGCAAGATTGAATTTGCCCCACATCGAATGAGTTTAGTTGCCAAAATTGGCGCCTGTTCCGATCAAAAGCCTAGTATCTGCTTTACTGGGCATGTAGACGTTGTTCCTTTGGGTGCTCGCACTTGGAAATATGAACCCTTTGCCGGCATTATTGAAGATGGCAAGCTATATGGGCGCGGCTCTAGTGATATGAAGAGTGGCGTCGCTGCTTTTGTTGTTGCAGCTATGAAAATGGCTGACTCCGCAAAGCAAGGCGCTGGCGTGAGCATGATCATTACCGCAGGAGAAGAGACGGGCTGCGAGGGCGCATTTCATTTGGCAGCCAACCAAGAGATTTTGGATTTTCTGGGCCCTGCTGGATGCTTTATTGTGGCTGAGCCAACGGCCAATGAACCTTTGCTGGGTCATAAAGGGGCTTACTGGTTAAAAGCCTCCACCGATGGTGTCACAGCACATGGCTCGATGCCTGAGCGTGGAGACAATGCGTTCTATAAGCTGGCTAAGGCGGCATTAACGCTAGAGAAATTTTCTTTTGATACTCCTGTTCATGAGTTGATGGGTCAGGGCACCCTGAATGTGGGCACTGCAAAATCCGGCATCAATATCAACTCCGTTCCTGATGCAGCAGAAATGACGCTGGATATTCGTACGGTTGCAGGGCAAAGCCACCAACATATTTATGGCTGCCTTTGTAAAGCACTAGGCCCTTCAGTACGGCTGGACACCATCATTGATATCGAAGGTGTTTTCACTCCAGCCACAGATCCCTGGATGGCAAGCGTGTTTGATTTTTGCGAAAAGATTAATGGGGTTCGCCCAGTTGAAAAGACCGTGTCTTACTTTACTGATGCATCAGCATTAAAGCCCGCTATCGGCAATCCACCTACGGTGATTCTAGGGCCGGGCCAGCCAGAAATGGCCCATCAAACCGACGAATTTTGTTATGTCGACAAGATTACAGACGCGACCCAGTTATTTTCTGAATTAATCCTTGATTGGCAGGCTCACTAATCCTTTGCCTTCAATACATGTTGCATTGCAATATATTAATTCTTAGTTAAGATAAGCACACGATAAGAAGGGGTAATGAAGTTACCCCTGAAACCATAAAAAGAATTTATAGGAGAGCACTCATGGCTGAATTGAATGTCAATGGCAAAAAATACAAGGTGGACGTAGATCCAGAAACCCCATTGCTTTGGGTGATCCGCGAACAGGTTGGATTAACCGGTACTAAGTATGGATGCGGAGTGGGTCAATGCGGCGCATGCACAGTGTTATTTGAAGGCCAGGCCATTCGTAGCTGCTCTATTCCAGTAGGTGCTGCTGAAGGTAAAAAAATCGAGACTATTGAAAGTCTAGAGAAGAGTGGTCAGCTATCCAAAGTTCAAAAAGCGTGGGTAGACAATCAAGTGCCTCAGTGTGGTTACTGTCAGTCTGGCATGGTGATGGCAACCACTGCTTTGTTAAGAAACAATCCAAAGCCTACCGATGCGCAGATCGATGAATCCATTACTAATATCTGCCGCTGTGGCACATTCCAGCAAGTACGCGCAGCGATTCATGCGGCTAGCAAGGCCTAAGGGGAAAGACATGACTACAAATACAAATATTTCTCGTCGCCACTTTGTTATTGGTTCTAGTGCAATTGCCACTGGCTTAGCTATTGGCTTTGATCTCACATTCATGTCTGCTGCAAATGCAGCAGTCGGTTCAGGCGCATCCGCCATGGCCCCATTAGCTAGCCCAGAAATTGGTATTTGGGTGGTGGTAAAGCCAAATGATGATGTTGTTGTGCGCATTGTTCGTTCCGAAATGGGGCAGGGCACGATCACAGGTTTGGCGCAGCTAGTTGCGGAAGAATTACAGTGCGACTGGAAAAAAGTATCTTATGACTATCCATCGCCTGGCGAGAATTTAAAGCGTAAGCTGGCATGGGGCAGCTACTCCACTGGTGGTAGTCGCGGCATCCGCACATCCGAGCAGTATGTTCGCAAAGGCGGAGCTGCTGCGCGCATGATGTTGATTCAGGCTGCAGCCAACCAGTGGAATGTTCCTGCTTCTGAATGCGTTGCAAAAGATAGCGTGATTACCCATACGCCGTCTGGCAAAAAAACGACTTTCGGTAAAGTATCTGTAGCAGCATCACAGTTGGAAGTGCCAAAAGACGTCCCATTGAAGGATCCAAAAGAGTGGACCTTGATTGGTAAGCCTGTCAATCGTATCGACGGTGTTTCTGACAAGGTAACTGGTCGACAGGTCTATGCAATTGACTTGAAGATGCCAGGTATGTTGGTGGCGAACATTAAAGAGTCTCCAGTATTTGGCGGCAAAGTGAAAAGCTACGATGCAGCTAAAGCACAGAACATGAAAGGTGTTAAGAAAGTAGTTCAGGTAGGTGACTCAGCAGTAGCCGTTGTCGCCGAGACTTTCTGGCAAGCTAAAACCGCGTTAGATCAAGTGAATATCGTTTGGGATAGTGGTTCCAACGCCAACGTCTCCAGCGCTTCTATTAAGAAGATGTTGGAAGATGGTTTGAACGCTGATGATGCTTTTGTACACAACACCAATGGTGATGTCAAAGCAGCGATGTCTGGCGCATCTAAGAAATTAGAGGCTACTTATTTCTACCCATTCTTAAATCATGCCACTCTAGAGCCACAAACAGCGACTGCAAAGTGGACCGCTGACTCTTGCGAGGCTTGGGTTCCAACGCAAGACGGCGAAGCTTCATTAGCGGCTGTGATTGCTGCATCTGGACTTCCTGCGGAAAAATGCAATGTCTACAAGGTAAACCTTGGCGGTGGATTTGGTCGCCGTGGCGCTTTCCAGGATTACACGACACAAGCGGTTAATATTGCTAAGCAAATGCCGGGCACTCCTATTAAGTTGATTTGGACTCGTGAAGAGGATATGACCCAGGGTCGCTACCATCCCATCATGATGTGTAAGATGACTGCGGCAATCGATGACAAGAAAAATGTCACCGGTATTAATATGCGCCTATCAGGTCAATCTATCTTAGCTTCGGTGCGTCCGGCGGTAGTTGCCGCAAATAAAGGTAAAGATCCTCTGACCTTCCAGGGTCTTGAGGACAGCGGGGAGCATGGAATTACTTATAGCTTCCCCAATATCACGATTGACCATGCCATGCGCAATACCCACGTGCCACCAGGTTTCTGGCGTGGTGTGAACGTTAACCAAAACGCAATCTTTATTGAAACGTTTATGGATGAGTTAGCTGAAGCTACTGGCATGGATGCAGTAGAGTTCCGTCGCAAACATATGGAAAAGTACCCTCGTGCAGTTGCAGTATTGAATGCGGTAGCTGATGGTATCGGTTGGACTAAGCCTGCTGCCCCAGGCGTATATCGCGGGGTTGCACAAATGCGCTCATTCGGTAGTTACGTTGCTGCAGCCTGTGAGCTTTCAGTTAAGAACGGCAATGAAGTGAAGATTCATCGTATTGTTGCTGCTACTGATCCAGGTTATGCGGTGAACCCTGCGCAAATCGCACGTCAAGTATCCGGTTCCTTTGTTTATGGCTTATCCGCTTTATTCGAAGAAGAGATCACGATTGAAAATGGTGCTGTTGTTCAGAAGAACTTTGATACCTTTAACTCGATCCGCCTCTATCAGATGCCGAAAGTTGAAACCATCATCATTCAAGGTGGCGGCAAAGACTGGGGCGGGGTAGGTGAACCAACGATTGCAGTAGCTGCACCAGCTGTTCTCAATGCCATTTATCGTGCAACAGGCAAACGCTTGCGCACAGTGCCTTTGAAAAACAGCGGCATTAAGTTGGTCTAAGAGTTAGTTCACAGTGAAATTGTGTCGATGAGAAAGAGGATTGCACTAGCGTTTTCATTGCTAGTCATCCTCAATCTGAATGCTGTGCATGCTCAAGTAATTACGGGGGATTCGATTTTCGAATCCCTTTCTTCTGAGGCAGGCAACCCAGTACGTGGCAGAGCAATCGTAGCAAGTCGTCAAACAGGTTTATGTTTGTTGTGTCATAGCGGCCCCTTTCCAGAAGAGCGCTTTCAAGGAAATTTAGCTCCTGAATTGAAGGCGAGCGTAGCGAGGTTAAATGCACCTCAATTAAGAGCACGCATTGTGAATGCAGCACATTTCAATCCAGCAACCATCATGCCAGCCTACTATCAAACAAGCCATCTCAATCGTGTAGCCTCTAAATTTGTTGGTCAAACCATATTGAGTGGCCAAGAGATCGAAGACGTGGTCGCTTTCTTAATGACTTTGAATAATCAAAACTAACTGAACTCTAGATGAAAAATATTATTCAGCATCGCCGGCAATGGCTTAAGCAAGCTCAAGGTCTTGGACTGATAGCCCTAGGCTTGTTAGCAAATCCTTTAACAGTCTTTGCTAAAAAAGAAGAGGCTGATGAGGCTATTAAAAAGATTGTTAGTGGAGCTGCTATTCGGGAAGGTAAGGTAACTTTAACCATTCCTCCTCTAGTAGAGAACGGCAATCTTGTGGTTTTGAAGGTCAGTGTTGATAGCCCCATGACTGCCAATGATTACGTCAAGACCATACATGTCATAGCCGAAGGAAATCCTTTGCCTAATATCTTTACCGTTTACCTCACTCCACGTTCGGGCACTGCCAATATTACGACGCGCGTTCGTTTAGCGGATAGTCAGAAGGTATGGGCTATTGCGCAAATGAGTAATGGTAGTTTTTGGCAAGGCTCTGCTGAAACTTTGGTAACCCTTTCAGCATGTACGGAAATGGTATGAGTAAAACTTCCCGTACATCCATCACAATGCCGGCGACGGCTAAAAAAGATTCCATTATTGAGATTCGCGCAATTGCGCAACATGATATGGAGTCAGGCTTTCGCTATACCGAGGGCGGCAAGCTCATTCCCCGCGACATTATTCGCACCTTTACCTGCACCTACAACACTGTGGAAGTGTTTAAAGCGGATTACTATTCAGGAATTGGTGCCAATCCCTTAATCATCTTCACCACGATCGCTGTTGAATCCGGAACTCTTGAATTCAGGTGGGTGGGGGATGATGGATATGAAGCAGTGAACCAGGCTCGCATTACTGTTTCGTGAATCAGCAGACACCTTTATTCCTAGGCAGTATTTATTTAATACTTGCCAACCTCATGCCTATGGGGGTAGCTAAAGCAGTGCAGCCTTCCCAGCAATCGAGTTATGAATTAATGTCTACTGAGAACAAGGCGATGCAGGATGACCCTTCACTAAACCCAGCGATGTTTTGGGTTGGTGATGGTGAAAGTTTGTGGCAGCAGAAGGTAGGACTACAGAGCAAATCTTGTAGCGCCTGTCATGGTGATGCAAAGAAATCCATGCGCGGTGTAGCCACCCAATACCCTAAATTAATCAAAGGCAAACTCCAGACCCTAGAGGGGCAAATTAATCAGTGTCGAGTTGGCGCTCAATCAGCTCCCGCTTTAGCTTATGAGAGCAAAGACCTGCTAGCTTTAACAGCCTTCATTGCGTTTCAGTCTAAAGGGATGCCAATTACAGTTAGTGAAAATTCTGCTAACGCAGCTTTCATGAAAAAGGGTAGGCAGACCTTTAACGAGCGTATGGGACAGCTCAATTTATCTTGTGCGCAATGCCATGAGGATAGGGCGGGCCTTAAGCTTGGTGGTAGCCCAATACCTCAAGGACACCCCAATGCCTACCCAATATATCGTTTGGAATGGCAAACCTTAGGTTCATTGCAAAGGCGCCTTCGTAACTGCATGAGTGGTGTAAGGGCACAACAATTTGAATATGGTTCGCCAGAGATGGCGCAGTTAGAGTTATTTCTGATGTGGCGAGCTAGAGGCCTACCCCTAGAATCTCCGGGGGTGAGGCCTTAGCAAAATCTTTTTTGGACTTAGTCCGAAAAGACTACTGAAGTTGCTCCATTTATAAGCACGCGGTCATGTAGGTAGTAACGTAAAGCTCTTGATAGCACGGTGCGCTCTAAATCCCGACCCTTGCGAACTAAATCATCTGGTGTATCGCCATGCGTAACGCGAGTCACATCTTGCTCGATGATCGGACCTTCATCCAAATCGCTAGTCACAAAATGGGCAGTAGCGCCAATGAGTTTGATCCCGCGCGCATGCGCTTGGTGATAAGGCTTAGCACCCTTAAAACTAGGTAAGAATGAGTGATGTACGTTAATGCAGCGACCAGATAACTTAGTCGATAAATCATCTGACAAGATTTGCATGTAGCGCGCTAGGATCACCATGTCCACATTAGATTCTGCAACGATTTCGAGAAGTCTCGCTTCTTGAGCTGGCTTGGTGTCGGGAGTGACTGGTAAGTGGTAGAAGGGGATATCCGCAAAATCAATGCTGGCATAGACGTCACGAGGATGGTTGGAGACAATGCCGCAGATAATCATCGGCAACTCACCAATACGCCAGCGATAGAGAAGGTCAACCAGGCAATGGTCTAGCTTGGAAGCCATGATTAATACGCGTTTAAGATCCTTTACTGCACGCAAATCCCAAGTAAGCTCAAAACGCTTTGCAATTTCCACAAAGCCCGCTCTAAGTGACTCTACATTCGCAGGGCAGCTAAAGCTAACGCGCATAAAAAAGCGCTTCGAGGCTTTGTCATCAAACTGTTGAGCTTCTTCAATGTCGCCGCCTAGTTCAAATATATAAGTGGAGACCGCAGCAACAATACCGGGTTTATTTGGGCAGGTAAGGGTTAGGTAATAGTTTTCGGTAGCCATATCAAATCGTTAGTGAATTACTTGTAAAAAGTAATTTTAGTCTGTTATCCCACTGGTTGGGGGTGGTCGGCCTAGTTATTGCTGGGCAGATTGCTTGGTCTTATCCGCAGGCCCCAATAAGGGCTCACTTTTATCTGTAATGGTTGGTAATACAACCTCAATGCAGATGGGCTTTGAGTCAATTACATTAAAGAAGCTGCATTCTTTTTTGGTGGCAGCAGAGGCGGCGTGCTCTAAGGGGGATTTGCCTGTGGCTGCAGTTGAGGCAAGACTAACTGCTGTTCCAGGATTGGCTACAGCAGCAGTTCCAATAGTGCTGGCAGCTGCCGTGCCAGAGCTACTAAGCGCTACCAATGGCGCAGCGCAGGCACTCAAAAATCCTAGTGCGCAGATTAAACCAATCCAGCGGATATGGATTAAGCGCAATTACGGAAAATTATTTGCTACGACACGCAACATTAAATACGCCTGCAGCCCATGAGCCGTTAGGAATGGCTTCAAAAATGCTATCAGGAGTTTTTTGATCTACAACAACTTTGCCTTTACCGCGATTGCCAGTGAATACTTTGAATTCAATCGGGCGATACTTACCAGTACTGCAATCGTATTCATTTAAACCAATAATCGAATTCACATTCTCTTTGGTTTGTGGATCTTGACCGGGTTTTTTAAAGTCCAGCATCGACATGATCTGCGCAAGGTTGCCCTGGGTTTGCAGGGTGGCAGTATCTACGTAGACAGTGGATTGATCATTCTTGCCAATATCTTGCCAGGCGGCTACAGCATTTCCACTTACGAGTAATGTGGCTGAAATTGCGAACAGAGTAGTGATAGATTTCATGAGAATTCAGTCCTTAGTAATTACTTTAAATGTGTATACGGTATTTTAAACACCTATGGCATGAACTACCAATAAGGGGAGTGGTTTACTTATTCACTAATTCTAGCTGGCGACTGGTCTTTTCTGGGCTCATCTGCAGGGGAAGGTACTCATTGTTTGCCCACAATGAGTTCATATTGCGATACAGCTTACTTTGCACCCAGCCTGATTGACCTGTCTGATATACAAAGAGTGATTTCTCCAGATCGGATAAATCATAGACTGTCCGCAAGCTTGGCGCTTGCAGTGTTTCATAGGGATTTTTGGATTGCATCAGCTCGAGACGTCCCACGTTGACAGAAAAGCTATCTCCCGGAAAAGGCGTTTTGATGTTAAACAAACTTCCTAGAAGCGGTACCTTGCTCAGTGGACGATGTTCAGAGATGGCGATATGTGCTTTACCCCAAGCCCAAGTATTGGGATCGTTGCCATACTCTTTGCTGAGGTAATCCAAAGCTTTATCAAGCGCCTTGTTGGAGGACTCTTGGCAGGATTCAATCTGCTCAGTCTTGGGATCATCGCACCAGGGGCTGTTGGGATTTTTGATTTGCTGTATTAGTGGAGCGCGGTAGTTGCGTGTTCCATAATTTTCGGTAAATAGGTAACTTAATCTAGAGAAGAGATTGCGGGTTAACTGGTCTGCCCAGGCATTAAACAAGAGTGCACCTGCGCTATCTACTTTCATATTGCCGTCAAAACTTTTGCCAATTTCCATTGCTTGCGCGCTCAGTGAGTGAGCGCTTTGGCTGGACTTAAATAAATCTAATAATGGTGTTGCCCCAAGCGATAGGGTATCGCCTTGCATGGTTTTCATATCATCAGCCGAATGGAGGCTCTTGGATTTAATAAGATCGACTATTCGGTCATAACGGGTTGGTAAGTCCCAGTCGCCCGTTAAAGGGTTGGGATCATTAGCCGCAATAATTTTTTGATTGGCGGTCGCTATCCAACCTTGCTCTGGGTTGTTGCTGGAGGGGAGTTGTTCAAATGGGACATAGCCATTCCAGTCATACTGACGTTCCCAGCCAGGAGCTGGCGCTACCCCATAAAGCCCCTGGTGCAGAATTCTTTTGGGAGCCACTCCCGCCGCCTGATAAGCAATATTACCTTCTGTATCTGCCATCACCACGTTTTGCATCGGGGCATAATTTTTTCGTAGAGCTTGTTTAAATTGGTCAAGATCAGCTGCACGATTCATATCCATCAAGCCAGCAACTGATTGGTTTTCAAGATCGAGTGCTGTCCAGCGCAAGGCAAGAGCAAAGCGATCCGTATCAATCGTACGTTTGGCCTTTGCATAGGAATCAGAGATAATGGGACCATGTCGAGTTTCTTTTACCAAGAAAGTCAGCGATGGAGATCCTTTGATATCAATAATCTCTTGATGCACTTTGAATGGAAGTGGTCCATCAGGACCTCGATACATACCCGGATTCTTTGAATCAATTTGCTCAATGTATAAATCTTGAACGTCAGGCCCGGTATTGGTAAAACTCCATGCAAACTTATCCGTTCTACCCAAAACCACTGCAGGTATTCCAGGGAGGGTGCCACCGATGACATTTAAACCAGGGGCTTCAAGGTGGGCGAAGTACCAGACAGCCGGAGCGGAAAGTCCCAGATGGGGATCATTGGCCAATAAGGGCTTGCCAGAAGTACTGAGCTTGCCGCTCAAGGCCCAGTTATTGGAGCCGATACCATCTCTTGCTCCCATTTGATCTAACTGGCTCAATTCGGTTGCAGGCAAATTCTGAGGCCTGCTTTCTGCTGGACCAGGAGAGGGGTGAAAGACCTTCAACTCTCTATAGAGCTTGGAAAAATCAACATTGCTGACGGGCTCATCATTTTCATATGGCTGAATCACTTCCCATACTTGTTTGGTGCTCAGGAATTGTGAGAGCTCAAGTCTTTGTAACTCTTTCTGCCAATTTCCACCTAAGTCATAAGCCATCATCAGCATCCAAGCTACGCTATCTGTTGGTGACCAATGGCCTGGTTTTGAACCTGTTAAGAAATACTCCACTGGGAGAGCCCAGCCTAATTGCGCATTACCAGCATTGACACCATCGGCATAGGCTTGTAGTAGACGCTTGGCAGAAACGGGGTAACGATCAAATTGGCGTTCAGCTGCACGCTTGATGCCGAGGGTGCGCACAAAGCGATCAATTTTTACGGTGTCATTACCCAATATTTCTGAAAGTCGACCGCTCGCAATACGTCGATTCATTTCCATTTGCCAGGATCGTTCACTAGCATGGAGGTAGCCCAAGGCAAAGTAGGCATCTGCCTGGCTTTTTGCATTGATATGCGGAATATCAGACGCATCAAAGGTAATGGCAACAGAATCACCTAGACTTTTAATTGTGCGCTTGCCGGAGATGTTGGATTGGGCGGAATATAAATAGGCTAGAGTGACTACTAAGCCAGTAATGAGACATAACCCTATTAGCCAGAGCCCAGCCCGTAAAAGCTTGCCAAGTTCCGATGATTTTGCCGGTAAATTCATGAGGATATTTTAGATGTTTTGTTCAGTGCACCCTTGGGGAGCGGGGTAAAAAGGGCTCCAGGGGCTTATAAGGGGCTTGCGTGCTAAAATTTCACTTGTCTTGATTTATTTAGCACGGCTTTATTGTTGATGCGAGCCCGAGTGGTGAAATCGGTAGACACAGCAGATTTAAAATCTGCCGACTCAAAAAAGTCGTGCCGGTTCGATTCCGGCCTCGGGCACCAAAGACACTCATTCATCATTTATGAATATACCCAAACTTCTCATTTGCTCTAGCTTGATTTTTTCACCACTTGCATGGGGTGTTGACGTTCTAGAGTTTAATTGCAAACGTTCGGAAAAGGGCTACACCGAAGAGTATGAGATGAAAATGACCCTTGCTTCGGGTGCCCAAAAGGCCAAGATTTTCTTGGATGATCGTGACCTAGATCGGTCAGATATGTATGGGACACAAGTTGTTAAGAGCATCACTCTGGCACGTCCCAATATCTTGATTTTGATTGAGGCGAATTTTCAGCCTGAAGAAATTATGGACGTTTCTTATCCTGCGGGTAATGTCATCACCAACATTACGCTTGACCCAGTGACCGGCAAGTTCAAGAAGGTAGAGAAAATACAGGGCGGCATCTTGGGTGCAACTATTGGAAACGGCATCCACATCAGTGAAGAGACTTGCTTTCCCTCTAAAGCCCCCTACAGGACTAAGTAGCTTAGTTTGGCTCGGTTACAAACCCGAGCTTAGTGAGGCCAGCGCGGCGCGATGCAGCCAAGACCTGCGCAACATATTCATACTTCACAGATTTATCAGCTCGCAGATTGATCTCTGGTTGAGGATCTTTTTGGGCGGCTTTTTCTGCATAGCCATCAAAGGTCTTTAAATCAATGGGGGTGCTGTTCCAGAAGATTTGACCATTTGCATCAATTGACAGCTGAACTGACTCAGGCTTTACTTCATTGCGAACGCTATTGGCCTTTGGAAGTTCTACCTTCACTGCTTGCTGAATCACAGGCAGGGTGATGATGAAAATAATCAATAGCACCAACATGACGTCCACCATCGGCGTCATATTGATTTCCGACATGATGTTGTCGTCGTTTTGGTCGTCTTGTATATGAAAAGACATGACTATTCTCCGGAGTTAACGCGGGCACCAGTAACGAAGAAGGCTAATAAATCATTGCCAAAGCGATTGAGGTCAGCCACAAATAATTTATTGGCGCGATTGATGGCGTTAAAACTCAATACGGCAGGGATAGCAACCGCAAGACCAAGGGCGGTCATGATGAGTGCTTCGCCAATAGGTCCGGCCACTTGATCCAGTTGTGCGCTTCCTGAGCTGCTGATGGCAATCAGGGCATGATAGATGCCCCACACGGTGCCAAACAAACCAATAAATGGAGCGATAGCACCAGTAGATCCCAAGAAGGTTAAGCCCTTCTGCAATCCCGCTGCAATGCTGTCAACGCTATTTTTAAGGCTTCTGGCCATCCACTCAGAATAGTTCAGTGTTTGCAGTAATTCACGGTGATTGGTGGATTGACTTTGGTGGTGCGCAGATGCTTTGGTTGCTGACTTAGCAATTTGATAATACGGATTGATAGCATGATTGCTAAAAGCTTCTAGGCCTTGTTCAAACGAAGTGGCGCGCCAGAATTGCTCAAGCTCAGGTCTGAGCTTGCGAAGGTTGCGTAAATCCCAAAGTCGAGTGAGCAAAATGACCCAAGTTACGATAGAGCAGGTCAGCAGGGCAATTGCTACAAATCGAGTAATCACATCGCCTTCAAGCCAGAGATTTGCTATGCCAAATGGTGTATTCATATTGATTAATTCTTGAGATTAAATTTGATTAAAAGATTGGTGGAAATTCTTTGGGGTGAACCGTTTACTAAAAAAGGTTTAAAGCGATAACGTTTGCCAATATCAGTTGCAGCACGATCAAGTCTGGGGAAGGTGCTCGATTGAAGCAATGCTACATCTTCCACGTTTCCGCTCTCGTCAATAATTAATCGCACTACCACTGCACCTTGTTCGCCAGAGCGTTTAGAAAAAGATGGATAGTAAGCATCTGCATCTGGCTGGTAAGCCACAACTAGTTTACCAATGTCAGTCTGAATAGGGGTGCCGCTAGCACCCCCACTGGTTGCAGGGGCTACGGATGCATTTTGTTGTGGAGCATCAGATTTGCTTTGGGCCTGGTTTTGCTGCGTTTGTTGTGGTGCCTGCGTAGGGCTGGGCTTTTCTACGGGCTTTTCTTTAGGTTTCTCCTGAACTGCTTTCTTTTCTTCTTTTGGTTTTGGCGGCGTAGCAGCGGGAGGTTGCTGAGTTTTAGAAGCTTCTGGACTAACTAAATTGGCCATAACGCGCTCATCATCCATTTGCGGCGGTCGCTGACTAAAGTGCAAAAACTCTAGCGCAGGAAGTGCATGTAGTAGCACCACAATGCCAATAATGATGCGTTCAGATTTATTGAATGGTAGAAAATCGTCTAACTTTTTCAGAAAGGCGCTCATCTTATTTCACCCAAGATGCGTGCTTCAACTACATGCGAAGTTAAATCGGCAGACATTAAATCTTGCGCCATGACTAATAGGGACTCTTCATTTTTGCTACTCAGGAATAGTATTGCTCCATATTCATTACTAGAGCTTGTAGCTTTAAGATTCTCAAGTTGTCTTTTGAGCTGCCTAACTACAGCGTCACTGGTGTCAATCAGCGTAATAGATTCGCCTAGCAGTTTACGAATAGCTTTTCTCAAGAAGGGGTAATGCGTGCAGCCCAGCACTAGGGTATCTGCACCTGCGTCTTGAATGGGCTCAAGATGTTTTGCTAGCAACTCTAAGGTTTCTTCGTTATCTGCTTTACCGGACTCTATCAACGGCACCAATCCTGCGCCAGCTTGTTTGATGAACTGACAATCATTTGGCAGGGTATTTAATAAAGCATTGAACTTATCGCTCTTGAGAGTCGCCTCGGTAGCGAGGACCCCGACTATATTATTTTGCGATTGCATGGCTGCTGGCTTAATACCTGGCTCAACCCCAATGATCGGAACAGAAATTGACTCCCGAATTTGTTGAATCGCTTCAGCCGTTGCAGTGTTGCAGGCAACTACGATGGCGTCACATCCTTTGCTGGCTAGATAGCTGCAAAGGGCGAGGCTGCGTTTTGCAATCCAGGCGCTCGATTTTTCGCCGTAAGGCGCGTTGGCTGAATCGGCAAGATAAATATAGTCATGCTGAGGAAGCTGGCGCAGAGCCTCATCCAATACGGATAAGCCTCCAACGCCAGAATCAAAAACCCCGATGAGTGCCAATGTTGACTATGCTTACTCTGTAATGAAGTTGTTAGGGTGTTAAGCAATCTTGACTGGAATACCAGCAATCTTCGCTTGCCACTCACGTGGACCTTCATTGTGCATTGAGATGCCTTCTGAGTTCACTGCAACAGTTACTGGCATGTCTTTGACATCAAACTCGTAAATGGCTTCCATGCCTAAATCGGCAAAGCCAACCACTTTAGAAGTTTGAATGGCTTTAGATACCAAGTACGCAGCGCCGCCAACAGCCATTAAGTAAGCTGACTTATGTTTCTTGATGGCTTCAATCGCCTCTGGTCCGCGCTCAGCTTTACCAATCATCGAAATCAAGCCAGTTTTGGCAAGCATCATCTCAGTAAATTTATCCATACGAGTTGCAGTAGTAGGGCCTGCTGGGCCAACTGCCTCCTCACGTACCGGATCCACCGGGCCAACGTAATAGATCACGCGGTTTTTAAAGCTCACTGGCAACTCTTCGCCTTTAGCGAGCATGTCTTGAATGCGCTTATGTGCGGCATCACGACCAGTCAAAATCTTGCCATTCAGCAATAGTGTTTCACCTAGTTTCCAACTAGCCACTTCTTCAGCAGTGAGGGTGTCTAAATTTACGCGCTTAGATTTTTGAACATCGGGTGTCCAAGTTACATCTGGCCAATCTGAAAGTGAAGGGGCTTCGAGTTTTGCAGGACCATCGCCATGTAAATGGAAATGAATATGACGAGTCGCTGCGCAATTCGGAATCATGGCAACTGGTAATGAAGCAGCATGCGTTGGGTAATCCAGGATCTTGATATCGAGCACAGTGGCTAAACCACCTAGGCCTTGAGCGCCGATGCCGAGTTTGTTTACTTTTTCATAGAGCTCGAGACGTAGTTCATCAACGCGATTTTTAGGGCCACGCTCAATCAGTTCTTGAATATCAACGGGACCCATTAAGGCTTCTTTAGCCATGAGCATGGCTTTTTCTGGTGTGCCGCCAATACCAATGCCGAGGATGCCTGGAGGGCACCAACCTGCGCCCATAGTGGGAACGGTTTTGAGAACCCAATCCACAATGGAATCGGAAGGGTTGAGCATAACCATCTTGGCTTTATTTTCTGAGCCGCCGCCTTTAGCCGCACAAATCACTTCAACATCATCCCCCGGGACAATTTCATAGTGGATGACAGCGGGAGTGTTATCCCCAGTATTTTTGCGTTTGCCTGCTGGATCTGTCAGCACTGAAGCGCGCAACATATTGTCAGGATTAAGGTAAGCGCGACGCACGCCTTCATTGATCATATCGGTGACGCTCATGGTCGCATCAGGCCATTGAACATTCATGCCGATTTTGAGGAAGACTACGGCAATACCAGTGTCTTGGCACATTGGCCTGTGACCTTCGGCGCACATGCGGCTATTGGTCAAAATTTGGGCAATCGCGTCTTTGGCACCATGACCTTGTTCCAATTCATAAGCCTTGCCCATGGCAGTAATGAAGTCCTTGGGATGGTAGTAGGAAATGAATTGAAATGCGTCCGCAACGCTTTGAATCAGGTCGTTTTGTTTGATATTGGTCATGGTTATCTGCTTATTTCCACATTATTAGTAAGGTTTGCCCTATTTTAAGGGTTTGCCATAGAGCAAATCCCAAGTGTTTTCACTTATCTTCTAAGGTCTTGAGAGTCTAAAACTGTCATTTTGCGACATTTTCTCGCATTTGTTGTTGATATTAGATTATTGATTATTAGATAGAGGGCTGTGAAGCATGGAACCATTAAAGCAAGAAAACCGCGTTTTTAACCCGCCTGCAGACTTTGTAAAGGGTGCGGCAATTCCAGGTATGGAGGCTTATAACAAGCTCTGTGCTGAAGCCAATTCAGATTACGACGGTTTTTGGGGTCGTCTTGCTAAAGAGAACCTCTATTGGAAAAAGCCATTTACCAAGGTTTTAGATGAATCCAAGGCGCCTTTCTACAAATGGTTTGAAGATGGCACAACGAACGCGTCATACAACTGTTTAGATCGCCAAGTTGAAGCCGGCTTAGGTGATAAGACAGCCATTATTTTTGAAGCAGATGACGGTACGGTTACTAAGGTAACTTACAAAGAAATGCTTGAGCGTGTTTGCAAGATGGCAAACGCACTGCGCAAGATGGGCGTCAAGTCTGGTGACAGCGTCATTATTTACATGGCAATGACCATCGAAGGCATTGTTGCCATGCAAGCCTGTGCGCGTATTGGCGCAATTCACTCTGTAGTGTTTGGCGGTTTTTCTGCCCAAGCATTGCGTGACCGCATTATGGACGTGGGTGCAGTTGCAGTGATTACTGCTGATGGCCAGTTCCGCGGAGGCAAAGCATTGCCACTCAAAGCAATTTGTGACGAAGCGCTTTCCACAGGCGAATGCCCTAAGGTTAAGCATGTCATCGTGAGCAAGCGTACTGGCACTGATGTCACTATGCAAGCAGGTCGCGATGTTTGGATGCAAGAGATCGTAGCTAATGAAGCAACGACTTGTGAGCCAGAGTGGGTAAGCGCTGAGCATCCATTATTTATTCTGTACACATCCGGTTCAACCGGTAAGCCAAAGGGTGTTCAACACTCTACAGGCGGCTACCTTTTGTGGGCCATTCTCACAATGAAGTGGACCTTTGATATCAAGCCTAATGACGTGTTCTGGTGTACCGCCGACATTGGTTGGGTAACAGGCCACTCCTATATTACTTATGGCCCACTCGCAGTCGGCGCTACTGAGATCGTATTTGAAGGCGTGCCAACCTATCCAAATGCTGGCCGTTTCTGGGATATGATCCAAAAACACAAAGCATCTATTTTCTATACAGCACCAACAGCGATTCGTTCATTAATCAAAGCATCAAGCAATGATGAAGCAGTGCATCCAAAGAGCTACGATTTGTCATCATTACGCCTTCTAGGATCTGTAGGTGAGCCAATTAACCCAGAGGCTTGGATGTGGTACTACGAGCATGTGGGTAATTCAAATTGCCCGATCGCAGATACGTTCTGGCAAACAGAAACTGGTGGTCACATGATTTCACCATTACCAGGCGCAACTCCAATGATTCCCGGTTCATGCACATTGCCATTGCCAGGTATTCAGGCGGCGATTGTGGATGAGGCTGGTGTAGACGTTCCTAACGGTCAAGGCGGAATCTTGGTTGTGAAGCGTCCATGGCCTTCCATGATTCGTACGATTTGGAATGATGCAGATCGTTTCGTGAAGTCTTACTTCCCAGAAGAGTTGGGTGGTACTTTGTATCTTGCTGGTGACGGTGCAATCCGTAACAAAGATACTGGCTACTTCACGATTACTGGTCGTATCGATGACGTATTGAACGTTTCTGGTCACCGCATGGGAACCATGGAAATTGAATCTTGCTTAGTGGCTAACCCATTGGTTGCTGAGGCAGCAGTTGTGGGTCGTCCTGACGAGCTGACTGGTGAAGCCATTTGCGTATTCGTCGTTCTGAAGGGTGGACGCCCAACTGGTGATGAAGCCAAGAAGCTTGCTACTGAGCTACGTAACTGGGTAGGTAAGGAGATCGGCCCGATCGCTAAGCCTAAGGATGTTCGTTTCGGTGATAACTTGCCTAAGACCCGTTCCGGCAAGATCATGCGCCGTCTCTTACGTGTGATTGCTAAAGGCGAAGAAGTGACTCAAGACACCTCAACCCTGGAAAATCCACACATCTTGGACCAGCTCAAAGAGTCTCTGTAATAAGCTAAATCAAGATTTAGACCAAATCTCTTCGGGAATCGTATAATCATCGGTTCCGGAAGGGTGGATGAGCGGTTTAAGTCACACGCCTGGAAAGCGTGCGTAGGTTAATAGCCTACCGCGGGTTCGAATCCCGCCTCTTCCGCCAAGCATCAAGAAAACCACCTGCGGGTGGTTTTTTCTTTGGAACTTACCGTAGTATCTTGCTAATTAAGATTTAAAAATAAAACCAATTAAAAGATGGAGAAAACATGATCTTTGCAATTTTGTTGATGGATAAGCCTGGTACTGCTGACTTGCGTGTACAAATCCGACCAGAGCACCGTGCTTATTTAGCGCAACTTTCTGACCGCATGGCTTTTGCTGGGCCCCTCACATCTGAAGATGGTAAGACTACAGTTGGCAGCTTGCTCGCAATCGACTTTCCTAGCAGGGCAGATGCGGATGCTTGGTTAAAGGATGAGCCCTATACCAAGGCAGGTGTTTATGAAAAGCCCATCATCCATGTATTTAATAATATGTGGGAGCAAAAAGCAGGCTTTCCGCCAGCAAAATAAACCCATAATTTAAGCGGGTCTGTTACTTTTGATATATCATCTGGTGATATATCATGAGTGATGGGAAATCGTGGAGTTATCACTCTTTTAGATCTGCACCAAGAGATCATTGATCAAGGCGATGGTTACTGGGTAAAGATTGAGGCTTGGGAGGTAGCTGTTAGCGAGGCAGTACCGCACGGGGTGCGCTATTCATTAACCTTGCACAACCCCAAAGGCTTGAGAATTTTGGGTTATGACAATGCTCATGCGGTTAGGCTTAGAGCAGTCTATTCAGGTAGAAAATTGGCATTCGATCACAGGCATCGTAGTTCAAGTGACCCAGGCGTTGCCTATGAGTTTAGGGATGCGCACCAACTCCTAAGTGATTTTTTTGTCGATGTTGATAAAGTCTTAAAGGTAGATAAAGATATATGAAAGTCATCAAAATAGGGATTGCATCACAAAAAGATATTCGGGCACGCGTCTTGGCCATTGCTAAAGGCGATCTAAAACCAAAGGCATCTGATCCGAAGATATGGTTTACCTCGATGCGTTCACTGGCGCAGGTATTGAGTGATGAGAACAGGGCCTTACTGCATGTCATCAGAGCATCTAAGCCTGTATCGATTTCTGAGCTAGCTGAACTTACCGGAAGAAAGCAGGGGAACTTATCCCGCACGCTAAAAACAATGTCGCATTACGGCTTAGTCAAAATGCTCCAAGAGGCCAAGGCCCTGAGGCCCGTGGCATGTGGCGATCGCTACGAAATCAGTATTCAATAATTTAAAGCGGCTTAATCTGTAGCTTTCTAAATTTAATGACGCCACCAGCAGATTGCAGGGCAATGTGGCCTTCAGAATATTTACTGTCTTGGCCATTAGCTACCGTGACTACACCATTCATCATGACCTTAAAGTTGGGGCCATTTGCAATAATCTCCATGGTGTTCCAGTGTCCTCCTGCCTTAGGTACTGGGTCAACTTTGGCAACATCCACAATCGCTCCAGTTGCATAAGCTTGCTCGGGGCGTGTATCCCAAATATTAATTTCATAGGAAGTGGCTGCGCTAACCTTATTTGGGTCTTGGCAGCGAATAAAAATACCGCTATTTGTATCGGGCTCGGCATAGAACTCTGCCTTGATGATGAAGTTCTTGTAGAACTTAGTGGTCACTAAAAACCCTGAAGGTTTATTGCCTTCGACAATACCGTTACCAATGACCCAGTTGGCGCTACCAATAATGTTCCACCCACTCAAACTCACGCCATCAATCAGATCGGTAAACCCGTCTGAATTTTGGGCGTTAGCAACACCACCGATCGATAGGGTGGAAAGGCACGCAATAGATAAGGCCAGTTTTTTGAGGAATATTTTCATGGGTCTCCTGAGAGGGTATATTTATTAATCTGCGTTCATTTTCATTGTTACTGATATTGACCTATAAAGACAAGTAGATGCTTTCCCTCACAAACCCCCGAATAAAGCGATGGTCTCTGCGTTTGGCGGGACTTTTTATTCTGTTAGCCGCCTTTTTTTGGTTGGGAAGCCATTTGTTGCTGCCTGGGTTAATTAAAAAGTCCCTAACTGAATATGGCAACAAGATTGGTTATGAGATCTCCTATCAAGACCTCAGTCTTTCTCCATTGCGGTTGAGGGTGGAGCTTGATGGCCTTCACTTGGCAAAAGAGGGTAGTTCTAAATTACTGGAATTTAAAAAGCTGGCAATTACCCTCAAGTGGACAAAGCTGGCTAAAGGGGAGCTGGGCTTTGATGAGATTTTGCTGGAAGAGCCTAAGGTGTTGGTCGAGAAAAGTCTACCTAAGGGCATGCATACAGGGTCCTGGAATTGGCAGGAATTAATTGCTGCCGTTGAAAAGGCGATGCCTCCTTCAGAACCCAAAGCAATTAAGAAGCCTCTCAAAATATCGATCGATGAATTTATCGTCAGTTCAGCTTCTTTAAGTTTGGTGGATGATTCGAGCAAATTAAAAGAATCACTCAACCCGTTTACGATGAAGTTGCTTGATGTAGCCAATTACGATAAGAATGGTTTGGTAACCGGGGTCCGTGGTCAATACGACTTTAATCTTGGTGCCTTGCAGTTATTAATACCTGGAATCAATAAAACTATTGCGTATCGCCATGTTGCTATTACAGGTGGATTGGATAATCCTCAGCCAGGTAACTTAGGCGCGCAGCTCAACTTGAGGTTGGATGAGGGTGAGATACGATCACACTGGGATTTCAATACCGGCTCGAAGTCAGTTAACGGGAAGTTAGAAATTCACAGTCTTGCAACCGCGCCAATCGTCGCTCTATTGCCGGCTAATAAAGAGCTCATCGGTACCAGTGGCTTGATGAATGCCGATCTAGTCGTGAAAATAGGTGGTGAGACCGATTCGGTTGCGGGCGACATTCATATTGCAGACTTAGCAATACTGGAGAAAGGTCAAAAAAATCCACTGATTGTTTGGAAGATGGCGGATATTCGTCAGTTTGACTATAAATCCGTTAAGTCAAAACAGGGCTCCAACAATAGTCTCGCAATAGATGAGTTGGCTATTGATGCGCCAACCCTGCAATTTGAAATTAATGAAGAAGGGTTCTCAAACTTTAGAAGGTTATTTGCTAAGTCAACAACAGAATTAAAGTCCGAGCCTGTAGCTGGGTCTAAGGTAAGCACTCCCTCCACATTTAATTTAGATATTCGATCCACTCTTCTGAAGAATGGGGAAGTGTACTTTTCGGATATGGCGATGCGTCCTAATTTCAGGGTGGATGTGAAGAAGTTCAATGCCATTCTTTTGGGGGTCAGCAATACTCCTGGTCGATTTGCCACTGTGGCGATGGATGGTGTTGTTGCTGGCTCGGGAGGTATGCGAGTAAAGGGTCAAGCATCATTTGATGATCCACGACGCAATCATGACATCTTGATGAGTTTTAGAAACCTTCCGCTGACCGCCTTCAATCCAGCAGTGATGACATTCGCAGGCTATCAAATTGCTAGCGGCCGACTCAACCTCAATCTCAATTACAAAGCCAAAGATGGCGAACTTAATGGAAGCAACCAGATCATCATTAAGAAAGTGGTGCTGGGTGATGAGGTGCCAGACTTTACTGGCAAAAAATTACCGCTAGGCTTAGCAATTGCTTTATTAGAAGACTCTGATGACACGATTGACGTCACGGTTCGTATCGCAGGCAATGTCGACTCTCCAGAATTTAGTGCCAGCGGTTTGGTATGGCAGGCCATTAGCAATGTTCTAACAAACGTAGCAACAGCGCCATTTAGAGCCCTTGCATCTATCTTAGGAATGGGTGGTGAAGAGGGTGTTAATGCCGTACCTGGAGAGGCAGTCTTCTTGGTTGCAGATCAAGATCGCCTAGAAAAGTTTGGTGGGTATTTAGTGAAGCGACCTAACTCGAGCTTGGAGATCATTGGTACTTACGACCCCGAACAGGATAAACAAGCGCTTGCCCGAGCTAAAGCCGATGCTGCGATATTGATTGATGCTGGATTTAAGTTGACTCCAGGCGAGCCAGTGCCTACCCCATCATTTACAGACCCAAAAGTTCAGTCCGGCTTAAAAGCGGCATATGCGCAATACATTGGCCGCATCAAACTGGGTCAACGTCTTTTGACGCTTCCAGATGGCGAGAAGCGCAATGAGCAACTGCATGAGGAATTGATCGCTGGAATAGAGATCACTGATACTGAGCTTAAGGAATTGGCAAAAAATAGGGCAAAGACGGCCTTTGGTTTCATGGTTAAGGCTGACCCCAGCCTTAAGGAGCGTATTCAGCTGGGAGATGTGAAGACAGTAGAGGCGGGAAAAGAGGGTATTCCTCTCGATGTTGAGATCAGAATCAAGTAGACTCGTGGTCATGAATTCAACAAAATTGCGCATTATTTCTGTCGCCTCATTGATTGCTAGCCTTGGCCTAGTGGGTTGCGGCTCCATTGAATCAGCGGCTCAGGACGACTGTACTTCGATTGGCTGGCAAATCGGAAGTAAGGGCTATCAAGATTGCTACAAAGCCAGACTGTATGAGCGCAAGCTGGACTACTCGCTGCCTCCTGGTGACCAGCCTTCACCATCACTCCTGTAATAGGGTAAACCCTTAGTTAAAGTCCTTGAGCGCCGTCAAGGACATAGGGCCTTAAATAACCCAAAATAAAGTGTTATTTTGCGTATTGATGACCGGCTAAGTATTTGGCTTAGCAGAGTTTTTTATGTGCAAAGTGAGATAAGGCTCTGCATTGGTGTTGAGCACAAAATAGCAATAAATAGAAAATTAGAGACTACGAACTATGAATCATCCAAAGCCTTCTGGAGAAGTCAAAGCAGTTGCCGTTGCAACCGCAGATGATTTGAGGGAAACCATTCGCCGTAAGAGTAAGTTAAAAGGACGTCAAGCAGACGACGTTTCAGTTGCCGAAGTTCGCCAACTCATTGGTAATGCGCCACATCGTCGTGATCTATTAATTGAAAATCTACACAAACTAAATGATGAATACCGTGCTTTGCATGATCGTCATTTAGTCGCGCTTGCTAAGGAAATGAATCTGCCAATGGCGGAGGTGTATGAAGTAGCCACTTTCTATCACCACTTTGAAGTAGTGCGTGGCAACGATCCGGTAGCGGATATTCTGATTCGTGTTTGTGATGGCATCGCCTGTGAGTTAGCTGGTGCGCAAAATCTATTGGCTAAGTTGCCGAGCATCTTAGGTAATCCGAATATCAAAGTCGCCGCAGCTCCATGCGTAGGACGTTGTGAGCAAGCGCCTGTAGCAGTAGTTCATCAATATCCAGTTCTGTTTGCAACAACAGACAAAGTGCAAGCTGCCGTTAAGAACAAGCTGACCACTCAGCCAATGGCTAAAGATGATGCCGTCTTTGATCCTGCAGCCTTAGCAGAGCAGGGAGTTTCTCCTCAGGGTGAAATGCAGGCTGTTTCTCCTGACTATGTTGGTTACGAGTCTTATCGTGCTCAAGGCGGTTACGCTTTGGCTAAAGAAATTTTCGAAGGCAAGAAGGACGCTGAAAGCATCATCAAGGCAATGGAAAGCTCTGGCTTACGTGGCTTAGGTGGTGCAGGATTCCCGGCGGGTCGCAAATGGCGCATTGTGAAAGATCAAGTAGCACCTAAATTGATGGCAGTGAACATCGACGAAGGTGAACCAGGAACATTTAAAGATCGCACTTACTTAGAGCGCGATCCACATCGCTTCTTAGAAGGCCTGTTAATTGCAGCCAGCGTGGTTGGTATTGATGCTTGCTATATCTATTTGCGTGATGAGTACCACGGCTGCCGTGAGTTACTTGAAGCTGAATTAGCAAAACTCAAAGCTAATCCGCCTTTTGCATTGCCGAATATTGAATTACGTCGTGGTGCTGGTGCTTATATTTGCGGTGAAGAATCTGCCATGATTGAAAGTATCGAAGGTAAACGTGGTGAGCCGCGTATGCGCCCTCCATATATTGCACAAGTCGGTTTGTTTGGACGCCCAACCCTAGAGCACAACTTTGAGACGCTGTACTGGGTGCGCGATATCGTTCAGCGAGGGCCTGAGTGGTTTAGCTCATTTGGTCGTCATGATCGCAAAGGCTTGCGTAGCTTCAGCGTGAGCGGACGTGTGAACAAACCTGGCGTGAAGTTGGCTCCAGCCGGCATCACGATTCAAGAATTGATTGATGAGTATTGTGGCGGCATGCAAGATGGCCACAAGTTCTACGGTTATTTACCTGGTGGCGCATCGGGCGGTATTTTGCCGGCGACCATGAATGACATTCCACTCGACTTTGACACCTTGCAACCTTATGGATGCTTTATTGGTTCTGCCGCAGTGATGGTGTTCAGCGACAAAGACAAAGCGCGCGACATGGCATTAAACGTGATGCATTTCTTTGAGCACGAGAGTTGCGGTCAATGTACGCCTTGCCGAGTAGGTACAGGCAAAGCTGCTAAGTTGATGCAAACCAAATCTTGGGATCAAGAAACCTTAGAGGATCTAGCAACGGTGATGGTGGATGCTTCTATTTGCGGTCTAGGTCAAGCTGCACCAAACCCTATTCGTTGTATTCATAAATATTTCCCAGAAGAAGTGAAATAAGCCACTTATAAAAAATAGGGAATAACGAGACAAACATGAACGCACCCACAAATCCTAAAGAACTCGAACTACAAACCGTTGAGTTCAAGCTAGACGGCAAGACGATCGTTTCCTACGAAGGCGAAACGATTCTCAAGGCTGCTAAACGACACGGTATTGATATTCCACATCTGTGCTTTAAGGATGGTTACCGTCCAGACGGCAACTGCCGTGCTTGCGTAGTAGAAATCAATGGCGAGCGTACTTTGGCGCCTAGTTGCTGCAGAAGCGCTACGCCTGGCATGGAAGTGAAGGCTAATAGTGAGCGCGCTGTAAAGAGTCAAAAGTTAGTTCTCGAGATGTTGCTCTCTGATATGCCTGATGAAGGTTTTAAGTGGGTAGGCGATAGCAAAGAAGAAGAGCAACAGAATCAACATGGTGAGCTCAGCACTTGGGCTGCCCGCATGGATGTGACTGTGCGTCCAGAACTCAAAGCGTTGCGTCGCGACAAGGTCAGCAGTGATATCTCCCATCCAGCAATGGCTGTGAACCTCGATGCTTGTATTCAATGTAATCGTTGCGTACGTGCTTGTCGTGAAGAGCAGGTCAATGACGTCATTGGTTACGCCATGCGTGGCGGTCATAGTGAGATCGTATTTGATCTGAATGATCCAATGGGCGAGAGTACTTGCGTGGCTTGTGGCGAGTGTGTACAAGCTTGTCCAACTGGTGCTCTAATGCCAAAAGGTTTGATTGGTTCGCAAACGGTGGATCGCAAGGTGGATTCCGTTTGTCCATTCTGTGGCGTTGGTTGCCAAATTACTTACAACGTCAAAGACGAAAAAATTGTGAGTGTTGAAGGTCGTGATGGCCCAGCAAACCACAATCGTTTATGTGTTAAAGGTCGCTTTGGTATGGATT
This sequence comes from Polynucleobacter sp. JS-Fieb-80-E5, assembly GCF_018882015.1. Lineage (NCBI taxonomy): Bacteria > Pseudomonadati > Pseudomonadota > Betaproteobacteria > Burkholderiales > Burkholderiaceae > Polynucleobacter > Polynucleobacter sp. JS-Fieb-80-E5. The sequence continues at coordinate 109,774 of NZ_JACVPH010000001.1, read as the reverse complement.
ACATCCATAATCCACAACGCCTTACTAAACCATTAATTCGTAAAGCGGGTGTTGCTAAAGATGAGTCTATGCTTGAAGGCAAGCAAGACTGGTCTAACATCTTCCGTGAAGCTACTTGGGAAGAGGCATTAGAAGTTGCCGGTGGCGGGCTGAAGAAACTCAAAGATCAATACGGCAATAAAGTATTGGCTGGCTTTGGCTCTGCAAAGGGCAGTAACGAAGAAGCTTACTTATTCCAGAAACTGGTTCGTACTGGTTTTGGTAGCAATAACGTAGACCATTGCACACGCCTTTGCCATGCTTCGTCTGTAGCAGCGCTTCTTGAGGGTGTTGGTTCTGGTGCAGTAAGCAACCAAGTGAATGATGTTGAGCACTCAAGCATGATTTTCTTGATTGGATCCAATCCAACCGCTAATCATCCTGTTGCTGCTACCTGGTTCAAGAATGCTGCTAAACGTGGCGCAAAAATTGTGTTGTGCGATCCTCGTAAGACCGAGATTAGTAAACATGCTTGGCGCACAATGCAGTTCAAGCCGGATACCGATGTGGCGATGCTCAATGCCATGATCTTCACAATCATTGAGGAAGGTTTGGTCGATAAAGAATTTATTAAAGACCGCTCTAATAACTTCGAGGCTCTCAAAGAAAACATCAAAGGCTATAGTCCTGAAGCGATGGCACCAATCTGCGGCATTTCGGCAGAGACATTGCGTGAGGTGGCAAGAGAGTTCGCTACCACCAAGTCGGCCATGATTTTGTGGGGCATGGGCGTAAGTCAGCACGTGCATGGCACGGATAATGCGCGCTGCTTAATCGCTTTGGTCAGTATCACAGGCCAAATTGGTAAGCCTGGCTCTGGATTGCATCCATTGCGTGGTCAGAATAACGTGCAGGGCGCTAGTGATGCTGGTTTGATTCCGATGATGTTCCCGAACTATCAGCGCGTTGATAATCCAGAGGCGCATGCTTGGTTTGAAAAGTTCTGGGATATGCCATTGGATAAGAAGCCTGGTTATACCGTTGTGGAGATCATGCATAAGATCACTGCACCTGATTCTGATCCAGACAAGATTCGCGGCATGTTCGTCGAGGGTGAAAATCCTGCGATGAGTGATCCGGATTTAAATCATGCGCGTCACGCATTAGCGGCCCTTGAGCACTTAGTTGTACAAGATATCTTCATGACTGAGACAGCATTGCTTGCTGACGTAGTCTTGCCTGCAAGTGCTTGGCCTGAGAAGGTTGGTACCGCTAGCAATACTGACCGCATGGTTCAGATGGGCAAGAAAGCAATCAATCCTCCAGGTGATGCAAAACCTGACTTGTGGATTATTCAGCAAATCGCTAAGGGCATGGGCTTGAACTGGAATTACCAAGGCCCTGATGCTGGTGTTGCTGAGGTTTATGACGAAATGCGTCAAGCAATGCATGGCGCAATCAACGGCATTACTTGGGAGCGCCTAGAAAAAGAATCTAGCGTCACCTATCCATGTTTATCTGCCGAAGATCCAGGTCGCCCAATTGTGTTTAATGACAAGTTTGATACCAAGGATGGCAGAGTGAAGTTAGTGCCAGCCGATATCATTCCGGCTAACGAGCGCCCAGACACTGAGTATCCATTTGTATTGATTACTGGACGTCAGTTAGAGCACTGGCATACCGGCAGTATGACGCGCCGTGCCACTGTGCTGGATGCGATTGAGCCTATGGCTACCGTATCGATGAACGGTGAGGATATGACCCAGTTAGGCGTATCTGCTGGCGATGTCATTACAGTTCAGTCTCGTCGTGGCGAGGTTGGTATTCACGTCAGAAGGGATGATGGCACACCAAGAGGCGTAATCTTTATTCCGTTTGCCTACTATGAGGCTGCGGCTAACTTGATCACCAATTCAGCGTTAGATCCATTTGGCAAGATTCCAGAATTTAAGTATTGCGCTGTGAAGCTAGCTAAAGGCGGTGAAGTGGCCAAGATCATGGGATATGGTACGAATGCTCCAGGCGGATCTAAGGAAATGTCTAACGTTTAATTTGAACAGCCCCCTAAAACCCCGTCCTTGTGGCGGGGTTTTTCTTTTTGGCTTGCTTGAATTGGGTGATGTAGATACAATGTAGATACATTAAGAGGGATTCATATGCAAACAATTATTAAAAAGTGGGGCAACAGTCCGGCTTTGCGTTTAAATGCTGCGGTGATGAAGTCCGCCCAATTGAATATTGATCAACTTGTTTCTGTAAAAGTGCAAAAGGGTCGAATTGTGATTGAGCCAATGACTAAACAAGAGTATCCACTGGATGAGCTATTGTCCGGAATTACCGCTAAGAATTTGCATGGTGAGGCCGACTTTGGTGGGCCCGTTGGCAAAGAGCTTCTCTAATGGTTAGGGCTTATGTGCCAGAGGCTGGTGATGTAGTCTGGCTAGTGTTTGACCCTCAGGCGGGAAGAGAGCAGGCTGGTCGTCGACCTGCTGTTGTGTTGACCCCAGAGGGTTACAACAAAAAAACAAATTTATTGGTTTGCTGCCCATTAACAACCCAGATTAAAGGCTACCCCTTTGAGGTGTTGGTTGAGATCGATGGGGTGCAATCTGCTATCTTGTCTGACCAAGTGAAGTCTCTGGATTGGAAAATAAGAAAAGCAAAGTATAAAAATACAGTGAATCCAAGGACCCTCAGTGAAGTAAGGGCTAAGGTGAAGTCTTTGCTCTCAATCGGTTAGGCAGCAAGTACCCAATGTTAGAGCGGAATTTATGTAGTTACGTGAAGACCATCACTGCTGAGAACGGTTATTCCAAGGAAGAGCAGGCTCAATTCTTGGCGCGATTGGAGCGTGCGTGCATAGATAATCCAGAGCTACCACCCACCTTTGTAGCTAACTGTCTTCTATCGCTTTCTGAGTCTAAGTTTGACGAATTGCTTCCTTTTGCGTCGTACGACAAAGGAATTTAACGGCAACCCCTATTTCTAATGCCAGTTAGAATGAACCCCCTATGGCCAGTTCCAAACCCTCCTTAAATACCACTGCAAACGCCGATCTTCCTGTCCTTATTATTGGGGCTGGATTAGCCGGCTTAACCGTTGCCCTCCATATGGCTGAATCTCAGCCAGTGATTTTGATGGCTAAACGGGGCTTAGGAGAAGCTGCTACAGCTTGGGCACAAGGCGGCATTGTTGGGGTCGTTGATAAAGAACATGACAGTATTGATTCTCATGTGGCCGATACCTTAGACGCAGGTGCAGGACTTGTAGTGGAATCCACTGCACGCTATATCGCCGAAGAAAGCGCTGATGCAATTCGTTGGTTGGTAGATCAAGGCGTTCCATTCACAGAAGATAAATCCGGTCCAATGGGTTTGCACTTAACGCGTGAGGGCGGGCATAGTCATCGCCGTATTGCTCATGCCGCGGATGCTACTGGTAAAGCCATTCATGAAGTGCTGTTGGATAAAGCCAAAGAGCATAAAAATATTCAGATCTTGGAGCATTGGATTGCCCTCGATCTCATTACCAATCGTCAGCTAGATGCTAAGACGCAACGAACTAAACCAAATCGTTGTTATGGTGTGTATGCACTCGACATTAAAAACAATCGTGTAGAAACCATCGAAGCAAAGTCAGTGGTATTGGCTACAGGTGGCGTTGGTAAGGTCTATCGCTACACCAGCAACCCCGACACTGCGACTGGTGATGGTATTGCCATGGCTTGGCGTGCAGGTTGCCGCGTGGGCAATATGGAATTTATTCAATTTCATCCGACATGCCTCTATCACCCAAGCGATCGTACCTTCCTCATTACTGAGGCCATGCGCGGCGAGGGCGGATTGCTGAAGTTGCCTGATGGCACGCGTTTCATGCCAGAGCATGATGACCGTAATGAATTAGCTCCACGTGACATTGTTGCTAGGGCCATCGACTTTGAAATGAAGAAGCACGGCTTGGACTATGTCCATCTAGATGCTACACATTTAGGCGAAGCTTTTATTAAAGAACATTTCCCGATGATCTATGCGCGTTGCATGAGCCTTGGTTTAGATATCACAAAAGAGCCTATTCCGGTGGTGCCTGCTGCGCATTACACCTGTGGTGGAGTAGTCACAGACCTCAAAGGGCGCACTGATTTACCAGGATTGTATGCGGTTGGCGAAGCAACCTATACCGGCCTACATGGCGCTAATCGTTTGGCTAGCAACTCCTTATTGGAGTGTGTAGTGATCGGTAAGGCAGCCGCAGAAGACATATCCAATCTCAAGACCCCAGCGATGCCTGCTCTTCCTTTATGGGATGAGAGCCAGGTTGAAGATGCCGATGAACAAGTCGTTATTGCCCATAACTGGGATGAGCTGCGTTCACTCATGTGGAACTACGTAGGTATCGTGAGAACCAATCGCCGTCTTGAGCGGGCCTTACATCGCATTAAGCTGCTGCGCTACGAGGTTCAAGAGTATTACGCCAACTTCAAAGTAACACGCGATTTAATTGAGCTGCGTAACCTACTGGAATGTGCTGAGCTCATCGTGCGCTCAGCTTTAATGCGCAGAGAAAGTCGTGGACTGCATTACAGCCGCGACTACCCAGGTACTTGGGCGGTTTCTTATCCGACCATCTTGACCCCTCAAGCCGAGGGCTCTGAGAGCGATTCAACCACATAAAAGCCCATTTCAACTGCTAAAAACAGGGTTTTTGATGATAAGCTAGCCATATCTTAAGAGGATTTTCATGGCCAGTTTTAAAGAAGAAGTCAGCGAACATATCTCTGCTGTTTACCAAACGGCAGCAGATGAAATCAAGAATTGGTTTAGTGCTTTAAGAGAAGTCTGGCCACTTGTTTTCTTATTAATTCTTGCCTTATCTATCCTGGTTTGGTATGCAAAGCCTGCGCCACCGAACAAAGTATTAATGGCGACCGGTACCGGTGGCTCCTACAAAGTATTGGGTGAAAAATATAAGACCTATTTTGAGAAAAAAGGTATTGAACTTAAATTAGTAGAAACCCACGGATCGAAAGAGAATCTCCAACATCTCATGGATCGCAAAGATCCAATTCAAGCAGCCCTGGTTCAGGGCGGAATGATTGCTGTAGATAATCTCTCTGGTGTCGAATCCCTTGGTAGTGTTGACTATGAACCATTTTGGATGTTTTATCGTAAGAATGCCTTCAATGAAAGTATTCACGTATCCGATAGAGATATTGCCAAACTCAAAATCAATATTGGCCCGGTGGGGAGTGGAACGCGTACGCAGGCTCTCGGAATATTTAAACTTAATGGCTTAAATGGTGATGCCCCTAATTTACTTAGTCTTGGGAATGCCGAAGGTGTAAGCGCTTTGGAGCGTGGCGAAATTGATGCCGTGATTTTGGTAGATGGTTTTGATTCACCAAATGTACAGAGACTCATTAAAAATCCAGCAATTAAGCTAACTTCATTTACGCGTGCAGACGCCTATACCCGTTTATTGCCTTACTTCGAGGAAGTGACTGTGCCCATGGGCGGCTTTGATCTTGGGAAAAATATTCCCGATCACCCCATACAGTTGATTTCGACTACAACTAATCTTTTAATAGATAACCGCCTCCACCCAGCAATCCAAGTTTTATTCCTCGAGGCTGCCCGAGAAATTAACGGTAACAAATCCTATTTTTCTAAAGCGGGAGAGTTTCCAGCCTATATGAATACCGAAGCGCCATTGAGTGATGAGGCAAAGTTCTTCTATGAAAAAGGCACTCCGACATTAATGAAGTATTTGCCATTTTGGCTCGCAGAGTTCTTAGAGCGCATGTTCTTCCTTTTGCTTCCTTTTGCAGCTTTTGCTTACCCAGTCATTAAGTCAATACCGACTTACAGAACTAATCTTGCTAAGAAGCAAATTAACTCAATTTATAAAGAGCTGGATAAATTTGAGCAGAACACGATTCAAACCTTTGACCCTAATCGTCGCAGTGAATATATTGAGGTACTTAATGAGATGGAGCGAAGGGTGCTTGGCTCGAAGGCGGCCAAGCTAGCAACTGCGGATTGTTATAGCCTGCGAAACAATATTGAATTTATTCGCAACGCCCTGGAGAAGCAGGTTATATATAAGGGTAGGGAAGGGTAATTTAGTGCGTTTGCTCGCAAGCGTAAGTAATGTATTAAATCCCAGGGCACCCTGGCCCATTGGGTTTCAGGATTGTGTCTTGGGCTCTAGCTATATCGTCCAAAGCCCTTGCTATAAATTCAACATCTCCATTTGATTCCTCAATGCATGCTTGAAGATAGAGGGCCATCTCCTGGGGTGTGCGCAAATGTTCTGCCACATCATAGGGGCTTGTAGTTTTGTTTTTCATCTTCCCTCTCGCGTTGTAGATGCCAGGCTTCTCACATGACGCGCATAGCTTGTGTCATTTAACTCTATAGATTTGCGCGTAATTCTTCTATAAATGCCGGTTACTTGCAACCCTAATCCATTGTCGGATACAATGTTATAGCACTGAGTGCTATATATTAAAATCTCGACTATGAAAATAGTCTTAAAAACAAAAACATTCGATCGTTGGGCAAGAAAAATTATTGGTGCTATAGAGCTTTGTAATGCTGCTAGAGAGATAGAGCGGGGAGTTTATGAGGCTGACTTAGGTGGTGGGGTATGTAAAAAGAGAATCCCACTTCCAGGTCAGGGCAAAAGTGGGGGCATTCGCACTATTGTTGCCAAGAAAAATAAGGAAGCAATTATTTTTATCGTTGGCAGGGAAAAGAGTTATCCCGGCTCTGACTTTAGTAATGTGGAGCAAGAGGCGGCAACGATTATTGCTAAGTCATTCGAAAAGGCGGATAGAAATAGATTGCGGGTACTAGTTAGGGCTGGGATATTGAAGGAGCTAAATTGAAATGAGTAAAAAATTAAAATCTGAAGATAGAAGGGTGCTTGACGAGCTATTGGAAATGGCGCAGGCATTGGAGGAGCACGGTCTTTTAACTAAGCATGATTATGCAAAAATGAAGACCCTTTGCTTAGAAAAGCCACCTTTATTTACACCTAAAAAAGTGACGGATATACGCATTCATCAAGCAAGAATGAGTCAATCCATTTTTGCCTCACTACTAAATGTAAGTGTCTCTACAGTTCAAAAATGGGAGTCGACAGGTTCTGGAAAACACCCTAGCGGTGCCGCTGCCAAGCTACTTCAGCTAATTGAAACTAAGGGTATTCAAGTGCTATTGGTATAGCCAAATTGCTACAAAATGCGCATCGAGAAATCAACCGCATTCACATCCTTGGTGAGTTTTCCAAGGGAGATGCGATCAACGCCAGTGCTTGCAATGGCGCGCATTTGATCTAGGTTGATACCACCAGAGGCTTCCAGCAAAGCACGTCCAGCGGTAATGGCAACAGCTTGCTTCATTTGATCGGTATTGAAGTTATCAATCAAAATACTTTTCGCACCCGCAGCTAAAGCTTCTTCAAGTTCGGCAAAGTTTTCTACTTCAATCTGAATATCCACTCCAGCATTAAGTGCTTGAGCATTCTTTAAGGCTGCCGTAACACTGCCAGCAGCAGCAATATGATTCTCTTTAATCAAAATGCCGTGCCACAGTGCTAAACGTTGATTTTTCCCGCCACCAACGAGCACTGCATACTTCTGAGCCTGACGTAATCCCGGAACGGTTTTACGTGTATCCAATACCGCGCAGCCCTTTGGATTCGGGCTAGCACCTGCAATTGCATCAACGTGCTGACGTGTAATGCTAGCTGTCCAAGAAAGCGTTTGCAAGAAGTTAATACAGGTACGTTCGGCAGATAGGAGTGCTTGTGAGTCAGCTTCAATATCGCAAACCTTGGTATCGGGCTTCATCATGTCGCCCTCTAGGTAATGCCAAGTTACTTTGGAGTTGGGATCAAGCTTCTTCAATGTGCCTTCAAACCAATCCACACCACAAAGAACGGCTTCTTGGCGAACGATTAACTGAGCTTTAACAGGTTTACTGGGAACAAGCTTAGCAGTCCAATCACCAGTGCCAATATCTTCCATGAGCGCATCATGAATATTTCGTTGGCGTGCTTGCTCTAAGGTTTCGTTGTAATTAAACATATATAAATATAAAAATTAAGCGGCGCCAATATTTTTTACAAAGCCATGCTGCGCTTTAGTTAAAAGGTCAGGATGGTTTTTGGTGAAGTCGAGCATACGCTCAATGCAACCTAAAGCCTCAACACGAATAGGTTCTTCGATGAAGATTTCGCCAGAAGCATTTCCTAGGCAATTCAATATTCCTTGTAAGCCATTCATGGCCATCCATGGGCAGTGAGCGCAACTTTTACAGGTTGCACTATTGCCAGCAGTTGGCGCTTCAATCAGTTTCTTATTGGGGGCTAGTTGGCGCATGCGATGCAAGATGCCGTTATCAGTAGCCACAATGTACTCAGTAGCAGCGCCTTCAACCACGGCCTTAATCATGGCAGAGGTAGAGCCCACAACGTCTGCAAGGTCAACGACTGCTTGCGGTGACTCTGGATGAACCAAGATCATTGCGTTGGGGTGGGCGGCCTTTAAAAGTTCAAGCTCAACAGCTTTAAATTCATCATGAACAATGCAAGCGCCATTCCATAGCAACATATCCGCGCCAGTTTGCTCTTGAATGTAGCGACCCAAATGACGATCGGGTGCCCACAAGATTTTTTTACCTTCAACTTTGAGTTGATGCACGATCGCTAATGCACAAGAGCTGGTCACCATCCAATCGGCTTGGGCTTTTACTGCCGCTGAGGTATTTGCATAGACCACGACAACACGATCAGGATGTGCGGCTCTAAATGCAGCAAAGTCCGCAGCATCGCAACCAAGATCAAGCGAGCAGGTTGCATCGAGGTCGGGCATGAACACGCGTTTTTCTGGGCTAAGAATCTTTGCAGACTCGCCCATGAAGCGAACGCCGGCAACAATCAGATTTTTTGCTGAATGATTTTTACCAAAACGTGCCATCTCTAGTGAGTCAGCAACATAGCCGCCAGTCTCCATTGCTAAATCCTGAATATCGCCGTCGACATAGTAGTGGGCGACTAAAGCAGCATCTTTCTCAACCAATAATTGTTTAATGCGGGCAATGACGGCAGCCTTTTCGGCGCCATGAAGCTGGGGAGGGGTTTTTGCCCAAGCTTGGGCGGTACAGGTGGCGCCAGCAGCATTTTGCTGGGGGTAATCAAAGGCAATAGGTGAGCTCATAAGCAATTTTAGCGTGCATAAAGAATTGGCAAATATATTCAAAATGCCGAGTTTTTGCGGAAATTTGCACCAATGGGTCGGTCATTCTTCCCGCTCTCATCAGCCTGGAAATGAGGCCAAAAAAGTTCTAAAAATAGCCCCTTTTGGAGACTTTTTCCTGCCTAATTATTAAGCATCCACAAAAACTATATAAATCAATGAGTTATAACGTTATCAGGGTGCTATTTTTAATGACCGGATAGCCCTTTAAAGTGTCAAAAATGGCGTTTTTAAAGTAAAATCACGCAATTGCGTGAACATGCCGCTTGGGGTGAGGTTCCCCAAGTTCAAGATGTTTCTGTTGGAGCTGGGGATACTCATGCTCCTGGCAAGCCGCTAGTTCACTAGAGCCCTAGTAGCCATGGAAAAGACGATCAATAGCGGCTATAACAACATGCTGTTGATCCCTTAAGTTTCCGATTTCTTTTGTTAGATACTTAGAGGGAATTGCCGCCATTTTTGGGGTATCCAGAATAAAGTCTCTTCCCTGAATGCTAAAACGAGGCATTAGGTCTTGCGTTGTGTTTAAGTGTTGATATCGGTCGCTATTGCGAAGTGGTATTACGACACGCGTATTGAGATCGCTCAAAAGATCGGTTTGCACATCAAGAACGTAGGGGGTGGTTTTGGTGTGATCGTCCGTATTTTTATAAATGCTAAATCTTGCCATTAAAAAGTTCTCCACTTATCCAGTGGAAGACCTTCTTCTTCGGTGATTTGATTGTATTCGCTGATAAATTTTGCATTCTCTAATTTCCAAAGTCGCTCTTTTTCTTGCTTTACAAGCGACTCTAAAAAGGCATCACATGCCTTAGAAATGTTGATGCCCAATTTCTTCGCTTCTGCCAAGACTTCGGTATTGAGCGTTAGATTGGTTGCCTTTTTAGGGGCTTTATCTTTGTTGTATGTGCGGATATTGTCATGAATGATCATGACTAAATTATAGGCATAATTTATACGCAGTCAATATGCGCATAAATTATGTGGGTATTGCAATTAGAGGCTAAAACGGCAGCTTTGCACCCGGCTTGGCTGCCAATAGTACGGCCTTAAACTCGGCCTGAATGCGGGCAATCGCCTCTTCACTATCAGCCTCAAAGCGCATCACGACCACTGGAGTCGTATTGGACGGTCTAGCCAAGCCAAAGCCATCGGCGTATTCCACGCGCACACCATCAATCGTATTGATGGATTCAGAAGTGGGGAACTTGGCATTTGCTTTAATGGTTTCTAGCAAAGCAAATGGCTCACCTTCGGCACAAGCTAATTGCAGTTCAGGAGTGCAAATGGCATTTGGTAAGTCATTAAGCGTTTGATTTGGATCTTTTTCTTTAGAGAGGATCTCAAGCAAGCGTGCACCTGTGTACAGGCCATCATCAAAACCAAACCAACGGTCTTTAAAGAAGATATGGCCGCTCATCTCACCGGCGAGTGGTGCGCCAGTTTCTTTAAGCTTTGCCTTAACTAAAGAATGACCCGTTTTCCACATCAAAGGCTCACCACCATGTTTCTTTACAAAAGTCGCTAGATTACGCGTGCATTTGACGTCATAAATAATCTGTCCGCCCGGATTGCGTGAGAGCACATCTTTAGCAAAGAGCATCATTTGGCGGTCTGGGAAAATCACCTGACCATCTTTAGTAACTACGCCCAAACGATCGGCATCACCGTCAAAGGCCAGACCTAATTCATTATCAGTAGTTTGCAGGTTTTTGATGAGATCTTGTAGATTTTCAATATGCGCAGGATCTGGATGGTGATTCGGAAAATGACCATCAACCTCACAGAAGAGCTCTTGTACTTCGCAGCCTAAGGCCCTGAAAAGTTTTCCAGCAAAAGCACCACCAACACCATTGCCGCAATCCACCACAATCTTCATAGGACGAGCTAACTTAACGTCGCTCACAATACGCTCTAAGTACATTGGAAATATGTCAAAGGTAGATCTAGTTCCTTGGCCCGTAGCGAATTTCTTATCTTCAATACGCTTACGCAATGCCTGAATTTGATCGCCATAGATTGCAGCGCCACCCAGAACCATCTTGAAGCCGTTGTAATTCGGTGGGTTATGGCTACCGGTAATCATGATGCCGGACTTTGGTTTCTTGCCATTGAGTACCTGGTTGGCACCAAAGTAAACCATTGGCGTAGCAACCATTCCTAGATCAATCACATTAATACCGGTAGACAGCAACCCTTCAGTCAAAGCCTCAATCAAGCTAGGACCTGATAAACGACCGTCACGTCCGATCACAATTTCTGTTTCACCGAGCTCACACATCTCCGTACCAAATGCCTGGCCAATGAGTTTGGCAATTGAGGGATCTACAGTCTCATCAATAATGCCGCGAATGTCATAAGCTTTGAAAATGGATGGAGAGAGTTGCATGAGTCTTCTTTCGATGTCTAGGCTAATGCTAGATCTATATAGCTAGTAATAAGCTATTGATCAGCTATTGATTAAATAAGTTAATACGAGCGGCTGTCACTTCATCAATGCCAGCTTCAGCTTGTACCGTGCCACCATTCTTTAGGGCAGCTTCGATTGGTTTAGCCAAGACTTTGCCGAGCTCTACACCGGGTTGGTCAAAGCTATTGATATTCCACAGGGCGCCTAATGCAGCTGTACGATTCTCATACAACGCCAAGAGTGCGCCCAGATAGAAGGCATTGAGCTTAGGCAGAATCAGCAGGTTGCTAGGGCGTTTGCCTGGATAAGTATTGTTCGGGTTTTCAGTCTTTTTGCCATTGGCCAAAGCTTGCGCTTGTGCCAGGCAGTTGGACAACAGAATGCGGTGATGCGCCTTTGCCTCAGGCAAATTGCTCATCGGCTCACGTACTGCGATGAAATCAATCGGAATGATTTCGGTACCTTGATGCAATAACTGGAAGTAAGAATGCTGCGCATTACTGCCGGAGCTACCAAACACTACAGGACAAGAAAACTTGACTGGCTTGCCATCGCGGTCGACGCTCTTGCCATTACTTTCCATATCCAGCTGTTGTAACCACTTCGGAAACCAATCCAATGCATCCGCATACGGAATAACAGCATACGACTTGATGTTGTTTTTCTCTTGCTGATAAAGAAGGCTCAGCGCCATGATGACCGGGAGGTTTTCTTCAAGAGGAGCAGACTTAAAGTGCTGATCCATTGCTTGAGCGCCAGCTAAGAACTGCTTGAAGGTATCAAAGCCATACTGCAGGGCAATTGGTAAACCTACGGCAGACCATACAGAGTAACGGCCGCCGACCCAATCCCAAAACGGATAGATATGGTCTTGATTAATGCCAAATTCTTCAGCTGCAGGCACGTTTGCTGTAACCGCAAAGAGTGATTTGCTTACTTGACTATAGGTAAGGCCATTATTTTTAAGCCATTTCACTACCGCTTTGGCGTTCATGCCGGTCTCAAGCGTCGTAAATGACTTCGAAACAATAATGACTTTAGTGCTATGCGGTAAAGCGCGTTGCAATATGCGAGCCAAATCAGCGGTATCGATATTCGCCAAGAAATGCATCCGCATGCCACGACTTTCAATATCGGGAACATGAGCCAAGGCTTCGATGGCGAGGCGCGGACCAAAGTCGGATCCACCAATACCAATGTGAATGACATCGGTGACGCCGACCCACTTATTGCATAGAGCTTCAATGCGGTGCCAAACTTGAGCAACGTCTGGCATGACATCTTTGCCATTTACCAATACGGGAGATTGGTCAAGGTTGCGCAGAGCAGAGTGCAGGGCAGGACGATTTTCGGAGTTATTCACTGACTTGCCAGCGAAAAGATCGGCAATAAATTGTTCTAAATGAGCAGCTTTTGCCTGCTTAAAGAGGGATTTCCAGCTGGTAGCATCAATGCCTTGATACGCGCTATCTAGAACGATATCTTGGGCGCTAAATAGGGTTTTCAGCTTATCTGCAGCAGGTTTTGAAGACATTGATAGATTTTATCAAGAACTACCCCAAAACCCACTAAAACACTGAAAATGTTACGATTTCAGGATGCAGAGAACAATAATTCAAGGCTTGGGCAGATAGATGGATCAAGTCGACTGTGTCGTCATCGGCGCTGGGGTGGTTGGTCTGGCCGTTGCAAGAGAAATGGCCCTGCAGGGTCGCGAAACAATTTTGCTCGAGCGGGAAAGCGCATTTGGCACGATTAGCAGTGCGCGTAATAGCGAAGTCATTCATGCCGGTATTTATTATCCCAAGGATTCGCTTAAAGCCAAGCTGTGTGTCGAGGGTAATCGCATGCTCTATGAGTATTGCCGCACCCACCATGTTGCCACGCAACCTTACGGAAAATTGATCGTTGCCAGTGATGAGTCCCAATTAGACGATCTGCAGGCAATTCTCTATAAAGCGCAGCAAAATAATGTTCCTGAAATCAAAATGATTACTGGTGAGCAGGCGAAACTCATGGAGCCTGAACTTCACTGTGCCGCAGCAGTGTTCTCAGCAACAACAGGCATTGTCGATAGCCATGGTTTTATGTTGTCTTTGCTTGGCGGGTTCGAGGACGCTGGCGGCATGATTGCCTATCAATCCCCGCTCATCAGTGCAAAACCGATTGGCGAAAATGCTAAGGACGGATTTGAATTAGTAATCGGTGGCGCAGATGGTATGAAGATTCAAACGAAACTGCTGATTAATTGCACGGGTATGAGTGCTCCAGCAATTGCGCAAAAAATAGAAGGTCTGCCACAGCAGCAAATTCCGAAAGCGTATTTCGCTAAAGGCAATTATTTTTCTCTTTCTGGAAAATCACCGTTCAAGCATTTGATTTATCCAATTCCTGAACCTGGTGGGCTAGGTGTACATCTAACGTTAGATATGGGCGGGCAGGCCAAGTTTGGGCCTGACGTCGAATGGCTTGAAATCGATGAGGAAAGCCAAATCGATTACACGGTAAATCCCAAGCGTGGTGAAGGCTTTTATGCGGCTGTCAGACGCTATTGGCCAGGCCTTAAGGACAATGCATTGCAGCCCGATTACTCCGGCGTAAGGGCAAAGATAGTCCCACCAAATGCCCCTGCAGGCGACTTTTGCTTCAATACGCCCAAGGACCATGGCCTGGAAGGACTCTTTAATCTATATGGCTTTGAGTCCCCAGGATTAACCTCCAGCCTAGCTATTGCCAAGCATTTAGAAGGTTTAATTAAGAGGTCTTAATCTACTTGAGCTCGATATTCGAATGGGTTCAGTAAATTAATTTTAAATCGTTTGAAGTCTTTTATATTTCTACTGACCACAATGAGTTTCTGATCAATAGCTGTCGCTGCGATCATGGCATCTTCCCAAACGGTATTACTTTCTTTATGCATGAGCTTTGCCCACAATCTAAAGGTTGATCCCGTCATCGGTAAGACATGATGTGCATTTGAAACTTGTTGCAACCAACTCTCCAAAGACTCTGCTTTATTTTTATCTTGCTCACGAGTCAACTCAATGCCTGCTTGAATTTCACCGATCGAGACTGCGGAAATATAAAGATCATTATCTGAAATGTTCTCATACCACTCTAATACTGCTCCATGCGGTTTTGGTTTACGTAGTTCTGAAATAATATTGGTGTCTAGTAAGTACATGAGCAGTCTTACAGTTTGATGGATTTTCGAAATACACCTTGGCCACGCTTTGGCAGCACTAGGTCACCCTTGGCTTGCTCTGAAAGCAAAAGCGATTTAAGAGAAGGTTTAGCTAACTTTTTCAATGTATTCCACTCCTGGATGGTGATTAATACGGCTGCTTCATGCCCCCGCTTAGTAACCACTTGTGGACCTTCTTCAAGGCAGGCGTTTAGTAACTCGCTAAATTTTGCTTTGGCATCTTGAACTGCCCAGTGCTTATTCATCACCCGTACTCCTGACTAGTTATCTGACTAGTTTATCAGAGAAAAGGCTATATCGGTTGGTGCACATAGAGTATTTAAGCCAATGGAAGCAATCTTTAGAAGGGGGCTTATTGCATTTTTAAGTAGTGGCTCACCGAATTCCTTATAATCTAGGACTGAAATCGCAAAGGAAGAGTGGCAGAGCGGTTGAATGCACCAGTCTTGAAAACTGGCGAGGATGAAAGTCCTCCGTGAGTTCGAATCTCACCTCTTCCGCCATATACGACAGCAGAGCCTCTAACCATGGGGCTCTATGTTTTTGGGGCTCCTCTACCCACCACTCTACCCACCACACAAACAGCGTCTCAATTTGGACCTAATTAGATCCCTTTAGGTTATGTATTTGCGAGCTACGTTCAGCAAGGTATTCGTAGACATCAAAAGAGCGTAGATTCTCGGCGCCACTGATGGTTGGGACATCGCCGTGATACAGAAAGTCAGCAACTAGCTGGTTAGCACTTTCGGCCACATTTACGCGAGAACTCAAAAAATCATCAACTACCTTTTTGCAGCTATTGATGGCTTGGTTCAAATCTTCGAATTCACCTATGTGCAGCCAAGGACTTTCACTTAGAGGGCGCCGTTCGCTAAACACATCTACTGAAAATTTTTGAGAGCAATTGGATGAAGAGTATGTAGTCATACCTCCATTATCCAATTACCAACCCCCTGAGAATCCTCAGAGGTTATGAACCCCTAAGAATTGCCCGTCCTTTCACGCAAGTAAGCTTGAACCTGCTCAATCGTCCAAAAAGATGATCTGCCTATCTTGATGGGCTTCGGAAACTCACCTTTCTGAACCATCAGCCAGAACTTAGATTTTGAAACTGGCATCACCTTTAGTATTTGCGGAATTCTCATCAGGGTTATTGGCGGCGTTTGTGGATTCGTATTACTCACAGTTACCCCCATTTCGGGCGCGCTTCATATTTTTTCGATACACCTGCAAAGCCATCTTCGCAGAACTCATTTTTGTATATCCATAAGAGCGATACAAGCTGTATAACCGAATTGCCACCATTAAATTCATCTCCTGTTGTGTGTTGTTGTAAGCGAATCTGTGTGCTACTGAGTTGCAATGTAGTCAATGAAATTTTGGTGGTCAATCAAAAATCAATACCCACTTTATAAACACAAATTAATTTTTGACTACAAAAAATATTTATTCATAGAAGTACCAAAAGCCAATTAAATAAAGCACTACAGCCCAGTCAGTAAATTCTGATAGAGCTAAGAGAGCAGTGGACACGCGTAGATCAATTAAGACTTCGACTCAAGAAATAAATTCCCACGAATTTTTCAAAATGGGATTACAGACATTTGTTATATAAATAAATTAAAAATAAATTCAGAAAAAACGCGTTTGACGATACGCTTTCCGATTGTTAGATTCATCTCTTGCATAAATTATTTCATGCAAGAAAAGAACAACGCGGAGACAGTATTAAATGAACTACTACGAGCATCACATTGGAGATTACGCAGAAGCCACTGCACATTTGACCTTTATCGAAGACGCTACTTATAGCCGTTTAATTAGAAAGTATTACGCCACAGAAAAACCATTGCCGATTGATGTAAAGCTAGTGCAACGATTGATCAATGCACGATCAAAAGAAGAAAAAAATTCAGTTGTCTCCGTCCTAAATGAATTTTTTACTCTCACCGAAGATGGCTGGAGACAAGAGCGCTGTGATCATGAAATAGCTCGCTTTAAAGACAAGCAAATCAAAGCCAGGCGCAGTGCTGAAGGCCGTTGGCAAGCATTTCAGTCAGATGATTTGCGCCAAGAAAATGACCCTCACAATGCATGCGTTCGCATTGCGACCGCATTGCGAACGCAATGCTCACCAGACACCAAACACCAGACACCAGTCACCAATCTCCATACACCAGACAAACAAAACAATGGGGGTGAAATCGAAAAAGTTTTACAGGGCGATGGTGAAAGGAAAAAACAAATTAAAACTCTTTTTGAAAAGGAGGTTTTAAATATTGGAGAAGACGATGAGCGTATTGCCCAGTTGATTCAACAAGGCCTAACCGTTGAAGATGTTGAGGTGGCTATTGCCCAGGCAAAGGAAATGCGAAGGAGGGCATCAAGCTCTACCCCGATCAATGCTGGATTTGTTCTGGCCATTCTCAAAGGGATACGTAGGAAAGCCCTAGATTCTTCCGAAGATACCTGGTGGAAATCGAATGAGGGAATCGACCTTAAAGGACGAGAACTCGGAATGCGAGCTCAAGGCTCGGAGAGTTATGACTCTTTCAAAACCAGAATCTTTGCTGAACTGCGAAAAAGAAAAGAGATCCCAACTACAACGGAGGCTTCCCATGCAAGCTAACCCATGTATAGCCGGAATCATTGATCGACCCGATATGGAGGATTTCCCAATTGGATCGATCGTTAAAACTCCAAGTGGCCGCGTAGGCACAGTTGTAAAGCATCGCGGGGCTCAAAGTCGTCATGATCTGTTCCAGAGAATCATCATTGAGTTTGATGAGCCCTTTGGCGATTCAGTAGCATTGCAACCTCATCTTTTGAAGATGATCAGAAGACCAGAAGCATCATCATGATTGAAAACAATCAAAAGAAATCAAAGCCAACAGCAAAGCCGGCAAATAAAGGAGGAGCTAGGCCAGGAGCAGGGCGTAAAGAGGGCAGCCTCACCAAGAGGACTCGTGAAATCGCAGAGGTAGCTGCTGCACAAGGCATCACACCCTTAGAAGTCATGATGAGCACCATGATGGCGCTTTACAAGGAGGCAGAAAACTACAACAAGCATGATGATCATGCTCATGAAGGTGTTGGTCATGACCATAACATCATGATCACCGAGAGTCGAATCAAACTCCTGAACATGGCTGCCACCATCGCAAGACACGCTGCCCCCTATGTTCACCCGCGCCTATCTGCAATCGAGCATACGGGTAAGGATGGGGCGCCACTACAAAGTGGCGTCTTGGTAGTGCCAAGCGCCATGAGTATGGATGATTGGGAGCAGGCCGCCCAAGCAAAACACTAGTCCATGAAAACCATCTGGGCACCATTGCCCGGTAGTCAGACTTTGTTTCTGACTTGCCCAGTGTATGAAGTATTGCTAGAGGGCACCCGAGGAGGGGGTAAGACCGATACCTTGCTCATGAGCTATGCACAGCACGTAGGCAGAGGATTTGGCGATCATTGGCGCGGTACATTATTTCGCTTAACTTACCCGCAACTAGCTGACGTAGTAGCCAAGAGTAAGCGCTGGTTCTATCAAATCTTCCCTGGTGCCAAGTTCAATGAATCTGACTATGTCTGGAAGTGGCCCACAGGGGAAATGCTGTACTTTCGTTATGGAGCTAACGAAGACGACTACTGGAATTACCATGGCCATGAATACCCTTGGCTAGGATTTGAAGAGTTAACTAACTGGCGCAACCTCTCGTTCTACGAGGCAATGCATTCCACCTGCAGGTCATCCCATCCTGGGATGCCAAGAATGGTAAGGGCAACATGCAATCCATTTGGAGTGGGACACGCATCAGTAAAGGAAAGATTTCAGATTGGGGCAATACCGGCAGGACAGATCATTAAGCAAGAAGGCGCATTACCCAGGGTCCGAATACATTCGACGATTTATGAGAACACTCACCTACTCAGAAATGACCCCAACTACCTCATGAGCTTAGAGTCACTAAGCGATCCAAATAGGCGTAGGGCATGGTTAGAAGGTGACTGGGATATCCATGTGGGAAGTTTCTTGGAAGGCGTATGGCAGCCCTCTAAACACGTTGTAGAACCCTTCGCAATTCCACCAACATGGAAAGTATGGCGCTCAATGGATTGGGGTTATGCCAGGCCATATGCCGTCTATTGGTTTGCACTATCCAATGATGGAGTCTATTACCTATGGAGAGAGCTCTATGGATATGGCGATAAAGAAAACACCGGCACTAGAGAGGATGCGACAGTAGTTGCTGAAAAAATTAAGAAGATCGAGATCCACGACCAGCGACTTGGATACGAATACCGCATGAACCTAGCCGACCCATCCATCTTTTCCAAGATAGGAGCGGAGAGATCCATAGGGCAAATCTTCAGGGATAAAGGCGTGAAATGGACGGAAGCCTACAACGCTCCCAGAAGCAGAGTAAACGGCGCTCAAGAAATCATCCGGCTGCTAGCTGAAGACAGGCTCAAGATTTTCTCAACCTGTAAGCACTGGTTAAGAACTATTCCTCAACTACCCCCAGATTCATTAAACCCCGAAGACGTAGATACCGATGCTGAGGATCATGCTTGGGATGCAACTAGGTATGGAGTGATGAGGGCCAGACGAACGCCTGAAATTGATTTACTCCATGGATCGAGGGGTTAACAGTATTTCTTGGTTTTGGAAAGCTCAAGGTGACGATATTTATATTGGTGGGGTCGGGCTGGTGAGATTCGTACTCGCGACCAACGGATTAAAAGAAGTCGTGGCTCTTTAAAACTCTATATAAATCAATGGTCTTAGGGGTCAAAAAATGACTGTGCGATTGACTGTGCGATTGAATAATCAAATTAATCTCTTTGCAACACATTTTTATAAGCAAAAAATGCATGTCTATATAGGTGCTCGTAATACTCTCTACCCGTTAGATTTGCATCTTGAAGTGATTGGCTGGCTTCAGGGTGGACTCTAAGATAGTCATATAAGAATGCAGCTGAATTTCTGGCAATTTTCGTTTTTGGTGGATGCATCACTCTTTCATCATCTAGGTGGGCTATAAATTTATCTCTATATGTCCGTACCGCTTGGATATAAGTGGAGAACTCTTCAGGAGTGATTTTTAAGAAATTAAGTAATTCTGATTCAAAATTTTGATGATCTCGGATTACCTTGTGCCAATGATGATTGCCTTTTAGATCTGCAAAGAGCTTGCACCATTCCAGGTACCCTATATCTATAAATCCGCTATTTGCCGTACTAAGGAATTGTGTTTTAGCTTGTAGGTGAAATCCTTTCCATCCTGCCCGATAGAAGGCAAAATTGCGGAAGCAATGAGTGCAAAGAAGCGCAACTCTCCTGATGCGTTCTTGAGGTGACAAGGGGGTATTCATTGGCTTAGTCTAACCAATTTGTTTCGCCAACCGTTACTTACGTAACACTTAGAATATCTATATGGGCACCAATGACCTTGAAATCGTCGGAACGATGAATCCCCAGCGATTAACTTCACTGGAAGAGGATCGCAAGAAGGATCAGGCGGAGATTATTGCTGATCAAGCACATTGGAAGAAGCACGGCACCAATAGGCGTAATGGCGCTAGCAAACCTGAAATCATGGAAGAATTAAGTCGTGAAAGATTCCCCTTGGAAGAGTAAGCCTGCGGTAGAGTTACCGCTAAATGACAATCGAGTCATTACAGGCGAGAAGCTGATTGAGTGCGATAGATTGGTGAAAAAAGAGGCTGAAGCTAAAATCTCTATTCAACCAAAAGACAACGGAGTTACCAAGTGGAATTAATGAATCAACTGCTGTTTGGAATATTCGGACTAATCCTATTTGGAATATTCTTGACCGTGCAAGTTGATAATCAACTCCATAACTCCTTAGAATCCTCTCTATTCTGGCGATATACAGTTTTGCTGAGAAGCATTGCTTATTTTTTTTGGTTTTTGGTTCCGTTTTTTGGTTCCGTTTGTTTACTTCCTGCAAACTATTTATACATAGCATCTGTTGTGTTGCTTGCTCTCTTCTTAAGCAGTTGGAATGCTCCTATTAAGAGGTCGGTGATGTATATCCTAGCTATTGGCTATGTAATATTTTGCTTTGTGTTCCTTCATTTTTTTCTAAAGGAGAATAGCTTTGTTGCTCGCGTAAATACGGTGGCAGGCACACAAATTCCATTGATGATTTGGGAGTTTTTTTCCATTGCATACTACCTACGGAAAAAAAGAGATTACGTTGTTGGCGTGTTAATTTTCTTCTTGGCTTTACAAGTTACCGCCTACTCATTCAGAATAATTACGGTTAATCGGAGCCCTCACTTAAATATACAAAATATCGTAAACGCTGATCTATTGTCCAGCATGATGTCATGGACATCAAATGGGATTAACGTGATAGTTTATATATTGATCAACGCTTACCTTTACCGCAGACTGTGGAAAAAAGAGCGTGAATCAACCTATAAGTATGACATTGCATCAAAAGAGCGGACGAGAATACAAGAGCTTTTAGTTGAGCGCGAAAAATTAGTCTCTTATCTACTGAAGTCCAACAAGACTGCTAGCACCGGCGCTTTAGCTGCATCATTAGCGCACGAGTTAAGTCAACCACTTGGCGCATCTCTTTTAAATGCGCAGCATCTTAAATCCCTAATGGACAGAAATGTAGTTAAACTCGATCTAGAAAAGGATATCGTCAATTCTATTGAGGCTGATACAAGAAGAGCGGGACAAATCATTCGCTCACTGCGCGCACTGTTCTCCGGTGATGCGATTACGTTAGAGAGAATTGATTTGATTGGGCTCGTCTATTCAATAGCCCAATTGGTAGAGCCAGAGTGCAGAGGCTCGAATATTGAATTATTAATTGAGATGCCAGAGCGGTGCTACATCAATGCTAATTCGATTGAGATTCATCAGACCATTCTCAATGTTTTAAATAACGCTATTCAGTCCCTGAAAAGTAAGAACAATATAGAGAAAAAACATATCCTTATTGCCATCAATCTTCAGGGCGAACAAGTCACAATCAATATTAGCGATAACGGTCCGGGTGTTCCTATTGAAAGAGAGCATTCATTATTTGAGTTACTAGACTCACAGAAAGAATCGGGCATGGGCTTGGGCCTTTGGTTGTGCAAACACATCATGACTAGACATGGCGGAGATATTTTTTATAAGCGCGGGTCAAATGCTGGCGCAACTTTTAGCCTCGTCTTCCCCCCCCCAATCCCAGTCGATGATTTGAGGATTTAGCGTATCCCGCGATCGAGGGATATTGATGGGCAGTATGTTTGTCATAATCCGAGAGAGTAATTTTTGGGCAACAAGTAACAATGACCGGTAAAGCTGCAATCCATGATGTTTTGAAACATGTCTTCTTAATAGAGGACGATGCTTCGATGCGAGCTACTTTAACGAGTCTTTTGGAGTTTCTTGGATACCGGGTTTACCCCTTTGCTTCTGCTATAGAGTTTTTAAAGATTCCACTTCACGTTGCGCCAGCAGTAGTTATTACTGATATGCGCATGCCGGATATGACTGGGGTAGAACTACAGGCGGAGTTGATAAAGCGTGGTCGTGAGGTGCCAATTATCTTTATTAGCGCCGAAAGCACTGTTGCACAATCGATTACAGCAATGAAGCAGGGCGCTATTGAATTTTTAGTCAAACCATTTGAGCGAGACGCCCTTTTGGATGCGGTAATCAAGGCTTTAGATATAGATGCTAACAATATGCGCAGCTATGTTGAGCAAAAAGCTTTTGAGGAGCACGTTAAGGCCTTGGCTCCACGGGAGCTTGAGGTGCTTGAATTGCTTGCTTTAGGGTTTAGTAATGCAGAAATTCAAGAAAAACTACAGATTTCACTGTACACGGCCAAGCAGTACAAGGCGCAGGTCATGCGTAAACTGCACTTGCGCTCGCTAGCCCAGCTCATTGCTTTCAAAAAACGAGCTAAATAAGTCGGTCAGTTAGCCGTAAGGCTATCCCTCATTCGAGGGATTTTCAGCTTCTAGATTTAGCGTTTTAATGTCTGCTCAATTATTAGAGACGACAAGATGCACCCTCACATTCGCCATTCCATTCAATCTGGCACTGCCGTAAAGCATTCACCATTTAGCGCCCCTGCTTCTGCACGTCGTGCAATTGCATTAGCGGCAGGTTTTTTGGTCTTGAGTGGTTCGGCATATTCACAAGTTGGCCCTGATGCTGGTGCATTACAGCAACAATTACAACGTGAGGTTGACCGCGATCGCCAAAATGTTGCGCCGGATAACCTCATTAAGAAGCCCACAAAACCAAGTAGGCCAAAATCAGGTGACAAAACAATTGAGGTGAGCTCCTTTAAGGTGGTTGGTATTACGCTGATTACGCAAGAGCAAGCACAGGAAGCTCTCAAGCCTTTTACTAATCGCCAGTTAACTTTGGATCAAATCAAAGAGGCTGGAGATGCATTAACTAATCTTTACGCTCAGATGGGAAGAATGGCCCAAGCCGTCATCCCACCTCAAGACGTTGTTAATGGCGTTATCACCATCAAGATTATTGAAGGCAAGGTAGGCAATGTCATTATTGAACTCAATAAAGAATCACCAAGTCGCCTCAAGTCTGAAGTTATTCAAAAGTTCATTACCAACAGCAACGAGCCTGGCAACCTTATTGACCTGAAGGGTTTGGAGCGAAGTTTAGCCATCCTCAATGAAACGCCAGGTAATGAAGTTAGCGGAGAGTTAGCGCAGGGTGACAAGGAAGAGACAACGAATATCTTGGTCAATGCCAAAGATACGGGTTTATTTGCAGGTAGGGTAGATCTATCAAACTATGGCGCAGCCAATACAGGGCCTGCACAAGCAACGGCTAGCTTAAGCTTGAACAACCCTAGTGGTAATGGCGACCAAGCCACTTTAGATGTGATTGGCTCACAAGGCTCTGTCTATGGGCAGCTTAGATACGGTTTGCCAGTGGGTTATGATGGCTGGAGAGTATCTGCAGGCGTTAGCGCCTTGGATTACAAAAGCTTATCAAGTTACTCAACAACGATTTCACAAGGTACAGCACAAACCTACGGAATTTACTCAATCTATGCGCTAGAGCGCACTGCACGTTCCACTAAGAATGTGATCATCAACTTTGAAAATAAGAACTACAACAACCAAACTAACGGTATCGAGAGCAGTAACTATCAGCTCAATGATTTAAGTCTTGGCATCAACGGCACTAACTTTATTGGTCAAGCTTATGCAAGCTGGGGCGCTACAGCTACCTTGGGCTCTTTAAGTATTAATAACACCAATCAAGCTAATAACGACGCACAGGGTGCCGCAACAAAAGGTACTTTTGCAAAGCTGGGCTTTAATGGCTCGATTACACAGCCACTGCCGATTGATAAAACCAATTTAGTGGCTTCTATCTACGGTCAATTGGCTAATAAGAACCTCAATAGTGCCGAGCAGATCTATATGGGTGGCCCTTATGGTGTACGTGCTTACCCTGTAGCCCAGGGAGGTGGTGCACAAGGAGCAATTGCTTCTGTAGAAATTAACCATAACTTGATTCAAGACTTGCAAGTTGGTGTTTTTTTTGATGCTGGACTAGTTCAGCAATATGTAAGCACTTATAACAACTGGCAAGGGCAGACCAACGCTAACAATACCTATTCTTTATACGCAACAGGTTTGTCAGCAAAGTATCAGTACGAAAAAGTTCAACTTTCTGGTTCATTGGCATGGCGCGTAGGCAACAATCCGCTCTATACACAAAGTGGCCAACAGTTAAATACAGACAACATGTACAGATCGGTACAAGGTTGGATCAAGGGCACAATCTTTTTTTAAGAATGTATAAGAAATTGCAAAAATATTTACAAACTCCCACGATCGAGGGATTTTTTTATTAGAGAAATTTCGTTAAATTCTCTAGCACTTAAGTGAAATACCAAGTTTGATACCTAAAATTACGCAACCATCGCATAGAAAGAGCTGTGAATCACAGTTCAAAGCCGCTAAGTTATTAGCGGCTTTAGCTATTGCTGGTCTGGCTGGACAGGCGCTAGCTGCCCCTCCCGCCGCTAATGCGTTGCCAACAGGCGGGAAAGTTGTTGCTGGTACAGCAGCCATCTCCCAGGCGGGTAACACTATGAATATCAATCAATCCAGTCAACGTGCTGTGATTAATTGGAATAGTTTTGATGTAGGTTCAAAGGCAACTGTGAACTTTAATCAACCCAATTCCTCTGCATCAACCCTCAATTACGTCAATAGTGCTTCAAAATCGATGATCAATGGCGCAGTCAACGCCAATGGTCAGGTGATTTTTGTAAATAACAATGGCGTGGTGTTCGGTAAGGGCGCTGAAGTGAATGTGGGTGGCATGGTGGCAACCACCATGAACATCTCTGCAACAGAATTTATGTCTGGTAAGGACACTCAGGTTTATGAGGGTGGCACTACTGGCAAAATTATCAATAAAGGCCATATTACTGGCAATAATATTAATAGTTATATTGCATTAATGGCGCCACAAGTAGTTAATACTGGCGTTATTACTGCAACAATGAGTGGTAATAATGCGATTGCATTAGTTGCCGGTCAAAAAGTGACTTTGAAATTTTCTGGCAGTCAATTTGTCAGCGTTTCAGTTGATGCTTCAGTAGTAAATGCATTAATTTCAAATAAATTATTAATTAATGCAGGTAGTGGTCAAGTAATTATTGGCGCAAATGCTGCACAGAATTTAATGGGCTCACTCATTAAAAATACCGGCACTATTTCTGCATCCGATATTAATACTTCTGGTGGAAAAATCTCATTAACTGCCGACACAATCGAGCAAAGTGGTGTGATTGAAGCCAATTCTGCACAAGCAACGGGTGGCAATATTAGCCTTAAAGGTAATAACATTACTTTAGCAAGCGGTTCAAAAACCACTGCCACTGGTGCAGCAGCCGGCGGAACTATTAATGTTGGCGTAAACAACGCAAACAATCAATCAGTTCAAGACGCTATACAAAACAATTCCTTAGCAAACACAGTTTCCGTACAAACTAACGCAACTGTAGATGCATCTGCTACCCAAAACGGTAACGGTGGAACCATCAATATTTGGTCTCAAATCAAGACCTTAATTGCTGGAAACCTCTTCGCAAAGGGTGGGGCACAAGGCGGTAATGGTGGCTTCATCGAGACTAGCTCTAAGGGCAACGTCTCCATTGCAGCTAGCTCAATCATTGATACATCTGCCCCAAAAGGCAAAACTGGCATGTGGACAATAGATCCGCAAGCCTTAATTATTGATAGCGCAGCAGCATCCGCTATCAGCAATGCCTTGAATAGCACCAGCGTGACATTAGATGCAACGGGTAGCGCCTGCGCGTTTGGTTCATGCACGGCCAGTCAATCTGCATTGATTCGTATCATGGCTGGTGCCGATATCTATTCAAGCAATACAGCAACCTCATTGAACTTGATCGCTACTGGCGGTCAGATTGATATCAATAGCAACATTACTGCTGGACAAGTATATGCAGTAGCCCAGGCTATTAATGTGAATGGTTCTATTAATACCAACGGTGGAAATAATTCCAATATTTATTTAGCTGGTGCCATTATTAATATTCTCGGTAATATTAATTCCAATGGCAGCAACAGTAATAATTCGAATAATACAAATTCAAGCAATTTAAATTCTGCAAATACGACTACTGCGAATAATCGTCGCAATGGTCAAAATGGTTTAAATGCAGACAGTAATACTTATACAAGTAACGGCGGTTTAATTAATATTCTGGCAACTGGTGATATCAATATCGGCAGCAATAGTTATATCTCAGCAAATGGTATTAATGGGGGAATAATCACGATTGTTTCAACAGCCGGCAAAACAACGATTAACGGTATTGTCGATTCAATCGGTAAAGCAACTAACGGCGGCAATATCGCCATTGTTGGCAAAACCCAAACTGACATCATTGCAGCCCTCATTGGTTCCGAGGGTGTAAGTCAGGGCGGCGTGATTAATCTTGGCCAAGTAAACAACTTGGGTAATGGCACCATCCTTGCGCCACCAGCAACTGCACCTCCAGCACTCACAAATTTCGTGAACACAGCATTAGCGGCAGCAGTAGATTCAAACAACAGCATCACTAGCAGCAACATCAATCTTGATAGCCAAACTGGCATCAATGCACCAAACGGCACTATCGTCGTCTTCGGTGACCAGATCCAAATCAACAATTCATCTCTAGCAGCCATCAATGGCGACATTGCTATTGGCCGTCCTAGTTATGGGCAGGGTGGCATTGCAAACTTAGTTGCAGTGGCTTATTCATCATTAAAGGCAAATAAGGTTGAGACATCTGGCGTTCTACTTGCTACAGAGGGCAACACTGTTGTAGCAAATGAGTGGTTGCTTGATCCAACTAACGTCACAATTTCAGCGGCAACGACAACTGGTGGCGCGGCAGCTACTCCTACGAACTACGCATCTAATTTAGCTGCGTTTGCAGCACAGACCGGTGTAGCAACTTTAAATACAGCCGACATTCAAAATGCAATTAATGCTGGCACAAGCGTCAATGTTGTAGCAAGCGGCACTATTACTCAATCGGCGGCATTGACTTTTGCGGTGACGGTAGCCAACTCAACCCCAACTCTTACACTAAACAATAGTAGTGGCTCAAAGCAATCCATCTCCTTGGGTGCCATAACGGATAGTTCGACTGTTACTGGTGCTAAGGTGAGCATTTCAGCAGTATCTGCTGGCGGCGCAATTTTAAGCAGTGGAATCATTAACATAAAGGGTTCAGTCTCTCTGGACAATACATATCAGGTAGGTGGTAGCACCTCTGGATATATCACCGCATCTAATGCAGCAACATTAGCAATTGGGGCTACAAGTACAAATGGTGTGAGCGTAACCGCTAACTTAACTGCTGGAACTGGTATTACATTGAATGGCGCTGTTGGCACAAGTGGTAATTACGGCCTTAATGTGGTGGCGGCTGTTCTGACTAATGCTGGGTCCATCAATATCAAGGCCATTTCAAATACGCAAGCTGGATTTGGCTTGGCTGTGCCAGGCGCCGGAGGTACCTTAACAGCCTCAGCTGGCGATATTAATGCTATTGCATACACTACAACTGGGCGCTCTATGTTCATAGGTGGAGCAGTTGCTGGAAATAATGTAAATTTCACTGGCAGCTCTGCAAACACTACATCGGCTAATGGGGCATCTCTTTATATTAGTGGCGTCGTAACCATTAATAACGGCAATTATGTTGTTAGCAACACGATGGCTGTTATAACTTCAGTGGGTGGGATTCAGAGCTTTGGTGGGATTGTTCAAAAAACCAGTGGTGGCAATATCTCCTTCTCAAGTAATAGCTCCATATTGCAATCTGGGACATCCACATTAGTTGCAAATGCCAGTGGAACCACATCAGCCATTACATTTGATACAACAACTGGAAATCAAACATCCTCTATTTCATCCGGGGTCTTTACCGTTGCAGCGGGCTCTGCATCGGCTGTTAATTTTATTCAAAAGGCCAATGGGGCTGACCTGACAATTAGTGCAACAACGGTACCTGGTTACATCACCCTGGATAACACGTGCTCTTCTTGCGGAACTCCATTAACCCCGGCGTCAGCCACAACTGCATTAACAACTGTAGCAGGTATTACTGTTGCTGGCGCACTAAGTTCTGGTGCCTACATCAGCCTCACAGGCATTAATAATAGCGCCTCAGTAGCGGCTGTTGCATTAGCTGCAAATACACTTACTGTTACTAGTGCTGCCTCATTCCCGACTGCAGGTGTAAAAGCAATTTCGGTAATTGGATATAAAAACACAGCAAATATTGGCAATCCTGGAATTACTTCTACTGGCGCAATTGCAATTCAATCGAATGGCGGTGATGTGCTGTTTCAATCAAATGGCGATATTACTCAAACGGGCGGCCTTACTTTAGCTGCCAACACCACAACCCATGCACAAAACGTTAAATATGACACTACAAGCGGTAATGGTGGTAGCGCAATAACGATTGGAGCCATTACTTCTCAGGGCGCCTCAATCAGCGCGCCAGTTAACGTTACGGTAGTAGCAACAGGCGCAATTACTCAGACTGGCGCTTGGGCGTTTGCGCCAGCTACAGGCATCACAGGCACCTTGATTTTGGATAACCATTTAACTCAAGGGTCAAGCATTACCTCTTCAGGCGGAATTACTTCTTCAGGGGCAGGTACGGTTAATTTGCAATTCCTGGCTGGCGGTCAATCACTCGTTAGTGGTGCAATCACAGCAAGCAGCGGCCCAATAAATGTGGTCATGCAATCTTATTGGAAGACTAACACTACCAATTCTGGCTCAGGAGCTACCGTTTTAAATACTGCCCCCATAACGACGAGGGGTGGATATGTCATCATGGACGGTACGGGCGGTACTATTGATTTAGTTAATCAAACCATCACAATGGGCACAGTCAATGTTGGCTATCTACAAAACATTTATCCCCAAGCAAGCATCAACACCACCACAAATGCTGGAGTAGTAAGCGCTACTTCAACAGGTGGCAACTTTATTGGTGCCGGTTACGATGCCGTATCCGGAGGAAGCATGGGTGCCTATGAGAGTAGTGGCGCCACCTTAAATATTGGCGGCTTCGTTAATATTCAAGCAAAATCTGCAGGTACCAATATGTACGGTTATGTAATTGCCGGTTACGGGGCTGGACCAATTAATGCGGCTGGCAATATCACTATTACCGCCAATAGCTCCTCAACTGGAATAGTTGGCCAGGATATCTATCTCAGTGCTGGTACAACTTTAACTTCATATACCGGTAGCGTAAATATAAGCAATACCAGCACCGGCAATGGAGGTGGAATAACAATTTATGCAGCTATTTCTGCGGCCACTGGCATCACTATCAACAATACTAACGTTGGTGCTATAGGCGTACAGAGTAATGCTGCTGGAACTCTTACTACAACAGCCGGCACGATTTCTATTACCAGCACATCTACTGGCTCTGGTGTTTATGCTGTATCGCTCGCTGGTCTAATTACAGCGCCAAAAGTGACTATCACTGGAACTAATAGCACTGCAGGTGGATTGGGTGCGTCTGTTACCGGTGGAGTTACGATTACGAACGTGGCTGGAACTTATCCATCAGTAGGGGATGCATTAAATATCACCACTACTGTTGGTACCAACGGAACTACCGGCGGCATCAACGTTACTACAGGTGCCATCACTAATAACTCCAATGGCGGTGATGTCACATTTAAGACCAATGGCGACATTACAGCAACATCTATTGTCAGCTTTGCAACAGCAAACACTACAAATCACGTACAAACCTTAACTTATGACACTCGTACTGGTAATTTAAATAGTCAGATTACAGCTGGCATATTTACCTTTAACGCAACCGGCGCCACAAGTAAGGTCAACTATCAGATTCTGTCTAATGGTTCTGCATTAACTATCCCAGCTGTAACCGTGTCTGGAACAATCTTGCTGGACAATACTTGCGCATCAAATGCAAGTTATACCTGTTCAACACCACTAACCGCTTCATCTGCTACAACAGTTAATACCACTGCATCTATTGGTATTTCCTTAACAGGTGCGCAGATATCAGGGCAGGGCATTACTATCAACGGTATTAATGCCAGCACTACAAATGCAGCTGTAGCAATGGGCACAAGCTCATTAACGGTAACCAATGCTGCATCTTTCCCGAATGCAGGCGTAAATGCTATTTCAGTAATCGGCCTTAAAAATACAGCCAATATCGGCAATCCTGGAATTACTTCTACTGGCGCAATTGCCGTTCAGTCAAATGGTGGCGATGTGTTGTTCCAGTCTAATGGGAAAATTGTGCAGACAGGATCTGTAACAATAGCAGCTAATACTTCTGGACACATTCAAGCCGTAGCTTACATAACAACTTCTGGCAACAGCGCCTCTACAATTTCTTCAGGTTCATTGTCGATTACGGGTACATCAAGTGACGCCATAAATTATTCTGCAATTACCTCAGGCGCCTCGATTACAACTCTTGCAATTGGTGTTCCTGGTTATATTTTGCTTGATATGACAAACGGCGGGGTGGTTGCTGCTTCCGCCTCAACCTCTTCTATAGGTATTACAGTTAATGGTAATTTAAGTGCTGGTAATTTATCTTCAGCTACAAATGGAATAGGTTTATTTGGCCTATCTACTACCGCTACCGCTGTGAGTGTTGGCAGTTTCTCAATAACGAATGGTGTGGGTAATATCGTTGTAAGTGGTTTTGAATCTTCCGCTGGTGGGGCTACTGGCGTAACGATTGCTTCAGGGATGGCGTCAACATCGAACTCAATTATTCAAAATGCGAATGGTGGAAGCATTCTAATTAAGTCAAATAATGCTATCACTCACGGTGGCAATATTTCGATTGCTCAAAATACTAGCGGCATAGCTTCAAACATCATCTATGACACAACTTATGGTAACAAGCTGTCTACGATTAATGCTAGTAACGTAAGCTTTAATGGTACGTCCACAAGTTTCATTAATTACAGTAATATTGCTAGTGGTGCGCCAATCATTATTAATAGCGCATTGGTAGTTCCTGGCTCAATCACCTTTGACAATACCTATTTAGCAGGTGTACAGGGCGGAATTAATGCTACAAATGCTTGGCAGTATGGAACCACCGCATCAAATGGCTTGGCAATTACTTGTGCAACTACAGCAGCCTGCGGTAGCTTAAATGCGAATTTCGGTATTTATTTGCGTGGAGTAGTGGGGGCGTCCACTTCATCCGCTAATCAGCTATTTGATGCTGTATCGATTTATGGTGTAGCTCCTCTTACTTTTGTCACTACAGGCACATTTGCAGCTGGACAAGACGCCATTAATATCGTTGGCATCACACCTCAGTTTGTAGTCACCACAAATGCCTTACCCACAAGTACGGTGAAGGGTAATGCCATTGGGATTTCAGGTGCGGTAACGATCACCAATAATTCAAATGGCGGTAATACCAACATCATTGCCTATAATGGCCGCTATAGTGATGCGGTATCAATTACAAATGCATCTACTGCAGGCGCTATTGAAGTGAGTGCTATTGGCACTACTGCTGATATTGTTACGGTAGCGGGTACGATCTTTACGCAAAACTCAAATGCAGGCGTATTTATTGCTACTACCAATAACGGTAACGTAACCCCACCAAAAATTGTTAATAACGGCACTGGCCCAGTAGTTATTGAAGCCGGTGCTTACCTTGCGGTTGGCACTGTTTCAACATCATGCGCTGCCACTGCTTGTGGCCAGATCACGGCTGTTTCTGGTAACAACATCACGTCGCCAAACGGTAACGTCTATTTGTATGCCGGTTCGCCTGGAGTTACCGCCGGAACAACTTCCACAGAAGCCTCCTTAGGATTACTTTCTCCTAGCTTGGGTGATTTCACACTCAGCAATACATTGTTTAGCCAGGCTTATGCCGCTGGTAACGTTGCAGCTACATCATTGCCTATCTTTACATTAGGCGGCATTAATACTGCAAACGTAGCAGGTGGTACAGGCGGTACTAGCTGGAATACTGGTGCAATTACTTCTACAAATACTGGCCCAGTAATTCAGTTCCGTATTTCACCAAGTTACACAGCCACGTTATCAGGCAACGTGACTAAGGTTTATGGAACCAATGATCCATTGGCTAGTGCTGGCAATATCAATACAGTTGGAAGTCTAGATTATCAGTTGCAGGCACTGTATGACAAAACAGCCAATAACTCAGGTTGGGTTTCTAATGGTACGGTAGTAGGAACAGGTTCTTCGGCGATTACCTGTGCAAGTACAGCTGGATGTGCGTTGATCACTGTTAATAGCGTGAACTTTGTCGTTCCATTGGGCGCCTTTGTTAACTCTTTGCAGGCTTTGCCCCCAACTCCACGCGCAAGTTATGGCACGCTTGCGGGTGAGCAGGTTAATACCAATAGCACAAGCTACACCTACAACATCACAAGCACACACGGCATTAGCGTAAGTTCTGGCGTGACTATCAATAGCTCAAGTTTTGGCAATGTTGGACTGGTTATTACACCTGCACCTCTGACTATTACCGCATCGAATCAGGCTGTGCAGGCAGGAACAGCCTTGCCTTTGGGAACCACCGCTTTCACTAGCACCGGTCTCATAACTACAGTTGATGGAGTAACTTTAGGGGATTCCATTACGAGTTCAACCTTAACATCCAATGGTTTAACCACGGTTCCGACAACCTTGGCGTCTGGAGTTTATGCTCCTCCAAACGTCAATAGCATCACCCCAAGCGCTGCGGTATTTGCCCCGGTTTCTGGATCACGTGGTGCTGCGAATTATGCAATTACTTATGTGGGCGGAACCCTTACATCTTCTGCAAATGCAATCGTCACCATCACCGCACTTGCTGACACCAAAATTTACGGTAATAGTACAACTACTAACGGCGTAACTTATAACAGTAATGGCTTGGGAGTGGTAACTATTGGCGGAACAAGCTATTCCATCAGCGGCTTGCCAGTTGGCGACACATTAAATGGACTGTCTTTAACTAGCTTGGGTGGAATAGCAACAGCGCCAGTAGGTAGTAGTTACCAAATCACCCCATCTGCAGCAGTGATTACCGGCACTGTTCCTTACACGCTGAACTATGTTTCTGCGCTAATGACAGTTCAACCTCGGCCAATTACGATTGCTGCCGTTGGTATCACCACCACATATGGCACGCCGGTTACAGTTTCACAAAATCTAACAACAGGCTACACAATAGGCGGCTCTGGTTTGGGTGCAAGCGACACATTAACAAGCGTTGCCGTCAATTACTACAATGGCACTACGAATTCCACAACCGTACCCGGTTCCACTGGGGCAGCTACTTATAACGCTGCGATTACTACAAGCGCAGCGACTGGTACCGGCGGATTTAACTCTACCAACTACAACATTACCTATACGCCAGCCAACTTGGTGGTTAATAAATTGGCTGTATCCCTTACTGCCAATTCCCAAAGCACTGTATATGGAACAGCGCTAGCATTAGGAACAACGGCTTACACTAGCAGCCTGTCAAGCTTGCCGAATGGCGACACAATTTCTGGGGTGACATTGCAGTACAACAGCTCCGCAACTGTTCCTGGCACTACTAATGCGCAAACTTATACCGGTGGAATCGTTGCAAGCAGTGCAACAGGTACTGGCGGCTTTGGCGCAACTAACTATGCCATCACTTACAGCCCAGGAAATCTCACCGTTACCCCTGCTAACGTAGTGATTACACCAGCGGACGTTTCCGCATCCGGTCAGACCGTGATGTACAACGGAGCAGCTCAAACATTTAATCCATCTACTGGATTTACCGTAACTGGTATGCAGAATAGCCAAGCCCTAGTATTTAGCACTAATGGCCTGGCATCTGGATTAAATGTTGGAACTTATGCTAATACGATTACTACCTCAGGAAGCAATCCAACCGTTACAGGCGTAACGAACGGCGGGTCACTTAGTAACTACAACATTAGTGTTTCAGCACAAGGCTCACTCACGATTACCCCAGCGCCATTAACTGTTGCAGGCGCTACAAGCAATGTTGCTTATAACGGTAGCTTGCAAAATAACGCTAATCCAGTAGTGACTGGTTTGGTTGGTATTGATACGCAATCCGGTAATGGCGTCACCGTCACTGGTAAATCTTCAGGTACTAATGCTGGCACCTATAACGATGCTTTATCCGTTACAGCAGCTGGCGCAACTCAGCTCTCTAACTACACCATTACCAAGACAAATGGTTCATTGGTGATTTCAAAATTGGCTGCCACTGTTACTGGTGCAACTACGGTTAATCCATATACCGGGCTTCTACAAACCAATACCTACACAACCACCGGTATTTTGAGTGGTGATACCGCCAATGTCACTATTGCCGGAAGCGCTGCTGCGACCCACGTATCCCAAGGCACAGTGCCAGACGTATTCTCGGTATCGGGTAGTGCAGCAGGAAACTATGCCTTCACTTATGCGCCTGGCTCAATCACGATTACTCCGGTAGCACTCTCTGTTGTTGGCGCTAATACCACCCAGGTCTATAACGCGACTACTCAAACCAATACTGTAGCAACCGTTACTGGACTAAAACCTAGTGATACAGCCACTATTGCTGGTTCTTATGGCGCCGGTAAAAATGTAGGTACTTATGCTGACGCCTTAACTGTTAGCCTTAGCAATCCAAGTGACTACACAATTGGTGTAACCAATGGATCGATTGCCATTACTCCAGCAACTATTTCGATCAGCGGTATCACCGCCAACAACAAGGTTTATAACGCCACAACTGCAGCCACTTTGAATGTTGGAACGATTGCCTATAGCGGCGTATTTGCTGGTGATACCGTTTCGGTAAATACCTCTAACTTATCCGGTACCTTCGTAGATAAGAATGTTGGAACAGCTAAAACCGTCAATATCAGCGGAGTAGTGCTCGGTGGCAGTTCATCTGCAAACTACCAACTGTCTGGTGGCGCTAACACTACGACTACAGCCAATATCACACCTGCACCATTAACGATCACTGGTAGCAACTTAACAACGACCTATAACGGTGCAGCACAATCGTTAACATCACCAACCGTTGCAGGTGTAATTGCAGGCGATAACGTGGTTGTAGCAACAACTGGTGGTACTGGCACAAATGCAGGGGTCTATGCTACTAGTTATGCTGCTAGCGGCACAGACGCTGGTAATTACACCGTTACATCAAATACACCAACGCTAACCATTAATAAGGCGTCGTTGGTTGTGGCGGCAAACAATAGCGGCAAAGTGGTTAACCAACTTGATCCAACCCTGAGTTCTACAGTTTCTGGATTGCAGGGATCTGATACTGCCTCGAGCGTATTCGTATCACCATATGGTGGCTATACAACAACACGTGCGACGGGTGAATCTGCTGGTTCATATGCTATTACTGCCTCAGGTCCAGCCACCTTGCAAAACTATAACGTGACCTACACACCAGCGACATTCACAATTGCTGGAGCAGGGCAGTTGTTAATTACCATGAATGCGGCAACAACTACATACGGTACTGCTGCAACACCAACAATTGCATCAGTTCAGTACGGTAGTTTGGCAAACTCAACCCTCTACACCTTGACAGTTGCCTCAACTTCGGGAAATGCCGTTACTTACACTGATGGTGCTGGCGGCACTATTACAATTACCCCATCTATTACTGGAGCTAGTGTTGCATCTAACGTTGGGTCTTACGCATTAGCTACGGCTAATACCAATACAGGAACTGCGACTTCAGCCGGTAATTTCACTAGCGTATTGACGGTAGCTAACACCCTGACGATTACTCCAGCACCATTGACGCTGACAGTTGCTGATGTATCTAAAACCTACAACGCCAATGCCGTAACTGCAGCCCAAATTACAGCGGGAAGCCTCACTGGCGGTGTGACTACGGGTGTAACTGTTACTGGCGGCGCTTTGATGAATAGTCAAACCATTGCTGGTCTGGGTGGTGTTGTCTATACCGGTGCTGCTGTTGGCGCAATTAATGCGAGCTCAACACCATATGCAATCAATGGTTCAGTAGGTAGTGGATTCTCAAACTATGCAGTGACTGTTGTTCCAGGTGCGCTGACTGTTAATACCGCTCCGTTGGTAGTGAATGGTGCATTGACAACCCGTACCTACAATGGCGCATTACAAACTAATGCAGCAGCTACAATTGCTGGATTGCAGGGTAGCGATACCTTGACGGTAGCTGGCTTAGCTACTGGTACTCATGCTGGAACTACGGCTGATGCATTGGTAGCGACTGGCGCTGCCGCAAGCAACTACAGCATTACCTACAACAATGGTGCATTGACTATTAACCCAGCGGCATTGCTAGTTACTGGCGCTAATAATCAATACGCTTATAACGGCGCATTACAAACCAATACTGGCGCATCTGTCAGCGGCCTCAAAGGGTCTGACACAGCAACTGTTGCTGGTTATGCAACTGCTACGCACGTAGCCCAAGGCATTGTTCCTGATGTATTAGTGGCCACCGTGTCTAGTCCGTCTGACTACGCCGTAACTTATGTACAAGGCAGCTTGCAAATTACGCCAATCGTGATTACTGCTGCGGTCAATACTGCAACCGTGATGTACAACGCTGCCTCACAAACTACTGGTTTTGTGGTGACAGGCCTCAAAGGTACTGACACGGCAACTGCAGCCTCTGGTACGGCTACTGGTACTAATGTTGGTACCTACACCAGTAACCTCGTTCTCAATACGTCAAGTGATTACACCGTTGGCGCTATTACAAATGGTACTTTGACTATTACACCAGCGCCTTTGACTATTAGCGGCGGTTTAACTGCTAACAATAAGGTGTATGACACTACCAATGCTGCAACTATTGGGGTGACTGGTAATCAAACTCTAGCCGGCGTGCTCGGTACAGATGCGGTTACTGTGTCATCAACTGGCCCATACACTGGCGCTACGTTTACCCAATCTAATGTTGGATCTGGCTTAACAGTTACTCCAGCAACTACTTCATCAGTTATCAATGGCGCTAGCTACACAACGATGGCTGGTGTTACCTTGGGTGGTGCTGCAGCAGGTAACTACTACGTAGCTGGAGTAGGGCCACAAACCTTAACAGCGAACATTACACCGGCACCATTAACAATTAGCTCTGGCCTAACTGCTAACAATAAGGCTTATGACGGCACTACTGCAGCTACTATTAGTTCAGCTACCCAAACCTTGGCAGGCGTATTGGTATCTGATGTTGGTAATGTCGCTATTAGTTCATCTGGCCCATACACTGGCGCGTTTAGCCAATCAAACGTCGGTACAGGCTTAGCAGTAAGCGCAAGTACAACGCCAACTACGATTGCTGGCGGTACTTACAACGCGATGACTGGCGTAACCTTATCTGGTAGCGCGCAAGGCAACTACTATGTCGCTGGCTTAAGCGCACCAATTGCTGCCAATATCACGCCATACATCATTAATTTCGGCAGTGGTTCGGGTCCTAATATTGCTGCTGTGGCAAATAACAAGGTTTACACCTCGACTACTGCAGCAAACGGTAGCTTGAGTATGGTGAACCTGTTTGGTACGGATTCAGTATCAGTAAGTTACACCAGCGCTGCATTTGCAAGTCCGAATGTAGCTACTGGCGCTACCGTTACCTTTAATGGCGTCACTTTATCGGGTGCATCTGCAGCTAACTACAGCATTGGCTCTACTCCAGTGACAGCGACTGCAAACATTACTCCTGCATTGCTGACCATTACTGCGGTGGATAAGTCCTCTTTCTATAGCCAAGGCTTGGCAACATTAACTCAAGCGCCAGCAGTAGGGCTCTTGGGTAGTGATGCAGTAACTGGCGCAGCGATTGCGACTACTGCAACCACTACAGGTGCAAATGCTGCTGTTGGCACATACCCAATTACGATTAGCGCTGCAACCGGTTCTGGTTTATCGAACTACAGCATTAACTATGTGCCAGCAACCTACACAATCGTAGGGCCTGGCGCCTTAGCGATTACCACTGCTGGCGTTACCACACCATATGGCACGGGTACATCCGGCAATATCGTCGCCCCGGCATTGCCAACAGCCACATATACCACTGGCGGCACTAATATCAGCTCTTTAACTTATGTAAGCTCATCAACTACTGGTGATGTAACGAGCTATGTATTCAGTGATGCTGCACAACATACGGTGACTTTTAACTTAAGTCCATCCAATACAAGCACTAGTACATCTAACAATATCAATGTTGGTAGTTACGCCTACGCAGCTTCAAACTTATCTGCAGCATCTACCGGCTTAACTTCAGCTATTGCATCGGGTAATTTCACGGTTACGCCATTGGCTGTAACAATTACAGCCCCTGCAGCTACTCATGCCTATAACGGCGCCGTACAAACTCAACTGGCAGCAACAGCATCGCCTGCAATTTTGACTAATGATCTAGTCACTGTGAGTGGTGCGGCTAGCGGTAAAAACGTGGGTGTTTATGGTTCAAATCTAGCGACAAGCGGATTGGATGCTGGTAACTACAACTTTACCTATGTGAATGCCAACCTCACTATCACGCCATTCATCATCGGCTCTGGTGGTAGTGGCGCTCCAAGCATTGCAGCTACAGCTAACAATAAGGTCTATGACACTACGACTGTTGCCTCTGGCGCACTGGCGATGACGAACTTGTTTGCTGGTGATTCTGTATCGGTTGCCTATACAAGCGCAGCTTTCGCAAGCCCTAACGTGGCTAACGGCCTAACAGTAAGCTTTAGTGGGGTTACCTTATCGGGCGCTGCAGCTGCTAACTATTCAGTTGCAAGTGTGCCTACTGCAACAGCCAATATCACTCCTGCGCCATTAACCATTAGCGCTGGCTTGACTGCTAATAACAAGGTCTACAACACAACCAATGCCGCTACGATTGCCGTAACGGGTACGCAATCTTTAGCTGGGGTGCTGGGTACAGACGTGGTATCAGTAAGTTCTACCGGCCCATACACGGGTGCAACATTTAGCCAGTCCAACGTAGGCTCAGGTTTGACAGTGACACCGGCGACTTCTGTTGTGAATGGCGTAACAACCATGACCGGCGTAACCTTGACAGGCGCAGCAGCAAATAACTACTACGTGGCGGGAGTAGGGCCTCAGACATTAGTGGCTAACATTACACCGGCACCTTTGACCATTAACGCTGGCTTAACTGCAAACAATAAGGCGTACGACGGCACAACTGCAGCTACCATCAGCTCGGCCTCTCAAACGTTAGCGGGTGTATTGGCGGCGGACTTAAATAACGTGGCTGTAAGCTCATCCGGTCCGTACAACGCTACCTTTGCAAGTAAAAATGTGGCTAACGGCATTACCGTTACACCAAATACCACCCCGACAGTGATTGCTGGCGGCACCTATAACGCTATGAGCGGTGTAACGCTCTCAGGTAGCGCTGCGTCGAACTACTATGTCACTGGTACAGCGTCCCCAATTACTGCCAACATCACGCCATACATCATTAATTTCGGTAGCGGCACAGGCCCGAACATCACCGCAGTAGCAGATAGCAAGGTCTATACCTCTACTAATACTGCAAACGGCGCATTGTCGATGGTCAATTTATTCCCGGGCGATTCAGTAGCGGTTAGTTACGCAACTGCTACCTTTGCTAGCTCAAATGTGGCTAATGGCATTACCGTTACATTCAATACGCCTGCGCTGTCTGGCGCAAGCGCTGCTAATTACTCGATTGGCTCAACTGCAATTACTGCACCAGCCAATATCACTCCAGCGCCGCTGACAATTACAGCAGTAAATAAATCAAGCTTCTATAGCCAATCTTTAGCGACCTTAACCCAAGCCCCTGCAGTAGGGCTGTTAGGTAGTGATACCGTTACAGGCGCAACGATTAGCACAACTGCATCAACTACTGGGGTGAATGCCTCGGCTGGTGCTTACCCAATTGCAATTAGCGCGGCTACTGGCGGCGGCATCGGTAACTATTCGATCACCTATATTCCTGCGACGTATACGATTGTTGCCCCCGGTGCCTTGATGATCACAACCGCTGGTGCAACTACACCATACGGCACCAGCACATCTGGCAATATCATTACTCCAGCACAACCAGTTGCCTCCTATAGCACTGGCGGCTCCAATATCAGCGCATTAACATTTGTTAGTGCAGCTACAGTTGGTAATGTCACAAGCTATGTATACCGTGATGCGACTAGCGCTTTAGTGAGCTTTAATCTCATCCCAACCGGTACAACCACCAGCACTTCCGGAAATATTGTTGTGGGTAGCTATGCCTACGCTGCAAGCAATTTGGTTTCTGCCAGCTCTGGATTGACCTCTGGTTCTGCGATCGCCAGCGGTAATCTGACTGTTACTCCGTTGGCTGTAACAATTACTGCGCCAACCACTGCTGCACTGACTTACAACGGTCAAGTTCAGACCCAGGGTCCAGCAGTAGCATCACCAGCAATTTTGACAAATGACTTGGTAACGGTTTCTGGCGCAGCTAGCGGTAAAAACGTCGGTGTATATGGCTCGAATTTGGCCGTAAGTGGTGCAGATGCCTCTAATTACACCTTCACCTTGGTGAATAAGAACATCACCATTACGCCTTACGTCGTTACACCTGGCTCTACCACCGGCCCTCGTTTGACAACTGCTGCCAATAGCAAGGTCTATGACACGACTACTGCTGCTACAGGTAGTTTGGCGATGGCTGGATTGTTCCCGGGAGATTCTGTTGCTGTTAATTACAGTAGCGCTGCCTTTGCTAGTGCCAACGTCAATCTGCCAGCTAGCCCACAAACCGTGACATTTAGTGGTGTGACTTTGTCTGGTGCATCAGCAAGCAACTACAGCATTGCTAGTGGGGCAATTACTGCCACTGCGAACATTACGCCTGCGCCAGTCAGCATCAGTGGTTTGGTTGCAAATAATAAGGTGTACACATCCACCACTGCTGATGTAATTTCAGGCACGCCGATTGTGACTGGCTTGTTAGGTTCCGATACCTCGACCGCTACTGGCACAGCAGTCGGAACCTTCGCATCACCAAATGTAGCTAATGGCATTTCAGTGTCTGCTAATTTAACTGGAATGACTTTAAGTAACGGTAACTATGTGATTACAGGCTTGACGGCGCCTTTGGCTGCTAACATCACACCGGCACCATTGACGATTAGCTCTGGCTTGGTAGCTCAGAATAAGGTGTACGACACCACGGCTGCAGGAGTTATTGCGGCAATCGGTACACAAACATTGGCTGGTGTCCTTGGCTCTGATGCAGCGAATTTAGCTGTCAGCTCTTCGGGCCCATACACTGGCAGCTTCAGTCAGGCAACCGTTGGCAATGGATTAACAGTTTCTCAAGCTACAGTCACAACCGTCATCAACGGCCAAAGTTATACGACTATGGCAGGCGTAACCTTATCTGGCTCCGCTGCAGGTAATTACTATGTGACAGGCCCAACGACTGCATTAACAGCAAATATTACTAAAGCGCCGTTAACCATTACCGCTATTAATCAGGCCTCATTTGTCACTCAGCCAACAGGGGCATTAACTTACGCATCCATTGGCTTGCTAGGTAGCGACACAATTTCTGCCGTAACCCTGGCAACGGCTGCATCGAATATCCAACCGGCTGGTCAATATGCCATTTCCGCATCTAATGCAACTGGAGCAGCAATTGGTAACTACCAGGTAACCTACGTACCAGGTACATACACTATTGTTCCTGCTGGTCAGCTTCTGATTCAGAGTAGTGGGGCGGTGACGCCTTATACATCTGCAGCAACTTTTGCCAACCCAACGGTAGCTTATGCAACCTCTAGTGGCGCTGTGATTAATAATCTTTACCTCACAGCGAGCAGCACGGTAAATGGTATCACTACCTATACTTATTCTGATGGAGCAGGTGCAAGCTTGAGCTTTAACTTTGCGCCTACTAACCCAGTTATGAGTGGTTCAAATAATGTAAGCGTTGGCACCTATGGCCTATCTGCAGCCAACTTTGTAATCACCGGCAATAACATCACCAACATCTCTCCAGTGGTCACTGGGGACCTAACGGTTACTCCACGGGCAATCACAATCATTGCGACACCTGCCACCTATGTATATAACGGTACCGTCAGAGTATTGGCTAATAACGCCGCCACCGCTGGTATTGTTGCGGGGGATTTGGTAACTATTTCAGATACAACGGCAGGCAAGAATGTCGGTAATTATTTCTCTGCATTAGCAACGGCTGGCGCAGACGCTAGAAACTACCAAACAAGCTTTGTAAATGCTAATTTGGCGATTACTCCATACGTATTGGGCTCGGGAGCAGGCGGCCCGGCAATTAGCGCTTCTGCAAATAATAGGGTCTACAACACAACTACTGACGCAACCGGTAGCTTGGCGATGACTGGTTTATTCCCGGGTGATGTTGTTGCTGTTAATTTCACAAGTGCATCATTTGCTAGCCCTAATGCTAATAACGGTACGACAGTGACATTTAACGGCGTTACCTTGTCTGGTGCTGCTGCAGCAAACTATGTATTGGGAACAGCGCCGGTAACAACGACTGCCAACATTACTAAAGCACCTGTGACGATTAGCGGCCTACTTGCTCAGAATAAGTTATTTGATGGCACTACGGCTGCCATCATTACTGGCAGTCCTGTCATTGCAGGTCTCTTGGGATCTGATGTTTCTACCCTGTCTGGCTCTGTACTTGCTGGATTGTTTGCTAGCTCAAATCCTGCCGATAGAATTTTGGTTAAAGCGATCTTAGATGCTTTAATTTTAGGTAACCCTAACTATTACATAGCTGGCGTGACATTCCCCTTAGTTGCTGATATCACAGCTCCGCCGCAAGCAATTAACAACATGGCAATTGTGCAGCAGCAGGCTACGCCAGAATTTGTGCCAGAGCGCCCAACTTATCTCATCAATAAGGGCGACTTGATTTATGTCCGCGACAAGGACGACTTGCCTGAGTACTTACAGGCAATTGAGGTTCCACCATCAGGCGCTTTCAAATTCCCAGTACCGGATTCGATTATTCAAGACTTGATTAACTTATCAGGTGAGAATGCTGCATTGGCTAAACAGGCTGGTAGCTATAAGTTGCTGTTGCTGCCTAAGGGAAGTAAGTTGGTGGTAACCCTGCCAGATGGTGCAGCATTACCGACCGGCATTAAGTACGACGCAGGAGCTAACGCCTTTGTGGTGCCTAAGCTAGGTAACGTTACATTGCCACTATCGGTAAAAGTAACCTTGATGCGTGGTAACCAGACTTTGAGCCAGAAGATTATGGTAGTTACTAAGTAACCATCCCGATTGATTTCATGGTTTCAAGTAATACCCCGAAGCATGTTCGCAATCTAGGTAGGCAACTCAAAGAAGCCCGAGAATCTCAAGGTCATAACTTGGCCATACTTGCTGGGCAATGCGATCTTTCAGTTGTGCAATTAACAGCGATAGAGCGCGGTGACACATTGGCTTTTGCGCGCTCACAATCCAATCTTCTTGTGGCACTTCAAACATATGCCAAGGTACTGGGTATTAGCTTTATAGCTATTGATGGACTTAACAATAGCCCGGATGATGAAATCTACATTCCTGAATTTCTGAGAAAGAAGTAATGAAGTCTTTCTTGAGAAGGCTTTATATTGCCTTTCTACTGGCTTTCTTTAGTGGAAATCTATGGGCAATTGAGAGGGTAGCTATTGGTAATTGGATTGTTCAAACCTCCACTGGGTCTATTGAGGCCTCAACAAGTGCGGGCTCA
Source organism: Polynucleobacter sp. JS-Fieb-80-E5 (assembly GCF_018882015.1). Taxonomy (NCBI): domain Bacteria; kingdom Pseudomonadati; phylum Pseudomonadota; class Betaproteobacteria; order Burkholderiales; family Burkholderiaceae; genus Polynucleobacter; species Polynucleobacter sp. JS-Fieb-80-E5. The sequence continues at coordinate 65,567 of NZ_JACVPH010000001.1, read as the reverse complement.
ACCTCTTTTGGAATGTACTGTCAGTCAGACCAGTGCATGTTCTACCTTCATGACAGCTTAAGATGCCATCCTGGGAGTAGATCACCTATCTTGATGAGTGGGCTAGGCAATGCGGCATCCCTTAACATGCAATGCGCCCAAATAAATGGGGTGCTCTTTCAGATTCTTGAGCCATTTAACACGGTACTGGATGAGGTTAGGCGAGGTGGCATCGTGAGCTTTGCAGTACCCCTGCAAAACAGTTCCTTTGGAGTTTCCCGCTTTAGTCTGAATGGCGGCTTTGAAGCCGTGAGAAAAGCATTGCAAGAAGCGGGCAACACTAAAAAGGTGATGCCAAAACCAGTAGATCCTAGGCCAGCTCAGCCTCTCCAGCCCTTACCGGGATCAAGACGTCTTCAAGACATCATGATCTAGGCTACCTTGTTTTACTGGGTAATTTTGGCGCGTCCACGCAGGTCTTTGACAGTCTCTACCAAGTATTGCTGGATAAAAGCTTGGTGAAGCTGGGGTTTAGATTCTTCAAAAGTAGGTAGTTTGTAATTGCGCTTGTCATCTAGCTTGATGATTGCCCAGCCACCTTGTACTTGAATAGGGGTGCCATAGATTGCCCCTTTATTCAATTTTGATACAAGCTGCTGCAGTTCGGGGCTAAGTTGTCCTGGAAATAGCCATCCCAATTGGCCACCATTGCTCTTAGCGCCATCGGCAATAGAATACTGCTGGGCTAATTTACCAAAAAGTTCACCTTTGTTGATGCGATTGATAAGGTCTATAGCATCGGATTCATTAACAACAATGATCTGGCTAACTCGGTATTGAAAACCAGTAGTGGCATCGCCAGTTAATTTTCGTTGGCGGTCGTATTCTTCACGTAACTGGGCGTCGGTAATAGGGGACTTCTTAAAGTGCGCTTCTACTAATGCCTGAATGAGTAGGGTTTGGCGTAATTGGGTGTATTGATCATCTAAATCAATGCCTTTTTCCAGATCCATGCGCTCAGCCTGTTGCGCTAAGAGCTCACGATTAATTAACTCATCTTTTAGGGTTTTTTGGAGCTCGGGGGTATTTTTCTGGCCCTGGGCAACAGCTGCTTTGATATTGAGATCCAGCAAGCCTTTTGTGAGCATGGTGCTATTCACTGTAGCAAAGAAGTTGATATTTGAGGCGCTGGAGCTACTAGCTTCTGGGGCGGCAATAACACCAAGGGGGTTTACCAAAAGTGTTGCAGAAAGTATGCAAAAAAGAGATTTTTTCATGTACTCATTATAGAACTCATGACCATATCGATTGCAGTCTCGGTCGAGTGGTAATTAAATTGCATAGGAAATATTCCAAATAAATTCAAGGGAATAAAGTAGGGACGTTATAAATAAGATGTGCATCAAGACTACAAAGCCCTTCAACAAAAATGGACTGCCCGTATCACGCATGCGCGTGCTCACTGGGCAACATTTCATAAGCGCGTAAGACACAACCGTAATACCGTCGCAGGCTTTAATTGGAATGCAGATCCGACTGGCAAAGACTTCTATACCCTGAGAGCCAACCTCATACACGGCACTATCTCAGCAGTCCTCCCCAATGTCTACGCTCGCAACCCGGAAATATCTACTACGCCCACCCACTCGGGCGCGGATATCAAGCTCTTCTGTAAAACACTAGAGAGGGTAACTAATAGAGCACTAGAGCATGCCCAATTAAAGAATCGAGCCAAGTCCACCGTAAGGGCAGCGCTTACCTGTAGCTTCGGAATTCTCAAAGTGATGTATCAAAGAGATCCCAGCAGGGATTCTTATATCCAGGGTCGCATTAACGATGCACAAGAAAACTTTCTAGCCATAGAAGACTTAGCGCGAGACCTTCAAGACGATGATCAACATCATCATGAGGTAAAGAAGGCAGAGCTAGAAGAGCTCATTAAATCCCTGCAGGAACAATCAGAAGTGCAATCTGCCGAAGGCTTGGTAATCGACAGAGTCCTTACAGAAAACCTCCTCATCGACCCCTCAATCTGTGAGTTCTGGGACTACACCGATGCCGATTGGATTTGCCAAATCATCCCGATGAAGCGCGGCCAAGCAGAAGCGCTTTACAAGAAGAATCTAGCTAATGCCAAGATCTACCAACCAGGCCAAGGTGAGCCATCTCACAAGAAAGCCAAACGCTTAGCCTCAATGCAAATGAATGCTGGTTCAGGCCCAGTCATTGATGATCAACAAATCGCAGTGCTAGAGATCTGGGATAGAGCAACTCAACGGGTATATACGATGGTGGAGGGCGCGACAGAATGGCTGCGTGAACCATATTCACCACCAAGGGCAGGAGAGCGCTGGTACCCATTCTTCTTATTGCCTTACCAAGTAGTCGATGGCCAATTCGTAGGCCCAAGCTTAGTTGATTTGACTGAGCGCTTGCAAGATGAGCACAACGAAGCGAGGGATCGATTCAATCAACATCGAGACCTATGTATTCCAGGATGGGTTGCATCAGCCGATATCAACGAAAAGACTATTAAGAAGCACTCAGATTCAAGATTCGGTGAGATCACGATTGTCGATACCGAAGGCAAGCCTCTTAACCAAGTAATCATCCCTAGAGGCCATCCCAAGATTGACCCCATCGTCTATGACACCAGCGCAGTGCGTTATGACTGGGAGCAGGTTACAGGTTTGCAAGATGCTGCGCGCTCTACAGTGGTAAGGCCTAAGACAGCAACCGAAGCCAACATCTTGCAAAGAGCCTTATCAGGGCGCGTATTTGAATTTAAAGACCAGATAGAAGATTGGCTCCAAGAAATAGCCCAATACAGCGCCCAAGTCCTTCTGCAAGAACTCAGCAAAGAGCAGGTAGAGCGCTATATGGGACCACCAAGCAATAAGACCACCATGGTTAACGGCGAACTAGTCATGACCATCGAGAAAACCTACGACTGGCCAGAGCTCACCAAAGACCGAATCTTTGACATGGTCGATCTACGCATCAGAGCAGGCACTACTGGCGCGCCAGACGGCATAGAAGATAAAGAGAGCTGGCTCAAGGTTTTGCCCATGATTACGAATCTATCAATCCAGATGCAAAACCTGCAGGCAAGAGGCATGGATTACGAGCATATCCGTAATCTCCTACAGGAGACCCTCTTGCGGTATGACGATCGCATCGATTCCAATCTATTTATACCGAACGTAGAAAAACAGCCGGAGGGATGGGCTCGTGATGACGATCCAAACATCGGCATTAATTTTTTCTCAGGAAGAAGGCAAAGAACAAGCACTGAAATAGGGCGCGATAGTCATTTTATAAAAGAGGAGACAGGCAATGACGCAGGTAGCAAATGAGGTAAGCAGTTTTAAATCAGAAGTGCTGACTAACGGAGGCTCGATTCAGAGAGTCCAAGATAGAGAGGCTAAAAAAGAACGTGAACGTCTTGAAAAAGAGGCTTATGAGAAACATGCAACTGAAGTTGCTGCAAGGCGAAAAAAGGAAAGGGAAGAGCGTGCCATTCAATTAGCTGAAAAAGAAAGGGCTCAAAAGCTTGCTGACGAGGAAAGAGCTAAAAAGGCTGAGGCACAAAAACTTTTAAGAGATCAAGAGGCTGAAATTCAGAGATCGAAGAAAGAGGCGCAGAAGGCATCTCAGAAGACATCTCAAAAAACGGATCCTAAGAGCCAAACCACTCACTTACTAGATGATTTAACTAAGGCCCCCAATCAACCTCTTACCAAGATAGCTGAAGATGTTGATGAGGACGAAGTATTGCCAGAAGAATCCGATACCCTCGAGCCTGAGCCGATATTGACACCAGTAAAAGGTGAAGTTCATGTACCAGCCTTTATGCCCGCTTTAGAGACTAAGACAGCACCACAAGCACACGATCTAGGCGAACTATTGCCTGTACCATTGGCGATTACCGTCGATACGCTTCCACAAGCCGAGCTTCAAACTGAAACAGCAATAGAGCTCATTAAGCGGGCTTTGAACCCCCGGTCTGCGGATTCGAGTCCCGATACCGAAGCCAGCATCAACCCAGAAGCCTCTAGCAGTATCAAATCTAAAAGGGGGTGTGAGCGTGTACAGAGAATCATTAATGAGAAGCGTGATTTAGAAAAGCGGGTTGAAGACTTACAGGTTACAGTCACCAGCTTGCAAGATGTCATCCGTAAATATGAAGTAGAAAGCAAGTTAGTGGGTAATGTCATGACGTTGGCTGATGCCAAGAAAAAACCATCGGCATTGGTTTCAGAAGCAAAGCTACAGATGCTCAATTTTTTAAATACACGCTCAGATGAAATCGATCACATTGATAAGGCCATCTGCTTTAACAAATACATGTCAGATCCTTTTTATATGCAGGTGTTTGTGCAAAACAATCAACCCGAGCAATGGCAAACCATGATTGAGTCAATTTATGAGGCAATTGAAAGGCCCACTGCTAATATTACCAATACAAGGCACTCAACATTCCAGAGTGTCCAACCTATACGGGCGCGGACAGCAACCCTAGGGGTGCCATTAGCTAATTCAGAACAGCCTATGGATCGAATTGCTCAGCACTTAGGCAATATGGGAATCTAAAACGGAGTGAAATGGCTCAAGAGATCTATTGAGCCATTTCCCCTGCTAGAAATTTAGTTAAGGGTTTAACGTCGCCATCAACGCTCGCTTTTTCAAGTGCGTTCATATAGCGCTTTCTCTCACTTACCCGAACGACTGTCCATGGGTAACCGCCTGATGCCAATAAAGCATTCATCAAGAAGCGTCCAATACGGCCATTACCATCAAAGTAGGGATGAATGAACACAAAGAGATGGTGACCTAAAACCGCCCTTACGCAGGCCTCTGGCTCATTTTCAATTAAATCAAACAAAGCTTCCATACTATCAAGTAGGGCCTCTCTTGGCAGAGGAGTGTGTAAGGAGTTACGAATAAACACTGGACCTGTCCGATAGCCTGCCAACTGATGGCGTTGCAAAATACCCGCGAGTACTGTTGGATTGAACATGGCGGCGTACCAGTCATGATGGCTTTTTCTGACAACATCACCAGAATTGGCTTTAGCCAAAATTAACTTAATGCTGTCTTTTACTTCGTTAAAGGCTAAAAAGTAGCCGCGAGCCGCTAAAGCATCTTTACTCGTTTTATCTTCTTCACTGATTTCTGGATTCCAACCTTCCTTGGCAATACGCTCAATCAATTCATCAGTAACTTGATAGCCTTCAATCGAGAGTGAGTTGTAGGCATCTGCTACATAACGTTCCTGAATTTGCTTCATATAGACTGCTGAACTTTTCGGAATGCCAGGAGCCTTTGGAAAATTCTGGATAACGTCATCACGCCACGTTGCCCACATCGAGCGAATGCGTAGAACATAGGGAGACTTTTCTCGGGACTGGCTGATAGTCGGTTCGGGTAGCTCAAATGGATTCTTGGGCGCGATGGCTTGGCCAGCCTTGTTCAGAGCCTTAATAATGCGCTCTCCGTCATCTTTCCTATTAGCAAAAGTAAGTGCGCCTGCCAAGCGAGCTGCGGCCGTTGGGAGGCAATTGCCCATCAGTAGAGTTGCCAGTAATTCTGCTGGGTCACTTACCATCGCCAATCCAATTTCCGCCTCCATGGGATGATTGATAAAGAACTGTGGCCCCACCATACAAAGTGCTTCAGCTATTGGTAAGACTTGTAAGCCTCGAATTTCTGTACGGGTTTTGGAGACGCGCTTCTCATCCTGATAAATAACCAGTGATGTATCAAATGGGAGTTTGACGATACTAGTACCACCATCTTTGCTAACAATAGTAATTTGCTTGGGAACAGTGGTGCTACCAGTATGTAGCAGGAGTGATGCCTCGGCATTTAAGCAGTAGCGCTTACCAAAACGCTTGGTAAGATACCCAGACATAAAGGCCCAATAATTGGCATACCAAGCGGTAGAGTCACCATCATGATCGCTAGGGTTTGAGCAAATGTACCAACCCTTCATTACCGAGCGTATAAACCCAGTTTCTAAAAGTAGGGCGCGCTGGGAGTCAGCGAGATCTTTTGATTCAATCACGCCATGATGCTTATCTTGGAGCTTTTTTAAAGCCTTTAAAGACTCAGAAAGCTTCAGAGAATCTGTACTTTTTTTGGTTGACTTAGTTGCCATTGATTGTCTTAAATTATTGATTTAAATAGATTTAATACAGATAATTACTTTGTTTTTCCATATAAATCTACTTTGTTATCTAGGTAAAATCTACTTTGTTATTGTCCCATAGTTGATGGCAAAAGTATGTAGTCCAATAGAGGGCTTATATGGACTATGGGCATTCATTCCGTCAAGGGCACCCCAAAGGGGTGGCTTGCGCACCCTTGACGGCCACGACCAAAGAAACGCTCATTTATGCCCAAGGTGGCGTAAAGACACATTGGGCATAAAGACCCATAGCGAGTTAATTAAGTAGCTCAACAAAAAACCCACAAATATCCCAAGCCCCTATCTGCCACCCCAATAATTGATCTCAGCGCTTCACACCACCGCGTTAAAGCTAGAGTCGCGCCTAGTAGCGTAGCAATGGATGGGTTCACGCTCCATCAACAGGTATTGAAGCCACCAATTTCTTAAATAACTATTGATGGGGTGGCATATGCCAATTTCAAATACAGATTTGCAAGAGTTAGCTAAGGTTTCCTTAGATGAGTACTTACGCAACCTACCAGTCGACCAAATCGCGGTAGAGAGGCCTTTCCTAAAAAAACTGATGGAAGGTCGTAAGAGCCTATTAGGCGCAAAGCAAAACGTTGTCGAGAACATCCGCAAAGAACACGGTAGTAACTTTAGCTGGGCTTTTGGCGAAGAGACGGTCAAGTTCAATAAACGTAATACGACTGAGCAAGCCTCTTTCCCATGGCGCAGAGCAGTTGACGGTCTTTATATCGACTATGACCGGCTTTTTAGCAATGGAATCAAAGTACGTGAAGGTGGGGCGCGAGGATTCCAGTTGGAATATAACGAGCGCGTACAGCTAATCAATCTCCTTGATGAGCAGTTAGAAGTCCTTAGAGAAGGCTTCCTTAATAAGCTAGATCTTGAGCTGCACCGCGATGGCTCACACGGCGCAGATGCGGTAGTTGGCCTAGATAGTCTTGTTAGCCTAGCGCCAGATGCCGGTACTGTAGGCGGTATCGATCGAGCCAAAGCAAGCTATTGGCGTAACTACGCCGTCAAGGACATTGCATCAACAGCGCCAGGTAGCTTAGTAGGTGAGATGGAGACTGCATGGCGTCAATGTATTAAGCATGGCGGTAGCCCTGATTTCATCATTGCAGGTGGCAAGTTCATTGATACCTATCGTAAGCAGGTGACAGTGACCCATATCGCTGGATCAGGTGAGACCAAGTACATCGATGCCGGCGTAGGCGCTGGAGTAAACACAGGCCTCGCCTTCAAAGGAGTGGAGATCATTTGGGATCCGCAGTTTGATGAGCTCGATGCTATGGCTAATCGCACGGTGGAGTGGAGTAAGCGTTGCTATTTCCTAAATACGAGATTTATGAAGCTGCGGGATGATGATCTAGACATCGTTGCCCCCATCCGTCCGCATGACACGCTAGCTATGTATGCCATGGTGAACCTACGATGCGCTTTATCCATCTCACGAGCGAATGCCCATGCGGTATTGGCGATTCAATAAGGAGGAAGAAATGAATAACAACATGAATCACAAAGAACTCATTCATAGCGACTTCCAAATTAAAGAGGTGGAAGCGGTAGTGCGCAGGGATGCTTTCACAACCATCCATGTGCATGTACCGCCTTATGAGACCAATATCCTTCGCAATCTCTTTGGGCGCGAGAACGTCACGGTGTTCGAGCGCCCATCAAAGACCACCATTACTCCAGAGCAGGAGTACGACCGCCTATGTGCCAAGTATGGCCATGAAGTCGTAGCCAAAGTCTTTGGTGAGGATGACGGTGATCGCCTGATGGAGATCGTGGAAGGTTTGATGAAAGAAGGTCAGCTCCCAGCCCAAAAGAAAGCATTGGAAGGAACTCTTGAGCAAGAGTTATCAGAAACCAGGGGAGCCAAGAAACGCTAGTAGAAGGGAAAGCCACCGCTAGCGGCAGGTGTTTGGGTGCGGCTGCGGGTGTTGAAGTAACCATGGTGTGTGGGCGCGCGTAACTGCGCCCCACTGCCAACACCAAAGAAAAGCCCAGGCGGAAGTGGGGCGGTGGACTTCCATATTCCAAGCATCAAGAAAAGAACCTATTACATGCTTCCAATCATCACATCTCTAGTACAAACCTTGGCCGTCAATGGCCTTGGCCTGCTTGCGGGCGCGGTACAAGCTAAAGGCAAAGAGTTTATTGAAAGCAAGATTGGGGTGCGCATTCCAGACAATCCCAGTCAGGAAGATCTCATCAAGCTCAAGCAGCTAGAGATTGAGCAAGAACAGTTGCTCCTGCAATACACACTCAAGCAGAAAGAGCTCGAAATAGAAGAATCCAAACTTCTAGCTGAGATGCATCGAGCTTCACAAGAAAATGCTACTAATCGCTGGCAATCTGATATGGGTAGCGATTCCAGGCTATCAAAGAACATCAGACCAGGAACGCTGGTTTATATCCTGACCGCCTACCTACTGTTCGCCCTGCTCTCAGCCATGGGGATAGATATCAATGAAGCCTATGTAAAGCTTCTGGGTGAATGGGGTCAGCTAGTCATGCTGGCTTACTTCGGCGGTAGATCAGTAGAGAAGATCTTTGAGATGCGCATGCATGGTTCAAATAAAAAAGAACAATCTAAGTGAATACAAAAGCAAGTGCTTTAGTAGCAGAACAGGCAGCCTTCCTGCTAGACGTCTGCAAACTCATTCAGTTTGCTACTGCGGAAGGGTGGGTTATTACAGGAGGAGAGCTCTGGCGCTCACCAGAGCAACAAGAGATCTACTTTAAGGGCGGTAGATCAAAGACTATGAATAGCAATCACCTAAGACGCTGCGCTATTGATCTCAATTTCTTCTGGAGGGGAAAGCTAGTTTGGGATAAGGAGTTACTTCGCACTGTCGGCGAATACTGGGAAAGCCTAACCCCCATAAATAAGTGGGGTGGGAATTTCAAGGGATTTGTAGATGTGCCGCATTTTGAGAGGGCTACATAAAATAAAAGAGTGCTAAAGAAACGCTATTGACTAAAATTAGCTGGTTTGATGGCCTTGTAATACTGCCCTGATTTTTTAACGATACTTTATCGTTATAGTGCGAGATACTTATTGTTATTAATGACACTTTAATTGCACAAAAGAGGTAGGTTATGGCATCTTCAAATCAGTTTGAACGCGGCTCAGAATGGCGTCAATGGGATCTTCATGTCCACACGCCGGCCTCCTTTCACTGGAAAGGTGTGAAATTTGATGCAGACCCCAGCGCCGATATCAACCGAACACTCGTTGATCAAATGATTAAGGCAATGAATGATGCGCAGCCTGCCGTATTTGCTTTAATGGATTACTGGACTTTTGATGGATGGTTTGCGCTGAAGCGGCGCCTTCAAGAGCCTGGCGCTCCGAAGTTGGATAAGATGGTGTTTCCTGGTATTGAGCTACGCCTCATGGCGCCAATGAAGACTGCTAATGGGCGTCTTAACGCTCATGTTCTTTTTTCAGACGAGACGCCAGATCAAGTGCTCCACGATTTCAAGGCCGCCCTTCGGCTTGCTATTGGCGGCCGCCCCTTATCGGACCCGGCCTTGGTCACGCTTGCTCAGGAAATGTCCGAAGATATTCTGAAGCTTCATGGATTCAAGCAGGTTGAGATGGCGGATAAGGCCGCAGCCCATCTAGCTGGAGCATCAATTGCAGAGGTTACTGCCGAAAGCTATCGCGATGCCATCAGTCAGGTTCCCGATGGACTTGCAGTTGGATTTATGCCATTCGACACGAGTGATGGGTTGGCAGATGTCCGGTGGGAGGAGCACTACGCTTACTTCATTAGTCTTTTTAAGACTTCTCCAATATTCGAATCTCGCGATTTGGATCTACGCTCCTGCTTTATTGGTGAGGAAACCGATAAGAACAAAGCTTTTCTGTCAAAGTTTCAAGAGAGTCTGGGCAATGTGCCTCGCCTTGTCGTTTCTGGTAGTGATGCTCATTGTTTCGTTGGGGTTAGCGGAGATAATGACAGGCGTGGCTATGGAGACTTCCCCTCGGGTAAAGTCACCTGGATAAAGGCTGACCCAACCTTTCATGGTCTACAGCAAGCCATTAAGGAGCCTTCAAAACGCTCTTTTATTGGTATACGTCCTTTGAAGCAGTTAGAGATTGACTCAAATAAAACTTTCTTCATTGATCGTGTCTTGATTAATAAGCGGGTAATGAGTGCTCCTGACCTATGGTTGGATGGGGTGGACTTGCCGCTGAATCCAGATCTAGTGGCTGTAATAGGAAATAAGGGTAGCGGGAAGAGTGCGCTTGCTGATGTCATTGCGCTTCTTGGAAACTCTCGGCAGAGCCTTCATTTTTCCTTTTTGCAAAAGGATCGCTTTAGGGGGAAATCTGGTGATCCCGCTAAGAACTTTGAGGGAAAGTTAGCCTGGCTGGATTCTACCGAAGAAGAGCGCAATTTAAATGATGACCCTCCAGCAGATAAAGTGGAAATGGTTCGCTACATACCACAGGGTCACTTTGAGGATCTTTGCAATGGCCATGTGAGTGGGACTTCAGATGCTTTTGAAAAGGAACTACGCTCCGTGATCTTTTCCCATGCTGGAGAATCTATTCGGCTTGGCGCTCTTGATTTTGATCAATTGATTGATCAACAGGAGAGTGGTTTTCGTATTCAATTAAATGATCTCCGCAAAGATCTTCATCGAGTAAACCAGGAGATTACATCTTTCGAGGAGCAACTTCAGCCAAATGTTAAGAGCTCATTGCAAGAGCTCCTACAAGTCAAGATGCGCCAAATCGAAGAGCATAATAAACTGAAGCCAGCCCTATTAACCAGGCCCGCATCAGCGTTGACGCTGGAACAGCAGCAGGCCGCATCACAAATTGAAGCAGTTGCCAATAAACTAAAAGCTCTTGAAGAGGTCGCTAATTTAAATAATGCGACTGAACTTGTTCTGGCGGGAAAACTTAAGGCCATACAGAATGTGCGTGATCGACTAAGAATCTTAGAGCGCGCACACAAACAGTTTATTAATGATGCGGCGGCGGATCTGAGTATTCTCGCATTAGACCCAAATGAAATAGTTGCGGTCACCTTAAATAGTCAAGTGCTTGATCAAATTGAGATATCGATCCCTGTCGAGCAATTGAGATTGCAGGCCAATACTCAAGCAGCGGCTATACAAAAATCTGAGCTGCAAGCAGAGCAGGCTTTATTAAATGCCAAGTTGAACGCACCTCAACTAGCCTATCAGCAGAACCTAACGGCACAAGAAGCTTGGAATGCAAGGCTTGGGGAGCTAACTGGAACGGCGGAAATTCCAGATGCATTGAATGGTCTGCAGACTCGCATTAAGCAGATTGAAGAGCTTCCCTCTAGGTTAAGTGCCCATCGCAAATTACGGCTTCAGCTTACTGGAGAAATATTTGGAGTTCTTGAGGCGCAGCGACAATCTCGTGAGGATTTATTTAGGCCAGTTCAGGATCTAATTCAAGGGAATGATTTAATTCGAGATGAGTACAAGCTGCAGTTCCAAGCGGCGCTTGGTGGCTCGGCCGATATTATTGCAGATGCACTTTTTGAGCTCATTAAGCAAAATACAGGTGAGTTTCGCGGCGCAGATGAAGGGTATTCAACTGTGCGTAGCATAGCTGATAAATATAATCTCAACGCATGCAGTGATGTTCAAGATTTTGTTTCTGATTTACACGCAAGAGTTGAGGCTGCGGCAGAAGGAAGAACTGTTGTTGGAATTGTTCCATTATTGAGAAAAGATAAAACTTCAACAGACGTTTATGACTTACTTTTTGGCCTCTCATTTCTTGAACCTCGTTATTCTTTGCTTTTTCAAGACACGCAGATCGAGCAACTCTCCCCAGGGCAACGTGGAGCATTACTACTGATTTTTTACCTCCTAGTAGATAAAGGGCGAAATCCAATTATTCTTGATCAGCCCGAGGAGAATCTCGACAATGAGACCGTAGTTAGCTTGCTTGTTCCCGTGCTCACGGAGGCAAAGAAACGGCGACAGATTATTATGGTCACACATAATCCAAATCTTGCTGTTGTTTGTGATGCGGAGCAGATAGTCTGCTCAGAATTTGATCGTAAGGGTGGGTTAAAGATATCGTATATTGCAGGGTCAATCGAAAATCCTGTGATCAATGGACATGTAGTTAAGGTGCTTGAGGGGACAATGCCAGCCTTCAACAATCGTCGAATTAAATACCATTCCCTCAAGTAAATTTAGTTATTGTGGGTGCAAAAATTTCATTTCCTTTGCTATGCGTTAAAAAATTAATGAGTTTTATGCAATAGCCACCTTAAAAATCTCTATACATAGATCTACGCTGCTTTATAGAGGACAAGATCTATCGGTAATATAAATTCTCCATTCTTCCATCAATTTTGCCCGCCTCTCTAATTGATCCTGCCTTCTATAGGCAGCTTCAGACTTATTTTTAATAGTGTGAGCCAACGCAAGCTCCACAGTCTCATTTGGATAGTCAGTAGTTTCTGCAGCCCAGTCTCTAAAAGTCGATCTAAATCCATGAGGAACATATTGGGCATATGCCGGCATTCTCTTCATGATGGCAATTAAAGACATATTCGATATGTTGTCTTTATTGTGATGCTTACTCGGAAATAAAGAGTTATTTGTCCGATGCTTGGAGAGGTATTCATATATCTCGACTGCTCGAGTACTTAATGGCACACGATGCGCCTTACCAGCCTTCATCCTTTCAGCTGGAATTGTCCAAACCTTATTCTCAATATCAAATTCATCCCATTTCGCATTGAGTACTTCACTTGTGCGGGTAGCCGTAAGAATCAAAAACTCAAGAGCAAGTACAGAAAAGCCACTCTTTATTCTGAGCTCTCTCATGAATTCGCCGATTTGCTGAAATGGCAGGGCGGGGTGATGACTTTTCTTCTGAATCTTATTGGCTTTAGGCAGTAGATGGGCCAGGGCACCTTTAAGGCGGGCCGGATTATCACCCTTGATATATTCATGGGCCTTGCACCAGTCAAAGATCACTTCAATTCGTTGCCGTACTCGGGTAGCAGTTTCAGTGCGGATATTCCAGAAGGGTCCCTCAACTTCACCAGACTTCTTTTTAATCTCTTGCTCAAGTAGCTTGGCAATATGACCGGTATTGATCTGATCAACTCTCATCTTGCCAATCTTTGGGGTGACGAAAGTTGCTATGGTGTTTTCCCATTGATCAGCATGCTTTGCATTTTTCCATTCAGACCTTTTACCTTTAATGCATAGCTCAGCAGCTTTTGCAAAGGTAATGCCATCATTAATTGCATTTGTAGCCTTGCTACGTGCTTTAGATCGCTCTTCAGCAGGATCAATTCCTTCCAAGACCATTTTCCTGAGATCAAGGCTTGCTCTACGTGCCTCAGCTAAGGATCGAGAATCTAGGGAGCCTAGACCCATTTCACGGCGTTTAAGTAGGGTGGGGCTGGTGTAGCGAAAGATCCAGCTACGCTTATAGTCGCTAACACCCTTAAAAACCTGGATATACAGGCCCTTGGATTCGGGGTCGGCATGGTATCCAGGAGTTACTATTGAACCAAGACCTCGCGCTGTAAAGCTGATTTTTCTACTCTCTTGCAACGCCGCTCCCCATGTTTTGTACCCACCACTCTACCCACCAGCAATGCATAGATTTTAATGGGTTAGAGTGGGCTGCTCAGGAGTAGGGGCAACCTTCAAAGGCATATATTTAAAGGGTTTATGGTCAAGAGTAGAGTGTCTTGGAGGGGCAAAATCTAGACACCTCTTCCGCCAATATGCATATAGAAAACCCAGTAAATTCAATGATTTACTGGGTTTTTTGTTGCCAATATTTTCCCTAGTACCCACATTGGTACCCACTTATTCTTCAAATCGTTCCCTGGTTAGGGGTAGATTTTCTAGCTTATCTCTTGGTGGTGGTGTGGCTGTTCTATTGTGACGCTGCTGGTCTTCTGACGCCGCCTCAAACTCTCTGATGCGCTGCAGCTCCTGTTCTTTGGCCTCGGCTAGCTTGGATGCTGGAATGACCTTGCCATCCTTGATAAGGCGCTCCAGTTGATATTCCTTGAAGGTTTGAGTTTTAATCTTGCCAGCGAATTGGGTATCGCTATTGTCTGAGCTATCGAAGTCCATGCATTTACTCTAACAAAATTATTGATGGGTACCCCCTTAGCAATTCCCTAGGAGTAGACCCCCACCCACCCGGTACCCCCATTTTCTAAAAAAGGTCCCCCGATTCACCCTTACACATTGATCCGCTCAAACGATTGAAAATTTTTTTCTTTATGTCCAAGATTTAACAAATATTTACATTTCAATAAATGTCGACTTATTTAAATGCCAATGACACAAAAATAAATAGTTAATTTTTCGAAAGCCTTTGTATAATAAAAAAACATCAAGAGATGGCTTTGTCGCCACAGCAACCTGCTAACGCTAGTAAGGTGCTAAAAAGATGAGACCCAATACAGCGGGTAATCAAAAGCGACAAACCCACCCATTGGTGGGTTTTTTATTGGGCCAAAGCTTCTCTAGCTCAATATTTGAGCTCCCAAGTCTTGATAATTTGTTGGTAGAGATTAATCATTTATTTGGAGGTCTTATGCGCGATTACACATACTTAGGCGGTGCCCGTTTTACAGTCAACAACATATTTCGCAGTTTGCGTTTTGATGTCGATAGGCTGGATCTCAGTTGGGTCGAGGACGAGAAACCTGAATTTACTAGAGGTCTAAGAGTAGTTGATAACGATGATTCAAATACTGTAACTCTTGATGGCGAAGATGCTGACAACCTAATCTTTAGTTTGGCCTACGCGTTTAACAAGCAAGATGGCTTTGAGAATTTCAGAGCGGCGGTAGATGAGTACCTCAAGGTTGCTATTGCAACTAAGCAATATTTGATCACCGGTCAAAAAAAAGATCCAGAAGGAAAGCCTGAGGTGACTGAGGCTGTAATTCACTAGAAGTGAGTAGATCAACATTAAGCATTAAGGGCGGATTTAAACCGACTTGCCAAGCCCTGACATCTGTCGAATTGGCTAAAGAGGAGAAGTGAATGAATATTCAATTAATACACATAGAGCAGTTAACTAAAAGCCCGCACATTTTTAAACCCCCGCATTCTTCTGACTATCAATACATTGGCATTGCTATCGAAGACCAGGGGTTTCATTACTACTGGGCTAGAGGTATTAGCTTACGCATTACCGAGCAGGAGTATCAATACATTAAGTCCAATCCAAAGTTGTATTATTTTTCCACTGCTTTAAAGCTACACCTAAAAATAGACCGACATCTTCATAGTGAGGCCTTTGATGGACTTTGATCGACCTGGTTTGATTGCACTCATCAAAAGCGAGTTCAAGCTTGATTGGCAAGGTATACATGGGGCTAATCACTGGGCGAGGGTGCTCAACCACGGAAAAAATATTGGTCAGATCCGCAAGGCAGACTTGCTGGTGGTTGAGCTCTTTGGTTTCTTGCATGACAGCTGCCGCTTAAATGATGGCCAAGATCCTCAGCATGGTGAACGCGCGGCAGAATTTGCTCACGGTATTCACGGGGATTACTTTGATTTACAACCACTGCAGCTTGATTACCTTTGCTATGCGCTACGCCATCACTCTGGTG
Organism: Polynucleobacter sp. JS-Fieb-80-E5; assembly: GCF_018882015.1. NCBI lineage: Bacteria > Pseudomonadati > Pseudomonadota > Betaproteobacteria > Burkholderiales > Burkholderiaceae > Polynucleobacter > Polynucleobacter sp. JS-Fieb-80-E5. The sequence goes on along the minus strand of NZ_JACVPH010000001.1, from coordinate 49,769 downwards.
GCGAAGTATCGATCAATAGGACGATACAAACTTGCTGGGATGCAGATCGATTAGATCTGGGAAGGGTGGGGGTCTTTCCATCACCACAATTTCTCTCACAAGAGGCCGCGCTCTTTATTGATCTAGCGTATGACTGGAGTACTCAAGCACCAAGGAAGCCGCATGTCAGATAACAATGACTCAGGCGGCATTATTGGCGCCATTATTTCCATTTTCATATTGGTGGCAATCTGGCCATATCTTCTCGCATTGCTCGGCATCTACCTTGCCTACTTAGCTGTATTGGCAATACTGGCTTGGATTGCGGAAAACTGGCTGATAACAGCGGCGTTCGCAATGGGCGTTCTATCGATCTACAGCATCTTTCGATACCAACTTATCGGCAAGGCTTGGCGTTATGTACTTTCCAAGGCCCAAGAAAAACCATCTGAAGTATTACTTGAAAACTTGCCAGAAAGAAAGTTCATCCCTTCAACCAACCTATATTGCTATTGGTGCACCAAGAAGTTGGGGATTCAGGCCTGGGAAAAAGATGGCAAGTACTATTGCAGAAGTTGCAGTGAAAAACTAACTAAGTAGTTAAACTTTTAAGCGTAACCTTTTAGCGCCTTCTCAAGCTCTGCCTTCACTTTGTTCTTCAGGCTAACCGGCCCAATCACCTCAACACCGGAGCCATGTTTGAGAATGTCCATGATCAACTCTGGATCTTGGTTGAAATCAAATTCGAGGTTGTAGTAACCGTCTTTATCAAAGCTACCCACTTGTTGACCATGCCAATGTTCACCAGCAACCCAGCGGGAATGTTCTGGTGTAAAGCGTAGCTTTGCTCTCTGTGTGGCCTTACCAGAGAAGATGCCATAGCTTTCAGCAAAGTGTTCGTGGCAATCTTTTTCAGCCACTTCTTGCGCCTTTTTATTAGTTAATACTGCACTGCGAATGCCGTCAATTGCAAAGCTACGTAAATCGTTGCGTAGATGACAGTAAGCATCCAGATACCAATTCTCCCGGTAATAGATCAGGCGCTGCGGAGAGATCTCTCTGTTGGTGTCCTCACCCTTACCTTTAGAGTAGTAGGCGATCTCGAGGCGATTGCGCTTAAGTAGGGCTGCACCGATTTCAGAGAAGTTCTCAATCGAGTTCTTACGTGACCCTATGCCAATGACTTTAATGCGTTTGCGCAATTCTTTGGCGCTAGTTTCACTTTGACCCAAGATGCCATCGATGATGGCCGTGAGTGGTTCGATATGGGGACCAATTAAACCCGCCTGATCTAAGGATGAGAGAAGGTGCTGCATTAGCACTAGGGCAGTGGCTTCTTTTTCAGAGAACCACAGCCCAGGCATCTCAATCTTATTAATGTCGCTGCCATCCTTGAACTTATAACCTCCTAGAAAGCGGTCATACTCAATATCGGCCTTAGAGCGAGAGCGCAAATACTCTAAATCCCGCTTGAAAGTAGCCTTAGAGATCTCTAGTTCATCCAAGAAGTCCTCGATCGGCACACATTTACGCTGTTGAATCATGTACTTAATGCGATGTAGGCGTTCCATATCACTCATAAGGACTCCAAACAGGTGTTTTTGTGGTTTTAAGAACTACAAGTACTTTATAGCTCATTTCGTGAGCTAGTAGGTCATTAATCTATCAAAAATGAGAAATAAATTAACAAAGCGAGCACGCATTTTTTACTAATACCGCATCACTTTTAACTTGCTAAGCTTAGCCAGCGTTGGAGATTATCTATTTCACGTGGGCCAATCCCCGTATTGGGATTGCAACGAATGAGCTCCTGGCAGTGAGGGGGAAACTCCCAGTAAGAATCATCTAGCGCTTTCCAGTCAGCCAAACCATGTATGCGTAAATAGCACTGGATTTCATGAAAGCGAGGATGTTTACCGACTATTGGTGCCCCAGTAGTGCCAACAATCAAATCCGCAATACCTTGTGGGAGAACTTTTTGAAGTTTCTCCAGACTATGGGTAAAGCGCCAACTAGAAGAAACCACAATACCCAAAGCGGTGTCTGCTAGAACTTCCTCAAGCAGGCCGACTCGACTAAATGGATCTTCCCCTGCAAAGCCAGTGGGATGCAAGACGCCATCGAAGTCTAAAAAAAGTAATTTATTCACGCTAAATCAGCAAACTCAAGCCACTCATGCCTACAAGCATGACATCTTCTGGAGCTGGGATATTTAGGTAAGGGCGAATCACCTAGCTCAGGTTGTTTCACCACTCTTTGTTTGAAGTATTCCCCGCGCTTCTTCCCGCATTTAGGACAATATAAATCGATGGTCATGGGAGAAGCCTTGGGATCGTCATTTAAGTGCGCCTCAAAACTCATCGCAGTAATCCATTCTGGAGATTGCATGGTTTTACATGGCACCCTCAGGTTCTCAATCTGAAAGACATCACCGTTTACGGCAAGTCTCACAGTCTTGCCGGTAGGCCGAGCAGCCAAAAAGGATAAAACAACCCCAGAGTTCACCTCAATATAGCCGGACCAGTTTGCCTTCTCCACTAGGCACCTCGTCTGAATGCCTCTGACACAAAAAATCGCCTCGCCATTAAATAGCGCGATATAGAGACCTTCTGCCAAAGAGGCTTTGGTGGTCTTTCTGGGTTTAAGTCTTTTTAATACCGTTAAAAACTCCTCGGTATCAATGATCATTTCGGCATTCATTGCTTTTGACTAGGTGAGTAGCCAATCCGATTGCCGTTGTTATCAAAGACATTGGTCACGCCAGTAGGGGATTGCGTTTCATAACCAATGCGATTGCCACTGTTGTTATATACCCCGTTAGTAGCATTCCAATTATTGGCAGAGTTATTCCAGTTGTTGGGACTGTTCTGCCAGTTATTGGGTGAGTTGTTCCAATTATTCTGAGAGTTATTCCAGTTATTGGGCGAGTTATCCCAATTGTTTACCTGGGCACTAGCGGTGCCAGCAAGTAGTAATGACAAGATCAATATGGCGCGTTTCATGGATTGCTCCTTTGGGTAAGAAGTATTTAGATTAAAACCAGCAAAGCTCATCTAATGAGCTAGAAGCTCAAGAAAATGAAAAAACTAAGCAATTTCATAGAGAGCCCAATAAAACCAAATGCTGACCAGTGCCCTCATTCTCATGACCCTAATGCCACTTCAGATATCACCTAGAGGGGGATCAGCCACATCCTTTAATAGGCCAATTACAGTAGCAGCGTTTATTGATACCGCAAAAATCTTAGGCCTACCCAAGTTTAGGCTCCGAGATGGAAAAGGTAATCCATACCTGCCAGATAAAGTCCTATTACAAGAGCCTCTGGCCACCATCCATGATCACGCAGGCATTGTGTTTGTGAGTGAAGTAAGTAAACGCAAGGCATACATCCTTTCTTATGTACGTAGATAACAAATACCAGGACTAGATATGGCAATTGCAACCGAGTTTATTGATTTCATTGTGCCTATTGAGACTATTCGCCAGAAATATCCTGGCGGGTGGGAGCAATGCCTAAAAGATCATGAGAATCTCATGAATGGTCGCGTCTGGTTTGACGAGCATTTATTTCGCGATGGTGCAATGGGGCCTTTGGACATTGAATCTATTGTTGAGCGATGGGAGGCGATGGGGTTTGAGGGCATCATTGAAAAAGACGGCAAGAAATATTGGAAAGATATGTGTGTTTGCGAGGGATTATTCGGCGGGGCAACACTTGCTTGTGATTGGCTAGGGTTTGATCCGGAGACTAGATCTGCTTACCTAGTGGGTACTGAGGCTGGAGAGATTATTTATTCCAATCGCAGTTATGAGGATAAGCCATGAAGGCTATTATTCAGTCAGCAGTAGCGGTATTCATAGCCTTTGCCACTTTATTTGGATTGGCATATGTAGGAGTAACGAGTGCCAATAACTCAGATCTAGAGCCCTTATCAGCCATAGAGCGCTCCATTGTGAATGAGACCATCTACCCAGATGGCAAAGTAGTCGAAATCAATGAGCTCACCAAACTCGTGAAGTCACAATTAATTGTGGATTCGGCATCGTCAGCAGATCTACCTTTTAATTCGAGTACGGCCAGTCTTGAAGTTATTGAGGCTTATACGATTACGCCCCAAGGCAAAAAGATATCAGTCCAACAATCGGCCATCAGAACGGTAGAGGACGATAACAGTCAGGGCGCCGCATTCTTCTCCGATCAAAAGCACAAAATTATTGTCTTTCCTAATGTGACCCCAGGGTCTAAGACGTATTACAAAACCAAACTCACTACTTTTAAGTCGCTCTTGCCAGGCTATTTCTATACCAAGTTCAACTTCGCACCTTATGTTGAGAATCAAGGCTTTGAATACACCTTAACCTATCCAGAAGATCTCAAGCTTTATGTTGATACCAAGGGTATCGGCGGTGGAGATGAGGAAGTCATTGGCGATGGCACTAAGCGCATGCGTTTTACCTATAAAAATCTCAAGTTTGCCGCGAAAGAACAATTAGAGGTCGGTCTAGATGACTACGCACCGCACATTTATATATCCACCTTCCCAAGTCAGGCAGCATTTGCAAAAGTCTATGAAGCCAAAATTAAAGATAAGGTAAAAGTAACGCCCCAAGTTCAAAAGCTAGCCGATGAGATTACTAAAGGCATTAAGCCGTCAAAGGATGGGGAGGCCAAGGCTGCAATAGAGGCTGAAAAAGACTTCAAACAGCAGCAAGCCAGAGCGATCTATAACTGGGTCTCACGCAATATTCGATATGTCGGAATCTATTTAGATGACGGCAGCATTACCCCGCATGATGCCAATAGCATTATTGATAATCGCTACGGTGACTGCAAAGACCACAATGCCTTGCTCATTGCACTGCTGGCCGCTAAAGGCATTAAAGCCAGTAGCGCGCTGATTAATGCTGGCAGTAGCTTTACCGTTCCTAAATACCCTGTGGTTGGGCCATTCAATCACGTCATTACCTATATCCCTGCATGGGATCAATATCTAGACTCCACAGCTGAGATGGCGCCGTATGGCTTGCTGCCAGAAGACGAAGTGCATAAACCCACTTTAATTACTGACTTGGGAAAGATTGGCCGCACCCATAAACCGGATATGGATCTCAACCGCACCATCACTGGCATGGTGATGACAATCCAGAAGGATGGACGTATTAAAGGTGAGGCGCACTCGATGTACTTTGGTAGCGCTGAAATTGCAGCACGCTATAAATATGAAGGCTTGAACACTACCTTATCTGAAAAAATCGCCAGTACTCAACTAGCAAAATTTCGGCAAACCGGTGAGGGCAAACTTAAGAGCACCTCAGTCTATAACCTAGATGAACCCCTCACCACCGATTCCAAGTTTACACTCGATGCAGTGAGTAATTTCCCCGGTCCTGGTGCCATGACGGTGCCAGTAGGGCTAGCACCAGGTGAGCTTGCAACTATTGCCAATGATAGGCCCCCAGAAGCTTTTAAACGTCCTTATCGATGTGCCACCAAATTGGTCAATGAAGCCTATCTCATTACATTTCCAAGTAATGTAAAAGTAACTCACATACCAGCAGAAACTCATTATAAAAAGGGCTATATCCAATATGACGCCAGCTACGCATTGGATGGCAGTACGGTAAGCGTTAAGCGTAGACTGATGGTCGAAAGACCCTCAGCAGTCTGCCAGCCCCAAGAGCTACAAAAGTGGAAAGACTTCTACCAAGTATTCATCAAGGATATGAGAGGGCAGATCTTTTATGAATAAGGTCTTGCAATAAGGATGGCAAAGATTGAATTACTTTTTGGGGGTCCAATTGCCCATGATGAGGAAATCTCGGTCGAGAATTATGCGTATAACTGGGATGTGTCGATTGAGACTGCGGTAATACGACAATTTCGTTTCTGGATTAATCATTTATCAAGCAAGAAAAATGATGATGACGATACCTTTTTTGAATTATTGCTTTTTATTGGCATCAATCAAATGCTCAGGCTACCTAAGATTACTGCTGGCACCTATCGACACAGGGGCTTTGTATTGCCCAAAATGATTGTTCATGGCGATTGCGGGTTTGATAAAGAGACTGGCCAATCCGTTTTTCTGAACGATACGTATATCAATATGATTGGCAGCAATTTTGAGGATGAGATTGCGTATGAATACTATGAATATGAGCGTAGCGGGCTCGTGACCGCTCCTAAAGGGCAGACAATCTACCTCTTGGGCGATAAACCTCATATCTTTGATGCTGGGAATTTTTATGAAGCCAAGGTGAGTTGAGAGAAAAGAAATTGCCGGTCTTTCCCGGCTGTCGGCTTGCTCGTACCCGAAAGGAGATCTCAGGGGGATGAGAAAAAAGAGTACGCAAGCAGATATGGTTTTTTCAATGAAAAGACTATGTCTTCAGGCTTCAAGGCACTCATACCTAATCCTCTTGGCCGCTACAAATATCAAGCAATCAACTAAATCAATAACCTAGCACTACCCAATACACATCAAAACTGTTACCCTCAGAATTTAGGCTTAAGCAAATCAAAAACTCGATTAACTACATCTAATCCGGTGTTAAATAGCTTTGGATCTAATTCATTCACCAATAGCTCAATAGTCTCTTTGGTTTTTTCATTCCAGGTAATGGCATCAGACAATTTAAATAAGACCCAAGACATCACAATGGTCCAAGCCTGCTCGCTACTCATGGACTCTTGAAGCTTATCGAGGGCATATTTCAGCTCATCGCTTAATAGGTGGCTTTCTACTAACTTCACAAATGAACAAATTTGATTTCTATTTTGAAGATCATGATTAGCTATAGAAACAATGTCATGAGGTAGAAGCGGATCAATCTTGGCGGGAGGCATGTGATCAGCATTAGCTTGTTTTCTTAAAAAAGCGGGTATTTCAAAATAATCTGCCGCTCTATCAAGTAATGATTTTGGTCTATCAAATGAATCAAGGCTAGATGATGTGTCTGCCTCTCGGCTTGATCTAAATACTCTTGGCAAATCATATTGGCTGTAATCAATATTATTGGAAGGAACTCTGCAAGCGCTAACTGAGGCCATGGAATATTGGATGCTATCTTGCATAGGGGCCATGCAGTGCAGCACTGTTTCTTGAACTGTACCTGCGCCCCCCCAACCAGCAGCTTGCATCTGCGCAATCTTTTGAAGTTCAGGCATATCAGTTGCTTTTTCTTCGACGCTTCTTACATGCACCAAAATACAATTGGTTTGTTCAGTTATGAGTTGATATTCTAGGGCTAAACAAAGTTGTTTTTCTTCGGTTAGTGCGCTTAATCTTTGTGATGCGCCTAAGCGAGCAAGATTCCCGTCATTGGCTTGAGTAATTGAGTTTGCACCAACACCAATTCGTTCTGAGCTAGCCCCAAGTTGATAGCTTAAGTGTGCAGGCTTGTTTGGAATGCTTTTGAATCCCGCAAATACGTGATGAGTATTGCCGCTGAAAATGGCAGTGTTAGTTCCCACAGTCCATTCTGGGGTCTCATTTGTTCCCCAATTGATCTCAATCTCTTTAGCTCTTGGTAGATGAATGCGATTAAACATCCGCACAATCGCTTTTTCAATATCTTCTTTAGGAGAGACTAATTCACAGGCGCCCCCAGTCATCTCGGCCAATTCGCGTAGCAATGTTTCAGCGGGAGAGGTACCCACACCAACGGCAAATATGCGATGACCTGAATTCTTAGCTGCAGCAATGATGTTTGAGGTATCCCAAACTTCACCATCGGTAATGAGTAAGACGTCTGCCTTTTTCTCAGTACCTTTTAATTTGAAGGTAGATAGTAGGGCGTCTTCAATTTCTGTGCCGCCCATATTTGCTTCAGTATTGCTTACCAATAATGAGGCGGTGCCAATATTGAATTGATTGACTGGCTTAAGGCTAGAGAATTCATGTTTGACCTTGCTACCAAATAGGGAGTAGCTAAAACGGTCATCCTCACGTAGATTACTTAAAACATGATGTAAAGCTCTTTTAGCTGATTCAATGCTATCTCCTGCCATAGAGCCTGAACAATCAACCAAAATCTTAATATCAGCACTAAGCTCTTTTTGATTGGCAAGAGCGGGAGGGCAAAAGCTAGCTAATACTGTACAGCCTTCAGGACCCATTTGCTTATCAGGAGTCACAATAAAGAAAGACTCATTTTCGAGTTTGCTTAGATTAAGAATAAAGTCACGATCTAAGAAACCAGAGCGGGCTAGACCTACCTCAAGACCTTTTTCACTCGTTGTCACTTGAACTTGGTGAGAAGGACACTCAACAGTCGCTTTTTCCATGCCACCACTAAGGAGTAGGGAGAGTGAGAATGGATATTCAACTAAGAAGTCTGTTTCTACTCCATGATGCTTTTTAATTCCACCTTGGCTACTATCGCCATAACGAGGGGCAATGGTAGTCGGAAGGGTTAGTCTTACATGACCTTCTTCAAATCTCAGTAATTGAGAATAGGTATATTCAATAACAGCTTCTTCTTTGGGTTTGAGACTGCCTAAGTTGACGGTATAAAGTCCATCAGAATTTTTCTCCAGCATGATTGGCGCATCGCCTTTGCTGATAGCATTTTCATACTGCTCTTCAGCATCTTTCTTTTCAGTTACGACACCGCTTAAGCGCTTACCGCCCATCTCAACACTTAAATCCATGAAGGTAGCACCCCAACCCATAGGGAAGGTATAAACAGTCTCTAAGGTTTTCTTAGTGGTGTTTTTATATTGCTGGCGAATAGTCATCTCTAATAGAAGGCCTTGTACCTTGCCTTTTGCGCTAACGGATTGCAATGCCATTTGCTCGCCATCATCAGTGCTTAAACCAACTACTTCATCCAATTCAATCATTGCGAATCCTTTTTCACTTGTTCATATGCCTGCAATACACCTTTTAAAAATTGGCGTAATTGCTCAGGGCTAAGTTCAGCTGTTTCTGGTGATACCTGCAGCTCAATACCATTCGCTACCCAAAGGTGGCTTCGCACTTCCACATGGCCTGGTCTTTTAGATCTTTCAGGCAGGGCAAGGGGTTCGCCGGATAGCACTTCTCGAATTCGTTCAAGCGATATCCCGGATTCAGATAACTGCTTGATACGAAGGATCTTCTCAAGGTGGGAGCTCACATAATGAGCTGCCCGGGTTTGTCCTATTGGCTTATCTAATAGGCCAATTTGGATGTAATACCGCAAAGTCCTAGAACTAAGGCCCGATAGGGCGCAAAGCCCCTCAAAAGTGTATTTTTTGTCTTCCATGAGCATATATTAACACAAGTACTGTTAATATATGATGTAAATATAACATTTTTACAAAGGGTAAATAAGAGAGTGGGTAGCTCAATATATGAGCTGTAAAAAAATTAATATAGACAGGATCATCCAATGAGCCAAAAGTCTTCCAAATTGATTCTGATTTAGATAAATATCAATGTAAATCAAGTTAATATCAGACGGTAAATCTGAAAAAAAATGACAAAAAAATAAATGTACGAGTACGTTAAATCTCAAGCCCTCGCAAAAAGGGACTCTGATGCATGGCTGAACTACTCAAGGTGGAATGAATTAATTGCATCTCATTTCTTTTCAGATAAATATGAAAATAGGCCAGTTTATCTCGATATAAGCGATCAACTGTTGGTTGTATTTGGTGAAAAGTCTGGATTAAGTGCTGCCGAGGCTATAAAAGATTTTAGAGATTCAATTATTGGTTCTTTAAGCAGTACGACTATTTTTAATCCTCATTTAGTAAATGCATTTAGATGGAAGAGGAGAACTGAAGAAGAAACACCTCCATTCGTTGCCTTGCTTGCTTTTTTCTCATATGTCGCAGAAAAAATGGTTAGAGACAATGATTTTGGTGCAAATAATTATTACGGTAGATTGCAAAGGGAGTTAGGGCTTTCTGATGAGCACCATTCCGATTTACAAAAATCTTACAGGGAAATTGGCGAGCTTATTTGGCCTTGGTTGAATGAATGGATTGCATCATGGGATGGTGAAATCGGACTCCCAACTGCAAAAGCTCTTGATAGTCGTATTTATGTAAGCGTAGCAATTTCTCAGGCTCTTGTCAGGGAGCAGGATAGAAACGCACTCAAAAGAATTTTTATTGAGAATGGTCTTAATCCAGGTCAACGACTTGGAAAGATGGAAATGCTTAGTCTTTTATTGCATTGGAGCTCATCAGCCGGTGGGTCTTCATCTCTAAGCAAGATGATTCAGCGTGGTGGAGACATTCGGGACAAGGTCTCAGAGATTGCTTGTTCCGAACTAGAGGCGTGGGATGGAAAATTATCCGCAAAGGAAATTATTGACCATGCATCTCGAATTTTTTATATAGCAACCCATAAAAAATATCCGCAAAATAAATTATCCCTTTATTTATCCACTAATGATATTCAGAATTCAGATGATAAATATGAAATAGCGACCGGATCAAGTGTTGAAGCAAGTGAAGCTTTTAAAGATTGCGCTAATGAAATCTCATTCGATTATTTAGATGACTTTGGGGTTTCAGTTATAGAGCCATTTGAAAAAATCTCTAATGGTGATGCCTTGCTGGCTAAATTAAGGATAAAAAATAAGGCTAACGAGCGGATTCTGGAGAGAAATGGTCAGCCATTGTGTGTTTTGATTCATAGATTGGAAATTGGAGCCTTTCAGGAGGTCTCTAGAGTAGTAATTGGGACGCCAGCAATACTGCTTGTACATCAGTCGATTTTAGAAAAGGTAACGGGCGCTCTTAACGAAATTGCAAGACCAGGCTTCAAAGTTTTTAATTCTAGCCAGACAAAAGGATTGCCTGAGGGCTGGCTCATGATCGCAGATGTACAGATTTTAAAGTCAATGGAGATTAGAGAGCTCGAGGCCTTATCACCATTGCTAGGGGGTTCTGTTTCGCTTATCGGGGGCTTATATTTGGGTAATGACACGTGGCTTTGTTCTTTGCCGCCGGAAGTTGTTATTTCTTTAGATACTGATAAAACTGTAACGGTAGAAATTATTCAGAGTCTCGATTTTGGGAATAAGTTTGAAACTCATAAATTTGCAACTGCTACTGGCGTTCAATTTATAGATTTAAATTCTTTGCAACTGCCAGATGGAGATTATCAGGTAGTTATCTATGAGGGCGCACCTCCAAAAAGGGTGCAGAGTACGAATTTTAAAATTAGAAGTGGTAGTAGTGTTCGTATGTATAAGCGCAGCAGTTCTGCTAAGCTTTCTTACGTGCTTGCTTCAACCGATTCGCTTGGCTCAATATCTGCAACAAAAGACTTTAAAAAGTATGACAGTTTAAATTCACTCAATGGCTGTTACATATCATCCGTGCGCGATCTTGATGAGACATTTCCAAAAATGGAGATTCAATTAAATCAAGGGGTTGTATCTTCTATTGCAGAACCCGATCTGTATGAGAGAACAGCAAATACAAAGACAGTAACCTTGGAGGCTGGCTCTTGTGTTTTACGCGGCTACCACATCAAGGTTTATGATCCAATTCCGATTGGAGCGCCCGTTGGCTATCTAGTTAGGGCTAAGTGCAGTGATTGTAGTTTGACTGTTTGGGAGCGAACTCGCGGATATTATTCCTCTGGCTCAAGAAGGGGGGGGTATCAAGATAAAAATATTAGATCCTCCGATTTAGTGAATGCTATCAACGTGCGCTCTCTGCCTCCTATAGCTCCTTCTGGGAAAATTTCTGGACCAACTTATCGTCAAATTTTTGATGCCCTTTGCTACCTTAAGGAGGGGTCTTTTGAGCGACTTAGTACGATTGTTAGGTCTAAATATGATGAGCCTTGGGCGCCTTATGAAACACTAAGAAAATTAGTAGGTCTGGGTCATATCGATGTGGAGCTTGATCTGCATACCTTAAGGCCGCAGGCATGGAGGGTTGCAGACCCTTCTCTTGTGCTGACAGGCGAGAAGAAATTTACAGTTGTTGGATGGAGTTCGGAGACATTTATTAGCCAATTGCAGGAAGTCAGCGCTAGTCTTGGTGGAATGCTCCGCGTTATTGAGGACAATTATTCATTCCCAGTGATTGAGATTGATGGAATTGATTCTGAAAATATTGATGACTTTGCCGAAATAGTTTCAGCAGTAAGCGCCTTCCCAATTTCATGTACAAAACGCTTTACTCATAAATTACTTTCTGCATTGCCAACATTGTCTGAGATTGCGGTCCAATTGCCTAAGGTAGAAATGCCTGAGAATAATTTGCAATTTTTTGATCCGGAGGATATGAAATGGAAAGCCGCGGATATTGAGATTAAAGCAGGCGCATATAGGCATGACTTGAATGGAATCAAGTACTTTTACTTACCCCAAGATTTTTTAAGGTCATCTACTGCAGTTTTGTGTGATGCTCGTCTAGCTAAGTATTTTTCTTTATCAAAGAGGTACTGGAAATTTTTTAAATACGATGAAGGCACCAGAATTCTGAAGGTCCCGATTGGTATGGAGCTGCCCTTCATTTTTGATAGGGTTGCTATATCCTGCTCGGGAAAGTCGCCTGAAAATAAGGGCAATTTAATTGAGTACACACAAATAAGTAAAGAGATCGCTGAAGGTTTAGCCTATAAACTTTTTAATCAAACAATATGAATGAAAAAACCCCGCTAGAAGTTTTTGAATATATTAAGGATACTTATTTAAGATATTTAGATTCCGCATTTTGGCTTAATGATCCTGGAATGCTTGCTGAAAGAGAGGCATTGGTATCTGCCCCAGATGTTCTTGCTGCTGATCCAATACTTGAGGTTAATTTGCCTTATAAGACCTCTGAAACTATAGGTGATGTCTGTAAGGGTATAGGGCTAAGTAATGAGATTGCCGTCGATCTAGCAAGCTCTATTTTTTCCAAAACTCCGGAATTTAAGCTAAGGACTCACCAGGCTGAATCCCTTAAGAGATCGTATATGTATGGCGAGAATGGGGGTCACAATCCTATTGTTACATCAGGTACAGGCTCTGGAAAGACTGAAAGTTTTTTATTACCTGTATTTGCTAGGCTTTTCGAGGAGTCAAAACGATGGCCAAAGCCATTGCCAATAAACACATGGTGGGAGTCTGATGTAGGTAATTGGTCTAATGTACGAGTTACCGCATGTAATCGACCTGCAGCAGTTCGATCAATCATCCTTTATCCAACTAATGCACTTGTTGAGGATCAAATTTCTAGGCTTAGAAAAGTAATTTTTTCTGCCAATTCATCGAGCGATAACCCACTTTTTTATTTTGGCAGATATACCGGCGCCACAATGGGAGACCAAAAGGTTCCCATTAAACGCAGTGATGCCTCTGTAAAAAGTGTCGCGAAAGAAATACGTGAAATGGTAAGTGAGTTAAACGATCTAAGCGATGCAAAGGTTAGTGAAGATGTTTACTTGCAGATACAAAACCCACAATTAGGTGAAATGGTGACCAGATGGGATATGGTCGCATCTCCCCCAGATATTTTAGTCTCAAACTTTTCGATGTTAAATGTAATGTTGATGCGTGATGTAGAGGCTAATCTCTTTGAATCAACAAAGCAATGGCTAGGTCTTAGTGAGAAGAATGTATTTACTTTAGTTATTGATGAGCTGCATGGTTATCGAGGTACGCAAGGAGCGGAAGTAGCTTTAACGATTAGAAATCTCTTGGCTAGAATTGGGTTGACCCCAGACTCAAAACAATTAAGATGCATCGGAACTTCAGCATCCCTTAATGGGAATGAAGGCAGAAAATACCTGCAAGATTTTTTTGGACTAGATTCCAAGACTTTTGCAGTGATAGATGGAATACCTGTAGAGCCGAATCCCATGCAGCGCCTTAGCCAGGATTCTATCGCCCAAGGAAAGGTGTGTAGTGACCAGAATAGTCTCGCCGCATGGAGTGAAGTTAATGCGATATCAGAAAAAGTAGCTGCCTCGTTTGCCCCTTCTTATAAAGCGCAGCCGTTAAGAGATATTATTCGATCCGTTCTCCCTGAAACCAGTGACGGTGGGGATAATGATGTAAATCTCATTTTAAGGGCTATGTCAGCCGAGGGGGAGAATCTAAACTCTCCTAGATTCAGAGCTCATAATTTCATACGTTCGTTAAGAGGCTTGTGGGTGTGCACTAATGAGAATTGCACCGAGTTAGATCCTTCATATGACTCTGAGCATAGAACGCTCGGCAAAATATACAGAACTCCAAAAATTTCATGTGGATGCGGAGCACGTGTGCTCGAACTCCTGTACTGCTATCAATGCGGTGAAGCTTCTTTGGGCGGTGTAGTTTCTCCTGTAACAGGGGATGAAGATAATAGCTGGTATATGAGCCCTGCTGTAAATAATGGGTCAATTAATTTAAGTAGCATGGTTAACAGGCGAACATATAACCAATACATGTGGATTCGCCCTGGAAGACTTCAAGCTCCAATTGATGAGTGGACTCATGAAAATAGCGCTGGAAGAAAAATCAAATTTAAATTTTCTGGCGCTTCATTTGACATTAGATCAGGGCTTCTTCAGAAAGATCCTCATGGATCTTTTACGTATATGCATACCAACGCATTAGCAAGCGAATTTTCTACAATACCCTCCCTTCCTGAAGTGTGCCCACATTGTGAGTTTAAGGAATACAACAAACCGCTTGGTTTTTTTTCTGGCGTGGTTCGATCGCCCATTAGGGCTCATACGATGGGTCAATCTATTGCAACTCAAATTTTGGCAGAAAGAGTATCTGATCTTCTTGGGAAAAAAGATGAAGCATCAAAATCCATAATATTTTCGGATAGTCGAGACGATGCAGCAGCGATTGCTGCGGGGTTAGAATTTAATCATTTCAGCGACTTGCTGAGGCAAATTATTTATCAAGTATTTAATACGAAGAGGGTAGATGCAATTGATGTGGCAAGAGCCTCGCTAAGATCGGAAAAGTTAACCGAAGAGGAGTTATCAACTCTTGAGTTGTGGAAGAGAAACAATGTAGATTTATGGGGAGCACTCATCAGCGAATTCAAAGGTCGCGCAGATGAAGAGGAGCTGGAGCTTATTAAGACATATCAAGATGGGGCTTCACGTGGGGAGGATAGCTATCGATGGTCAGATTTGATTATGCAGATAGAGAAAAAATTGCTCTCTATAGGGGCAAACCCTGCAGGACCGCAGCCATCCTACAAATATATTTCTAATAATCCTTGGTATAAATTTTTTAGGTCTGAGGACTGGGATAGCCTTCCAGAATCTGAAACTCAAGATGGTAGGTCGCGATTAGAACGCAGGCTTGCTTCTCATGTAGGAGGAGTGCTTTTTTCAAGGGCAGGTAGGGATTACGAATCAGTCCATCTGTGCACAATTGATGTAGAAATCCCACATTCAATTTTGGGTGGAATTCCATTAGAGACTCAAAAAGAAATGATCTCCAGTTCAATTCGAATTTTAGGAATTTTGCGTCATTACGATGAGAGTGGGCTCTTTATTTCTTCTACAAACCCACCCGGAGGTCTAAAGAAGTATTTACAAGAGATCTCTGCCAAGTATGCCCTAGATCAAAATATTGTTATTGAAGCTGTTGAAAAATTCTTAAAAGACAAAGGAATCATTAATCAAAATTGGGTGCTCCAGCTGCAAAACATATTTGGACTTGAATTACGGTTGACCAGATACTCAAATGGAAAAATCTACAGATGCGTCAAGTGTTCAAACGAACACCTACATAACTCTGCTGGTATATGCTCAAATCATAAATGTCTTTCAAGGAATTTGGTATTAATAGATTCTCCCACGGAAGATTATTACAAATGGCTTTCAACCCACAAGCCAAGACGCTTGAGAGTTGAGGAATTAACAGGGCAAACAAAGCCCTTATCAGAACAGAGAAAAAGGCAGAGACTGTTCAAGGGGATATTCCTTCCCAGTGAGTCAAAGAAAGTTTCAGATATTGATTTGTTGAGTGTTACCACCACCATGGAGGTGGGGGTTGACATTGGTTCTTTGCAGTCCGTCATCTGTGCGAACGTACCTCCGCAAAGATTTAATTATCAACAGCGAGTAGGTAGAGCTGGTCGTATGGGACAAAAATTTTCATATTCGTTTACTTATTGTCGTGGGCGCACACATGATGAGTGGTACTTTAATAATCCATTAAGAATGACTGGAGATAAGCCACCGCAGCCATACCTGGATTTGGGGCAAGATTTAATTTACAGACGCTGTATTACAGCTGAAGTATTAAGACAAGCATTTTTGGGGCTTCCAGCCGATATTCGTCCAAAAAGAAATAAAAATAGTACACATGGAGCATTTGGTGCGGCGAGTGATTTTGTCCCGTTATATAAAAATCTCATCAGCAAATGGATCGTTAGTTCAGGTCGCGTAAATGGGATTATTCAATCGTTTATTACTTATTCGGATTTATCCCAAGAGCAAATTAAAAAAATCACTGATTTTATCAATGACGACCTTGTAAATTGCATAACTGAATTAATTTCAAGCAAGAATCATCTTCAAAAGGAGTTGAGCGAGCGGCTTGCATCCGCAGGGTTTCTACCCATGTATGGATTCCCGACGCGGGTAAGAGCTCTTTATTCATCTGCGCCGAGAAATATTGATATGGAAGAGGAATGCCAGGTGAGTGATAGAGCTCTTGATGTAGCAATTGCAAATTTTGCTCCTGGAGCGGAGATCTTAAAAGATAAGCAAATTCACGTCTGTCATGGCTTTGCTAGTTGGGACTATACGGGGGGGAGAGTTCGACCTACAGAGCCTCCGATGGGCGAGGTTAAATTTATTAATAAATGTACTTCTTGTAAGTTCGTGCGTATAGCAGCTGACGCGAGCGATGAAGGTAATTGCATGGTATGCGGAAATAAATCCACAACATTTAAAATGTATGAACCCCTTGGTTTCAGAACAACCTATCAATCGCGAGATTTTGACAATCAAACTGAAAGAGGGGCAAATATTCAAGAGCCTGTACTTGGGGCGATCAATAATAACTACCGTGGTACCAAGATAAATGGGTTATGGGTAAATTCTTTACCACAGCAAGACATAATAATTATCAATGATAATGACGGGAAACTATTCCCGCTGACTGTTGCAGCTGATAAATCTATAGTCGTTTTGGATCAATCGCTCTATTCTCCGGCGGCGGTTGATAAGACAAGAGGGTTGCGTGATGTTAGCTCTGTCCCAGCGGATGCTGAAATGGCTTCAATTGGGTGTATAAAAGTAACTGATTTATGCCTACTAAACTTTGAGTCAGATGCATTGAATCATAAAACTATGGTTCTTGATATTAATGAAGTACCAGCTGCGCGAGCGGCTACCAGATCATTTGCAGAATTGTTTATGAAAACTGCTGCAACTGAGTTAGATGTGGGTACTAGCGAGCTGCAAGTCGGATATCAATCTAGGAGGACTGAGGATGGTAAATCAGTTGTTGAGCAAATTTTTATATCTGATAGCCTTGAAAATGGCGCAGGATATGCATCCGTAATCTCTACCCCTGTAATGATTGAGAAAATCCTAGAACAAATTCTTAAGACTACCAAAAATCAGTTTGAGAAAAAAATTCATTCACTTCATTGTGATTCGTCATGTCCGGATTGCCTGAGAAGTTATGAAAACCGAAGAAATCACGGTTATCTTGATTGGAGACTTTCATTGGATATGGCCGAAATTGCTGCTGGCATTAATTATGATGAGGACCGATGGCTAAAGCATTCTGAGAAATTGGCTGACGATCTATCTAAATCATATTTAGATATGGGCTTTGATATAAAAAAGGTTCGGGTCGGTAAATTGTTTGGGCTTACATACGAAAATAGAGGGATTATTTTTTCTCATCCCCTATGGAGTAATTCCCAAGTAAATTGGAATGAATCCCAGAGTCAGGCTTTTTTTGATATGCGTTCAGCTATTCCCGCATGGAATGGGAGGCATCCTTTTATTGATATGTGGACTCTAAAAACCCGCTCTCATACAGCTTTTGAGAGGTTAGTTTTGGATGAGGTTAGTCAGTCGTGATCGAGGTATTTGGTTTTACCACCTCCTCAGAAAGTGCTGCGGCAGAGAAAATCTACGATTTCTTTATCTCGGTTTGGCCGGACCTGAGGGATCATAAGGATGATCATGTAAAAATTCTCTCTGGTGCCAAACTATTCGGATATCAAACGCAAGATATTGATATTGTAATTTCGTGCTATTTCTCAAGCCCCAGAAAATTTAGCCCTGTTAGACCGGTTAAATGTCAGCCGGATGATGTATTTCAAAAGCTTGAAGTATATATTGAAAGTTTTCTAATGTGTGTGGAGGTAAAAGCGCATACAGGTTCATCAGTAAAATTTGAGGGCTCTAGTGCACTAGTTAGGTACTCAAGAAAAAATTCTGAGGGCTGGCATTCTGCAAGTGACCAAAGCCTTACCCAAGCCCATTCATTAAAGCAATTCGTAACCGACGAGTTGGGGTATGCCCCATTTGTGACTAATTTAATTTATTTTTCAAATTTAGAGGAATTTGATATTCCAACTAGACCAAATAATTTAATTAGCGCCACTATTTCGCCTAGGGATTTTTTTACTGTTGTTGCTGAGAATGCAAAACCATGGATAAGAAAAACCGGAAGGGCAACAATCTCCCTTGGGCCTTCAGATTTTGCAAAGAAAATTTCAGCGTCACGACTTTTTAAATCCTATATCCCCACAGATCTTGATAGGAAAAAGATTGATTCAATTGCTGCAAAGCATGGATTTAATGCTGGATGGTTTTCGGAATTGGGTAACCGACTTCTTATATTGAAGGGTCGTGCAGGCACGGGAAAGACTGTAGCACTACTTCAGATTGCAAACCATCTTTATGTAAATAATAGCTCTAGATCATTAATTCTTACATATAACCGTGCTCTTGTATCTGATCTAAGGCGGATATTAGCGCTCCTTGGTCTTCCGACAACAGTTGATGATGGCGGCATATCTGTAGAAAGTACCTACAGTTTTTTCTATAAAACTCTTAAAGCTTTTTGTATGCTGAGGGAGGATGAGGATTTTTTAGATATTTATGATGCTTCAGTTACTGAGCTTGCAGAATCGCTACGTACATCAATTTTTACAAAATCCGATATATTAGATGTGATTAATTCCAATCCAGAACAGTTTGCCTATGATTGCGTTCTAATTGATGAGGCGCAGGATTGGAAGCCTGATGAAGTGTCATGCATCAAGTCAATATTTGACGTTAACAGTTTAGTGATATCAGACGGCATGGACCAGTTGGTAAGGGGTAATAATGCTTCCTGGACGCTTGGACTAAAGGCCCCAGAAAAGATTGTATTTAATCTGGAGCAATCACTTCGAATGAAAGGTAATTTAGCCCTCTTTGCCAATTCGCTTTCTAAAACTCTTGACTACATTGATTGGTCGATTAAGATCAACCCTCAAATTAGGGGTGGCAAAATTATTATATTTGCTGGCTCTGTTATTGAGTCCTTAGTGGCTGCAAGAAAAGAATTAGAACGCGCGATAACGTTAAATAATAAAGCTATCGATCTTCTAGCTTTAGTTACGCCTGGTCTAGCAGAGCAATTGCGTGGCGAACCCTATTTCACTGAGTTTGAGAGTTTATTTGGCGTTAAAATTTGGAAGGGTTATGACGATGCTGTCAGGCGAGAGCCTCCGAAATCAACCGATGAGCTAAGAGTAATTCAATATGACTCAGCCAGAGGAATGGAGGGTTGGACCACTTTTTGCTTTGATTTTGATAATTTCATTTCCTATAAAAAATCCCAGTTTATAAAGATTTACGAAATTCAGGAAATTAGTGAGTTAGATAAGGATTCGTGGGTTTCCCGCGAAGTATCTAGGTGGATTCTGATGGCCCTTACTAGAAGTATCGACACAATTTTCATTCAAATCGAGGATACCGACTCAGAAATAGCCTGTTGTTTACGCAGTCTATCTGAGCAAATGCCTGATTTTGTGATTTGGAAAAATATAAATTCAGATGACTTCTAAGATATTTACATTCAACGAGATAGCCTCTGCAGATTTAGTCATTGATGCATTGTATGAAGGCGGTAAATCCGGCAATACATCCGATGACCCAATCACGAAATTAATGTCATGTGGAAACCAGGGTGGATTCAGGTTTACTGGATCATTTTCAGCTGCAAAATTTTGCGTCCTATATACGGAGCTCTCAAATAGAGAGTGGCCGGATTATATTGATTTCGAAAGGGGTCAGTTTGTTTACTATGGCGACAATAGAACTGCTGGTCACGAGCTACATGACACAGTTAAAAAGGGAAATTTAATCCTAAAAAATGCATTTGACAATTTACATATTGGAAAAAGAGGGTTAATACCCCCGTTTTTTATATTTTCAAAAGCTCCTGGAGCGGGGCGCTCTGTTATCTTTAGGGGGCTTGCTGTACCAGGCGCTAGAGATATATCTCAGACTGAAGATTTACACGCAATATGGAAGACGTCAAAAGCGCAGAGATTTCAAAACTATCGCGCCACATTCACTATACTTGACGAGCCAGTTATATTGCGCCAGTGGGTAAATGAATTACTTGGCGGCACATCTTCAAATTCTTTTGCGCCTCCGTCATATATTAAATGGAAAGATTCAGGTAAATATACGCCTCTATTGGCTCCCCCATCAGTTTTACATCGAACTGTGGATCAGCAGCTGCCTCAAAATCAAATCGAAGAAAAATTTATTGAAAAGATTAAAAATTATTTTGAGTCACATACTAATGGGGAGTATGCATTTGAAAAATGCGCCATTCTATTAGCTCAAATAATGGATAAAAATATTATTTCTTGTGATAACACCAGGCCATGGAAGGATGGTGGTCGGGACGCAATAGGAGTTTACAGAATTGGAACTCGCTCTTCATATTCTGATGTTGAGTTTGCATTAGAGGCGAAATGTTATAAGTTAAGCAATGGGTGTGGTGTCAGAGAAACCAGTAGGCTTATTTCCCGACTAAGACATAGGCAATTCGGAATTTTTATTACAACGTCATATGTGGCTCTGCAGGCTTATCAAGAAATTATTGAGGATGGTCATCCAGTGCTGGTGCTTGCGGCAACAGACATTGCAAAGATTTTGATTGATAATGGAATTTCAGACGAAGCAGAGCTATCTCGTTGGCTCCTTCAGTTTTAAATCCTCTGCGTATACTCTTGAGCCCTGCTATACTGTACAAATATACAGCCTATTAATTTACACATGAAATCAAAATCCTCACCAACCCTCGTCTCTCTTTTTTCAGGCGCAGGAGGATTGGACCTTGGGTTTGAAAAAGCTGGATTCAAGACGGTCTGGGCAAATGAATACGATAAAACTATTACCCCAACTTTTAAGGCGAATTTTCCATCTATTCATCTAGACGAGCGTTCAATCGTTGCAATTCCGGATGAGGAAATAGAGGAAATTAAGAGTAAATACGGGCGAATAGATGGCGTAATAGGTGGACCGCCTTGCCAATCTTGGAGTGAAGCTGGCGCTAAACGCGGCATCAAAGACCATCGCGGTCAACTATTTCACGATTACATTCGGTTCATAAAAATATTAAAGCCTAAATTTTTCGTTGCAGAAAATGTGCACGGTTTAATTCATGCTCGGAATAAAGAATCTTTTGAAAATATTAAGAAGATGTTTAAGAAGGCTGGGTATATTGTAAAGGCTGAGGTATTGAAAGCTAGCAACTATGAGGTCCCACAAGATAGGGAGCGCGTGTTTATCGTTGGATATAACGAAGACGATTTCAATACCGGCTACGAGTTCCCCCTGCCTGTTGAGGGACCAAAGCCTACTCTGAATGATGCTATTGGCTATTTGTCAAAAATTAAAATTGGAACAAAATCCAAAAAGTATTTAAATCATGATTTAACCCCAGACCAGACGTTTTCACCCATTTATATGTCAAGGAATAGGGTGAGATCTTGGGATGAACAATCATTTACTATTCTGGCTACCGACAGACACATTCCAATACATCCTAGTGCTCCAAAGATGGTAAAAGTTGCTAAGGATAAGATGGCTTTTGTTTCTGGACATGATTATCGACGTTTGACCGTGAGGGAGTGCGCTGAAGTGCAGACTTTCCCCTCTGATTTTGCTTTTATCTACTCCAACGTTCGTAATGGATACAAGATGATAGGCAACGCCGTTCCTGTAATGCTTGCCTATCACGTGGCCCGCAGAATTAGAGAAGATCTTAAATAGATGAAGGCCGCAACCCAAACTGAAACCGGAAGGGCTTTTGAGTGGTCTGTCGGCAGGTCTGTAACTAGCTTAGTGGGTTGCCGACTAATTGAAAGCAATTTTTCTAAATTAGCAAAGCTTTGTTACGAAGAAAAGATTTCTGATAAAAAAAGAGATGCATTTGATGTAGCCGCCGACCTAGCTGTAAGGCATATTCTGAATAAGGAAAAGATAGAGCGAGATCCTGACGCAACTCTTGAATTTAATTCCGATAAAGCGGGTCAAAAGGGTGATGTTAGGGATGTAATACTTAAGTACTCCGGAAAATCAATCGGAATTTCTTGTAAGTCAAACCACGAGGCGCTAAAGCACTCTAGACTTTCTGCAAAGCTGGATTTTATTTCCAAGTGGGATCTGAGTGATGCGGGATGCAGCACAGAGTATTGGAATCAAATTAAACCTATATTTGCCGAGTTAGCCAGTATTCGTAAGAACTCCGATAGGACTGCGCTATGGGAGGATTTGGAAAGCAAGCCAGAGCGATTTTATTGGCCACTACTCGATGCTTGGGAGCAAGAGATTAATAGGGTGATCAGTGTCAATCCAGATAAAGAGGCTGACTTTTGTAAGCGATTAATGACTTATCTTATAGGTCGCTTTGATTTTTATAAAGTTATGTGCAAGGGCTCAAAACGAGTAGAGATCCAGGCATTTAACTTCTCGGGCAATCTTGCTACACGCAAAACAAACTTTCCCACAGCTATTAATGTAATTAATAAGAAAAATGGGGGTATGTATTCAAAGACAATCGTCTTTAATCATGGATTTAGTATCAATTTCAGAATTCATAACGCAAGCAGCCGCGTTGAGGCATCTTTAAAGTTTGATATAAACGCTATTGGTTTACCCTCTGGCGAAGTCTATCAACACACCCTGGATATTGGTTAGTACTTAGATCTACTTTAGGTCTCTTTTTTAAAGATCTATTGATTTTATGATAGCTATTGCAAGTTGTGATTCATCGGATAGGTCGAGGGATTGATAGGTCTTCGGGCGACGTCCACGAGTTTTGGTGCCATTAAATAGATGTACGTGGTCGCCAATATCCCTTAAGTAAAGTAGGACTGCACTCTTTTTACTTCGCTCTTCACGCTCAGCTCTAGATTCGCCCTTATTTCTATATTGTGGATGATCCGAACCTCGTAAGACTTTACGTTTTCCAACGATCCCGCCGTGCAGGCGGCACTTAGGTCGATTGCGTACCCTCATATTGGAGCAGGGTAATCCTGTCCTTTTACATTTAGCGCCACATAATGGCTGCTTGGAATATTTAAACGATGGAAGTGGCATGTCTAATTCTTAAAAGTTATTTGCACTGTAATAACCCCATCAAGGAGGGCGCATTTTTATTTAAACCCTGAACCTCTTGTAAACGAATTAGTGATTTCGCACAGATGCACGTATTTCGCACGTAAAGGATGTTCAATCTGTGGGTATCCAAACCCCTATAGCTCGGCCCCTGGCTTTCATCACACACATCGCACACTTTATTTATATATAAATAAATAATAAAAAAGAAGGATAGGTGTATTGGTGTCAGAATCACTTTCGTAAGATCTGGATTTTTTGTGTGCGAACCGTGCGAAGTTTTGTAAAGCACTGGTTTCAATAGGAAATTCATCACACACATTCTTAAAAGATTGTTTCTTTGTAGTGCCGTGCAATTTCAGTTTCACTCATAGAGCTATACATATTGAATTTAGCCGCAGTTGAAAAGAGCCCCTTACGTGTACCGTTGTCAAACTTGGCTTTCTTGGCCAATTTTTTGTACCCCATTCTTTTGAGGATCGTAGCAACTGTTTTTCCAGAGCACTTTGTTGGATGCGAGCCAAAGTTATAGTGCGCTGCTAGGTCCTCAGTGCTGATCAGATCATGATTCTTTGCTTGCGCTTTAAGGAGGGCGTTTTCAACCCACTGCTCAAGGTCGGACTTATTGCTATCGAGCATTCCCATCTTAGATTGACTCATTGGCGCTGGTGCGGTGGGATCAAATTGGGATGTATCTTGACTCAAGAGGTAGTCCATTAATGCTGCCTTGCCGCCAGATTTAATCCAATTCACGAAGTTTTTACGTATTTCATCTGGCAGTTTCTTATCTGGTGCCTCGGCTACAAAAAAACGCCTATCTTTGTCATTCAGATACACCGCGTCTGGGTGGTTGCTCAAGAAGACGTACTTAATGAGGTTTGGCTCAGAGTATTTCGCGGTATTTTTGACGTTGATATTATTCTCGGTAGCAGTAATCCAGCCTTTAATTCGATCAGCGGTGCTGCGTTTGTCTGCACTTGAAACCTCATCAGCGATCACAAATATCTTTTGCGACTGCCATTCAGTAAATTGGTCATTAAATACCTCATTGCCAACCACCTTGAAGTGTCGTTGATGAAGTAGGCTGCCAACAGTCTCAAACAGCAATCCCTTGCCAACGCCTTCCTCAATAGACCAAACCACCAATGAGACTAAAAATTTAGCTCCAGGCTCCTGGATCATTTTTGCGAGCCACTTTACACAATATTCCCGCTCAGCTTTATTGGGCAACACAAAGTTGATGAGATTAATAAATGGTGTCACATCTCCAGGCGCTGGTTCTGCGGTAAAGCCGCGCCAGGTATTGAGCGAGCCGTCTTTCAATGTGGCTGGCTTGCCAGGTGCTAGGACTAATTGTTTGACGCTGCGTCGTTTTGGGCTTTTTACCCAACCTCTGCCTAGAGTCGTAGCCTTAGCGTCCTCACTGGGCTTATATGACACATTGTCATAGTGCATATAAAACTTAGGGGCGGGGACGTACAAGCCATTCTTGATGTCATAAATCTCTCTTGTAAGATTGTCCCAGACATACTCTTGGTTTATGAGATCAATTGCATCGGGTGGCTCTACAAACTCTTCGGTAGTGGAATCAGTAAAGACAGTCTTTAGTTTATCGACTGGAGTGCCTTTGACTTGCGCCCAAAACTTATCAATCTTTTCTTGGGTTATCTCTTCGTCTCGCGCATAGGAATTCTGGCGAATATTGGCCCAGTATCGGTCTTGGGTACGGTCATTATTCTTCGAGCCAAATTTCCAGTCTAGTAAAAGGGCTCTGATTTGGTCGATATTAAATCCACTGCGAATCATCGAAGTAGCCATGCCCATATCCATAGCGGATCCCGACTTATCGACCAAACCTTGGGTGCTGCCCAAGTAGCGAGCCTTAGCACTTGGGTTTGACTCCAGAAATTGTTCAAATCGACCCCTCAGTTGCTCGGTAATTTCAATTTTAGTAATTGCTTTAGAAGATTTAGCGCCTTTGGATTTGGTGTGGTACTCAGTTCTAGCTTGCTCGATTATTTCTGGCGATATTGCTAAGGCAGCCTGGATCGATTTCAAGTTGTATTCCTTCGCTGAGCGATAAATGATCTTTGCAATTGAAGGAGTGCTCGGATAGCCTTTATCAATCTTTGACCGGCTAGGGTAGTTAAGCGTCCCAGGAAGCCTAAGAATGCGGCTACAGTCTTGCGTTGAATCAGCATTCCAGCGCTTGGCAACCGCGCGATTCACGACTTCATGCTCCTCCTTAGACTCTTGGTCGCGAATATCAAGTACGGGTACTAGCCGATAAAGAACTTGCAAGCCATTGCCAGAGTCGATGATGATTGATGCGTGCTCAATTAAGCTGGGTATTAGTGAGTTGAGATAGCCTCTTGCTCTTTCGTAAGAACCAAATTGCTTTATATCAGGGTCAATATCCGCCCAAACAAAACGTGCTGCTTTCACATCTGCTTTTGACAGTCGCTTATTAGTGGCGTCGCTAACATTGGTATGAAAGTAGCAGTTTCGGCCTTGAGTATTGGCCTTCAAAACCCAGGCTTCCGCCTGGGCTGCCTGTTGGGGCATCGTAAAAGTCTTGCAAGGTACTGAGCTTTGCTTGTCTAAAGGGTCAATTGTTGCTGCTGTTAGTTGACCGACTGGAATGAGCTCGGCTATCTGCATCGATAAAGTAGGGATGTCGGCAAGCATATTCATGCGCCAGCCTCCAGATCTCCAGTATTAAATTCTGTAATCGCTGGAAATGTCTCCTCAAGGTCTTTCAGCAGCTGGTCTAACTCAACCAAAGTCGGGTGCCGCTCACCAGATGAGTAGGTGGTGTACAGGTTTGGGTTTACAGATAGGGAGCTGTAATTAAGCCACCCATTGCTACTAGGCGGTTCTAATAGGCATACCTGTGTCGACCCTCTTGTCCGCAGCGCGATTACGGATAAACATGCTAGAGAGTTATCGGGTTTAACGGTTTGCATCATGGTGAATTCGTCAAGATCAATTTCACCCTTAGGCGTTATGTATCTAGTTTCTGTGAATAGATCCAACCCGTCCGAGTTTTGATAAGTTTGCTCGTATGTGTTTATCTTTATAGCAATGACTGGAATCGACTGAATCATTTTGCATACGCTAAGGTTGTCGCCTTTATCTTGCCAATAATCGATTACAAGTAGCTCAAGAGGTTCGGTTGGTGTAATAACCGTTGATTGATGTATGGTTCTCATACGCCCCCCTTAATGCGGGAGTTAACCCAACCTTCAATTGCATCGCTTGGCCAACCAGTACTTCTCGATGTCAACTTAATTCCCCGGGGAAAAAGCTGAAGGCGGATTTGCTTATAAATTGATGAGGGTTTTAACCCAGTGATTTCAGAAACTTCTTTGATTCGATATATCTTGATTGGCATTTATAGAGCCCTCCATGGTTAAGAAGACTCCATTTCAAAATATAGGATTACATTAGGTGTGCCATGTATTTCCTATACAACACTCATAAGGGCTCTAATATTTAGGGCGGCCTCTGCCACCCTCCTTGCCAGCCAGCCTCTTTAACTCCTTAGTTTTGGCTTCCTTTTTTTCATACTCGGAAATCTGCTCAGCCTGCTTTGCTAAAAGCTTGTCGAATGCGATTTTTTGCTCTATCAGCTTTTGAGAAAGAAGTCTTGGGTTCTTCATCTCTTCTGCGCTTAAATCCAACGCACCCGCGTCTATCTCAATACGCTCAACCACGCTAACATCGAATTTAATCTTTATGGGACATAAGGTGGATCTGAATTCTTTTAAAGCTCCTTTGCGGTTATATAGCCACTCACCAAGATCTTGGCATCGATATTGCTCGCGCGCTCGATCACCCTCATTCAGAATAACTTTTGATCTTATTCGGTCTGGAACTTCATTTTTATAGGATGAAATATAAGCACGAGCTTTAGTATTCGCATTTGTTGCGCCTGTTGCTACCAGATGACTTTCTATGGCACGCTCAATTTCCGAGCGACTAACATACCCTTTTTTAGCCATGCTTAAGCCGCCTTAAGCTTAGTAACGTTACTAACCGTTTTGTTTTTCGCCTTTGCGTCACACCAATCCGCAAACCACTGCATCATTTTGACGCGTTCTTCTGTAAAGTTTGAGCGCAAGTAAGCCCTACGAATTTTATTTTTTTCAACATGATCTAGCTGCCTTTCTATGGCGTCAGAATTAAAGCCATTTTCATTAAGTACGTCCGTAATTAAGGAGCGAAGCCCATGTGCCGTTACTTTGAAACCTAGTCTGTGTAGCGCAAGTCGCAAAGTATTTTCTGACATGATCGCGTGTTTACCTCTGCCAGGAAAAATAAGACTTTCTTCATCACGATAGGTTAAAGGCTTTATGTTTTCCAAGGCAGCAAGGGCTTGTTTGGGAAGGGGTACTGAATGTTCTCTGCCGCTTTTCATTCTTTTGCTAGGTATCGTCCAAATTGCATTGTCAAAATCAATCTCACTCCACTTAGCACCCCTTATAGAGTTATCTCTGAGTCCGGTGTACAGGGCTAGGCGTAACGCACAAACAGTTTTTACGTCCAGTATCTGCTCAGCCCCAGTTATATTTAGCTTGCTAATGAGATCGCCCACCTTGTTTTGAGGTAGGGCGGAAAAGTGGACCACAGCTGGCTTTTTAAAGTAGGGGTTGTCAGCCATATCTCGCGCTGGGTTTATGGTGCCTCTATGAGTTGCTCTTGCGTAGGAGAATATCTGAGCTGCTATTCCGCGTGCTCTTCGAGCAGACTCTTTAGTACCTTTGTCATAAGCAGTCTTAATAATCGAATAGAGATAAGCCTCCTTGATGGAGTCAATTGGCAGTCGCTCTAGGTCCGGCAGTAAATAGCGTTTTAGTAGTCCTGTATTTCGCTCTAAATAATGAGCGCTCCATTCTGCTTCGTTATGAGCTAACCATTCTTTTGCTATAGCCCCAAAAGTGGCCTCACCTTTGATGATCTGATTTGCCTTGGCTATTCGGATTGCGGTGGAGGGGTTGTCTCCTTTAATGACATGCTGCTTTGCTTCAGCAAGTTTTGTCCGTGCTATTTGGAGGCTTACTTGAGGGTAGGTGCCTAAGCTATTGGTATTTTCTTTGCCATCAAGTCTGAATCTATAAATCCATGAGCGGCTCCCGTTAGGTTTAATACGCAACCTGAGTCCGCCACCATCATTTAGGTAGTACATATCTTGCTTAGGCTTTGCAGCTTTGCACGATGCTTCAGTTAGTAGTTTTTCAGCAGCCATTAGGTCCTCCAGTACCCACACCAGTACCCAATTTTACTTTAGCTTTTGGTGAACTGCTATGAACTGCTATAAATTAAAGTACCCGTATTTATTGGGTTATAGGGTGATTTATAGATTATGGTGAACCTTCATAAAACCCAATTCGGCGCACACCTCTTCCGCCAAAGTCAATGGTTTTATAAGGGTTTGCAGAGATACAACACCCTTGTTACCAAAAGTGTTACCAAAAAGCCATCCCGCAGGATGGCTTTTTACTTGGCGTCAACCGTCTGCTATCTAAACTGGAGCAGCCCTTCAAGACCGTTTATTTTCGGGGTTCTAGGGGGCAGAGAACGGCCAATAACAGTCGATCAAAATATATGACTTAATGAGAAAAGGCATAGGTAATCCCAAGACGCCCACCCCAGCCCTGGGCTCCTCCTATATTGGTATTCACGGTGTAATACCGAACGCCTAAGGTAAATAGCAGTGGCACATCGCCGATGGCAATTAATCTGCTACCCATCAGGTTAACCGGGTATGAGTGAGCGCCAGTATTCATGTTTATTGTGGATTCACTATTTAAGGTGTAATTTCCATATCGCTTGGTAATGTAAGTAATCGATGGCTGGATATAGACATTGTTGGCACTGGAGCCTATGGTTGGGGTAGCACCCAAGCCAAAGGATTGATAACCATACAATGAGTAAACCCAATTTTCAGTGCGATGCACCGCAACTAGGCTATAGCCCGCTCCATTTTGTGCGCTACCAAACATCCACGGCATCGTAGTTCGAATTTGGACCATGGGCCCAATTCCAAAGGAATTAACCCGTTTATTAACATCCGATTGAGTAAAGTAGCTTTGGACAATGATTGGTTTTAATCCAGAGCCTGAGTACCCATCAAAATTATTAAATGACTGATATGTAATTTCAGGGTGCACTACAAAGCTGTACTCTGAATTAATGCAAAATGGTAAAAAAGGCTGTATTTCCGTATATTGAGTTGAGCCTTTGTGCGCTAAGCCCACTTTTTGATCAAAGTTGAAATAGATTGGGACGGAGGCAATGTTATCTTGAGCTTGCAACAGTCGCTCACTTGAGATGAGTCCACTCTTCCCTCGGCTAAGTGGTGTAGAAATTGAATCGGATGACTGGGCGTGTACTAGCGAGCTTAGGGCTAGGATGGTTGGGGCAAATAGGGCTCGAATGAACAGCATTTGTAAAAGAATTGAGATTTTGCTTACGTAAATTAGAGCCAGTTTGGGGAAGGGTGTTTTGAGAATAAAGTAATATGGCTGCAAATACTTTGCCATTTCATTCCAGCAACTCTATTAAACGACATCAGATGATAAAAACTCTATTCCAAAAATGGCTAGGTCTCATGAAAAAGAGGGCAGTCTTAATAGTTTATTTTTCCTTGTGGTTTTGTGCTCTGACGTTTTATAGTGAAGCTGCCCTGCATTTGGAGCCATCCCGGGTTATTGGTTATGGATTTGCCATTCTACAAGCAGCGATGCTTTCTAAGTTCTTACTTATTCCAGAGGGGCTTCTGCCTTACGGACTAATATCCAAGCGAACGGAAAAGCCCGCACTTTATTTGGCAATCATTATTCGCACTACTTTTGTTTCGGTTGCGGCACTCTGCATTCGGTATCTTGTTGTTGGGCTCGAGGGCCTATTCAAGGGAAATGGTTTTATTGAATCCATCACCACATTTAGTCAGGGTGATATCAAACATATCCTAGCAATCCTCTGTTTGTATTGGTTAATAGTCTTGCCATATATGTGCTATCGATTTTTAATCTATCTTACTGGCGATAAAGATTTGGTAACCTTTTTGTCTGAAAGAAGAACGCAAAGTTAGCATTTGTCATACTCATACTCATACTTTAGATATAAGAATGACCAGTACGAGATTACTGTTAAAAATTTATTCAAATTGGAAAATTTAAGCCATGGAAAAAAAGTCAGCTACTAGCAGAGATCCAGTAAGCAAGGTACTCGCGGGATATTCGAATTCTGAATTTCAGGCAATGATAGACAATTTTAGATATGAAACCATGTTGTCTGGCGGTGATGTGTCTTTATTTGCCAATACTAGAATTGCATCTTTTCTACATACTACGATCGTGTCACCACGCAAGGTATCCGCTCCTCTGCCTTATGAGCCAAATTCAGGGGTTGGTAAAATTGAAGCAGAAACGGCCTATGGCAAGCTATCACTCGATGACTTTGTGACTAGTCCCAAGAGCTTTATTCAGGCATTCATCGTTGCACATAAAGGCAAGGTAGTTTACGAACGCTATCCTGGTATGAAGCCTACAGATAGTCATTTATGGGCATCGACAGCAAAGCCAATCGCCGGGCTGCTAATAGAGCAGTTGGTGGACGAAGGCAAGATTGACCTGAACAATACGTATAGTAAGTATGTCCCTGACTTTATTGATACTGCATGGGCAAATATCAAGATCATCGATCTTTTCAATATGGCATCGGGTCTTAACATCGTGGAGAATGATGACACGAGAGGTGACCCCACATCGCTAACGACACGCCTGTTTCGCTCCGAGTTTGGCTTTTCTGATCCAGTAAGCAATAAGCTAGAGTCGACCCGTACTATCATGAAGTTAGCCAGCAAAATAAGTGATCCGGGAAAGTGCTTTGATTACAGCTCAATGATTACCCAATCGCTTGTTATCCTTATCGAAGAGGTACTGAATCAGCGTTTTTCAGATGCCGTCGATGAAAGGGTGTTTTCGCATATGTCCTTGGATGGGGATATGCAGATCCATCAGTCTGGCGGCGATCACCTTGAAGGCATCCATGGATTGGTCTCGAGCCGTCTGCGCAATCTAATGCACTTTGGAATGCTTTTCACACCGAGTTGGAATGTGATATCCGATAAGAAGGTGGTTTCTGATGCCGCCCTACATCGGATTCGCAAGGAGTTGCCAAGCCATGAGGTTTATATGAGCGGCTCTGATGGACCTCGATTTATGGCCGCTTTGAATGACTATGTGATTAGCAATAATCGCCAATGGGATGATGTTTTCCCAGATGGTGATATGTTCAAGCTGGGCTTCATGGGCCAAGGCTTGTATGTGTCCCCCGACCGCGATTTAGTCATTTCTTACTTCTCGACCAATCCTGATACGAATCCTGGTCAAGGTTATGTGAGGCCAATCGCAAAGTCTGGTTTATTTGATTTGTAATGGATATAGCCTGGGACCACCTTCGGGTGGTCTTTTCATGGCCGTCTGCTTTGGGTCGAGGCTGTGTAAAAACCCAAAATACTTCCATTAATTTCGATTTAGAGCGTGCACACGGGTTTTGGTTTCTCAATAAAGCGCCCTGAGGGGCTTAAGCATCCTGTTTCGGTAAATATTGGTTTTTTATTAACACCTCATAGAGGCGTTAATCAGGCCTGCTTATTACAGATTGAGTAAGGCTCTCGCCTTACGTCGCCATCGCCTTCATTAGATTGCTGCTACCCATGATGTTCATCACTCGTTTAAGGTTGTAAGCCAGGATATGTAGACTCATTTCTGTACTGACGTGCTCTTTGGTTTTGGTTAAGAAGTGCGTTGCCCCCATCCAACTCTTGAGTGTTCCAAAAGTATGCTCAATCGTGCAACGCCTAATCTTCATCGCATCAGGCATGGCTTCTAGGTTGCCCTGCATTTGATCTAGCATTACTTCATGTTCCCAGCGCTTGACTCTTCTGTTTGTTCCGGTAGTGCACTGAGGCTTTAAGGCACAGGTTTTGCAGCTCGAGCTCCAGTATGCAATCAGATTCTTACCATGCTCCACGGTTTTAAATCGCTCTATTAATGCTTGCCCTGCAGGGCACTCGTATTCATTTTTATCGGGGTGGTAGATAAACGCATTCTTATCAAACAGACCACTAGATCGATTGCTAGAGGTTTTGCATTTGGGGATGATGGGAGTGACACCCAAGTCCATGCAGTCTTTGATTTGTTCACCACTGTAATAACCCTTGTCTGCCACTACGGTCAGCTGCGTTACTTGCAGCGCTTCTTTGACTTGGTTAGCTATCGCAGCCAGGCTGCTTCGATCATGCCCGACATTAGTTAACTCATGGGCTACGATGAGATGATTCTTGGTATCTACAGCAGCTTGCACGTTATAACCCACGATACCGCCTCCGCGGTGTTGCATCGACCGGGCATCGGGATCACTCATGGAGATCTGTTTATCTGGTGCTGCTTGTACTTTTTCTTCAATAGCTTGTAGCTGTGCCATCTGGGCTTTAAACAACTCGATACGCTGCGCTAACCTCGCTTGATGTGGAGTCGACCCCGTAGGAGAGCGCAGATCAGCTGCCTCTAAGTCTTTTAAGTACTGCGCAATACTAGCTTCAGCTTCTTGGATACGACGTTTGATCTTGGCCTGGGTGAAGTTCTGATCGGAGCTGTTCACTGCTTTGAACTTACTGCCATCAACTGCCACCATCGCGTCGGCAAATAAATTCATCTGGCGGCACAGTTCAATAAACTGGGCGCAGACTTTACGGATGGCTTTGCCGTTCTCCCTGCGGAAGTTCGCGATGGTCTTAAAGTCAGGAGCTAAGCGGGCAATGAGCCACATGAGTTCAACATTACGTAGCGCTTCGGTTTCTAGGCGACGAGTCGATGCAATACGGTTAAGGTATCCATAAACATACAACTTCAACAGCACTGCAGGATGATAGGACGGCCTACCAGTATCAGCAGGAACTACTCCTTCAAAACCTAAGCTGGCTAAATCAAGCTGGTCAACAAAGAGGTCAATGACGCGTACGGGGTTTTCTTCGGTGATGTACTCATCAAGTAACTCTGGTAACAGCGTACTTTGGGTTCGATCTTGGCCAGTAATGAATCGTTTCATCTTCATGAACACCCGTTAATTAGTGATATTGAATTAACGTTTGAGGGTGCTTAGGTGTTTACAAAAACAGGGAGATTATTGGGGGTTTTTACACAGCCTCGGTCGATATTTGCCTGCGGTGACTAAGCTGTATTAACGTCTGCTTTGGGTTCGTTAGCTGCCGTTGATTGCGGAGGTATCCGCCAATGGCTCTTGCTTTACGACTCTATGCGGCGAGTATTTGGGCGGTTATTAATAAAAGTTACCAAAAGGTTAGTTTAAATTGGGCTAATTTCTTGATATTTTCTGATTACTTCAATAGCAGCTTCTAATTCATCATCTGTTAAAGCTCTAAATTCACTTGCCCCATTGAATCCCTTGTACTGCGGATTGGTTCCTAGCTGTAGTAGCTTAGATTCCAATTCACTTGCGTGCACTGTTACTTTAATCAATATAACAATATCGAAATCCATGCCAGCAAACCGCGCTACTTCGCTAATGCGCCTATCTTCTAGTCGTGCAGAAGTTGTTCCAAATTTATATACCTGTAGGCCATTGAATACATGACCAATAGCTTTCCAAATGTAGACTGCATCACTATCGCTTGAAGGGTTGAAATCCATATGGCTACAAATTTCATCTAACCACCCATTCACATCTGCCCCATGATATGCGCTTGAGTTTGCTAACGAAAATGCACGGCGATTCATATATTTCCGTGCCTCAGCAGCGCAATTATCTTTGTTTAGCCAATGACCGTTAGGTAATTTGCCAGCTTCCATATGACTGCATATTTGATCTAACAATCCTCTTCGTGAGGCGGTGAGAAATGCTGGATTAGATCTTTGACGAAAATCAACTTTATTATTGTATTTGAGCGCTTCAGCATGGAGTGTTTCAGGAGTCCAATATCCTTTGGGGTTCTTGAGTTTAATCATATGTCCACATATGGCATCACGCAGTTTTAGTAATCCAGCCGCTTTGTATGCTGCACCGTTCTTTTGCTGAAATTCTTGGCGTGTTTGGTATTTGAGCGCCTCAACTCGCAGCGTCTCAAGATTCCAATATCCGTTGGGGCGTTTAGCTTGTTTCATCGTCAATAATTTAAATTTAACACTTGCTGTGTGACTGTGATTAAATTAATGTGGAGGAGGCACCGTCCGCCAAGGGGCGTTTAATACTATAGCTCGAAGAACATTTCCTCTATTGTTACCAAAGAAGTTACCAGTTGTGCGGCTTGGAGTACATCGGTTTGCGGAACTAATTTCAGATCAATTGAGATAGCGGGGCAGGCCCCCGCCTTCTTTATAAGTCGATACCCCATTTTTACTCGAAGGGCTTACCTCCCCTAGATGGTACCTATGAAAGCAAGCCCGTTTCTTTTTAGTCAAATACACCTAAATGCTCTGCAATTCGTTCAGTTGACTCCTTTGTAATGAACGCGTTTGGTTGCGGCGCATTTAATTGCTCGCCTAATGATTTCGCTTGGTTGAGCATCCATTGCACATGCCTGGCGATTTGTAGTCGATAGGCAGCGGGTAGGTTAATTTGAGAGATTGTTAACCTGAGCCGGTTTGCTGATATGTGAAACACGTAGGCAAGCTCTGCAATTTCGGCATTAGTTGTCAACTTGTTGCGTTTCTTAGTTCTTTTTTGCATCTTTTTCTACCTTTTAATCAAGTTTTTGCCAGTTTTAGTTTGTTTCTGAATCATTTTTCATCTGGCAATTTTTATTTTTTAAAATGCAATCACCAAACCCAATCAACTTTTGAGAACATTGTTGAGTTGGTGATGTGCCTATTTATTAACAATTGGGACAAGGGGCTAAAAATCACGTCTAAACGTGACCTAGACTCTCGCGCCCGCGTAGCGCTATGAGCTCAGATCCGGAAAGATCTCATGGGCCTCATCCATTCCCATATCTAATGCATCCAGTACGAACCGAGTACCCGCAAGCATTCCACTATTGAATCCATGAGTCCAGTCACCAGCAATGGTTGAGCGTAGATCACTCGTCTCATCGGGATACTCTTTTTCTAAACTTTCAGCAGCCACTCTCACTCCTTCGATGGTTGCTATCTGCTCGGCTGACTTTCTGGCATACCAGACAAGCATTTCGTACTTGCGCTCAAATTGTTTGATCTCATTAATAAGTTGCTGTTTTGTTGCTTTCATTTTTCATATCCTAGTTATTTGAATTTGACTATCTTGGTGACAATGGTGACGAAATATGAGTCGTTTCCTAAAAGTTCTTCACAAGAGAAATACTTGAGATACTTTTGGGAATTGGGTATCAAATCGTCACTATCGTCACCACCAGACTTTTCGCCGCTAAAAGCCTATTCGTTTCCATTCCTTTTGCGCTGCTTCATTAAGTTCTAGACCAACGTAAAAGCGTTTAGTATCCCCATGAGTCTTTATTCGCTTTGTATCTACCCCGCGACTACCTAATTGGCGTGTAAATGACTTCTGAGTAGCAGAGTGGGTGCCATTACTTCGAGCCCAGATTTGATAGGTTCCAAATACGGCTTTTTGAGACTCGGTTTTACCTGCTCCCACCTCGCAACAGTCCTCCAAGAATTCGCCTAGCATGTCTGACTCATCTTGATAAACGCGACTAGCATCTTCAATGCGCTTAGGCGCTGATAAGCGTTCCTGTTGCCATCGATGGCAGCCATCAATCATCCAGGCCAAAATGCCTTCCTTTTCAGCTAGGAGCTTGTCTTCAAGCTTATGGTCGGTTCGATCTTCGGGCACTTGATATTCAAATGGGATTAATCTCATCCGGCGCCATGCACCGTTGCTGCTATCAGTAATGATGGGTTTGTAGTTGCCACGCAGCCAAATCTTGAACTGAGGCCAAAACTCAAAAAACTCCGCATACATAAATCGTGCAGTAATCTTTTCGGTTGAGACTAATGCTTTGAGCTTTTGATCATCGAGCCTTTGGTTCTCACGTGTTTCATTGGCCATTACTAAGCGAGCGCCCGCCAAACGAGCGACATCATTAGTAGCACCAGACTCCTTGAGTGCCAGTAGATCAAAGTTGGCGGTCTGCACATAGTCGCCCATGATCTTGACAATGACGTTCGCCATGACCGACTTACCATTTTTGCCATGCCCATAGCAAAAATGAAGTAATTCCTCAGATACATCGCCAGTTAAGGAGTAGCCCAAGGCTTTTTGGATGTAGTTAATAACATCCTGGTCGCCAATAAAGATTTCATCCAAGAACTTAAGCCAAAGAGGGCAGGTCGCGATACGGTTGTAATTTGCATGTACTTGTCTGCTAATAAGCAATTTGGGATCGGCAGGTATTAACTTCATCGCTTTAAGGTCATACACGCCATTACTAACGCCTAGTAGCATTGGCTGGCTATCTAAGTCGCTAATATTGCTAATGCTCATTCCCGGTTCGCTGGTGGCTAACTCCAGCATGGCAATGATGCGCCCGTTATTGCGAATAGTTTTAGCATGTGACTGCCATGCTTTTGAAGTTGCCCCTGTTGGATCAAGCTTAAATAGTTCACCTGCTTTGTCCATGATTTGTTCTGCAACCAACTTCGCAGCACCAATTTGTTCATCTTTTTGACACCATTCCCAGCGCATGCCGGTAAACCGTAACCATTTGCGATTGGAGTGACAAAACAAGAACTCACCTTCAAACATTGACCTGAAAAACCGTGCATTATCAAGGTCGCCCATAATGTGGGTTTGAGTTTGGGTTATCTCTTGGCGTACTAATTGCAGCAACCATCTGAAGGTTTTGTTAAGACGATTGGGGTTGATCTTGGCACTCCTCCAAAGTGTCTCAACTTCAGTGGGGTTGTACATTTCAGGCATACGTTGGCTGTACTCATGAAAAAGCTCTAACCCTTCGACACTGCCACCTGTTTGGTGGTGCAGCGCAAAGCAGACATCACGCCAGTTATCCCTGTCCGCAAAATCTTTAAGTCTTGGTAATAGCTCAGTTCTGATTCGCTCAATATCCCAACTGGCAACTGGTATGTTGTGATCAAATGGAACTTCTTGGTTAATGAAGGTGTTGGTATTCTCAGAACCATTAAGTAATTTGCGCCATTTGTGTAACTCGGAAAAGTCTTGCGATTCTCCTATGGTGTAGCTGGCATCATCAATAACATCCCCGGTAACCATTACAAAGGTACCGCCGCAAAGTACATCTATACCTGAGCCATCGGCAAACTTACCTCGCTTGGTTCCAAGATCCCAGCCATGAATCTTGACGAATATATGTAAGCCAGTTTTACTTACTGACTTTTCAACAAAGCCATGAAGGCTGGCAAGAATATCCTTAGCAAAAGGCTTTAAATCGTTGCCGCTAAATGCTTTGTCTAAATCAACGCACATATACTCCGTGTCGCTTAAAACAAACCCTAGGCCCTGAAAGCGCTGCTCAGATGGCTTTAATAGCAATTCGGCATCTAGCAAAGCTTTTGCCGCCGCAAAGGGTAGGCGATTCGTTGGCTTGCTCCACGTACAATCAATTGCAATACCTTGGTTAATTCTGACGGGAACCTTATCAAAGCCGCCATTTGGCTTTGGCCTTAATGCAACCAGAACCCAGTTGTCGATCGCATTTAATTCATCTGGCATTTGATCTAAGTTCATGCAGCCTCCTTGTGCGAATTGGGGTTGCAAAAGCTTTCGATCCAAGAATCGACGTCAGCCTCTTTCCAGACGCTGATGGCCGGTGAAATCTTTATGGGTTTTGGAAACTCACCTTTGGCAATCTTCAGCCATAAGGTGCTTTTAGCGAGGGTTGTTTTATTTGCTACGTCGCTAATTCGTAAGAGTTTGATACTTGACTTCATTTATGTCCCTTTGGGGTTGGTTATACATAAATGAATTGTCGAATTTAAGGCATGCTTTAGGGATTCATAACTTAAGTTGCGTATTTATTTTTTAGTTGTTGCTTTTTGACCTGATTGCTCCTCATAAAAACTACGAATGGTTGTTGTAGCCCAATCTTCACGGGCCTTTTCCTGCATTACATATTCAAGATCTGCCTTGGATAACAGTTTCTCTTCAGCGCTTAATTTTGGTTTTCTGATGTAGGTTGGTTTGCTTTTGAGTATGTCAATCATCCTTGTGAACTGCCTAAATGTTGGCTTTCCTGCCCCCGTTTTTAGAGCTTCCTGCGATGCTAATTTGTAAATCTTCATTAACGCAGCATCATTGTCTGCAAAGCGTTTTTTTATGGAACTGGATGCACGAGAGCCTTTTTGAAGACGCTTTTCTTGTGACTGTATAAATAGTGACCTGAGGTGTGATACCTCGTTTAGGGTCAGCGAATGGCGTGCACCAGTAATTTCTAGTTCGATGAGGAGGTGTGCGGCCAATTCAGAAAGTTGTACTTTATTACATGCATTAAACATCTCACTCAATTCTTTTCCGTAGCGCTCTCGTTGTGTTGTGTCGGCGTATTTTATTATTGGATTTGTATTGTTCAGAGCATTTGCAAATGAGCTTATCCATTGCTGAGATGCCAATATGTTTTTTTCGGTAGCTTTGGTGGTTGTGGGGGCAATTGTGCCTACAATCTCCGTGTACCCCTCATTGGCAATCTTTGTGATTTCGTCATAGTCTTTGGTCACCCAGGCAGTTCTGAGTCTCAGAAGGTATTGATTCGGTGGAAATGCTTCATCGAATACTCCATCTTTATCGATAACCTTTTGAATTTCAGCGTCAATCATTTGTATAAATTCTTCGCTCATATATTTTCCTTAGGCTGCCTTTAGTTCTATAACATTATGATTAACGACATTGCAATATTGCTCCCAGTCATTTAATAACAATCGACGTTTCTCAAGCAAGTCTTTTCTTCGGT
Source organism: Polynucleobacter sp. JS-Fieb-80-E5 (assembly GCF_018882015.1). Classification (NCBI taxonomy): domain Bacteria; kingdom Pseudomonadati; phylum Pseudomonadota; class Betaproteobacteria; order Burkholderiales; family Burkholderiaceae; genus Polynucleobacter; species Polynucleobacter sp. JS-Fieb-80-E5. The sequence continues at coordinate 10,295 of NZ_JACVPH010000001.1, read as the reverse complement.
AGGCTGCCTCAACTTTATTTCCGATAACGTGTGCAAGTGCCATTTCTGCAACCTCAGATGGGTGATTAGTTTCTTCACTTACCCAATCCCTAAATGAAGACCTAAATCCGTGCACTGTTGCTTCTAGGTCGAATTTCCTGAGTGCCATTGGCATGGCCATATTGGTAAGTTTATTTCCGTTGCGTGAAAATAAGTATTTGCTGTCCTCATCTTTCACTTTTGCGATAGCTAATATCTCTAGGGATCGCTTGCAAAGTGGCACTCGATGCTCCTTTTTAGCCTTCATGCGATTGCCCGGAATAATCCATATATCTCCTTGGATTTCACTTCTAAGCCCACCAATAACTTCACCAGTTCTGGAGGCGTTGAGAATTGTGAACTCCAGAGCAAGGGCACCCATTGTGTCCATCTCCCGTAGTTGAGCAATTAAGTCCGGGACTTGGCGATATGGAAGGGCTTTGTGGTGCTGGACATTTTTGATCTTATTGGGAGCTGGCAAGATCGTTTGCAAATAACCTCTCCACAAGGCTGGATTGACGCCTGAACGAAGTTTGCGTGTTGTAGCTGATGCAAGAATCCACTCTAGTCTTCCGCGAAGTCTTGAAGCAGTTTCGGTCTTAATATTCCAGATGGGTGTGAGAATCTTGAGAATGTCATCCATCTCAATTTCATCAAGATGCATGTCTCCAATCACGGGGTAGGCAAATTCTTCTAGCGTGTATTGCCATTGATCACCATGCTTTTGATTTGTCCATTCAGCACGCTTGATCTGGATACAGGAGTGGGCAAAGTCTCTAAAGACTAATTTCTTGGTTTTAGAAGCTATTTGTAGGACCTTAGAGGCGTTCTTAGTGGCAACAGGGTTAGTGCCATTACTAAGTTGGTCGCGGGCCTGTTGCGCCTTAATACGAGCTTCAGCTACTGATAGAGCGGGGAAGGATCCTAAGCTAATGTTGTGTTGTTTGCTATCGTGCGTATATCGGAAGATCCAATACTTGTTACCGCTAGGCTTTATCCAGATATGCAGCCCTCTGATTAAGGCATCTGTATACCGACCAGGCGTTTTAAGATTTTTGACCGTTTGATGGTCTAGCTTGATTGTCATATTATTTCTCCAATAGTTACCAAAGTTTGTTACCAAGATCCATCTCTGGAATGAGGTGGATCGATTTAGATTCCATCGTATGACTTCAAGCCTTTTTCAGGCATTCATCACTTAAGTAATGAATATTTCTTTATTTAGAACAGTAAGATGTGGTGTCTAAGGTGGTATAAAGGAGTCGAATAGGGTGCAAAGCCATACACCGTATAGCCTAGCCACCTCTTCCGCCATATACGACAGCAGAGCCTCTAACCATGGGGCTCTTTGTTTTTGGGGCTCTTCTACCCACCCTTTAATCTTGGCTTTATGATCCCCAGTGAATTTTCTTGGCATCTGTTACCAATTGATAGTGTTGGTTTTGTCTTTCCAGGATAGCGAAGAAAAGTCGTAGCGTATTAAAGGCATCATCATCCGCTCGGTGGGTTATGCCGTCAAAATGAAGCCTAAAGCTAGCAAGCGCAGATGACAGTCCGCCACTTGGTTTCTTTCCTATTGCCAGCATATGCAAGGTGTACCAAGTTTTTACATCAATCCATCTACGCCCAAAATAGGGAAAATGAACGCCTCGATTTTTGAACTCAAGCTTCAACTCTGTTGAATCGCCACCACCCCAGCTAATCGGGTTGATGAAGCACTGGTGAACTTCGATCAACTCGCCGATTTCTTTGGCGACCTGTTCATGAGGCACGGCATTTTTGAGGATGTCTTCATTAGATATGCCGGTCAAACTGGTAATGAATTCGAAGATAGGCTCTTGCGGATCTAAATACCATTTGTACTTAGCAATACTGTTATTTTTGTAATTTAAATAACTTCCAATCGCAACTCCCACCTGAATGATCTTGGGATGTACGGTTGTATTATCTTGCGCATTATTCAGTTCAAGATCTAACGAAAAATAACACTGTTTTTGATCCATTTTTTTCTACATTGAGTTGGCGAGTTTGTAATTTAGGTTGTAGCAGTGTAGTAGTCAACTATATCCTCAATGCCTTGTAGGACGGCATGGTTAATTGATTCAATACAATCCTTGCCTTAAGAAGAGATTCATCTTCTTAATTCCAATGTAAAAATTTATCAAATAGTGCATATGAAAATTCATATTTTGAGCGACCTTCACTTAGAGTTTGCCGCTTTCAATCCCGAGCCAACTGATGCGGATGTTGTGGTTCTAGCAGGAGATATTGATGTCCGCTCTAGTGGTGTTGGATGGGCGCGTGATACCTTTCCAGATCAGGAAATTATCTATGTTGCCGGAAATCATGAGTTTTATGGATCTCAGCGACTTGAACTTATTTCGAAGTTACAAGAGCAATGCGTGCTTTATGAAGTTCATTTTTTAGATGATCGAGCAATTCAGTTGCAAAGTGCTAATGATAAAAAACCCGTCCGTTTTTTAGGTGCCACCTTATGGACAGATTTCTTATTGTTTGACGATGAGTTGAGAGAAAAATGCATCATGTATGGCGAAATGTATTTAAATGATTTCAGGAGAATCGGTGATGGACGAATTGGCTTCTCGCCACAAAAGTCGATCCAATTGCATGAGCAGTCACTCTTTTTTCTTAGGGGAGAGTTGGATGTTCCTTTCGATGGTGAGACTGTAGTTATCACCCATCATCTTCCCTCAATGCATTCTGTTGCAGAGCGTTATAAACCTGATTTGTTGTCAGCGTGTTTTGCATCAGAGTTATCGTATTTATTTGGAAAGATGTCGCTTTGGATTCATGGTCATACCCATGACTCTTGTGATTATGAAATGAACGGCACTAGAGTGGTGTGCAATCCTCGCGGCTATGTTCGCTCTAGCCATGCGGAAAATCCAGAGTTCAACCCTTCATTGATCGTTGAGGTCTGAACGACAAAAAGGGTCGGTGTCGGTAAGCTTACACTGTTATTTACAATTTAAAAGTTGTTATGTTAATATACAAAACATATGTTGTTATTGTGCATTACAATTTAAAAGTTGTATTATTAGCGAGGCTGCAGATGATTTATCAAATTCAAACCCTAGAGACCTTGAAATTATTCATTAGGGCTTTCCGAAAGCAAAAGGGGGTGACTCAGGCCGATATGGCGCAAAAGCTCGGAATTAGTCAGCAAGCTTATGCGCGTTTTGAGGGCAATCCGCAATTAGCCACTCTTGAAAGATTGTTCCTGGTCTTGCGGATCCTGGATGTCAAAATATCACTGGAACAGATTATTAAAAACTCAAAAGAAGCAAAAACCAACATGAAATCTGAGTCCAAGGAGATTTGGTAGTCATGGCAGCTCGCACAAAATCAAGAGGCCTAACCATTTGGATGAATGGTGTTCAAGTGGGCACTTGGCAAATCACAAGACAACTTGAAAGCTTCTCCTATTCTAATGAATGGATTATGCGGGCAGAAGCAAGACCCTTATCGCTATCTCTTCCTTTCTTGCCGGGTAATGCGGCGCATCAAGGCGATCCTGTTAATTATTATTTTGATAACTTATTGCCTGATAGTGACGTGATTCGTAGGAGGTTAGCGAGTCGTTATCAGGTAAAAAGTTTGGGCGCCTTTGACTTGTTATCTCAGCTTGGTCGCGATTGTGTTGGGGCTATACAGCTCCTGCCCGATGGTGAGTTGCCAGCAGAAATTTATCAAATTCAAGGTCGAGCATTGAGTAATGAGGAGATTGCAGATCATCTTCGTCGCGTCTCGTCGGATTCAGTTTTCAGGCAAGCAGAGCAAAGCAATGATTTAAGACTATCCATAGCCGGTGCGCAAGAAAAAACTGCGCTACTTAAGTGCGATGGACGTTGGCTCTTGCCTCAAGGTAGCACTCCAACTACACATATTTTGAAATTGCCCTTGGGTTTGGTTGGTCATATGCGTGCTGACATGCGCACATCGGTTGAGAATGAGTGGCTCTGCTCTAAAATTATGGCTGCATATGGTATTCCAACTGCTTTCTGTGAAATTAATTCTTTTGAGGATCAAAAAGTATTGATCATTGAGCGCTTTGACCGGAGATTAGCTGCTGATGGGCAATGGATTATGCGTCTCCCTCAGGAGGATTTTTGTCAGGCAATGGGCATATCGCCAATGAGCAAATATCAAGCGGATGGAGGTCCGAGTATCACATCTGCAATGAAGTTATTGCTGGGGTCGGTGAACGCAGAGCAAGATCGAATACATTTTTTTAAAACACAAATTATTTTTTGGATCTTAGCTGCAACTGATGGACATGGTAAAAACTTTAGCATTGCGCATCTGCCGGGCTCTCAATACCAAGCAACTCCAATTTATGACGTGTTATCAGCGCACCCAGTAATAGGTTTTGGGGCAAATCAAATGGCACCCCAAAAAGCGAAGCTAGCAATGGCTGTTCGGGGATCGTCCAACTACTACCTGCTAGATAAAATTCACTATAGACACTGGCTGGCTCAGGCTCAGCAGGCAGGTCTTGGTGCTGATGTAGCACAGCAATTAATTGGCGAAGTTATTGAGATGACTGGGTTTGTCATCAACCAAGTAAGGTCGAGCATTACAGGGCCATTTCCAATGGATGTGGCGGAGTCAATTTTTATGGGTATGGAAGAGAAGGTCCAAATGTTAGCCTCCCAATTTTCAACCTAGAAAATACAAACCCCAGCAAGTTCACACTTGCTGGGGTTTTGTCTTTCTAGTAACTAGAAAAGCGTTATTGCATTACTTCTTAGCAGCTGGTGCGCTTACTGCTGCAGCAATCGCTTCTGTGTAAACCACTTTTACTTGATCGTTTACGGCGATATCTTTCATCAAGTCAGGGTTCTGAACCTTAACCTTGAAGATGTTTCCTTGTGGACCTTTTAAAGAAACGATATTTTTAGCTGCATCAATCGCTTCAACATTAGCAGTTGCAGTAATGGTTTTAGTAGTAATCATGCCTGGCTTATCGCCTTGTGGGGCAGTTGTAGTGCTAGTGCTAACTTGTTCGCTAGTTGTGCCTGGATTTTTTACCTTAACCAACTCAATAGCTACAGCAAGTTCATAGACAACGTCGAAATGATCGCCCACTTTAATTTCTGCAAAGTTCTTTACTTCAGGACCAGCAACGATAGAGGTTTCACCATCTTTGTTCTTGAGTGTAACTGTGCGAGTTGCAGCATCAATTTTAGTCACTTCGCCATCATAAATAAGCGCGGATTCTTGAGCAGCTACGCCAGCAATCGGAGCTTTTGGTTTTGTGAGGTAAAAGTAGCCGCCAACTGCAATTGCAGCAATGACGATAGCAATGATAATTTTTTTCATAATAATTTGATCCTTAAGGATGTTGAAAGAGCATCACCATTAAGTGGCGATGCGGAAATGAGTAAATACCAGTAAGTTAGCATTTGTAACTATTGTATTACCCATATTAGAAGCTGGCAGCCAAGCCAATGGAGGTTCCGTGCACATTTTGACCAAATTGGTAGCGAAACACCACTCTGATGCGAGTAAAAATAGGATCAGATGCGCTACGATCTAGTTCAATGCCAGTGCCTACAGAAGATAGGGAGTTAAATCCCAGAGCCCCTCGTAAGTCGCCCAGGAATTCGGTATGCGCCACTTCAAATACCGCTCGTAATGGTCTATCTAACAATGTAATTGGGGTTGGGATACGACTGCGAGCCCAAAGCGCCAGACTTTGCGAATCAGCTGAACCTTGAACTGCAGTAGAGGTGTCAAATGTTTGCACCGGAATATTGGTGTAACGCAGCTCTACATCAATTTCTTGATCGAGTTGGTAGTTCTCATAGTCCAGCATGACCGACCCGCCCAGACCATACGAGTTCATACGGCCGCCATTGAGGAACTGTAAGTCAACGCCTTTCTGATTTTGAATGACTCTAGATGCAATCGAAAGGTCGCTTTCTAAATGCCCCAGCATGACATTGGCAATTGGGCGGAAGCGCAATTCATTGGTGATCGGAAAATCCCAACCAATACCGCCGGTACCTGTGATGCTGTTCCAATGAACTGGTACCGTAACGGATGTATTAGCGATTCCATCAGTAAACGTTGGGTTATATCGATTAACTGCTAAGGTCCCCTCTAAATACAGAGGAAAGTTTGCGCTAATTCGATCACCACCTCCTAGAGAAATCATTTGCAAGTCAGAATTATCGCCACCATTGTTACGGATCGACAACGATCCTGTTGTCACATCCGGTGTGAGTGAATAACCCGTAATCGTCATAAAAGCATCAGCGCGCTTTTTGAGGTAGTTGTTAGCGGCGTTATAAAAAGCCGATTGGGCATGAGCAAAGCCAATCCCAGCGACTAATAGGGTGACAAAGAAAAGAAGCTGGGATCTACTAAAAAGCTGCATGACACGCATTTTAGCGAATCAATTCAGTAGATGTACCATAGCAATTATGAAGCTGCTCATTTCTATTTACTTCTTTATTCTGGCCGTTATTCAGATGGGCCTATTTTTTGGAATCTATCACTATTACCGCTCTCAGAACCTCCTAAGACCCAGTTTGTATTGGATGTCCTCCCTGCTAGTGAATGTGGTTGGGTTGTTTATTTTTGGGACGGGAATTATTACCATCCAAAATATTGCTAATCCAGAATTTAATTTCACTGTAGCAAATACCTTCTTCTATATAGCAACGATGCTGCAAGTATTATTTTGTCGGTCACTCAATCATGAGGTTTCTAAACGAGTAAAGATAGCTGCCTCAGTTTCAGTCCTCATTTTTATTGCCGTATTTGATTCCATGCGTCTATATGGATCTTTTGAAAGTCGCACTGCGGTAATGGCGGGGCTTGCTAGTATTTTTTATTGCTGGCAAATATATGAGCTAGGCAAGAAGAGAAAATCTTCTCCATCCAAGCAATTGGTTTATATGCAATATGCCAATTTTGCTGAAATGTTTTTTGCTTTAGGGCGATTCCTCATTATGGTCGCCTCGGCCTTCACGATCCGTCAAGTTGATCAAATTCCTCAGCTTCTGATTCTGTTTACCATTGCTCAGCTGGTGATGAATACCCTATCCTACATTGCAATTGGGGGTTATTGGGCCGAACAAATCACCATTGCCAATATCAACGCAACCAATGAGAGTCAATCTACTAAAGCGCTATTACAGGAGCGAGAAATCTTAATTGCTTCACTGCTAAAGGCTAATAAAACCGCTAGTACTGGTGCTTTGTCGGCCTCTATTGCGCATGAGCTCAATCAGCCATTAGGTGCCTCCGGTCTGAATATTCAGTTTTTACAAAAGAAGCTATCGGAAGGAGAATTGAATCCTAACTTACAGGGAGAAGTTTTGGATTCTTTGTTGGCAGACAATCAGCGTGCAGCAAGTATTATTCGCTCCCTTAGATCGGTATTCGCCGATGAAAAGATGGTATCTACCAAAATTAACCTTGCTGAATTAATTGATTTAGTGCTTACCATTGCTCGCCCAGAAATTGTTAAGCAGAATATTCAGATGGTTCTTAAGCTAGAGGAAAACTTGTTTATCACCGCTAATAAGGGAGAGCTTCAACAAGTGCTATTGAATTTAGTGATCAACGCAATTGATGCATTGAACTTGACAGAGAATTCAAATAAATTAATCACGATTCGAGGTCAGCACAGCGGCGCTGGTGTTCAAATTTCGATCTCAGACACAGGTTCAGGTATTGATGAAAATGTTCAGGCCCACATGTTTGAGCTGCTTTCAACTACTAAGGGTTCCGGTATGGGAATTGGCCTTTGGCTATGTAAGCATATTGTAATGAGGCAAGGGGGATCTATCTGGTTTGAGTCATTCCCTGGCAAAGGAACAACGTTTTTTGTTGGTTTACCTGTTATTGCGTCCTACGCAATCTCATTTCCTGAGTAGACTGACATTAGCTGTAGAGCTAATTGCCATTGATTAGCTCAAACATATCATTGAAGTAATAAAACACTCTTACTTTAGGCTCTTATGAAAATCAAACTCACACAGTTTTCGGTAGCGGCAATATTAATGACCTCTGGGTTGGCAATGGCGGCAGGGGGTGGTGGTGTAGTGGCGGATCCAGGCGCTATGCAGGGGACGCATTTCGATTCAAAAGGTAAGGCGCCATCAAGCTATACCGTTGAACTGCAAAATGGATTACGTAAGACGCTGCCTTTCGAAGATCAGCGTGATTTTGAGGAATCCAAAAAAGGTTTCATAGCAGCGCCTGCTTATAAAACCATCATGGCTGATGCCGGCAATGTGGCATGGGACATGGGTAGCTATGAATTCCTTCTGCAAGGCAAAGACTTTGATAGCGTGCATCCTTCGTTACAACGTCAAGCCATTCTCAATATGGGATACGGCTTGTACGAAGTGGTTCCAGGAAAGATTTATCAAGTACGGGGCTTTGACTTAGCCAACATTAGCTTTATTAAGACGAATACGGGCTGGATTGTGTTTGATCCATTGACCGCCAAAGAAACAGCTCGTGCTGCACTAGAGCTCGTAAATGAAAAGCTTGGTAAGCGCCCAGTCGTAGCAGTGGTCTATTCGCATTCGCATGGCGACCACTTTGGCGGTGTACGTGGCGTTGTCGATGAGGCAGATGTGAAGAGTGGCAAAGTAAAGGTCATTGCGCCAGCTGGCTTTATGGATCATGCTATTGCTGAAAACGTCTACGCAGGCAATGCCATGACCCGCAGAATGTACTTTCAGTACGGCGTATTATTGCCCCGCAGCCCATTTGGGCACGTCGATCAATCCATTGGCAAAAACACTGCTGCTGGTAATTTGGGGTTGATTGAGCCTAACGTCTATATCAATCAGCCTTATGAAAAAATGACGGTCGATGGCATGGAAATGGAATTCCAAAACACTCCGGGCACTGAAGCTCCTGCGGAGATGAATACCTACTTTCCGCAATTTAAAGCATTCTGGGCGGCAGAAAATATCACGGGAACGATTCACAATATCTATACCTTGCGCGGCGCCTTGGTGCGCGACTCATTGGCATGGTCTAAGAATATTAACAATGCGTTATATCGCTATGGCAATGAGAGTGAAGTGATGTTTGCATCGCATACCTGGCCACGCTGGGGTAATGAACGCATTCAGGAAGTAATGCGCACGCAACGCGATAGTTATGCTCACCTGCATAACGAAGTGCTCCACCTAGCAAACAATGGCGTCACTATTAATGAAATTCAGAACGTTTACAAGCAGCCTGAGAGCTTGAAGAAGCAGTGGGCTGCCCATAGCTATCATGGCTCTGAGGAGCACAATAGCCGCGCTGTGATTAATCGCTACCTTGGTTACTGGGATGCCAACCCAGCAACATTAGCGCCGTTGTCACCAAAAGATTCCGCGCCTTTATATGTGGAGATGATGGGTGGCTCGGCCAAGATCATGGCTAAGGGCAAAGAGCTCTATAAGCAGGGCAAATACCGTGAAGCTATGGAAATTGTTAACAAGTTGGTTTATGCGCAACCGAACAATACGGCCGCCAAAGACTTGCTGGCAGATATTTTTGAGCAGATTGGCTACCAAAAAGAAAGTCCAAGTATGCGCAATAGCTTCTTGGGAGCTGCTTATGAATTGCGTCATGGTATGCCTTCAGGGACGTCACCGAAATCCAATGGTCCAGACATGATTAAAGGCATGACAACCGAACTCTGGCTCAATGCTTTGGCTATCAGTATGGACAGCAAGAAAGCGGCGGACATGAACTTTGTAATCAATCTCTCTACACCAGACAATGGCGAAAAATTTGTGATTGAGATGAGCAATTCTGCTTTAACCAACATTAAAGGTCAGCAGGCCAAGAATCCAAATCTGACTATCACATTAAATCGCAGTGATCTCGAACGGGTGATGGGTGGACAGACAACGTTTGAAAAGTTGCTAGCTGAAGGTAGGGTGAAGTTCGATGGTGATCGCAAATCATTCGATCAACTCAGAAGCACCTTGACGGTCTTTGTGCCTGATTTTGAACTCATGCCAGGCACTAAAGGTAAGGCGGCTCCTAAGCCAGCTGCTCCAGCCAAAGATCCATTCTCGGCACAGGAGATGGCTATTACTGCTGGCGAGTAACCAAGGCAGCTAAGGTAATTAGACTTCTCTATAACTAAAAAGGGCTCTGCTGAACTGACCCACAAAAGTTGGACACCCAATCCAACTCAACAGGGTCAGTCTCATGTCCAAATACAGCAAAGAGTTCAAGCTAGTAGTCATTGAGCATTACCTCTCCGGTAGGGGTGGTTTTAAAAC
>NZ_JACVPH010000015.1:0-606 GCF_018882015.1 Polynucleobacter sp. JS-Fieb-80-E5 | reverse complement strand
TAGGTTACAGACCACCAGCACCCCAAACCCAAGTACCCCAAATAATACAAAATCAACCCATGTTGCTGCAATGATTTACTATAGAAAAACTCTCTTTGGTAGTGGACCTAAATTGACAGCAGTTCACCAGTAGCAAGTGAAATCACAATAGTTCACAACCGTCTGTTCATCGGGATTTAATAATGCTTCAATCTGAAACACTGCATGAATGGGTCCTAATTTGTGCGGAGAAATTCCAATCACCCTACCAGTAGGACAATACGCTTGAAGGATTTCCTTCATATGAAAGGACTGCTCATCCAAATGCTCTTGATTGCAAATAAAAAAGAAATTTGTTTCGCCGGGAAACATATCAATCACATGGGCAATAATTGGCTTTCCCTCAACCTCAATTAGGGGTTTTGGAACTGAATATCCGGCAGCTCTAAATCGCTCGCCGAAACCAGACATTGGAATTATTATTTGCATTCAAGTCCCCCTGTAGTATCCCCTTAGATTCGTACATTTAAAAAGTTGAGTTTTCTGTTGTTTATGGCAGTATTTACAACAGGAGAATCAATATGAAGAAGTCACGATTTACAGAGACCCAAATCGTTGGGATTTTGA
>NZ_JACVPH010000014.1:0-908 GCF_018882015.1 Polynucleobacter sp. JS-Fieb-80-E5 | reverse complement strand
GTGAACTGCTGTCAATTTAGGTCCACTACCAAAGAGAGTTTTTCTATAGTAAATCATTGCAGCAACATGGGTTGATTTTGTATTATTTGGGGTACTTGGGTTTGGGGTGCTGGTGGTCTGTAACCTAAAGCGCTATGCGGCCTGACATGGTTGTAATGCTTAACCCACTCCCCCACGATGATCTGGGCTTCTTTTAAGCTATAGACGATCTCCCCATCCAAAAGATTGTCTCTAAAGGTGCCGTTAAAGCTTTCACAAAAGCCATTCTCCCAAGGGCTGCCCGGTTCAATGTAGGCTGTCTTTACTCCAATGCCAGATAACCAACTACGCAGCTCTTTAGCAATAAATTCTGGGCCATTATCACTTCGGATGTGCTCGGGGATGCCGTGAGTAATCATGGCGTTGGCCAGTTGTTCAATCACTTGGATTGAGCCAATTCGTCTAGCGCAGTGGATCGTTAAACACTTTCTACTGAACTCATCAATCATGGTCAGCATCCGGATCTTGCCACCATAAGCGTCCCTGATAAAGACAAAGTCATAACTCCAAACATGATTGGTATGAGTAGCTCGCAACCTCATACAGCTGCCATCGTTAAACCAGAGTCTGCCTCTAGGAGGTTGCTTTTGTGGGATCTTTAGGCCTTCTTGCCGCCAGATGCGAGCAACCTTGGCGGTAGTCGCTTGCCCCCAACCAGCGTTACGCATCATGCCCGCAATAAATCGATAACCGTAACGGCCATAGGTGCTGACCATGCGGATGACTTCGGCTCTAAGGGGCTCTTCGTCATCTCTAGGCAATGGCATATAGCGATACGCTGCTCTAGATAGCCCCACTAAACTGCAGGCAGTCCGCTCAGAGATAGAATGCTGGTCCATGAGCAGCTGCGCTGCATTTTTACGCCTAGT
>NZ_JACVPH010000013.1:0-1207 GCF_018882015.1 Polynucleobacter sp. JS-Fieb-80-E5 | reverse complement strand
TGTAGTATCCCCTTAGATTCGTACATTTAAAAAGTTGAGTTTTCTGTTGTTTATGGCAGTATTTACAACAGGAGAATCAATATGAAGAAGTCACGATTTACAGAGACCCAAATCGTTGGGATTTTGAAAGAAGCCGAGGGCGGTATTGCGATGGCAGACATATTGCGCACGCATGGCATTAGCGGTGCCACCTTCTACAAGTGGCGCTCCAAATATGGCGGCCTTGAAGCTTCTGAACTGAAACGCGTTAAGGAGCTAGAACAGCAGCTATCAGAATATAAAACGATGGTGGCTGAGCTGACCCACGATAACCGAGCGCTAAAGAACCTCATTGAAAAAAAGCTCTAGCGCCAACCGGTAAAAGAGAAGCAGTCGATTACCTGGTTGGCGAAGAAGCAGTACCCATTACACGGGCTTGCGCTCATTTGGGGCTAGCTAGGTCATCGTATTACGAGCGCCCAGAGACTAGAGCTAAAGCTGATGAGCCCGTCATTGAGGTGCTTAATCAAGTAGTTGCCAAGAATGGGCGCTGGGGTTTTAGATTGTGTTTTGATTGGATGCGCAATCAGGGCTACGAGTGGAATCACAAGCGGGTATGGCGTATTTACAAGGAGATGGGCTTGAACTTCCCTAGAAGAACTAAGAAGCGCATCCCCAAGATGCCCAGAGTTCCGCTCATTGCCCCGACCGAAGCCAACTCGATGTGGGCCTTAGATTTTATGTACGACACCTTGCATTACGGTAGACCTTTTAGGACCCTGAACGTCATTGACGAATCCAACCGTGAGATCTTGGCGATTGAAATTGATATTAGTTTGCCAGCAGCCAGAGTAGTGCGAACCCTAGAGCAACTAGAAGAGATCCATGGTTTACCTCAGGCGATACGTCTGGACAACGGGAGTGAACTTCGGTCTGCAGTCTTTATGGGCTGGTGCGAAGAAAAAGGGATTGAACTGAAATTTATACAACCGGGTAAGCCTCAACAAAATGCGTTTATTGAACGCTTTAATAAAACCTACCGTCATGAAGTACTCAACGCGTATTTATTTGAAAACCTCAGGGAGGTACGTGAAATTACAGAAAACTGGATCACGATTTACAACGAAGAAAGACCGCACAGCTCTCTTGGCAGAATATCGCCTAGAGACTATCGAGCACAGGCAGAAAACAACACTTTAGGAATGTCGGATTGACGGGGGATACTACA
>NZ_JACVPH010000012.1:0-1321 GCF_018882015.1 Polynucleobacter sp. JS-Fieb-80-E5 | reverse complement strand
CGGTACGTACCGGACACATGCTTTACGTCCGGTACCGACCACATGGTTTACACCTTTACCAATCACATCCCCAATACTTTGGGACCAAATGGGTTTTCTAAGGCTTGTACCCGAGAAGACTCCATATCAAAGTAAGCCATATCGTAATCCATAAAGCTGACTAACCATACGTCGTCTTCGACTTGGCGCAGGCCCACGTCATGACCAGCGAACACCGTACTAAAGTGAATCTTCTTACCATCAAGGCAGATGCGTCCGCAGTTAGTCACGGTCACCGTCTTATCGTGGAAGGGATAACTCACATCGGGTAGCCCTTCATATTTTCGGGTCGAGGGGGTATAGAGCTGTGCCGGTTTTTTCATCTCCAGTGCTTGATGGGGCCGCTCATAGTTGTACTCATGGATAAAGTCTTCGAACTTATCTTGCTGTTGCAAAAGTGTTTTGGCAGGGGGTTTAGTCGTCGCTTGCTTGAGCGTTAAATGCATGCGTTCATGGCGACCATTTTGCTGTGGATTGCCGGGCTTGATGCGCTCAATACCAATGCCTAAACGAAGCCACCACACCGATAGACTACTTAAACCATAGAGCGCATTAGCGCAGGCAAACGGCACACCGTTGTCTGAGCGGATGGAGCCTGGCAGCCCATACTCTTTGAAGAGTTGCTCAAAGACCGTAAAAGCCTGCGCTTCGCGAGTACTCTCTAGGCCTTCACAGCAAATGAGGAAGCGAGAGGCATAGTCCGTCACGGTTAAGGGGTAACAGTACTGCTTATTACCCAGCATAAACTCCCCTTTGTAGTCCACGCACTATAGAGCATTCGGTTCTTTGAGATCCGATAAGTTGGTCCCCGTGAGCTTGGGGTGATGGCGTCTGCGTTTCTTTTTGACTAAGCCATGGCGATCGAGAACGGCATGCACTGTGCTTTTGGCGGGCAATGCTAACTCCGGGTAGTGGGTGTGCAATCGGTCGCGCAATTTAGGAGCGCCCCAGGTCGGGAACTCCTTTTTGAGGTTCACGATCAGTTGCTCGACCTGGAAGGGCAGCCGATTGGCTTGCCTAAAGGGCCTTCTTGATCGATCCGTAAAGGCTTCTAAACCACTGTCTTTATAGCGATCAATGATTTTATGGCCAGTGACTCTGGAGATTCCAAACTCCTGGCAAAGGGTAGCAATCTTCTCGCCATCAAGGTAACGAGATACAAACTTGAGCTTTTCATCCATCTTCGTACTTTCATTCCACGGCATAGTAAGGTCCCTCCTATGCCAAAAACTGTAAAGTATGTGTCCGGTATAAAGTGTTAACTATGTGTCGAGTCGTACAC
>NZ_JACVPH010000011.1:0-1445 GCF_018882015.1 Polynucleobacter sp. JS-Fieb-80-E5 | reverse complement strand
TGAACTGACCCACAAAAGTTGGACAGTTTAATTAGGTTAGCACGAGGGATTGAGTTCGGTAATTAACCGGGCTCAATCCCTTCAGTTTTTGTTTGATCCGATCATGGTTGTAATAGTCGATATATTCCTTTAGCTCAGTTTTAAATGTGTGAACGTCGTCAAACTTCTTTTGATAGAAGAACTCAGTCTTCATAATCCCAAACCAGTTTTCCATGACTGCGTTATCCAGGCAGTTACCTTTTCGAGACATGCTCTGAGTAATGCCTTGCTTGTAGAGGGCTCGTTGATAAATCCCCATCTGGTATTGCCAGCCCTGATCTGAGTGCAGCATCAGCTTCTCGGTCTGAGTAAGTCGCTTAAAGGCTTTGGTGAGCATGGTGCTCACCATGCTGATCTGCGGGCGATCCGCAATCTCATAGGAGATGATCTCTTGGTTGTATAGATCCAAGATGGGTGAGAGATATACCTTCTCGCCCTTGATATTGAACTCGGTGACATCGGTTACCCACTTTTGATTAGGTTTACTAGCTACAAAGTGGCGCTCGAGTAAGTTGGAGGCTACCTTACCCACAGACCCCTTATAAGACTGGTATCGCTTAGGGCGAACGGTGGACTTCAGTCCCAGTTGCCCCATGAGCTTTTGTACAGTCTTAGGATCGAGGTAACGCTGCTGATTACCCAACTCCAAATGGACTCGCCGATAACCATAGCGACCCTTGTGGCGATGGTAGATGGCGCTGATCTGCGTCTTGACTGCAAGATAGGGGTCAGTCTGCTTACTAAGCCCCACCTGGTAGTAGTAAACACTTCTGGCCATCTTGGCGACAGCCAAGATGATCTGTAAGGGGTATTGCTGCCTTAACTCAGTAATTACTTGGACTTGTTCTTGCTTGCCAAGTACTTTTGCTGGGCTAAGGCTTCGAGCTTTTTTAGGTAATCAGTCTCCACTCTGCGGTACTCGAGCTCTTGCATGAGCTCTTGTGGAGTCATTTGGGTCACCGGCTTATTGGTGGGGGTAAACGGTTTACAGGGTTTTGACATGGGTGGCCGTCCCTTGGGTTTAGGTTCTAGGACTGTGATACCGCTTTCATTGTAGAGGCGTTGCCATTGACCAATCGTACTGGGGGCTGGGATATTAAAGTGGGCTGCCGCTTGATTAATGGAGAGCTGGTGCTTCTCCATGTGCTGCAAGACAGATAGCTTAAAGCCGCTAGTGTAATGGGCATAAGTCTTGTTGAGACTGTGTTGGCCATGGACTTTGTAAGCATGAACCCATTTGCGAACATAGGCATATTTAACGCCGTATTGATCTCCAATAGTTTTAAAACCACCCCTACCGGAGAGGTAATGCTCAATGACTACTAGCTTGAACTCTTTGCTGTATTTGGACATGAGACTGACCCTGTTGAGTTGGATTGGGTGTCCAACTTTTGTGGGTCAGTTCA
>NZ_JACVPH010000010.1:0-20244 GCF_018882015.1 Polynucleobacter sp. JS-Fieb-80-E5 | reverse complement strand
GATACAAACTTGAGCTTTTCATCCATCTTCGTACTTTCATTCCACGGCATAGTAAGGTCCCTCCTATGCCAAAAACTGTAAAGTATGTGTCCGGTATAAAGTGTTAACTATGTGTCGAGTCGTACACTCCGTTCGTACTATAGCTTCCAGATCTGAAATCTTTTATGGCTATCTTTTTCATGCGTTGTCATAGAATGCTTAGATGAAAATCCATTTAATCAAGATTAGTACAAGCCTAATTGGCACGGCCTTAATTCTTTGTTCGTGCTCCACAGCGAAGTTAGAGGCGCGCCTTGAGGCAAATCCGCAATGCAAAGATGTTGTGAACCCCAAAACAGGCGCTTTAATGCCTTGCCCTGGCTCGGATAAAGCCTTTTATAGAGAGGTTGGTTTGGCCCCAGCAAAGGCGGCTCCGGCTGCAAGCAATCCAGTCGCTTCGTCGCCAACGGCAGCAACTACAGCAAGTTCAGCGCAATCACCATTAAATAATGTTCAAACGTCAGCGCCAGCGGGATTACCTCAGACGACTCCAGCTCAAGTTGAATGCAAACCCCAGATTCATAAAAAGACAGGCGGCACCTTGCCATGTCCAGCCCCAGACTAAATTGATGTGGGTATGATCATCTTTATTAATAGAAGTCTTACAAATTAACTTAACCCATCACTCGGAATCGCCATGAATAAAATGAAAGTACTGATAGCAGTATTTGCTACAGCAGTGACTTTGGCTGCATGTAGTAATGCGCCGAAATTGGCAACAGAATCCATGCCTAGATCTGGATTCTTGCCTGATTACAATCTGTTGGTTCCAATGGCTAGCGCTGATAAAGATACTCGTATTTGGAGATATCGTATTTCAGGCGTGAACCCCGGTTCATATACTGCAGTAATCTTGGACCCGATTTACCTGAATCAAAATGCCACCAAGTCAGTCAGCCTGGATGATATTAATAAGGCAAAAGCTGCGCTCCAAGCATCTATGGTTGAGGCTGTTAATTCTCGCGGCACTATCAAGATAGTTAATAAACCAGGACCTGGTGTTGCACGCATCTCTGTTGGCATTACTGGCGCCGAAAGTTCAGCCGATAGCTTGCAACCCTGGAATTTCACTCCAATTGGTTTGGCAATGAATGCAGCTGCTTATGCTGGCGGTGTAAATTCCAAAACACCAGCGCTGTTAGTTGAGAGCAAAATCACAGATAGTCAATCAAACCAATTATTGGGTGAGGGTTTGATTACCATTCAAGGTGAATCCTTTAGAACTAACGCTGGATCTGCAGATTCATTTGTTGCAATGGCAAAGAAAGTGGTCCGCTCTGCATTAGAAACATCCGCCAACCCAGTGCCAACTGGTCAATAAGCTCCCATCATGAAATCCCTCATTAAAAAAATAATCGCTATTACCTTGTCATCCGTGGTGGTGGTTCCATTATTAGCTCTGGCTGATGATGCATCTCGCGATCAAGAAATTGCCGAGCGATTTGCTAAATGTGATGTCAATCATGATGGCAAGTTAACTCGGGAAGAGGCCAATGGTTGCATGCCTCGTATTTATGACCACTTTAGTTACATTGACTCAAGTAACAAAGGTTATGTAACTGTGGCTGAAATTCAGGCTATGGCTAATCGTTAATTTTTAAAATATAAGAGCCTCTTAGGAGGCTCTTTTTTCTTGGGTAAATAATGCCTGTTTCTTTTCCTAATTTTGAAGCTAAAACATTTCACACTGACTCTGAAGATGGCTCTATTGAGATTTCATACCTCATCGGTGGTAATGGTCCTCCACTATTGTTACTCCATGGCTTCCCACAAACAAAGGCAATCTGGAGCCAAGTGGCTCCTGCGTTAGCAAAAAACTTTACTGTAGTTGCTGCAGACTTAAGGGGTTACGGTGCGTCATCAAAGCCTCATGGCAAAAGTGATCACTCAACGTATTCAAAAAGATCAATGGCCGCAGATCAACATGCATTGATGAAAAGTTTAGGTTTTAATCAATTCTTCTTGCTTGGGCACGACAGAGGCGGAAGGGTCTCACATCGCCTGGCAATGGACTTTCCTGAAAGTGTTTTACGTTTAATGGTTCTGGATATCTCTCCAACATTAACAATGTATGAGAACACCACTATGGAATTTGCTAGGGGATATTGGCATTGGTTCTTCTTAATTCAGCCAGAGCCAGTTCCAGAAACCTTAATCGGCGCTAATCCTGAGTTTTGGTTAAAAAACCATATGGGTCGCCATGCGGGCACAGGGATATTTTCCCCAGATCGATGGGCGGAATATTTGGCTGGGGCTAGTCATCCAGAAAGCATGCATGCGATGTGTGAAGATTACCGAGCTGCTGCTTCTATAGACCTTAATCACGATCGCTCGGATCGTGCTGCAGGCAAGATGTTGAAGATGCCACTGAAGGTGTTGTGGGGTGAGCATGGTTTAGTAAACCAATGCTTTAAACCTTTAGAGGACTGGAGGGTTGTGGCCAAGGATGTTGCTGGAAAAGCTGTTCCCAGTGGTCACTACATACCAGAAGAGATTCCTGACGTTTTGCTGGTAGAGGCCATGGAATTCTTTGGCTAAAAGCTCAATAAGCAAGCTTCAAAACAAAAAACCCTAAATAAATCAAATATTTAGGGTTTTTTAACAATCACTCAGGGTGAAAGTTATTGCTTGCCATGAAGCTAATGGTGCGTTCGAAGCCAAGGATACGGATATAACGCCAAGCAATATCGCGGTATTTACTGTCCAGGTAGCCAATGGCTACTTCAGGCGTCCTTGTGGACAAGTCGATCTCTTGAATTGCACGGGCCCAACGTTTTAATCTTGTTGACATGTTTGTCACCTCCATGGCTATACAACGCATGGAAAAGCGGTCGAGATGACATGAATTACAAAATATTTATCAAAAAAGCAGCTGTTTTTCTTAAATGGAGACAACTTTATGGGGATTAAGGATATTTTGGGGGTCTAAAGCTCTTTTGAGGGTCTTCATGAGCTCGTGGGCCACCTCACCTTTATGAGCCCTTAAGCCTTCCAATTTGAGCTGTCCTACCCCGTGTTCTGCAGAAATGGAGCCATTACAGCGCTCAACTTGGGCATATACGAGCTCATGAATGGGTTTTTCATTGATTTCATTGAAAGTCTTGGGATCCATGCCTAAGGGTGGGGCAATGTTGTAGTGCAAGTTTCCATCCCCTAAATGGCCAAAATTGATGATTCTGACCCCAGGAAAGTTTGCCCTCATCAAGGCATCGGTTTCTTTGACAAAGCTTTCAAGTGATGAAAGGGGAATGGTGATGTCATGTTTGAGGTTTGCACCTTCTTCGGCTTGCGCTAGCGTAATGTGTTCCCGCATATGCCAAAAGGCATTGGCTTGACTTAAGTTGCTGGCAATAACAGCGTCGCTGATAAGACCAGATTCGAAGGCTTCCTCCAAAATGGTTTCCAGAAGTTGCCTGACATGATCTTCGCTCTCATGATCTGACAATTCAATCAGCACGGTAAATGGCGGATTACCTTGCAGTGGATTTGCCATTTGAGGGAAATGCTTCTCATTTAATTCCAAAGATTCCTGGGTCATCATTTCAAAACCGGTCAGCAATGAGGTTGCGCGCTTCTGAAAGAGATTTAAAAGTGCAATTGAAGAGGCGATGGATTCACATGCGACAAGGGTGGTCCATTGAGAGATCGGTAGTGGATATAACTTCATGACTGCAGCAGTAATGATTCCCAAAGTACCTTCAGATCCAACAAACAAGTCACGCAAATCGTAACCCGTATTGTCCTTGCGCAAACCTTTGATACCATTCCAAATCTCACCTTTAGCAGTAACAACTTCAAGACCTAGACATAGATCACGTGCATTGCCGTAGCGAAGCACATTGGTTCCACCGGCATTGGTTGCTAAGTTGCCGCCGATCATGCAACTACCCTCGGCACCCAGACTTAAGGGGAATAAAAATCCCTGTTCAGCAGCTTTTTCTTGCACGGCTTGCAAAATACATCCCGCCTCAAGTGTGATGGTTTGATTGGCAATATCGATTTCACGAATCTGATTCATGCGCTTGAGATTGAGGATGACTTGCTTACCGCTGTTATCGGGTGTAGCGCCTCCACAAAAGCCGGTATGCCCACCTTGTGGGACTATAGCAACGTGGCTTGCAGCGCAAAGCTTGACGATACTTGCTACTTCAGCAGCATTACCAGGTAAAAGAACTGCAAGTGCTTTTCCCGTAAAGCGTTTACGCCAATCAGTTAAATAGGGCGCTTTATCCTCATCTTGAGTCAGAATATATTTTGTCTCAAGGACTGTAGATAGCTGATTGATGAAGTTTTGCATTCTTATTCCGCAGCTGCCTTCTTGAGGGCCTTAGCTTCTTTTTTGATGGGCTTTAAATACATGAGTAAACAAACAAAGCCGATAGTTGAGAGAATAACTTCTAGCAACGCAAGCCAAAAGTTGGTCCCTGTTTCGAGAATGCGAACCAAGCCTTCAGTTGTATATAGCAGTATCAACATTGAGGCCCACTGCATTGTGTAAACCTTACCTTTCCATATCCCAGGAATAGCGAATAGCAAAGGTACGCCTTTCAGGATTAACCAGGATCCACCAGGTCGGAGAGGGGAGACGAACCACTCCCAACAGACACACAAGATAAATAAATCAATAAAGGCAGCTGTTGCTATAAGTTGGTATGGATTTTTGTCGAGAATCTTTTTTATCATGATGACGGCTGAATGGATTACCTTTTATTTTGAAAAAGCATTAAGGCAGTTTCGGCTAGGCGTTTGCCTTGCGCCTTTGCTAGGCGCTGCTCTTCAGGGCTAATAGGTGCACGTCCATCCGCGTGAGCGAGATGAGTCACTCCATAAGGACTACCGCCTGTATTGGAAGACATGAGGTCAGGCTCGCTGTAAGGAATGCCCATCAGCATCATGCCGTGATGCAACAGTGGAATCATCATTGTTAAGAGGGTGCTTTCTTGACCGCCATGCATGCTGCCGGTACTCGTAAAGACGCAGGCCGGCTTACCAATTAAGGCGCCATTCAACCATTCTGAAGAACTGCCGTCCCAAAAGTATTTCATCGGCGCTGCCATATTGCCAAAACGAGTCGGAGATCCCAAAGCAAGACCGATGCACTCCTTTAGGTCTGAATATTCAGCATAAGGCGCTCCATCCTGGGGAACGGCTGCCTCAGTAGCTTCACAAACCGCAGATATCGGGGGTACGGTTCTCAAGCGGGCATTTGCCCCTGGTACGCTCTCAATACCCTCGGCAATCAGGCGCGCCAGATCCTTGGTTGCACCATAACGGGAGTAGTACAAAACTAAAATATCGTGTTGGCTCATATTGATCTCTTATGATACGGCGATGCGCCTTATTCGTAACCCCCAATTATGGCTCTCTCTAGCTAAAGAGATCTGGGAGCGTAATCGCGGTCAAAATTTGAAGCAAATTGCAGCTAGCCTGGCATTTACGACGACCTTATCTATGGTGCCAATGGTCACAATCGCCACCATGCTCATTGGTCACCTCCCAAGCGTCATCCAAGTTAAAAATACCTTTAGATCCTGGCTTTTGGACACTTATATGCCGGGCGGTATTAACCAACAGGTATTCATTTACTTAGAACAATTCTCATCCCAAGCAAAAGGCTTAACCTATGTGGGCTTGGCCGGACTGATCATCACGACAATCATGACTTTAGCGGTGATAGAGGGTGCCTTTAACCAAATATTCAAGGTCACTGCAAGACGCCCTTTGTATAAAAAAATTGTGATCTATAGTGCAGCAACTATCCTAGGTCCAATCATGCTTGGCGTTGGCATTTACTTAAGTGGCGTTTTATTTAGTGCCTCAGAAGGCTGGATCAGCGCGGTATCTTTTGGTTTTCAATTAGTGGCTGCGATTGCCCCAATCTTTTTGGCCATTCTGGTCTATGCAGTGGTCTACAAAATTCTTCCTTACGCTAAAATTTTGTGGCGAGACGCCTTTGCAGGAGCTTTCGTAGCGGCACTTGCCTTTGAGCTAATGAAGTTTGGTTTTGCTATTTTCTTGGGCAACACGGCCTTCTATAAGACGGTATATGGCGCTTTTGCGATCTTGCCCCTGGGTTTAACGTGGATCTATATGACCTGGTGGATTACTTTAACCGGTGCTGTACTGGTAGCCAATTTGCCTGATATTCGAAGCGGCGTCATTAGGGTTATTCGTTACTAAAAGTATCGCCTAAGCTCTTGATTCGAGGAGGTCTTGAGTCTATATTGGATCTATATATATTGTTTTCGGAGACCAAATGAAAGTTCGTGACATATTACGCGTCAAGGGCAGCACCCTTTTTACAGTAGCCCCTGATACAGCTCTGCAAACTGCAGTGCTAGTAATGAGTGAGCACGACATTGGTTCATTAGTGGTCATGGAGTATGACAAGCTGGTTGGCATTCTGACCTTCCGTGAAGTCATTGCCGCTTTAGCTAAGCATCACGGCAAGCTTGAAGGTCTTCAAGTGAACTCCGTAATGAATAAAATACCTTTGACCTGCAATATGGAAACCGAGATTGATGAGGTTCGGCGCATGATGCTGGTAGACCATGCGCGCTATTTGCCAGTAGTCGATCAAAAGATGTTGATGGGCGTTATTTCTTTCTACGACGTAGCGAAATCAGTGGTAGAGGCTCAGGACTTCGAAAATACGATGCTCAAGGCCTATATTCGTGATTGGCCGGAAGATACTGAAAAAGCAACCTCCTAAGTCGTTATAGCCATCATTTTCCGACAAATGACATAATGTCGATATGTCAGGAAATACTTTAGGCCTCCTTTTTACTGTTACCACTTTTGGTGAATCCCACGGTCCCGCAATCGGGGCGGTGGTTGATGGTTGCCCGCCAGGTATGGATCTTTCCGAAGCTGATATTCAGCTGGATTTAGATCGACGCAAGCCAGGTACATCGCGTCATGTTACGCAGCGCAAAGAAGAGGACAAAATTGAGATCCTTTCTGGCGTGTTTGAGGGCAAGACAACAGGAACGCCTATTGCGCTATTAATTCGCAATACAGACCAACGCAGCCAAGACTATGGCGATATCTTGCAGACGTTTAGACCTGGTCACGCAGATTATACGTATCAAAATAAATATGGCATTCGTGACCCCCGTGGTGGCGGTCGCTCATCCGCTCGCTTAACAGCGCCGGTTGTTGCTGCAGCTGCGATTGCCAAAAAATGGCTGCATGAGAAATATGGCACTGAGTTTTATGGCTATATGAGTCAATTAGGCGAACTTGAAATTCCATTTAAAGATATCACTCAGATTGATCAAAATCCATTTTTTGCCGCAAATGCAGAAATCATCCCTCAGCTTGAAGGCTATATGGATGACTTGCGTAAAGCAGGGGACTCTTGTGGCGCACGTATTGAGGTACGAGCTCGTAATGTGCCTGCAGGCCTGGGTGAGCCTTTGTTCGATAAATTGGATGCCGATATTGCGCATGCCATGATGGGTATCAATGCAGTAAAAGGTGTTGAGATTGGTGCTGGCTTTAAGTCAGTGGCTCAACGTGGTAGCGAGCACGGAGATGAACTTCATCCCGATGGCTTTGCAACGAATAATTCTGGGGGTACCCTGGGTGGCATTAGTAGCGGCCAAGATCTGCGTATTTCCATTGCAATCAAGCCAACTTCTAGCATCATGAGCCCAAAGCAATCCATTGATTTAGATGGAAAGCCGATTACAGTTCAAACCAAAGGTAGGCATGACCCTTGCGTTGGTATTCGTGCAACACCGATTGCTGAAGCAATGTTGGCGCTTGTTTTAATGGATCATGCTCTACGCCATCGCGCTCAATGTGCTGATGTTCCAGATGCCGCATCCATTCCAGCCTCTCAACCAGACTCATTGCGCGATTAATTGGCTTAATCGATGACGCCTTTGCTACGCTGGGCCTTCGGGTCCTTTTTCTTTTTATATTTCGCTTATGTTGGGTTGGTTTCTCCATATGCCAGCTTGTTCTTTTTAGAACGGGGCTTTAGCGTTATAGAAATTGCTGCATTGATGTCTATGTTGCAGATCACCCGCATTGTTGGCCCATTTTCTTGGGGTTGGTTATCAGACTACCTTTCTAATCGGATTAGCATTATTCGATTCTGTGCATGTCTAGCAGCGCTTGTTTTCTTATGCATTTATTTCTTGCACAGTTACATCGGATTTTTTATTTGGATGTTTGTGTTGCACACCATTTTGAGTAGTTTGATGCCGCTTGGTGAGTCAGCCACTATTCATGCCTTATACAAAGATAATTCCTTTGATAAGCGTTACGGACGCTTGCGTCTGTGGGGGTCTATCGGCTTTATTGCCATGGTTCTTGCCGCAGGAGAGCTATTCCAGCGTAAGAGCATTGGGCTTTATCCCATTGTGGGCACCGTTGTTTTATTAGCCTTAGCTCTTATTACCTTTTGTTTACACGAGCCCAAGATGGAGCGTCGCAAAATGGTTAAAGGGGAGTTATTGGTTGTGCTTTTTAATCCAGATGTTCGGTGGTTTTTAGTGTCTGGATTTTTTATGATCTTTGCCCACGCTGCTTTATATGTTTTTTACTCTCTTTATCTCTCTAACCTTGGCTACAACAAATTTCAGATTGGCCTGTTTTGGGCTCTAGGAGTTTTTGCCGAAGTCATTTTCTTTTACTTTCAAAGTAAGGTATTGAGCAGGTTAGATGCAGAGGTGATATTGCAGGCTGCCTTTGGAATTGGCGTTGTCAGATTTGCCTTAATAGCTTTCCTACCAATCACTTCTGTTTTGATAGTGGCGCAATTAATGCATGCTGGCACATTTGCTGCACACCATAGTGCCGCTACAAAACTTTTGCAACGCTGGTTCACAGGCCCGGTACAGGCTAGAGGTCAAGCTTTGATGGCCACCATCTCATACGGACTTGGCGGAACGCTTGGAGGGTTATGTGCTGGCTGGATATGGGAGGCATCTCAACCAAGAGATGTATTTGTAATGTCCGCTTTTGCATGCGGACTGGCGGGTATGGCGATCCAAAAACTCAGACCAAGACGATACCCCGCCAGATAGAGCTACTTAGCTTCTATTGAATCTTTGCCTTAGCGCGTAGTTTTTGCATCATTTCTGAGAACTTCGCCTTTTGCCAATTCTTATCAGAGATGATCATCTGCTTCAACTGAGCCTTCATTTCTTCAAAGCTTGGGGCTTGAATATCGCGAGAGTCAATCACTTTAATGACGTGCCAACCAAACTGTGACTTCACAGGCTTGTCAGTAATTTGCCCATTTTTGAGTTGAACCATTGCCTTAGAAAACTCTGGCACCAATGCTTTATCGCTAACCCAACCTAGATCGCCGCCATTTTTAGCAGAGCCAGGGTCGAGCGACTTTGCCTTAGCGATTTCTTCGAAATTAGCGCCTGCCTTAAGCTGCGCAGTAATTGCCTTGGCATCCGCTTCTTTTTCTACCAAGATATGTTCTACGTGATATTCCTTACCAGTGTATTGCGCCTTTGCAGATTCATAAGCGGCTTTCAGATCAGCTTCTGCAACACCTTCTTTTTCAATATAATCCTCAAATACAGCGCCAACTAAAACTCCCATGCGTGCTTGCTCTAATTGCTCGCGTACCATTTCATTCTGAATGACGCCGCGCTTGTCAGCTTCCTGCAATACCAATTCACGGGTTACCAACATCTCACGAGCTTGATCGCGTACCTGAGGATTATCGGGCTGGCCTGAACGTTGAACTAGCTTATCTAATTGGGCTTTAGGAATCGCTTTGCCATTCACGATGACGGCATTTTGTGCGATTGCATTTGCAGATAAAAGAGCAGCTCCAAGAAGGCTGATTGAGAGTATTTGACGTTTATTGATCATGGTTTTGATAATTAAATTAAAGGGAATAGAGCCATTCTAAAGTAGCCCTAGACAGCAACTTCGTCTGGGGCTAGGGCGGCAATGGTTAAAGCATGAATTTCCTTGGGAATATGGCGATTCAAGGCCGCATAAACAGCCCTATGGCGTGCCACTAGGCTCAAACCCATAAACTCTGGCGCAACAATTTCCAGTCTAAAGTGACCGCCGCCACTAGCTGCGCCCGCATGGCCAGCATGAAGATGACTTTCATCTTCAATCTTTAAGGCTTGTACCTGAAAAGCTTTGCGTAGATCTTCATCGAAAGCGGCAATTCGTAGTTGATTGATGCTCATTCGCTTGGATGCTCCATGTGCTTGGAGAGCCAAACTCCTTGCAGAATGACAAAAAGCAATAGGAGGCCAGTGCTGCCGAATAATTTAAAGTTAACCCAAGTTTCTTCTGAGTACTCAAAAGCAATATAAAGATTAAGTGCACCCATGATAAAAAAGAATATAGCCCAAGCCATATTGAGGCCATGCCAAACTGAATGCGCAGATTCTGCTTTAAGCGTTACCTGCTTTCCCATTAACACTTGGATCCAATTCTTTTGAAAAAACTGAGCGCTAATGAATAGTGCGCCTGAGAAGAGCCAGTAAAGAGCTGTTGGCTTCAATTGAATAAAAGTTTTGTCATGCAAGAAGATCGTTAGGCTACCAAACACAACAATCATGACCAGACTTATCCATTGCATGGCATCGATTTTGCGATGGCGGTAGTAGACCCAAAGAATCTGTCCGATTGTGGCAACCATGGCTACGATGGTCGCTGTGTATATATCACCAAGCTTAAAGGCGACAAAGAAGAGAATAATGGGGAAAAGGTCGAATAAAAATTTCATAAAGTGATTATCCAGCTATTTACTTACTCTTTCGATTTTGCGGGAATAGCATTGCCGCTTGGCTCAAAACTCAAGGAAGCCGAGTTAATACAGTAGCGCAAACCGGTTGGCATAGGGCCATCCTCAAATACATGACCTAAATGGGCATCGCAATTTGCGCAACGTACTTCGGTGCGAATCATGCCATGAGTAGTATCTCGAATTTCTTTAATAGAGGATGCAACTTCTGGGGCGTAATAGCTTGGCCATCCGCAACCAGCATCGAATTTGGTCTCTGATAAAAAGAGTGGCGTACCACAGCAAACACACTGATAGCGACCCTTGTCCCAATGATCCCAGTACTTGCCTGTAAAAGGCCGCTCGGTTGCTGCTTCTCGAGTGACTCGATACTCTATATCACTTAATGACTGCTTATATTCTTGATCTGTTTTTTTCATGTTGACTCCAATAATATGATTTTCTTATAAAACGCCTATGAGGAGCAGCTTACTTCGACCATATCCATATCAGGCGGTGGAGCTAGTGAGTAAGAAGCAAAATCTGGCTGCTCATCAAAGGGGCTACTTAAAATCTTAAGAAGCTTTGATACCTCAGAAAAGTCTTTTTTCTGCGCCTGCTCAATGGCAAACTGGGCGAGATGATTTCGTAGAATATATTTTGGGTTTACCCGATTCATTGCTAGGTGTCGCTCTGAATCAATGCTAGATTCACTCCGTAAGCGAGCTAAATAATCAACAAACCAAAGATCAATTGCATCACGGTCAATAAAATCATCTCTTAAGGTAATCTGCGAAATAGACAGATCTGAGTTGAGCTTTCCAAGGTTGCGAAAGAAGTTCGTGAAATCTACTTTTGAATCATGCATTGCCTGTAATGATCGCTCAATCAGAGCGACATCCCCATCTTGCTCCGTACTAAATCCTAATTTTTTACGAAACAACGATTGCCAATTATTCGCATAAATAACCGGAAACTCCTCAAGGGCGGCACGTAATTGCTCTTGCGCTTCTTTTTCGCTATGGCGGAGCTCGAGCAATGGAATCATAGCGCTGGCCAAGCATGCCATATTCCAATGCATGATTTGTGGTTGACGATGGTAGGCATAACGACCACCTTGATCGCTATGGTTGCAAATATGATCGATCTGAAACTGGTCTAAAAATCCAAAAGGGCCATAGTCAATCGTCAATCCAAGTACGCTGATATTGTCGCTATTGAGAACTCCATGACAAAAGCCCACAGCCTGCCATTGAGCGACTAATTCGGCATTGCGCGCACTAATTCTTTTGAATAAATCTAAATAGGGCTCCTTAGCCTGCAGGGATTCTGGGTAATGTATTTCTATGAGGTAATCTGCGAGCTCTTTTAACCTTGCATGATTTTGTAGTGAAGCGTAATGCTCAAAGTGTCCAACCCGAATAAAGCTTGGCGCCAAACGAGCACAAACGGCTGCAGTCTCTAAAGTTTCCCTTCTGACAGGCATGTCTGAGCCAACAATTGATAGCGCTCTTGTAGTTGGAATTCCCAAAGCATACATTGACTCGCTGCATAAGAATTCCCTAATAGATGAGCGCAAAACAGCGCGACCATCACCCATACGGGAGAATCGCGTTATCCCAGCTCCTTTGAGCTGTAATTCTTGCTCAGCAATATCGCCTAACAATATTGCGCGTCCATCACCCAGTTGACCAGCCCACACACCAAATTGATGTCCGCTATAGGCTGTTGCTATAGGATTTGGAAATTGATGATTGGTTGTATTTAAACCGTTCCCAGACAATACCTCTAGCCATGTTTTATCTACGGGAAGATTATTTTCGTCCAGGTCGATACCCACCAATTTGGCAGATGAGGGTGAAAATGCGACCCAGTAGGGATTGGGTATCGGGGTGGGGAGGGTTGCTTGGCAGGCATCATCGCCGCGTAAAGTAAAGGCCATAGAGGTATTCTAGGTGGATTTACTAAATCACGTGCATGGCTCTAAAATTAATCTATGAACAAACAAGTCCAAATGAATCCACAGACCCAGTTAGCTAATTTAGGCGAGGAATTGAATGTGCCTTTTTTAAAGCTTTTGGGTGTTCGTTGTTTAAGCGCTGAAATGGGCAAAGGGGAGATTTTGCTGGCCCTCAAACCCGAGCATAACAACACCTGGGAAGTGGCGCATGGAGGTGTTTTATTAACGCTGATGGATGTGGCTATGGCTGTTGCAGCACGTTCCGGCGATCCCGGTGATCGCAGTGTGGTGACCATTGAAATGAAGAATAATTTCATGCAAGCTGCAACCGGTGTGCTGAGAGTCAAGGCTGATACGGTTCGCAGAACAGCAACAATGGCTTTTTGCGAGGCCAAGCTTTATAACGATCAAGGTGAAATTTGCTGCATGTCTACCGGCACCTTCAAGTATCTGAAGCGCTTAGTAGCTCGTAATGCGGATGGTGATCGAGTTATAAACGATGATGGTCGATCTGAATAATGCTAGACGGATAAATTTGAATCTGATGCAGAGCTAAGGGCACCTGTAACAACGTCATGGCCTACAGTTCCTGAAGCATCAAAGCGACGCTCCACCATCTCAAACTGGCCGTCTTTCCTCACCCTTAAAACTGTACTTGAACGCGTTCCATAAGCCGGAGTTTTAATAAACGCTGGTGAGAGTGCCTTCTCCCATTCACGACTAACTCCCGTGTTAGGAAGTTCGTTGTCACTGGCGTGATGGGTATCCGCCAATAGCTTTAAATATGGATCTGCATTTTTAAGTTGTCCTTGATCCATGGCCAAAGCCTGAGCAAATGAGGCTATACGATGATTTACTTTTGGCCACGGGGTATCAAGCATGGCATTGGACAAACCATAAACTCCTGGCTCTAACATCTGCTGTGGAAATACTTTACGTGGACGAATACTTTGCCCCATCATCATCCGGTTGCTTACCCAATGCATTTCGGCATTGGCAGGGTCACTTAAATCTGCCATTAAAAGATTAAAGCCGTTGTATTGCTGAAAACGTTTAGCATTGCCTTGGATAAATTCAGAAGGGCGCTCATTGCCGGTGAGGTACATCAAAGATAGTTCACCACGCGTTCTAGAATCGGGATTTTTTTCGCTAGGCGCTCGAACATTTGTTAGGGCTGCAAATTTTCCGGTCTTGGTAAATCCAAGCCAGGTGCCAGGACTGCCCAATACATCAGCCCGATCTCTGCCTGCCAAAACATGAGGATGTTCAGACCACCATGAAACGCCATCGGTATTGCGCTCATAAAACTCATCACGGTTTGCTGCTACCACCAGCGAATATTCTGGGTGAGAATTCCAAGCGAAGAGAATAAGGCACATAAGGGTTATTAAATTTCGAGCAAAGGGTAGGGCAATAAATCTATTTTTAACACAGGTCCTTCAGCGCTACCAAGATGAATTTCCCCATTTTCAAGCGCCTCTAACTTGCACTCGACCTGAAGGTCAATGCGGTCACCATACCCTGGGGAATGTGCAGATAAAACTACCATTCCTGCTGGCTGGGAGGGGTCATTGGAGTGGAAAAGTTCAACGCCCGGCATGGGTAGGTTTTCATCTGAGCTACTGATATCTATACGGGCAATTTGTAGTCGACGCTTGATGGCACCGCGATATTGACTGCGAGCAACGATTTCTTGACCTGGATAACACCCTTTTTTAAAATCAACTCCGGCCACAGATTCAAAATTAATCATTTGAGGCACAAATTGCTCCTGTGTTGCTTGAACAATTCTAGGGATGGCACTTAAGACCTCAAGCGCATTCCATGCTTGAAGCATTTCACTAGAATCACGCGCACTTGATTGTTCATCAACAGGGATTGCAAACAAAAGACGGGCAACCGATTGATTGCTTGCCAAAACATCGGGCATACGTAAAGCTATAGCGCCAGGATCAAGCTTGAACTCGACAATCTGTTCCTCAGAACAATGCAGTCCAGAAATAATCCAATCCTCAGATACATCGGTAACTTTGACCTTTGAGCGCAGTACAAACATGGATAAACGTTTTGCTGTACTTGCGGCAATATCTTTTGAGATAAATAAAGCAAAGCGATCTTCGGCGTTCTCGTCAGATGGAAACAATCCAAGCCATGCGCTTGCAAGCAATCTCCCTTTAGGGCTGCAATAACCTGCTAGGCGGACACCCGAAAAATTTTGGGCTATTTGACATGGTAGGGTGCGGTTAATCCCCAATACTGAATTTGTTAATTGATTTTGTAAAAAACTTGCAGCATCTGAGCCCTCAACCAGGATTAATCCCCACTGCGGCAAATTGCAGGGTAGGGAAGTGGGGTTATTTAGCCAGTTTTGCTCAATTTTTGGGGTATTTATCATGACCCTTTTATCATAGCCTGATGAGCAGAAAAATTCAGAGCAGATCTCTATTTATTAAGAAAAAGTCAAAAGATCGAGGTCTCAAGTATTGGTTTGCCCTTCTGTTAATCTTCCTAGGTCTAATTTATGGCGGTATTTTTTTACTGCCAGTGGTGCCCAACACTCCCAATGTCGATAGCGCACCTGTTTATAAAGTGAAGATTAATCCGAATTCACGCCTTTCTAGCATTGCCGATCAGTTGGGTGAGCAAGGCTTATCGATCAATAAATTCACTATCCAGGTTGGCGCTAGAAGTATTTTCGTGGGATCAAAACTAAAGCCTGGCACCTATATGCTTCCAGTAGGAGGGAGCCTCGGAAAAGTGTTACTGCAAATAGCACGCGGTGACCGAGTGAGGGAAAGTATTGCAATTATTCCGGGTATGTCTATCTGGCAACTGCGGAGCATCATCGATATGCACCCAGCTCTCATCCATCAAACCAAGGGTATGAGCAATAAGAATTTGCTGCAATCCCTCAATCTTAGCTACCCCAGTGATGAAGGACTTTTTCTTCCTGATACCTATATATTTGACCCAGATGAACCGGATTTAAATATTTATCGCCGAGCCGCACAAGCCATGCAAAAGCAGCTAGACCAGGCTTGGGAACAAAAGGAGCCTGGGCTTCCCTTAAAAACACCCTATGAACTCTTAATTCTGTCTTCCATCGTCGAAAAGGAAACTGGCCGCGTAAGCGATCGGGATATGATTTCTGCGGTATTTGCAAATAGACTAAATAAGGGAATGCCCCTTCAAACCGATCCCACGGTTATATACGGAATAGGACCTAAATTTGATGGAAATTTGCGGAAAGCGGATTTACGCAAAGACACTGCCTACAATACCTATATGCACAAAGGTTTACCTCCCAGCCCCATCGCTATGCCCAGTAAAGAGTCTATTTTGGCAGCTGCGCATCCCGCTAAAAGTGAGGCCTTATTTTTCGTAGCAAAGGGTGATGGTAGTAGTCACTTTTCTCAAAGCTTAAAAGAGCATGAGTCAGCAGTAGATCGGTACCAACGCAAAATTGCGCCTGGGAAGGGCGCCAACTAAATTCATTTGACTATGACATCAGCACAAAACGGATATTTCATTAGTTTCGAAGGTATCGATGGCGCAGGAAAAAGTACGCACGTTGATGCCTTTAGAAATTTGATGCAAGAACGCTACCCAAACAAAGAGGTGGTGATGACACGTGAACCTGGTGGTACTGGTTTGGGCGAGCAATTACGCAACCTACTTTTAGATGCCCCCATGAATTTGGAGACTGAGGCCTTATTAATGTTTGCTGCACGTCGTGAACATATTGCACAGGTTATTGAGCCGGCGCTGTCGGCAGGAAAGATTGTAATTTCAGATCGCTTTACAGATGCTAGCTTCGCCTACCAAGGTGGTGGTCGCGGCTTGAGCTTGTTAAAGTTAAATGAATTAGAACGCTGGGTTCAGGGTCGCCCCGATGGTTCACTTTTGCAACCCAACTTAACAATTCTTTTTGACTTACCTGGTGAGATTGCGGAGGCTCGTCGCTCCAAGGTTCGAGCCCCAGATAAATTTGAAAAAATGGATCTAGATTTTTTCGAAAGAGTTCGTCAGGAATACTTGAGAAGAGCCAATGATGATTCATCACGCTTTCATCTAGTCGATGCAACAAAAACCCCTGAAGCTATTTGGGACGGTCTGAAACTTATTCAGATTGCGATTTAAGTGAAGCAAGATAATCTGATGGCGCCTTGGCTTAAACCATTATGGGAAAGTTTGGATTTTGCCAACTTCCCCAATGCGATTTTGTTGCACGGCCAGTCCGGTATCGGTAAGTTTGCGTTCTCTGTTGAACTTGCTAAGGCACTTCTTTGCGAGAATTCAAATGCAGCAATAAAACCCTGCAATCAATGCGAAGCCTGCCACTGGTTTGATACGGGCAACCATCCGGACTTTATTGCTTTAGTTCCTGAAACGCATCGAAAGCTTCTACCTCACGCTGATTATGAAGGTGACGATGCACCTAAAAGAGGTAAAGCGGCACGTGATGATGACAGTGATTCAAGCGAAAAAAAGGAGAAGAAAAATATCTCCATTGAAGAAACCCGTCATGCCATAGAAAATCTTTCAATTGGCTCACATCGTGGTGGCAATCGAGTGATATTGATTTATCCCTTAGAAATGTTGCGCACAGACTCCGCTAACACTTTATTAAAGTCTCTAGAAGAGCCTCCAGCTAACACCATCTTTATATTGTTAGCCGATCGTGTTGATCGCGTTTTACCTACGATTAGATCTCGCTGCCGACTTCTGACTGCACCACGCCCTGATCGTGAGCAAGGATTGGCTTGGCTAAAAACACAACTGAATACTATTGACGGCCTAAAAGTAAATGATGGGGATGTCGAGACTATCTACGATGAGCAGGGTGGGGCGCCATTCTCAGTGTTGAGCTCTTTGATCGCAAGACACAATAAAGATGAGAAGGATGAGCTCACGATATCAATTCAGGCATCACGCTACTTATTGCAATCGATGGCTCAGGGTGCGGGAATAAATTGGTTAGATACAGCCGAGAAGACATACAAGGCTCAATATGGCTTTCTTTTGGCAAGCATGCAGCGCTGGATCTCAGATTTGCAGTCAGTTGCCCAAGGTGCTGCTCCACGGTATTACCCAAAGCACATATCTACGCTTCAGGGCCTTTCAAAAGCAGTGAATGTTCAAAAAATGCTCCAGCTATGGAAGGCGCTCATCCAGGCTCGTCGCCATGAAAATCATCCTCTAGCCAACCGCATCCAGTTAGAAGCATTGCTTTCCCAATACCAACAGATTTTTGGCTCATAGAATCAACCCAGGCAGTCTAAAATAACGAGTCATGTTCATAGACTCCCATTGCCACCTCGATTTCCCAGAATTTCAATCCCGTTTGCCGGAAGTATTGGGCAATATGGAGTCGGCCAAAGTGAGTCACGCTTTGTGTGTATCGGTTGATTTGCCGGACTTTCCTAATGTACTCAAATTGGCGCAAGATCATCCCAACCTCTTTGCGTCTGTTGGCGTTCATCCTGATTACGAAGACACCCCTGAGCCTACCTTTGATTTTCTGGTTGAGACGGCTTTAAGGCACCCTAAAATCGTTGCAATTGGCGAAACTGGACTTGATTACTACCGTATGGGAGATCGTAGTTATGAGTCCATGGAATGGCAACGAGCGCGGTTTAGAACCCATATCAGAGCTTCCATCGCATCCAAGAAACCTCTCATCATCCATACAAGGTCTGCCTCTGAGGACACCATCAAAATCCTCAAAGAGGAGGGTGCCCATCAAATTGGTGGGGTGATGCATTGCTTTACCGAATCCTACGATGTTGCAAAGGCGGCCATGGAAATGGGATTTTTTATCTCCTTTTCAGGGATAGTGACCTTCAAAAGCGCTAAAGAACTCCAAGAAACCTGTAAACAAGTACCCTTGGATAGAATGCTCATTGAGACAGATTCGCCTTATTTAGCACCCATTCCATATCGCGGCAAGACAAATGAGCCTGCATGGGTATCCAAAGTCGGTGAATTTATTGCCGATCTTAAAAGCGTATCCATTGATGACCTAGCTAAACAAACTTCAAGTAATTTTTATGAATGTTTTCAAATAGATAGAAAATTTTCATGAGAAATAAAATTAAGATAATTGTCTGTATTTTTTGCTTCTTCCTAAGCTTAAATAACTTCGCATTAGCTCAATCCGACGCTGATATTGCTGATTTTGCTAAAGCAGCCAAATTCAACGATGTCTCTACCGTTAGATCCCTAGTATCCAAAGGCGTTAACCCGAATTCAATCGATGCCAGGGGCGAGCTAATGCTGAATCTAGCCATTAAGGACAAGTCTGAGGATGTCATCACGTTTCTGGTGGCTAATAAGGCTACTGATGTGGATATTTCCAATAAATTCGGTGAAACACCACTCATGATTGCATCCATAGATGGCAATTTACCGCTTGTTAAAAGCCTCGTACAGCAACATAAAGCGCAAATTAACCACATAGGCTGGACGCCTTTACATTACGCATGTGCAAAAGGTCATCTAGAGATTGCCCAATATTTAATCGCCAACGGAGCTATTGTTGATGCTCTTAGCCCAAGCAATACAACGCCCTTAATGATGGCGGTTCAGTCTGGCAATGAGGCATTGGTTAAGTTATTGCTGGATAAGGGGGCTGATCTCCAATTACGCAACTCACAAGGATTTACGGCTATTGATATTGCGCTGATTTATGAGAAACCATGGATTGCGGAAGGCTTGAGTTCACGCTGGCAGAAGCTCTATAAGCAACCTTATATAGTGCCAAAGGCCCTTAGTCAACTCAAATCCTGATATACCTTTCTGCGTATAATCATTATTATGTCAAATAAGATATTTTTGTAGTCCAACCCACTCAAGAACGATCATGCTTAGCCTTTTTCAAAATACTGACCTTCCTAGCTTTGCAACCCTATTCAATGAAATCAATGCAGATATGGGCAATGGTCAGATCTGGGTGATTGTTGTAAGTGCATGCCTGATGCTAGCTGTTCATGCGGTTGCTGTTCTGGGTATTGCTAGTGCATTTCATGCTATCGATCAAGCCATGACTAGACGGCGCATTGTTGGAGCAAGCTTTCTGTCGTATTTCGCAGCCATACTCTTGGTTATTGCTATCCATTTAGCTGAAATCGTAGTTTGGGCCTACATTTGCGTAGCCTTAAAGGTGTTCCCAACCAACCCACAAACCTTTTACTTTGCCGGTGAAATGTATACGACTGTTGGATATGGTGATTACAAGTTAACAGAGCAGTGGCGCATTCTGCCCATCATCATCTCTTTTTCAGGGATTTTTGCAGTATCAATGTCAGGCGCTGCCTTGTACACAATGATGGGTGCACTACTAGGTCACAATAATCAAAATCCGAGATCTGGATCTGGTTTTTAGAATTAAGGCGTTACTGTAGTATCCCCTTAGATTCGTACATTTAAAAAGTTGAGTTTTCTGTTGTTTATGGCAGTATTTACAACAGGAGAATCAATATGAAGAAGTCACGATTTACAGAGACCCAAATCGTTGGGATTTTGA